>CAVRNK010000033.1:0-114132 GCA_963721995.1 uncultured Acidobacteriaceae bacterium | reverse complement strand
CTGTGAGCGAAGCTTCCGAGGCTGCATCAGTCCGCCCCAGAAACACCGGCGGCACACCCTTCAGCCGGGGATGATGCAGCAGCAGCCGCGCCAGCTCCATGCCGGCATAGCCACTCACTCCCATCACCGCAGTCTGTACTTGGCCTTTCATCTAATCCCTAATCCCTGTTCCCTAATCCCTGTCCTAGCCGATCATCTCTTCCAGCCGTCCCCGCAACTGCGAAGCCCGCTTCTGGTCCGGACAAATAATCAGCACCGTGTCATCGCCCGCAATCGTGCCCACAACTTCGTCCCAGTCCTCGTGATCAATCGCCAACGCGACCGGCTGCGCGCCGCCGTTGGTGGTGATCAGTACCAGCTGGTTCTGTGCCTGTTTTACCTTCAGTCCAAAGCTTTCCAGCACATCCTGGGCGGACGGCATGTCATCGTCTTCCTCGTCCGCGTTCACGCCGTTGGGAAGGGCATAGCCATTCGGGCCCTTATATAGACGCATCTCGTGAATATCCCGCGAGACCGTAGCCTGAGTCACGTCGAAGCCGCGGCGCACCAGCTTGCGGCGCAGCTCATCCTGGCTGGTCACGCTGGCTGTTGCCACGAGCTCCCGAATCGCATTGTGCCGGTCGTATTTCGTCAAAATAAAAATTCGCAGCCGATAAAATATAGCCGCGCCTCGTGCATAAACATGCAATTAAATGTATAAATATACGAGACGCCGCTGTCAAGCGGCGGGCACAATAATTTTTCCTGATACTGTCTATCGCAGTTTTTTATAGAGCGCGGAAGGGCCGCGTCTCCACTGCACTTTATTGATGCCAGCCAAATAAGGAGGTCGTATAGTAGCTCATGGGCTGCATAAATTTTAATAATTCCCCGCTGTCATCGAAGCGCCCACGCAAGTCTGCGGGCGGCTTACTTGATCCCCGTTTCGAGCACGAATCCTGCGGCGTTGGCTTTGTTGCTACTCTCACCAATATCCCGTCGCATGACATTCTGGAGAAAGCACTTACCGCTCTTGCGCGCCTCGAGCACCGCGGCGCTGTAGCCGCCGATGGCAAGTCGAGTGACGGTATTGGCATTACTACGGCCATCCCGCGCGACTTCCTGCTCGTATCCACCGGCTCGTCTCTCGACGCATCGCAGCCGTTCGCCGTCGGCGTAATGTTCTTTCCCTCCGACGCCGCCGAGTCGCATACAGAAATCGAGCAGGCGCTCGCCGCGCAGAACCTCACCGTCCTCGCCTGGCGCGACGTTCCCACTCGCCCCGAGATCCTCGGCGAGATCGCTCTTTCCACGCTGCCGGTAATCCGCCACGTCCTCATCACCACCGACGACCCGGAGCGCCTCCCGCACCGCCTCTTCCTCGCCCGCAAGCAGTTCGAGCGCAGCGGCGCTCAGGGCTATGTCTGCTCTCTCTCGTCTTCCAACATGGTCTACAAGGCCATGTGCGCCGGCCGCTTCCTTGCCGACTTCTACCCCGATCTCTCGAACCCCGCGTTTACCACGCCTTTCGCGCTCTTCCACCAGCGCTACGCCACCAACGTGGCGCCCTCCTGGGACCGCGCCCAGCCGTTGCGCATGCTCGGGCATAACGGCGAGATCAATACCGTCTGGGGCAACCGCGCGCGCATGGACGCCCGCGCCGCGACTTTCCCGCCCGAGTTCGAACCTGTCTTCACCAAGAACGGCTCCGACTCCACCAGCCTCGACGAAACCGTGGAACTGCTCGCCCGCAACGGTCGCACCGTCGCAGAGGCCGTCCGCATGCTCATCCAGCCCGCCGGAAATCTCGACCGCTCCGCCTTCTTCTCCTATGTAGGAGATTGCGCCGAGCCCTGGGATGGTCCCGCTGCCGTGGCCTTCACCGATGGCGGTCTCGTTGGTGCCGTCCTCGATCGCAACGGCCTGCGCCCTTGTCGATACTTCGTGACCGAAGACAAGCTCGTCGTTCTCGGCTCTGAAGCGGGCCTTGTCGACCTCGACCCGGAAACTGTCATCCATAGCGGCCGCCTCGGCCCTGGACAGATGATCGTCGCCGACCTCGACGACCACGTCCTGCTCGAAGACAAAGAAATCCAGGCCATCTTCGACGCCGCCGCGCCCGATTACGAACAGCTACTCGAAGAAAGCACGCTCATCGATCACGTCCCCGGGCCGCTTCTCGAAGCCGCCGAGCTCCAGCGTCTGCAGCTCGCCTTCGGATACACCCGCGAAGACGTGAACATGATCCTCAAGCCCATGGCGGCCGAAGGCAAAGACGCCGTGTGGTCGATGGGCGACGACACGCCCCTTGCCCCGCTCGCGCGTTCGCCCCGGCCCGTCTACGCCTTCTTCCGGCAACGCTTCTCCCAGGTCACCAATCCGCCGACCGACTCCATCCGTGAAGCCCGCGTCGTGCAACTGCATACCCGCCTCGGCCCGTGGCCCCATTTGCTCGACAAGCGCTCGCCGCTCCCCGGTCTCTCGCTGTCGTCGCCATTTCTTTCGCTCGCCCAGATGCAGGATCTCCACGCCCGCCGGCACGGCCTCGCCAGCAACCTGCCGCTTGCCGTGCTCGAGTGCGTCTTCAACCCCGCCTGCAACCTGACCACGGCCCTCGATGACCTCTGCGCTAAGTCCATCGACCTCGTGCGCGGAGGAGCCGCCGTTCTGCTGCTCACTGACCGCATTCCCGCGAATGCAGACCAGAACATCCCCATCCCCATGGCGCTCGCCCTGGGAGCCGTCCATCACGCCCTGGTTCGTGCTGGAGTTCGCACCTTCGTCGGACTCGCCGTCGAGGCCGGTGACTGCCGCGACCTTCACCACGCCGCCGTTCTTCTCGGCATGGGCGCGGGAGCTGTCTGTCCCTGGCTCGCGCTCGAGACCGCCCGCAGCATCAACCCAGAGAAGGGGGAAGCCAATCTCCTCCACGCCTTCGATCTCGGCCTCGCCAAGATCATGTCCAAGATGGGCATCTCCGTGGTCGACAGCTATCGCGGCGCGCACCTGTTCGACTCGCTCGGACTCAGCCAGGAAGTCATCGACCGCTGCTTCTTCGGAACACCCGCCCCACTCGGCGGCATCGGCTTCACCGAGCTTGAAGCGGGCATCCGCCAGGTCTGGGCAAACAGCCAGCATCCGCCTGCCGAGCCTTCCGAAGACGGAACGCCCGCGCCCATCGTGACCATCACCAAGGATCTTCCCGACTACGGATGGGTCCGCTTCCGCAAGGCCGACAAGGCCGAGCCCCATTCGTGGCAGCCGCAGACCGTCAAGGCCCTGCAGACCGTCGTCGGCAGTGCCCGCGGCGTCGCCGCCGTAGCCGACCCTGCCGCAGCCTGGTCTGCTTTCACCACGCAGGCCGTCGAAAAAGAACCCACCGTCCTTCGCGACCTGCTCGAAATCCGTCCCGCCGGCGCGCCCCTCGCACTCGAACACGTCGAGCCCCCGGCGCACATGTACCGGCGCTTCATCGCCAGCGCCATGTCTCTCGGCTCGCTCAGCCCCGAGGCGCACCAGACCATCACCGCCGCCATGAACATGATCGGCGCGCGCTCCAACACCGGCGAAGGCGGCGAGGACCCCGCCGTCTACCAGCCCAACGTCAACCTCAACCTGTTGGGAAATCCCACGCCCTCGCACCTGCTCAACAACAAGGTCAAGCAGGTCGCATCGGGCCGTTTCGGCGTCACCACCGAATACCTCATGCACGCCGAGGAGATCGAGATCAAAATCGCCCAGGGCTCCAAGCCTGGCGAAGGCGGCCAGCTCCCCAGCCACAAGGTCACCGAGCTCATAGCTCGCCTGCGCCACGCCCAGCCGGGCGTGCAGCTCATCTCGCCGCCGCCGCACCACGACATCTACTCCATCGAAGACCTGGCGCAGCTAATCTACGACCTCAAGCGCGTCAATCCCCGCGCCGCCATCGGTGTCAAGCTCGTCTCCGAGTTCGGAGTCGGCACCGTTGCCGCCGGAGTCGCCAAGGCCTACGCCGACTACATCGTCATCGCCGGCCATGCGGGAGGCACCGGCGCATCGCCGCTCTCCAGCATCAAGTACGCCGGCAATCCCTGGGAGCTCGGCCTCGCCGAAGCGCAACAGGTACTGTTACAAAATGGTCTGCGCGGCCGCGTCCGCCTGCGTTGCGACGGAGGCCTTCGCACCGCCCGCGACATCGTCATCGCTGCGCTCCTCGGAGCCGACGAGTACGCCTTCGGCACCGCAGTCCTCGTGGCCCTCGGCTGCGACATGGCCCGCCAGTGCCACCTCAACACCTGTCCCACCGGCATCGCGACACAAAAGCCCGAGCTGCGCGCCAAGTTCCGCGGCCGCCCCGAGCACGTTGTCCATTTCTTTGAAGAGCTCACCCGCGACCTGCAGGTCCTGCTTTCGAAGATCGGACTCCCGTCGCTCGAAGCCGCCATCGGCCGCACCGATCTGCTGGAACAAGTCCGCTTCGACGGCGCCCTCAATCTGGCACCCGTGCTGGCCGCGAAGCCCATCGGTGAAACAAGCTGGCAGGGCCGCCGCAACAACCGCCCCACCGATCACCCCCCGATCGACGACGCCTGGGTCGAGCCGGCTCTCGCCGCATTCAAAGCCAGCGAGCCTTACATTCACGAAGCCCTCATCGCCAACGAAGACCGCACCTTTGGCGCGCGCCTCGCCGGCGAACTCGCCCTGCTCAACACCAACGGCGCCCCGCCTGCCGCGCATCCGCTGGTCTTCAAGATGACCGGCGTAGCCGGCCAGTCCTTCGGAGCCTTCGCCGTTCCCGGCATGCAGCTCATCCTCAAGGGTGTCGCCAACGACTTCGTCGGCAAGGGCCTTTCCGGAGGCGAGATCATCCTTCGCGGACAAGGCCGTGCCGCACTGCAGTCCGAGCTGCACGTCATCCTCGGCAACGTCGCGCTCTACGGAGCCACCAGCGGAGCTCTCTTCGCCGCCGGCCGCGCCGGCGAGCGCTTCGCCGTCCGCAACTCTGGAGCCCTGGCCATCGTCGAAGGCGTCGGCGACCACGGCTGCGAATACATGACCGGCGGTCTCGCTGTCATCCTCGGGGCTACTGGATTTAATTTCGGAGCCGGCATGACCGGCGGCCTCGCCTGGGTCTTCGACGAAGACGGCAGCTTCATGCGCGACGTCCTCTACCACGAGGACTTCCTCAAGGCCGAGCAATACGAAACCCTCGACGCTGAAGCACGTGAAGCCATCCACGGCCTCGTCCAGCTCCACGCCGATAAGACCTTCAGCACCCGCGCCTGGTGGCTGCTCTCCAAGTGGGACGAGCTTGCCCCGCGCTTCGTCCGCCTCACCCCGAAACCCCAGTCCTGATCACATCAGGCCTGGCTTTCAGATGCCCGCGTACCACGCGTAGCCGCTCTCCGGCTCCGGCGAGCCCAGCCCCTTCCCGAAGCCTTTGAGATTGTCTGTAGCCGTCAGACGCGTGATGTATTTCACGCTCTTGTAGCCGAGCTGCCTCGGCACGCGCATGCGCAGCGGTCCCCCGAACGACACGGGAAGATCGCCATCGTTCATGCCCCACGTGAGATAAGTCTGCGGATGCAGGGCGTCCGCCATGTCGATGCTGTCCCACCAGTCGGGGTCGATCGAGAAGTACACGATATACCGCGCCTGCGGAAGCACCCCGACCGCGTTCAGCGCCTCAACCAGCGGCATCCCGATCCACTCCGCAACATAGGACCAGCCCTCCTCGCACGCCACCTCGGTAATCTGGCTGCGGAAGGGAAGGCTCTTCAGGTCCGGCACTGAAAACGATGTGGGATGAGCCACCATTCCATCCACATCAAGCCGCCAGTCCAGAAATCCTTTCGCCTGATGCAGCTTGAACGCATCGTTGAAATGCGGCGTCTCATTCGCGAATGGCGTCTTCGAAATCATGCTGCGCGGGAACTCCCGCGCCAGCGAGTGCGTCGTCAGGAGCCGCTGCGCGGCGTAGGTCAGCGTTTCGCCGGGAGCGAAAATTCCCTTGCAATCCGGCGGGACCAGTCCGTACCGCTTGCTCAGAACCGCAGCAGCAGCCAGCCCCGACACACCGGCCGTGGCGGCAAGGCCGCCGGTGATCAGCTTGCGACGAGATATTTTGCCCATATGCGCTCCTACCTTCCAGCGGTGCTCTCTTCGACGCCGCTTTCCTGCGGTGCCGCCGTCCGTCCCGTGATCATCGCCCGCATGCGGCTCCAGAACCCGGCCAGCGCCACCATCGCCACGTGCACGACGACAAAGAGCACCAGCAGCACGGATACGAAGAAATGCAGCGTCCGCGCCGTCTGCCGCCCTCCCAGCAGGTCAACCGCCGCCGGAACAGCGGAATCGAACGCCGGAGACAGCGCGAGCCCCGTCCAGATCACCAGCGGGAAAAGCACGAAGATCACCGACAGGTACGCAATCCGCTGAACAACATTGTACGAGTGTGCTTCCGCCGCGTCCGCCGGCGCGCGCCGAAAATACCTCGCGAACACCGCCCACACCGCCCTCCACGACCTCTCTCCCAGCGCCGGAAATAAATTGTTCCGTAAATGTCCATTCCAAAGGCTCGCGATCACGTAGATGAAGCCGGTCAGCACCGCAACCCAGGCAGCCTGAAAGTGGAGAGCCCGGCTCGGGCCGTTGTGGTCGGGCAGCACGTAGCCGTAGCCGGTGGGAACAGTATCCCTCGAAGAAGGAATCGGTATCGTGAACAGCGGATGCGTGTTCACATTGCCGGTCTCACCCCAGTAGAACCGCGGGTGCGAGAACACGAGCAGGGTGCCGCTGAGGAGCAGAGCGAAAAAGGAGAAGACCGTGATCCAGTGCGTCACGCGCACCATCGCCGAATGCCGGGGAGTCTCCGGATTGCGCGCCGATGCAGCGGTTGACACAGCTGACACGTCGCGAGAATAGCACAACCGGCCGCCCTCGGCCCGACTTGTTCGAAGCGCATGTGAGTCGATTGAGAAGACTGCTCAAACCTCCCGCGGGCGTTAACTGGCCTCCCGCTGGCGTTCACTGGCTCCGTCCTTACTTGTCATCCTTCGCAATCGCCACAATCGCAACCACCGCTGCCGCTGCCACCATTCCAACCAGAGCTGCGAGCCCCACCACACCCACCACGGCTGTCGCCTTGCTTTCCGATGGCGGCGGTGCTGTCGCAGAACCTGCTGCGCTACCCTTCGCACGCGTGCCCGGACGAAGTGCCGCCGGTGCTCGATACGCTGGTATCTCCGCTGGAGAGAACGCCGCCGTGCCGATGTCTCCGCTGCCCGGCGTCGGCGTTGGCCCCGTTGCTATTGGAGTCGGCGTCGGCGTTGGTCCCGTTGCTATTGGAGTAGGCGTTGGTGTTGGTGTTGGTGTTGGTGTCGGCGTCGGATGAGGCGTTGGAGTAGGAGTAGGCGAGGGTGTTGGTGTGGGCGTCGGTAATGTCACCGTTGCAGTCTGCCCGCAGTTCCAGCCGCTGCCGTCGAACTGCGACTGATAGATCGTTCCATCCGAGCCTCGGAACCCAACCAGCGCAATCGTCCCATTCGTCGTAGCCACTGGCTCCGCAGCTGCTGTCGCATCACACACCTGTTGCAGGTGCCAGCTTCCGCTCTCCAGCCAGATCTCCTGGATCAGCCGATCCACTCCGCGAAACACAATATGCTGCTTGTCCTGCAACACAAAACACGAAGGATGTCCCGTGGCAATCGGTGCCTGAGTCGTCGCCGTCAGATCGGTCGGCGAGTTGTCACTGCGATTGACCAGCCACAAATGCCCGCCCACTCCGCGAAAAACGATCCCGACTCCACCCGAAGTCTCATACGCACAAGGCGAGTACGTCGCCGCAGGCAGTGCCGGAGCAAGATCCCGCGCCAGCGCGCTCACATTGTCGTGTCTCCAGCCGCCGCTCCCATCCGGCCAAGCATCGATAAGGTCGCCGTCCCCGTCAACCCGCCCCACAACGTGAGCCACGCCGCCCGTGACATACACCGTCGGCTGCCCCGTCGACGCCCCCAGCTGTGCCGTGCGCAAAATCCCACCCGACCCCGCCCAGCTCCCATCGAAGGTCATCAGGTGCCAGTCGTCATCGTCCGCCCAGTACACGGCGTACCGCTTGTCTCCATCAAGCGCCACGCGCGGATCATGAATCAGGTTCGCCTCTTCGATCTGGTTCGCGTCCCAGTTCGAGCTTCCGCTCGCGAGCACCGCTTCGATCAGGTGCCCCTCCGACCGGAAATACAGATAAAGCGATCCCCCCGACGCCATCAGCACCGGATCTTCGCCGCCGCCCGCCAGGCTACCCGATGCGCCAAGATCCGTATCTGTCCACCCGCTCGGTCGGGCAATCAAATGGATATGTCCATCAATCTCCGAGTGGGCGATGTACGGATCGGTCCCATTCAGCGCAACCCCCGGGCGCCCAATGTCGGCCAGGCCGCGAAGGCTCCAGATCGTGCCGTTGTAAGCGTCGTAGTCGATTCCGTCGAATGTTGCCGTCCCCGGCTCAAGATAAGGATTGACGCCCCATTGCTGAGCACCCTGCGCTCCCGCTTTCTTGTTTTCCGCATACTGCCAGATCGCGTAGTCCGACCATCCGTGCAAGATCTCGCCCGTCGCCGTTGGATTCGGAGCCGCAAACTGCGGATGCGCTGTCATCAGCGGATACACATTCATATCCTTCAGATTGGGAAAATTCGCCGCGCTGAACTGTTCCCGCCAGATCACGCCGGTGTAAATAATCGGCACCCGCCCCAGCTGCTTCTCGACGCCGTTGAGCCACGCCATCACATCGTTGAACAGGTTCTGCCTGCCGGCCGCGCCGGAACTGTAGTGATACTTTGCGTTGAGCGCCCCGCTCCCGTCTTCCAGATCAAGCGCAGGAGCCAGGTCGCCCGGTGTCAGCCGCTGCACGTGAGTCACAAGCAGGGTCACCTGCGGGTCTACGCTCTGCGGAGCGAAGAAGTCGTAGCAGCCTCGGATGAGTCCCGCTTGGCGAATAAGAGGATAGCGGTCGTCAAAGTGAGCATCGATGCCCCCCTGCGCCACCTTGTGAATGCCGAAGATCTTTCCGACTTGTTTCAGGGCCTGGAAATCCGCCACTGTTACGTGGGCCGGCCCGTTGCTCTGGTAGATATCGAATCCCAGCGGCAGACCGTTGACATTCACCGGCGGCGCCGGCGGAGGTGCTCCCGGCCTCGGCGGCGGGGCAATCATCAATGTTTCCATTGTCAGGCTCCTGGGGAGATGCGGCAGGTTCTCGGCGGCCTCTTTGGCGTAGTTTCAACAGCTCTGTCACCGAGCCCACAGGATTCTACTGTCGCTACACCGGTATGTCACGCGCCAGAGCGAAATCGGAGCGATGCCTTTGACTACCTTTCACCCCGCCACGCCGCTGCTCAGAACCGCGCCGCTCACCCGCAGATTGCCAGCGCCAAACATCGCCCTCAGCCGCTCCGTCTCGTGCACGGGAGACATCCCGAACAGCCGCTTGAACTCCCGGCTGAACTGCGATGCGCTCTCATAACCCACGCGCTCCGCGGCGATCGCCGCGCCCACCGACTCCTGCACCATCAGCATTCTCGCCTTGTGCAGCCGCACCGACTTCAGATACTGCAGCGGCGAGGTTGCCGTCATCGTCTTGAAGTGGTGATGCAGCGCCGACACGCTCATTCCTGCATCGGTAGCCGCTCTCGTTACGTCGAACGGCTTTGCGTATTCCGAATGCATGCGATGCATCACCCGATGCACCTGTATACGCGCCGGGTCCATCTGCATCAGCGATTGCACGCTCCGCCGCGCCGCCCCCGCAGCACCCGGTAAACAATCTCGCGAAGAATCTGCGGCCCCAGCACCGCCGCATCTACGGGAGCCTGCATCGACTCCAGCAGCCTCACCACCGCATCGCTCAGCGCCGCATCCATCGGAGTCGCCGTCACGCTCGACTCCTTCGGAGCCGACTCCTCACCGCGGCGTTGCGCTCCCATCCTCATCACCAGCTCGCTCAACAGGGCCAGGTCGATGCGCACCGCGATCGCCAGAAAAGGCCCGTCCGCGGCCGTCTCCGTCTCGCACTCAAAGGGCAAAGGCACCGTCAGCGTCAGGTAATTGCGGGCATCGTAAACAAATCGCTGATCTCCCAGATAGCCGCGCTTTCTGCCTTGCGCCACGATCACGATGCACGGCTCGTACATCACCGGAATGCGTCCCAGCGAGCACCTGGAGCGAAGAAACTTCACGCCTTCCACCGGCGATTCGTGGGTACCGTCCAACGTCGCCAGTTGCTCCAGAAGCTCCACCATCCTTCGCCGGTTTTTCTCGTGCGCGTCCATCGTTATTCACACACCTCTCACACAGCCTGCCCGGCCCAACCCTGCTTTGCAGGATCAGGCAAGAAACAGGCAGCTCTGTGTATGGATGTAGACCCCTACCTCGCGGTCTCATAAGATTGTGACCGGATGGTCCATCAGGAGGAAACCATGTCTACAGCTGCCCCAGCCCACGCGGCCCAGTCTGACACCGGGTCTACCGCTGCACGCTCCTACGCTGCCCAGTCCGCAACCTCGCCGCTCGCCCCTCACACCATTCAGCGACGCACCCCCACTGCATCCGATGTCGCCATCGAAATCCTCTTCTGCGGAATCTGCCACTCCGACCTTCACCAGGTCCGCAACGAATGGCAAAGCGTGATGCCTACTGTTTACCCCGTCGTTCCCGGCCATGAAATCCTTGGCCGCGTCACCTCCACCGGCTCCTCTGTCTCAAAGTTCAAGAAGGGAGACATCGTCGCCGTCGGCTGTATGGTCGACTCCGATCGCGTCTGCCCGCAATGCACGCGCGGACTCGAGCAGTACTGCGAGAAGGTTCCCGTCCTCACCTACAACGGCCCCGACAAGCACTCCGGAGGCGTCACCTACGGTGGCTACTCTGAGAGCATCGTCGTCGACGAAGCCTTCGTCCTCAAAGTTCCCTCGAACCTCGATCACGCCGCCGCTGCGCCCCTGCTCTGCGCCGGAATCACCACCTTCTCGCCGCTGCATCACTGGAAAGTCGGGCCCGGCCAGAAAGTGGGAATCGTCGGCCTCGGCGGACTCGGCCACATGGGCGTCAAATTCGCCCACGCGCTCGGCGCTCACACCGTCCTCTTCACCACCTCGGCCAACAAGGTCGAAGACGGCAAGCGTCTCGGCGCAGACGAAGTGGTCATCTCGAAAGACGCTGCCCAGATGCAGAAGCACGCCGGCAGCCTCAACTTCATCCTCGACTGCGTCTCCGCCGACCACGACATCAACGCCTACCTCAACCTTCTCGGCGTCAACGGCAACATGGTTCTCGTCGGAGCCCCGGAGAAGCCGTTTCCCGTCTCAGCTTTCAGTCTGCTTTTCGGACGCCGCAGTCTCTCCGGCTCCATCATCGGCGGCATCAGGGAAACGCAGGAGATGCTCGACTTCTGCGGAAAGCACAACATCGTTTGCGACATCGAGACGATCGCCATCCAGCAGGTCAACGAAGCCTACGACCGTCTCCTCAAGAGCGACGTGAAATACCGCTTCGTGATCGACATGGCATCGCTCAAGAAGTAGTCGAAAATAGTTCAGCCGGACTTCCATTCCTCACTCCGAGGGATGGGTGTCCGGCCTGTCTATTTAGAGCAGCCGCTGCATAATCGACATGCGCAGCCATTCCCCGAACTTGTACCCTGCGTCGGGCAACAAACCCACCTCCCGAAATCCCAGCGAAGCATGCAGCGCCAGAGATGCGGGATTCACTCCGCAGATGCAGGCCACCATCGAGTGGCAGCCCTTTTTCCGGCATTGTGCGATCAGCTCCGCCAGCAGCGCCTTGCCCACACCGTGACCGATGCAATCCGGGCGCACATAAATCGAGTCTTCGGCCGTGAAGCGATAGCCTTCGCGTAGGCGGAACTGCGACGCATAGCAAAAGCCCACCACATAGCCTTCGAGTTCCGCCACCAGGTACGGCAGCCCACGCTCCCGCACCGCGCGCCATCTCTTCAGCATCTCCGCCTCATCCGGAGGCACTATCTCGAAGGTCGCCGTGCTCGTTGCGACAAAGTTGCCGTAGATTGCGGTGATATGAGGGATGTCTGCTGGTGTCGCGGGACGAACCCGGCATCGCGAACCCTCGCCGGCATCGCTTGCCCGGCTGGCGGCTTCAGTTTGAGTCGCCATTGGATTGGAATCGAGACAGCCTTCGTGCGGGTTGGATAGCGGTTTCCACTATCTCTAAGCTGAACCAGTCCTCACTTCTTCATTTAGTACACGCCGATACCCATAAAGAAGGAATCAGGAATTCATTCGGAATTAGTTCCGGCCATTCGGATTGCTGGTCTACCCCGGTTCTCACCGTCTCGACGACAAAGCAGCATTGAGCCGAAGCTGTTGTGGTCAGCGGGACGATTCAGGAGCGGCGGTTCGATCACCAACCGCTACAATAGGCCGTGCGAACCGGAGAACTTGAATGTTTCAAGTAGTGTTTGCAGTGCTTGCGTTGGTGGCCGCATCGATCCACCTGGGGCTTTCCTCATCCAGGCGAAGCAGCAGAGCGGCAATTGCGGCAACGTATTTGCTATATCTGCTGGTAATTTACGTCGGGTTGATGGGCTTGCTCACGGCTTACGCGCATGTGTTTCGTCCCGTGCAAACCTCAGCCTCTATCGGCTGGTCGACAAGTCCCTATGAATATGAAGTAGGCATGGCCGATTTAACGGTCGGCGTACTGGGGATTTTTTGTCTGTGGCTGCGCGGCAGCTTGGTTGGCAACCGCGATTGCCAATGCGGTCTGGCTGCTGGGAGACGCAGTAGGGCACATCCGGCAGGTGGTTCTCAACAGCAATCACGCCGCAAACAACTCGGGCATCTTCCTTATTACCGAGATTACGATGCCCCTTGTCATTCTTTTACTGGCGATCTACGTACATAGGAAGCCCCGCGGCGTCTAGATCCCGGACAGTTTCTTGAGTTTGGCTGAACCAGTCCTCACTTCTTCCTCTGGTACATTCGGGGGACCACAAGCCGCAATCGGAGCGCCGGCTTTCATGGGCGGGTGGCCCATTCAAGCCCGATTTCTGGCGGACAAGAGGGAACCTGAATTACTACGCGGATAACATAGGGGCAGAAATCCAGAGAATCAGGATTCGGACGCTCTCTTCACCAGTGGCGGAGTAGACCTAGGGCCGCGCTCATGGTGAATACCGTGTGCGCGCGCCCTATTGATTAGAGAGCAAATCTGCTCAAGGTTTGTCTGGCAGCAAGGCGACGGTCTCTTTGATGTAGGAACTCGGCACGATGACCGCGAGATCAAACTGAGCGTTTTCATATCCAGGCATAGTGGAATTTACTTGCTGAGTGACTAATCCGATGATCCCCGGTTCAGAATCCGCTAAGTGCGCAACTTTGCCATAGACGCGGTCCAAGAAGTCAAAGTAAACGGGTCCTCCACTATTACCCGGAAATATATGGAAGGAATAATAGTAGCTCTTCACTTGCTTAGATGGCACGAGCGGATAAGACGCGAGCGTTCCAGTCCGAAGCAATGGGAACCCTTGCACAGACGCTGCGAGCGGGAACCCCAAACAGAACAGCTCGTCGCCGGGATGAACTTCCAGTTGCTGCAAGCGATCATCGTCCACAAGCAAAGAGGCTGGGACCGGGTGCAGGTCTACTTCGGTGGGCAGACTCTGATACATTGCCACCACGTCTGCATCCTTGTTCTTTGTATAAAGGTTGGCCCCCGCCTTGCGAATTTGGATGGTGAACGGAAACGTAACAAATGCTCCACTAGCATCTTTTCGTCGGACAATCAGGGTCGCAGTGTCACCAGAGATTTCATCCAGCACATGTGCGGCAGTAATCATCACGTAGTAGAACTGCCCAGGCGACCCCGGCATCGGCTTTCCCAGAAAGAACACCGTTCCGTACGTGGTCGTTCCCGGCGCCGCGCTACTGGGACCGTAGATTTCATAGGTGCTGTTCATTAGGGCCGTATTAAATTCTTGAGCCTGAGCGCTGGTGGGAAGAGTTCCGTAAAATGGGTAGTGGGTCAGTTTGGATTTCCACAGGCGGTGAAGCATGAGTAGCGGTCTTCTAAAAAAGGCTCCATCGATTCCAATGCGAACGCCGCGTATCATTTCGCCCAAGCCGTTACGTCGCCTCGATCCGAAGATGAGACGGCCTCGGAGAAAGCCTGTGACCGTCGCCATTGGATACGTCTACGACGAAGGTATTGTCTTTTGCGCTGACACAAAAGTTTCGACCACGATCAAGACTAATGAAAGCAAGTTGGCATTTTTTTGTTCAAGTGACGGTTACTGCTGCATGACATTTGCCATGTCCAGCGACGACTCCACTTTCCCAAAGTCTGCGGTCGCAGCCTGTTGGGAGATGGTCAAGAAGATGGATTTCTCTACCGTCACGCTTCAGGCGGTCCACGATACCGCCGAATTTGCTCTGGCTGAGTTCTACAGGGATCATATCTACTCACATCCCGACCGAACACCTGGAGCCGTGTTTCTTGAGATTTTGGTGGGAATCTGGCTACGCGGAGAGACGCGCCTATTCGTGTCCCATGAGACTCTTCTCAACCCAGTAGATGACTATGAATGCATCGGGAGCGGAGCTTATTTAAGCAAGTATTTGATTCGACAATACAGACGCGCTAATCCCGATGCTGTCTCTCTTGCCGACGCAGCCTTGATTTCTTCTTTTGCTGTAGATGCCGCAATTGACTATGACGAGCACTGTGGCGGCGAGAATGAAGTACTCATTGTGAGAAATAACGGAGACGTGAGCAACGCCTTAGATACGGTAATTTACCCAAACTTGTTGACTGGTGGTCTGCAACGGGCGACGTGGAAACTGCTACACGATTTAGCCCATCTCGAATCGGAAGATTTGAAAGCCGAGATGACCGCTAAACTCGAAAAGCACTTTGAGGAAGTCCGGCACATAAACAATTCTTACAGTTATGCTGCCCGGACTAAGCGCTTGGAGCCCTAAGCGCTTAGTCCAAGTGCCCTACGAAACAACTCTTGGTCGATCTGTGAAGGCCGCACAGTTGGCTTTGGCAGCAGCGCAATCAAGTCCTCCACTGCCCAAATGTGATCGGCAATTCCGGCTTCCATCGCTGGCGTTACGCGCAAGGATTGATGCACGCGACAGAAGTTGTAGTGCATGTAGTGCAACGCAACCGCATGGCGGTGATTGTCTACTTTTTTGCTGAAGCCATTGGTTAACCGCGTAAATCGGCGCATCTGCATCCGCATAGTGAGGTTTTGGCGCTCGACAAAGCTGGTAGATACGTGCTTTGGATCGGGTTTGCCGACGATTGTCTTCATGTCGCAGCCTATGCACTTTGCCGGGGAATAGCGGCGCTGTTCTTCGTCTGACGGAGCGCCATAAATCTTGTGGAGCATGGCGTAGTCCACATCCATCCCAAAAGCGCCTTCTACTGCCTCCAGATAGGCTCGGTGCGCGTCTGTAGTGACCTGTACGCGGCCACGGATACGGCTAGCGCAATCTTCCATGAAGTCATGCGCCCATCCTGAATCGCGGCCTCCGACGAGGTAACCAACAACCAGCTTGGTATCCGCGTCAATTCCGATCCACGTCCAGATATCGCCCCAGCCTTCAGCCTTCTGTTCCGGGCTGGCGTTTTTCTTCTTACAGCCGACAAACGACCAAATTTCATCGCACTGGAGCCGACGCACCTTGAGGTTTCGTACATGCCGATTGTGATACTCGGCACAGGCGCAACCGATATCCCCAAGCAACTTAACGACCGTATTCTTAGCTGCCCCCGTCATGCGGACAGTTGCCCGGATTGAGCAGCCTTCAATCAGGCAGCGAACCACTTGGGCGCGGGCGTTTTGGTCGAGGCAATTCATATTGTCCATTATGCAATTGCCGCTTTAGCATGTCAAGTATAGGATAGAGACTTTGGGGAGCTGTTGTCATGATTCCAGAAGATGTACGTTTAGTTATGAATGGCTGGCTAGATAACCAATCCCAACTGGCGCTGGTAGGGAACCTTTTTGGTTTTGCAGTCACTTTGCGCTGTCGAGTTCGCTTAGTCGAGGACACTAGAGTCGAATTAGTGACCAGTGACGGGGGAAGGATAGCGGTAGTGTTATCCGACCCAGGAATCGACTTCAAATATGCGGAGCCGAGGGAGTTTCCCGAGATAGGGGCATCCTCAGAAATGACGGCGGGACAGCAATTCTCGTCGATAATTGCGGTCCGGTTTCCACGGCGAATTTTGGCGGACTTACCTGCCGACACTGTAGATGTTTCGGAAGCCGAAAGCTTCATGTTTATGGAATTGATTGATTGATCTTGCATCGCGCACAATCCTGCCTTATCTTTGGATTGTCGGTGCAAAGACTCAGAGACCCCGCCTGCCAGCGGGGTTTTCTATTTTGCCTGTGATTATAAGCCCTGCTACTGGGTCTCGGTGAGTGAAATTATGCGAAACCTCGTTGTAGATTTTGACCTGACAATTATTTGGCCTTTGATCTTACTTGCTGTGCTTGTCCTCTGGAGCGCAATTTATACCTACTTCCGGCCAAGTGCGGAGCGCGAATATTGGCGTCCCAGCGAGAACCGGGGCCATGAATTTGCGGACAACGATGCTCAACGAAAGGTCAACGATGCCCGCTGGCATCTTCGTGATGCTGAATGGGAGCTGACCGAGATTGAATGGAAGCAGCGGCGACAAGGAGAAAAAGGGCGAGCCAAGGTGTTGATGATAGCCTCGGCAATTGTCCTAGTGGTACTGTGCGCTGTTATGTGGATGGGCGACAAATGGAAGGCGGAGATCGCGCAACAGGTTTGGCAATGCCTAGCGTTTATTGGCTCAGGAGCTTTCGTATTCACAATCGTTGTGGCTTGCTACTATGCAAGGAAAGTTGAATTGCTGAAACTCGGTGCTTGCCTGTTAATGATGTTGCTTATAGCCGCCAGTCTAGAGCACTTCTTCCATCAGACGGCGAACGCGCGGCATGTGGTCTGCCCACACTGTAGTAGCGATGACGATGACACGTCGGAAGATATGTAAGAAGGCTCAATACGATTCTTATGGCGCAGCTTTTCGGCATATCGGATAATTCTTCAGCAAGAGAGGAGTATCGATGTCGAGTACAGGCGAAGTTTCCGCGCGAGAGGCGAAAAAGAACTTCAGTTATGAGAACTTCAGGAACGCTGTTCGAGACGATGCAAGAGAACTCAAGAGAGAATGGCGAGGATTTTGGGGTACGCGCAAGAATAAGAGTCGCCCAAGCGCCAAAAGGTCCGCGTCCAAGGAACGCCGCACCCCTAGCCGCTAGCCTTTTGGCTTCTTACTCCACCGAGCTTTTGCGGCTTTGGCAGCGATCTTGCGGCGCTGTTCCTTGGTCATAGTCACCAGACGCCGTTTCCCGCCGATTTGGCCGCCTTTGCGCCCCATCGCCGCCATGTAATCGGAGAGACTAGGTGGGACCGCAACGGGTTTCTCAGGCTCAGCCGCAGGCGTTTCGGCAGTGGAGTTCTCGACAATCCACTTGGCAAGTTGGTTGGGATCACGCGGCCTCTTGCCCTTTCCGACAGTCATGCCTTGATGATCCCACAGTGGGCAATGCTAAAGCGAGATGTGGAAATCCAAACTGACCCACTACCGTAAAATGCGAGGGCGAGGACTACCGCGAGGGAAAAGGCGATTTGGGGCGCTGATTGAACTGCTCTGTAAGAACTGCCTGTGTGTATCACTATGATTCTTCCTTTCGGTTCAGGGTGAACTCCTCGCCAAACCGGAAGGCAGACGGTGTGCTACGATGAACCCCGTCAGCTTCGGCTGGCAGCCGATAGCGCTGAAGAGGGCCGCTTTGCTTGACAGGCGAGGGCGGCCCGTTTCAGTTTGGTCCCAAAATTGCTTGGCCAATATGGGAAATTACCGCTCTTGGTAGTGGGTGTCTTCGCCGACCGCGATTTTGCGGATTGCAGCCACAAATACTTGGCCGACAATTTCCTCCTGCAACCTAAAACAGAAATAGAGAAAGAACGGCCCGGCTGGTCATCCAGCCGGGCCGTTTCCTTTTGACTTACTAAATCCTTTTAAGGCAATGAAGTGCCGACAAGTCCCTCTTTCCAGTGACTCGCCGTAGCTCCGTGACTTGGCCAGGCCCACATTCTTTCCTGAACTGAACCAGGAAAGAATGCGGGCGAAGGCGTTATCGGTTATTTGCAGCAACCGCCGTCACAGCAGGCAGGATTCCCGCAACAAGTGAAGACGGTCGCCGCCTGAGCTGACAGCGAAAAGAGAAGGACAGCCGCGAACGCCAATGCGAGCGCTTTGAGTTTCATAAAAATCTCCTTTGATGATGCTGCTGGATAGACACGCGCGCCTGGACATATTCGACGCGCACTCACCGGAAGCAGAAAAGGAGATGATCTAAGTGCGGAAATCGTCTTTGAGATCAAAGACCGTACGCTGGTAACGGAGACCGGCAGTAAGTTCACGATGTGAAGCGATAACTGGCGGAGGGGCCCGATGATTGAGCGCCGCCCGAGTCTGCGCGCGAGGCTTTAACCGCTCCTGTTCGAGTGTCTTTTTTGCCGCAACCGTAACCGGGATGTGGCAGGCCGGACAGGATTCGCTGGTATTGTTTGCGGGTTGCGGGCAGCAGGGTGAGTGTGTTGGCTGACACAGCGGAAACTCCGCTAAGACGTGTTCCGCCAGCGACGCCGTCGTGATCCACAGGCAGGCTAGGAACAACGAGAAAAACGTGCGCACGCGGCGAAGCTTCACATTCAGACTGTAGCGCTTTCGCGAATGGAGGACAAGAATAGGACCGTTCGATTTGAACGGGCGGGTGGCCCATTCAAGCCCGGTTTTGGCTTGAGTGGGGAGCAGCACCAAGATCATCAGGCCTGCACGATCCGCATCTGAAATTCTGGTATTTGGTGGCCCCATATCTGGCGGTCTTATCGCCAGATGTGGATATGTCCCCGCCCGGCATCTCCTTTTAGCATCTCCGCCTCGTCCAGAGATACGATCTCGAAGGTCGCCGTGCTCGTTGCGACAAGGTTGCCGTAGATTGCGGAGATAGCCTCGACCGGCCCACTAATCCCTAATCCCTAATCCCTAATCCCTAATCCCTAATGCTGCCTTTCTTGGCCGACAATTTCCTCCAGCCAGCTAAAATAGAAATAGAAGATAGAACGGCCCGGCTGGTCACCCAGTCGGGCCGTTTCCTTTTGGATAGCTAAATCCTTTGAAATCAATGAGGGGCCGATAAACCGTTTATTTTCAATGACTCGCCTGTATCTCCTTTGTTTTATATAAGGTATCCATAACTCATTTAGAATCTATGAGGAACGCGCTAGCTGCTATCTAAGTTACATGGAATGAAATGGTTACAAATTCAGGGGGGAGGGGGGTGGGGGAGGGGGTACCCGTCATAAGTTGCACCCGATTGTCGCGTCCGATAGAGTTGAGCCGCCGTGCTGAATCTCAAGACTCTCAACGATATCCTCTTCATCATCGCCGCCTCTAACCGCGAACGCGCCATCCTCACCCAGGACGCATCCGGTGCCTGGCATCCCATCTCCGGATCCCAGGTCTATCAGCGGGTCAGGGCCGTCGCCGACGCCTTCGCAGCCTGGGGAATCTCCAAAGGCGACCGCGTCGCCATCCTTGGCGAGAACCGCTGGGAGTGGGCCATCACCGACTACGCCGCCCTCGCTCTTGGAGCTGTCGACGTCCCCATCTACCCCACCCTCACCGCCGAGCAGACCGCCGTCCTGCTCGCCGACTCCGGCTCTCGCATCGCCGTCGTCTCCACGCGCGCCCAGTACGAAAAAGTCGCCCAGACCCGCGCGCAAACCGGCATCGAACACATCGTCATCATGGACGAAGAGGGAACTGCCGACGCCGTCCTCTTCTCCTCGCTCATCCGCGACGCCGACGCCCGCAAGACTGAACGCGACACCGACTTCGACCGTCGCGCATACGACGTCCGTCCCGAAGACCTGGCGACGCTCATCTACACTTCTGGCACTACAGGCGAGCCCAAGGGTGTCGTGCTTACCCACGGCAACATCGCCTCCAACATCAACTACTCCACCGCTGACTTCGGCTTCCTCGATACAGACTCATGCATCTCCTTCCTGCCTCTCTCGCACGTCACGGCGCGTCACCTCGATTACGCCCTCTACGCGCAGAACGTCACCGTCGCCTACTGCCCAGCCTTCGACAAGCTTCCTGCGGCCTTGACCTCCGTCCGCCCGACCATCATGGTCGCCGTACCCCGGGTATATGAGAAGGTCCGCGAAGAGGTCGAGCGCCGCGCCGCGCTATCACCGGTGAAGAAGCGTCTCTTCCACTGGGCCGTCTCCACCGGAGGCAAATACAAGGAAGATGTCGCGCAAGGCCAGACGCCCGGCTCTCTCACATGGAAGTCTGCGAACTCGCTTGTCTACAAGAAAATCCGCGAAGGTTTTGGTGGTCACGTGCGCTACTACATCGCCGGAGGTGCCCCGTTAGGCCTCGACACCGCCCACTGGTACGCCAGCGTCGGCATCCGCATCCTCGAGGGCTACGGACTGACCGAAACCTCACCAGTTCTTGCCATCAACACCCCGGATCACAACCGCATGGGTTCTGTCGGCCGGCCGCTGCCAAATGTGGACTGTCGAATCGCCGACGACGGCGAATTACTCGTCGCCGGCCCCAACGTTTTCCCGGGCTACTGGAAGCAACCCCCGCGCTCCCCGGAGAACTTCGACGAGCAGGGGTTCTTTCGTACTGGAGATATCGCTCACCTTGACGCCGACGGTTTTCTCTACGTCACCGACCGCAAGAAGGAATTGCTTAAGACCTCCGGCGGCAAACTCATAGCCCCGCAGCCGATCGAAAACAAGCTCAAGGCCCACTTCCTCGTTGCTCAGGCCGCGCTCGTTGGCGACCGCCACAAGTTCGCTTCTGCTCTTATCTCACCGAATTTCGTTATACTTGAGGAGTGGGCGAAGCGGCAGGGAATCACCGCTTCGACCCGACGCGAACTCGTCGCCGACCCGCGCGTCGTCGCCGAATACCAAACAGTTGTCGACCGCGTCAACAAAACTCTGGCCAACTTTGAGACCATTAAGCGCTTCCATCTTGTCCCGGACGAATGGTCACTCACTTCCGGCGAGCTTACGCCGAGCCTCAAGCTCAAGCGCCGTGTGATTGTCGAGAAATATGCGCCGGAAATCGCCGCTCTCTATGTCGATGAGGCTGTGGCGCACAGATGAGGTGGCTAACGCGTCCACGTCGGATTGCGTGGTGAAAACGCAGGCGAGTGTCTCGCCTCTGTTCAGAAGGCCTTGTCGGCCGGCCTTGCAACGAGCATGAGCAGGATCGCTACTGCTAACTGTCACCGACGAAGGTAGTGCGATTCCTCAATAGAGGCTGCCAGCTATTTGCTCGGCGATCTGCTCGACTGGCACCTCCGGCTCATCGGCAGACTTTGGCGACATTCGCTGCCCGAAGATTGTGAGTATCACATTAAAGTGAACGTCGCGAACGCGACTATTTACCATTTCGACGGTTTCTCCGTGAGAGCCCGGAAGCCTGCACTCAGTGGCCTCATTACCGACTCCAACTAATTTTGTATGCTCGGCAGGACAACCGGTAAGACTGCCTTTGCTGACTTGAATTTGTAATGAATCACGAGAATCCTTGAGCTTTAGAAATTTGCAGGAACCGTCATGGTTATTCGTCGTGTTGACGCTCACCGAAACATCATCGCCTAATGCTCTTGCCGCGCTCCCGGCTGTAAGCCACGGACAAGCAGGCTGGGACAGGATGGTTGAATTGCCCTGTTTAGCGGGTGGCGCATTGTACTGTGCCAGCGTTGCTACGGTGCTCACCAAAAACAGTAACAACAGGGTTGAAGCTCTATTCGGCATGATGGCAGCTAAGTCTTCGCCTTTGAGGCAGTCTTTGCCTGCGTCAGAGGGCCCGATTTGAGGATCTTTCCCCCCTCTTGAATCACGTAGAGCTGATTCACCTCAAGATTCTTGAGCTGATCTACCTGACCGCTCAACCAGCGAATTTCTACCACATCCACCTTTTTCGCCTGTTCCAATCCGAAATGCATTCGCAGATCGTTTTGTGAAAAATAGCTACCGCCACTGCGCAACTCGTCTACTTGAACGAGAGGCTTGCTGGCATTGGCTTCCGTAGCCGTCGTCACGATTACCCGGCTGCCGATGCCAGAACGGTTGGACTTTACACCAACGAGTTTGATTTTGATCCAGTTGCGATTGAGGGTTGAATCGCAGCGCAGGAGCTGCGGTATCGCATTGATGCAATTAACGGCGACGTCGATATCTCCATCATTGTCGTAGTCGCCGAAGGCGCAGCCGCGAGCAGGCGCGTTCTCCAGAATTCCGGGTCCTCCCTGGTCTGTAACTTCCTCAAAACGCCCATTGCGCAAGTTGCGATAGAGATACTTGTGTTCGGCGTATTTCAAATCTGCCTTTGACCTGTCGACTTCCGGATACACATGCCCATTCGACATGAGAACGTCGAGCCAGCCATCATTATCCATATCAAAGAAACCAACGCCCCAGCCTAGAAGGCGCGTATTAACCCCCAGGCCTCCTGGATAGGTTCGATCCTCAAACGCCGCGTCTCCGAGGTTCGTATACAGAGAATCCGTATCTCCGGCAAAGTTGGTTTTCACTACGTCGAGATTTCCGTCGTGGTTGTAGTCGCCGATGGAAACCCCCATGCCTGCCTGAGGCTTTGCCTCCGCGGAAAGCGCGGCGCCGGCCTCGATAGCAATGTCACGGAATGTGCCGTCTTTTTGATTTAAATAGAGCGTTGCCGGAGCGGAATCGTTTGCAACGTAAATATCGGGCCAGCCGTCGTTGTCCAGGTCCGATGCCGCAACGCTCAGGCCGTACGTGCCTACCGCGGTCCACATTCCCGATTTCTCGCTGACATCGCTGAAAGTTCCATCGCCATTGTTGTGATACAGAATGTTTCTGCCGCCGGGAAGTCCAGGAGGGCCGCAGGCAACAAGAATGCCTTTATAAGTGCAAGGCCCATCTTCGGGCTTTGGCGCTGTTTTCAAGTCGAAGTCGACATAGTTCGCCACAAACAGATCAAGGTGCCCGTCGCGGTCATAATCGACGAACGTACAACCTGTATTCCAGCGTATCTTCGGTCCGGGTTGAATCAGTCCAACCTGCTCCGTCACGTCTGTGAACGTTCCGTTGCCGTTGTTGCGGTATAGAGCGTTTTGACCGTAGTAGGTGACGAACAGATCGTCATGGCCGTCGTTGTTGTAGTCGCCCACGCAACATGCCTGACCCCACCCGGTCTTATGCTCCAGCCCGGAACCTATCGTGACGTCGGTGAATGTGCCATCGCGATTATTCTTGAAAAGATGACAGTGCGGCTCTTGACCTGCAGGGAATCCTTCGAGTCGCCAGCCATTTACCAGGAAGAGATCCAGCCATCCATCGTTGTCATAGTCGTAGAAGGCAAGCCCGCAGCCTGTTGTTTCGAGCAGATACTTGTTTGTGAATTCTCCGCCGTAAATCGTTTTGACATTGAGTCCGGATTCTTTCACTGCGTCAACGAAGCTTACTCCTAAGGGCGTACCCTCAATAGGAGATTTCGGCCCGGGCGGCGGTGGTGCAGGTTTCGCATCGTAGGTGCGTTCCTGTGCCCCGATTTTCGGCGGTTGAGGTGCAGTTTGTGGCTCCTGCTGCCAAGTCCCGGCGAGCGCAACGACATCTGCAAATGGCAGTACCAGAGCGGTACGGCTAAGTGAGCGAACGAATGTACGACGATTCAACCAATCACCATCCTCAGCCTTACTGTAATCCAGCCCCAGCAGCCGCCGACGCATGCGTCAAGTCCCTGTGGATATGCCACGGCACACTCTCAGTCGAAATCTCGGGATGCTTGCGTAGATAATCGAGGGAATATGTAGGCGCCGAGGGATCAACTCTCTTGATTGTGTAGAGTGCTGCTTCCCGCGTCGCCTGCTGCTTCAATCCCATCCGGCGATAGAGAATCGCAAGGTTGTAATGTGCCGCGAGATCATCCGGATCGATAGCCTGAAGGGCCTTAAATTGCTCCATTGCCTGTTCGCTGTGATGTTGCTGGTAGTAGGAGATGCCGAGCTCGCGTCGGGCGTCCCGCGAGTAAGGATACTGCGCGACGACCTTTTGCAGATCGGCGACCTCAGCCTCCGAGTGTCTCTGCCGGCGTTCCACAAGAGCGAGATAATAAAGGGCCCGGGCATCGTCAGGATGCAACGCGAGCGCCCTTTCCAAAGGAGCTCGGGCTTCCGCGTATTTCTCCCATTCGATGTAAGTCACACCAATATTGATATAGCCGTCCTTGTAATCGGGACGCAGCCGGACGACTTGCTCGAACGCGTTCATCGCGTCTTCATACTGCAGTTGATCGAGGTAACCAATGCCCAGGTTATTCCATCGCATCCAGTCTGGGTTGTCGGTCGCAAGCGGCGCGGTGACTGGGTTGTCGCCGAGGTTGAGTGTACGACTTCTTGAAGCGATTTCCACCACCGGATATGCAGGGTGGTCCTCGCCGAATACGTTATTTAGATAGCTTTGCCGGAGATGCCGGTAATTGACTCTTGCCGAAATGGTAAGTGGGCCCGTCGCATTTTCGGGAATGTGGAACTGATACCGAACCAGTGCCGAGCGTCCGGCCTGAATAGTGTTGTCGTACGCCACGGAGTGAATCGTCCACACCTTGTGGTTATCTACAAAGTTCCCCGTCATGTCTACCGGGCGATTGGTGAAGCTGTGGGCGCGCTCATCCAACTTGCAATCCGGCTTTAGAAATCCTGAATCGTAAATAACTGCTCCGGCCGCGTCCTTCACCGTGAACTGAACCCATGCTTCGTAAAGATCACGAACCTCTGGAATAAGCGAATGGCCAATATTCTTGTTTTGGATGACGACATACGCGTCTACCGTCTCGTCTGGCTTTAGAGTAAACGGCCTCGAGCCGAGGGGCGAAATCATGGTGTCGCTGCTGCTCGATTTCAATCCAAAGATGTCTATGTTTAGATAGTTTCCGCTCTTAAGAAATTGGATCGTTTTGTTAAGCTGCTCGTCGAAGCCATAGTAGAAAGGAACAGCCGTGTTTCCAGCCAGCCACCTGTGTGAAGCTAATGTGCCGTTCTTGGCTCCATAATCTGGAAGGGTTATTGCCTCACGTTTCATGTGACAGTTCTGGCAAGTGGTGAAGTCAGCCGAATAGAAAGTGAGAGGATTGCGCTGGGAAAACTTTGATCCCTGCCACTCGTCATACGCGGTGAAAGCGCGTATCCACTTATAGTCATTCAGCAGCGGCGGCAGGTTTGCTTTGTGACATGCGGAGCAGAACTCCGGTGAGTGATAGAAATCCTGCATCACTGCTTTGGAGTGGCGATCCAGGTTTGCAAGGATCTCCGCGTCGGGCACAATGCCAGGAATGCGGTTTCCTTTTTCATCGACCATCACTGCCGGCACTCCCATCACAAAGCTGCCGTTGCCCAGTTTCGACTCAACACTTTGAATGGAGTGACAGGTCATGCACGTCACACCGTCTCGGTCGAATGATCGGTCCAGCGGGGAATCTTTGGTCAGCGTCCCCGAGAGAACGCCGATCGGATTGTGACAACTATCGCAATGGCGCGAAAACTCGATTCCCTTGGCCCGTATAAGGATATTGACACTGGCGCGATAGAAGGGGGTGCGAAATGAATTGGAGTGCAAGGCCTGGCGCCACTCGTGGTATGCCTCCTGATGGCAGTGGCCGCAATAGGCAGCGTTTGGGAAATCACTCGCCTGAAGGAAGTCACCGCCCACGGCAGCGGCATTGCCGGGCAGCGATATTTCGTCTTTTCCGAACCGGAACGCATACGTCTCGCGAATTTTTTCGTCGTATGCTTTCCGCGAAGTCGCTTCGATCGCAGACGCGTTCTCGGCGCCGCGGATCGTCCTCACACAAAGGACAGCGCCTCCTGACAAAATCAGAATCAATAGAACGATGCGTCGGCCCAAACGACTCATAAGCTGTGCGGTCGTAAAACCCGCTTATTCTTCTGAAACTATCCCAGGAGTGGAACCTGGAAAACCATAGTGTCCAGCCAACGAATTATAGCGAAAGCATGCAACAAGTGAAGATGCCGACCGCTTACGCTTGCTGTGAATCAAGGTTTCTTATCGAGTGTTTGTGCCTTTTGCCGCTCCGACGCTGCCTCAACCGATTTTCCCTGCTGTTGTAGAGCATTTGCCAGACCGAGGTGGGCCTCCGCGTAATTTGCGTCGTAGCTTAACGAATTGCGAAATTCCACGATCGCATCGCCCAATTTGCCGTCCTTGAGTAGAGAGTAACCTGAATGGCAGGCAACTTCGGCCCGCTGGCGATTCATGTTTGCCCGCATGAGGTCGGCGGCCTTCTTGCGTTCTGCCGTGGCTTCCGCCGTCTGATTCTGCTTTACCAGCACTGCTGCAAGTGTCAAATGAGGATCGGGCTGGTCGGGCAATTGACGAATCGCCTCTTGAAGGGCCGAAACGGCTTCCGGCAGCTTCCCAAGATTGTTGTAGACGCTGCCCAACGTCGCCCATCCATCGCCATTCTCAGGGCGCAGCTTGAGCGAAGTATTTAGTTCTCGCGCAGCGTCTTCATAGCGGCCCGCTTGGAGATACAACAATCCCAGTGCATAGGGCGGTTCCGGTGCGGTTGGATCAAGCTTCTCTGCCGCCTCGAACTCCGGGATTGCACCGGCGGCGTCATCTTGCATCTTGAAGGCCAACCCCAAGTTGTAGTGGAGTTGAGGAGCATCTGGAGACAACTTCAAGGCCTCGCGCAACTGGTTCACCGCATCCTCAAACTGGCTGAGCTGGATGTAAGCGACCGCGAGGTTTTGGTGAGCCGTGGGGTTATCTGGCGTCAGGGACACGGCGTGCTGTAACACCGGAACAGCTTCCTTGGCCCGCTGCGCCTGGCAGAGCGCCATACCCAGGTTCGTCAATATGCCTGCATCATTTCGGTCCGCCGTCGCTGCTCGTTGCAACAAAGAAATCGCTTCGTCGATTTTGTTCGTACGTTGCAATGCAAGGCCCAGTTGATATACCGCCGTCGGATTATTTGGATCAACTTCCAGTGCTTGCCGCAACACCGGAATCGCCTGCGCGTCATTTCCGCTGGTTGCCAGAAATTGGCCAAATTCCAGAGCGATCACCGCGTTCTGTGGCCCCAGCTGATATGCCTTGGTGAATTCCTCCAGAGCTCCCGGCTGTTGCTCCGCCTGTAACGTCAACGCCAGGTGTAGGTGAGCCATCGCAAACTTCGGATCTGCCTGCAGTGCAGCGTTGAAAGACTGCTGCGCATTCGACCAATCCTGGCGCTGTGCGTAGATTGATCCCAGTTCGTCATGCAACTCGGCATTTTGCGGGAACTCTGCTATCGCCTCTTTCATTTTCGCGGCGGCCGCTGAAAGCTGGTTTGTTGCGACAAGCGACCGAGCATACGCGGCGAGCACGGTGGTCGATAGAGGATGTTTCTCGGTCCTGGCAGCCGCCTCCAATTTAATAAACCAGGGAAGGGCCTTGGCTGGCTGGCCGCTCTGTTCCAGGGCTAACGCAAGATTTAACTGCGCAGTGCTGTCATTTGCCTTAATCGCAAGCGCCTTCTCAAGTTCTCGAATGCCCTCATTGGTGTGTCCGAGCCGAACGAGAACCGCACCCAGCGCGCTATGTCCCTGCTCCGCTGACGGCGCAAGCCGAACCACTTTAGTGAAGTCTTCGCGAGCGGCATTCAGATCATTGCGGGAGAGGGCTGCCACTCCAGAACGGTAATCTGCATCCGCCTCTTTCAGGCTGGGTGTAGGCTCCTGTGAATAGCCTGGATGTTGAAATCCTAAGAGAATGCCGATAACGAGGCCAGGAATAGCGCGCCTTTTGAGAAGACATCGAGACATGGACATCCGCGTCCACATGTTACCTGATTGGTCCTGGCGAGAATGGGTAGAATCAGATCGATCAGGCACATCGCTTATACCTGCGCCTCGGTTCCAGCGAACGAGATGACGAGATAGCCTTGCAATATCTCATTGCAAATTGGAAACTTCGATCCGAAAAGGCTTTGCCTGGCTCGCAATTCAGCTGAAGATCGCAAGTAACAAAGCAGCGATCTCAGGGCCGGGGCTTCGCGAGTCAGTGATTCAATCCGCATTTGAGTTGATTGAGCTGCTATCCATCCGGTACGGTTTCTTCGGGGCATTTGCTTGAACGTCTACCTGGTCGATGGAACATACGAGTTGTTCCGGCACTATTACGCGCTACCATCCGCGCGAGACTCCGAAGGACGTGAGGTTGCAGCTGTTCGCGGTGTCGTCACGTCGATACTCCAGATGCTCAGCCAGCGAGTGACACACGTTGCAGTGGCGACAGACAAGGTTATCGAGTCGTTTCGCAATGAGCTATGGCCCGGGTACAAGACCGGTGAGGGGATCGAGCCCGATCTCCTGGCGCAATTTCCGCTGCTTGAAGATGTTCTTTCGAGAGCAGGAATTGTTGTCTGGCCGATGATCGAGTTCGAGGCGGACGACGCCCTCGCAGCAGCAGCGGCGAGGGCTGGAGAGGATCCGCGCGTCGAACAGGTGATTATCTGTACGCCAGATAAAGATCTCGCTCAATGTGTTCGCGGCACCCGTGTCGTCCAGTTGAATCGCCGAACCGGTACCAAGTATGACGAGAGCGGTGTCAGAGAGAAATTTGGCGTCTTGCCATCGTCCATTCCCGATTACCTGGCTTTGGTCGGCGATTCCGCTGACGGCTACCCAGGCTTGGCCGGATGGGGTGCTAAATCGGCTGCCGCAGTCCTTGCGAAGTTTGAGCATCTCGAATCGATTCCCGCCGACAGTCGCGACTGGGGCGTGAACGCGACAAATGCAGCCCGGCTGGCATCTACACTCGCCCTTGAGCGGGATCGCGCATTGCTCTTTCGGACGTTGGCCACGCTCCGGACCGACATTCCCCTCTTTGAAAATGTCGATGAACTGGAGTGGGCGGGGCCGACTCCAGCATTCACCGCTATCGCCGAATGGTTGGATTCGGCCGTCACCGATAACCGGAAATCATCCGGACGCCGCGGTCTAAGCGCATCGCTGCCGGAATCTGGCCGACAGGGGTGATCGTGTTCTAGAGAGTCATTTCGTCCACTCTAGCACTCGTACCTCGAAGGGTTTCAGTGCGATTTGTTTCGATTCCCTGGTTGAGATTGTCTCTGGCGCTGCCTGAAAGAACACCCGGTGAGCGGAGTAACTTCGGAGATGGGCAGGTCTTTGCCGGTGGCCTGTATCGGACTTATCTGGTTCAAGGCTCAGGCTCTTTCGCTCCATGCGCATCTTAAGTTTGCCGACCGCTGCGAGGGGTACCCCCTCCCCCCGTTTTTCGCTGTGGTTTGCAACTCATTCATTCCACAAATCTTGCCCGCTATGGCTTGCAACGCATTCATTCCATTGGATAAGTTTGTAACCGTTTCTTTCGATGGGAGTTATGGGCCATTCTTCCCTTGAAAGCAGTTGGGGCCGATTCCAGCCCTGAGTGTTCGATCATGCAGCTGGTTCCTTGGCGATCGCGGCTGCCAGACAGGTCTGCAGAAGTGAGCCTACTTCTATTTTATCGAGTCGATGGAAATTATCGGCCAGGTTTCCTCGAGTCATTTCCAGCCCGGAATGAATGAGTTACAGGGCATTCTAACATCGTGAGCTTGACATGGAATCATCGAGTTGAGGGCCTGTTAGCTGCCGTCCGGACAACTGCCTGAGAGTCAGAGGGATGTAGTTCCTGAAGACTATCCTGCGTGGTCACAAGTTGGTCGCGCAGTTGCTGATTCTTCAGGAGTAATTCACGCACAAGAAGCCGTAGCCTGGCATGTTCCTCTTTCACTTCTTCGAGACAGTCCACAGGCATGCAGTTTTCTGTCATTTGTACCTACCATCAAGCTGGTTCATCGCAAGCTTTTTTTCTCGTAATGCAGTGGCCCGCCCGTCATTTTGGCGAGCCACTGCGTATAAGGTTCACTTGGCGGTTGAGAAGCGGAGGCGACTTACTTCTCTAAACTTAAGCAGGTCTCGCGAGCCATTCGTCGAATCGCGTTTTGCCGAGCCTTGCGCTCTTTTCGGGGACGAGCGCGCGTTCGGCCACTTTTATGCCGTAGTAAGTCGCCTGCGGGTCAGCGACAACTTTTCGCGGATCCTTGCGGGCGGCCAGACCTCGCCGGATAAGTTCATCGAGGCGGAACTGTTCGGGCCCGCCGATTTCTACGACACTATTTACCGGTGAGCCCGTCGCGATGCGGGCTACCTCACTGGCGACGTCGTCAGCGGCCATAGGTTGAATCAGTGCGGACGGCAGGTGCACCTCGTTGCCCTGGGTGGAGAAATCGGAGATGCCCTTGAAGAATTCATAGAACTGCGTCGCGCGGACGATCGAGTAGGGGATGGATGACGCTTTGATCAGGTTTTCCTGAGCGATCTTTGCACGGAAGTAGCCGCTTTCGAGCAGACGCTCCGTTCCTACCACCGACAACGCAACGTGGTGTCCCACGCCCGCGGCCGCTTCATAGGCGATGAGATTACGGGTTGACGTCTCAAAGAAATTCATTACAGCCGCGTCTTCCCATGACGGAGCATTGGATACGTCCACGACGACCGATGCACCCTTCAGCGCTTCGGCCAGTCCCTCGCCGGTGAGCGTGTTGACGCCGGAATCGGGTGATGCCGCTACTGCTTCGTGCCCCTGTTCACGAAGCTGGTGGACGAGTTTTGATCCTATGAGTCCACTACCGCCGATGACTACGATTTTCATAATCTCCCTTTCATAATCAGTCGCCCGCAAATGTGGACCAGTTGGGTTGGGGATCATCCCCGAAGGTTGTCATGATCTGCGGTTCTGCGCAGTTATGTTCAGGTGGGTTGGTGCGTTCAGTTCAGCGGCATCAGCACTGGAGCGCCCTTGTTCTTGACGAGGAACACCAGAAATTTCGCCGGTTTGGTATTGCTTGCATTGCGGCCGACAACGTGAACGTCGTCCGGGCCTTCATAGAAGGTCTGTCCAGGTGTCAGGGTGACGGGTTTTCCACCCTTGACCTGCATCGCGATGGAACCCTCGAGCACGTAGATAAATCCGTAAGCATTGTGTCGATGGATGGGGTCCGCACCACCGGGCGGATACTCGACCGTGAGCATCAGGCCTTCTTTACCACGGAAGTCCGCCAAATCCTTCGACATAAGCGGATTGACTTTTGCATCCTGGGCCATGAGAGTGCCAGACGTGAGGCACAGCAGCATCAGGAATTTTTTCAATGCATGACTCCTTTCTCCATAGCCCGAAGCAGTTGCTGAAGCAGAGCGGGCCATGTACCAGCAGGGACCTGGCAGAGGAGCGGTTTGTGACAGGGATTTTCTGAATTTCGAAATTTAGTGCAAGAATTTTTGCGCGACGCGATTCTTGCGACTACGAATGTTGACTGGAAGCGGGCAGCGATCGTGCCATTGAACTAAGTTTTGCCGGATTCATGACCCACAGGATCTGGCTGATGCCCTGCGGCGAGGCATCCACAGCGGCGACTGCGATGATCGCGCCACTACGCGCAATGAGTACGGAGGACTGCCCGTTCACCTGTCTCCATGAAAGAGTTACATCCGCCCAGAAATGTGACGCGAAAGTAGCGATGAACTTCGCTACCCGCTCGCGGCCAAGCACAGGAACGCGTGCCGCTCCTGTGATTCCGCCACCATCAGTGATAGAGACGACGTCTTCGGTAAAGATATCTTTGAGGGCGGTGAGGTCTCCCTTTTGCGCGGCGGAGAGGAAGGCCTCAAGAAAACGGCGATGTTCGGCGGAGCTTACTTGTGCTCGCCGCTCGTCGGCAACATGTTTGCGGGCGCGGGTGACCAACTGGCGCGTATTCGTCTCGGTGAGTTGAAGGATGTCTGCGATATCGCGATGGGAATAGTCGAAAGCTTCGCGAAGAACGTAGGCGGCACGCTCATTCGGCGAGAGTTTTTCGACCAGGATAAGAACCGCCAGCTCCAATGCTTCACCACGTTCTGCTCCGAGGGTAGGGTCGGCAGAAGTGTCTACGGGCTCCGGGAGCCAGGGGCCAATATATGTCTCGCGCTGAGAACGCGCGGACTTGGCGAGACTGATTGCCAGCCGCACCGTCGTCGTTACAAGAAATGCCGTTGCATCCCGCACGACGCTGCGGTCCGTGGATTGCCAGCGCAGCCAGGCCTCCTGCACAATGTCCTCCGCTTCGGCCGCAGTGCCGATCATGCGGTAGGCGATGCCGAAGAGCCGTGGGCGCACACTGAGAAACGCGGACGTCGCGCGCTCGAGTGCGACGATATCGTCAGAACTCTGGGGCTGCATCGGCGTTATTTTACCGGTTAGTTCGCCGTGGTCAGCCGCGATGAGCGCAAAAATCGGCAAATGCGCTCATCGAACGAGTTGAAATCGGGCCGTGATCACTGGAGCCTGGCGTACTCTGCCCTGGCGTGTTTCAGGACGGGAATGTCCTGGTCGGCGTCTTTCCACAGGGTAAAGAAGTTCTGATAGGCGGCGCGGGATTTGTCCTTCTGTCCCTGCAATGCATTCGCGCGGGCGAGGCCGAGATGAGCCAGCACGTAGAGCGGGTTGTTCGCGAGCATGTTGGGACGGTCGAGAAATTTCTGATACTCCGCCGCCGCTTCGGCGCCCTGATGGAGAAGCAAATACGCTTGCCCGCGCACGTACGCGGGATAAAGCATTATCCCGAATTCAAAGTCCGAAGCATCGCCCAGTTCAAACGGAGTGGCCTTGAGAAACTCGATGGCCCTGGCGGGGTTATCGCGATCGATTTCAATGGCTGCCCGGATGGTCGGCAACCAATAGCCGACGAGGATGGTATCCACCGGGGACTGTTTTTGCGCTTCGTCAGCCAGTCTCTCTGCTCGTGCGGCATCGCCGGCCCGCGCAAAGCCCAGAGCCGCCAGGATCTTCACCTCTGACGTCATGGCCAATGCGGAAGCACTCTGCTCCTGAGCGCGCGCCGCATTGCCGAAGTCCGCTTCCCGCAGTGCTCCATTCATCTGATGAAGTGCCGCCGTTTCTTTCAAGTCGGCTTGTTGGGCGGATTGGACTGCGCGCTGGGAGAGTTCCCGTGCCTTTCTGAGGCGGCCGTAGAACGCCTCGGTGTCAGACTGAAGCGATAGCAGGACATCCGCCATACCCGGCTTTTCCAATGCCCAGTTCGCCTGGCGTTCCATCTCCTTCGTGTCGCGTTCGAGGAAAGCAACCCCATACATATATGCGTGCGGGCCTCCGTTATCGGGTACGCGCCTGATGGCCTCCTGGTACGTAGCTTTTGCCTCGCCCAACTGATTCGCGAAAGCATAGCCCTGTATCAGATTGCTGTAACCAGTGCTGCTATCGGGATCGAGGCGGAGGCCTTCTACGGTTTCTGCGATTGCTTTTTCATTTTGTGCGAACACGCCGTAGCTATAACCCAGGTTCAGGTGCGGTTCGGCGTCCCTCGGATAGGATTGCGACCACAACTCGCTGACTTGGTCAGCCTTCTCGATCTCCCCTGTAACGCCGTAATAGTATTGGGACGAGATGTTGTACTTTTCTCGCTCGGTCACGCGGTCGCGCAACGGGAAGGCCTTATTGAGGTATTCGGCGGATTTGGTGACTTCGTTAAGAAGCTCGTACACCTCTCCAAGACGGAGGTAGGCCAGCGCGAAGTTGGGATCCAGTTCGATTGCCTGCTTGAAGAATGGAATCGCCTGAACCTCTCCCTTTTCGTTCCAGATTTTCATACCCAGGCTGTAGGCTTTCAGGGCTTCGAATGAAGACGTCGTGGCCTGTTCGATGGGCGTATCGAATTTCTGGACAGAACTCAGCGATTCACCGAGTTCGCCGCGCAGTTTCGCGGCAGCGCCACCCAATGCATCCAGCACTTTCTCTTTCCCGTCAGCTTGCGCCTGCCTCAGCGCAAGCGTGTCCCCGCTCTGGCAGTTCACGGCCTTCAATCCCAGCACATATTCGTTCCCGATGCTGGCGACCGAGCCCGCGATGTAGGCTTTGCTCCCCGCACGCTCGCAGACCTCACGCGCAATGTCGGGCGTAAGCGGGGTGTTTGGCGGACGGGTCATCAGCTTGAGTGTCGCGGCTACCTTTTCGTCGGAGAGGACGTTGAGAAATGGCGATTGACGCAGCGAGACGGCAAGGGCCTGCTTGAGGGTGTCGTCGAAGACCGGGTTGCCGGTGGAATTGGCGAAGTCGGCCAGCACGATGGTGTCCGTCTCACCGAGGGCGTGCGCCTTGCGGTTGTGCAGGAGAAATATCCCTGCCAGGATCGCGAACGCCAGAACGGCAGCCGAGACTATCGCCCACAGCCGGCTTTTCTGCGCGGCGGGTTTAGCCGCGGCTTCGGAAGGCAAAGCTCTTGGGCCAGATTCTGTGTCCCGCTTCAGCCGCTGCAAATCGGTGCGCATGTCAGCCGCGGACTGGTAGCGCAGCGTTTTGTCTTTCTCGAGAGCTTTGGTGATGATCTCTTCGAGCTTTGGGAGAATGTCGGGATTCAACCGCACGGGCGCGACAGGCTGGCGATTCAGAATGGCTTCGGCAATCACCGCGTAAGTCTCACCGCGGAAGGGCATAACCCCTGTCGCCATTTGATAGAGAACGGCCCCGAACGAAAACAGATCTGTCCGCGCATCCAGATCTTCGCCCCATACCTGCTCCGGTGACATGTAAGGGAGGGTGCCAATCGCGGAATCACGTCGAGTAAGCGCTTCCGGTTCACTGATGGTCGGCATCCCGGAAACTTTCGCATCGCCGCGCGGGGGCGCGATCTTCGCCACACCGAAATCCAAAACCTTGGCGTGCCCCTGTTCAGTGACAAAAATGTTGGACGGCTTGATGTCGCGATGAACGATGCCTTTGCGGTGGGCGGCATCGAGCGCATCGGTAATCTCAATTGCCAGGCACAGCAGGACAGAGGTCTCGACTGGCTTTGCCGCGATGCGTTGCGTCAGAGTCGCCCCGTCCAGGAGCTCCATGGCGATGAAGGACTGGTCAGCGTCTCTGCCGATCTCATAGATGGTGCAGATATTGGGATGGTTGAGCGCCGAAGCCGCCCGAGCCTCGCGGCGGAAACGTTCGAGAGCCTGCGCATCGAAGGCGACATCGTCGGGAAGGAATTTGAGGGCGACAAGGCGTCGAAGGTCAGTGTCCTCGGCCTTGTACACCACACCCATACCGCCGCTGCCCAGCTTCTCGAGGATGCGGTAGTGCGAGACGCTAGTACCAATCATGCGCGGGGACGCCCCAAGGGTTGACTGATGGTACGGGCGGAGTTTCGGTGAGTCAATGGATTCGGCTCTCAGCGTTAGCCTTCTGCTGCAAGGAGTCGAAGGGGACATCAGAATTGTCCGAATCTGAACAAAGAAAACTGATCGCGGACAGGAGGATGTCCGTTGCTTTTCGTAAGTCCTTTGTTGCCAGACGTTAGGTTGTTTCGGAACGGCGGGCGGCGTGCACTCGTAGATGTGAACAGGATCAAAAAAATAGTATTTCGGGGGAACGATGCTCGCGGATTTTCGTGACGCGCTGCGGCAATTACGGAAGGCACCAGGATTTACTGCGACGGCAGTCATCACGCTGGCGCTGGGTATCGGCGCAACGACGGCGATTTTTACGCTGGTTAACCAGGTGATGCTGAAGTCGCTTCCGGTAACTAAGCCGGACGAACTGTGGCGGATTGGCGACAAAGTTCGCTGCTGCAACTGGGGCGGGTATACCCAGGGCAGCGGGCCGAGTGACGAGGGGGATTTTTCGCTGTTCTCGTGGGAGGCGTACAAGAACTTTCGCGCGCACACGCCGGAATTTACGGACCTGGCGGCGCTGCAGCCCGGGAATGCGGCGCTCGGTGTCCGCCGAGAGGGATCGCAGGCGCCGGTGGACACGCGTAACGGGGAGTTTGTGTCGGGAAATTTCTTCAGGACCTTCGGTATCCAGCCGTGGCTCGGCCGCCTGATAACGGATGAGGACGACAAGGAGGGCGCGCCCCTGGTAGCGGTGATGAGCTACCACATCTGGCAGGCGAAATACGGTTCCGATCCTTCGGTTGTGGGTGCGACCTATCAGATCAACGGGCATCCATTCACGGTGATCGGCGTGGCGCCGCCGGGATTCTTTGGAGCGAAGTTGGCGGGGTGGGGCATGCCCGATTTCTGGCTGCCGCTGACGGCGGAATTGACGATTGATGGGACGACGGCGCGGCTGAAGAGGCCGGATGGAAACTGGCTCGACCTGATCGGCAGAGTGCGGCCGGGAACAAATCCGAAGTCGCTCGAAGCGAAGCTGAGGGTCGAACTGCATAACTGGCTGGCAAGCCACGTTCCGGATATGCAGCCGAGTGAGAAGCAACTCTGGCAGCAGCAGACGCTGCACCTGACTCCCGGCGGCGCCGGAGTCGCAGTCATGCGAGATCAGTACCAGGATGGGCTGAAGTTGCTGCTGGTCGCGTCAGGATGTGTCTTGCTCGTGGCCTGCGGGAACCTCGCGAACCTGATGCTGGCTCGCGGCTTGAAGGATCGCGCGCAGACATCGGTACGCGTGGCGTTGGGGGCTTCACGCGGCAGGCTGGTGCGCAAGGCGTTGGTGGAGTGCGTGACCTTGTCGGTCGTCGGGGGAGTAATCGCCATCGGCGTGGCGTACGCGGGGACAAGGCTGATTCTGCATCTCGCCGTTGAGGTCGGCGGCCCGAACAACTACGTGCCGATTGACGCGACGCCGTCCTGGCCCGTGCTGCTTTTCGCACTGGGCATATCGGTGCTGACGGGAGTGGTTTTCGGGATCGCGCCGGCGTGGATGACTTCCCACGCAGATCCGGTGGAAGCGCTGCGCGGGGCGAATCGTTCAGTGGGCGGCCAGCGGTCGTGGGCGCAGAAATCGCTGGTGATCGCGCAGGCAGCGATGTCGCTGGTGCTGCTCTCGGCGGCAGCGTTGCTCGGGCGGAGCCTGATGAACCTGAGACACCAGGATTTCGGATTCGAGACGCAGAACCGCTATATCGCGTGGATCAATCCGATCCTGAGCAATTACAAGCCGGAGCAGATGGAGCCGATGTTCCGCGAGATCGACGCCCGCCTGCGTCAGATTCCCGGGGTAAAGATGGTGGCTCCCGCGCTTTATGCGCCGATGACCGGGGACAGCTGGAATGACAGCATCCGCATAGAGGGAAGGCCGGAGCCGGGGGCCAAGGAAGACACGAGCGCGGGCTGGGCGCGGGTGATGCCGGGATTCTTTGAGGCCCTGGGCGCAAAGATGCTGCTGGGCCGGCCGATCACCGAGGAGGACACCGATGCGACACGGAGAGTGGCGGTGGTCAACGAGGCGTTCGCGAAAAGATTCTTCAAGGGCCAGAACCCGATCGGCCAGCATTTCGGTCCGGACAAGATCAAGTACTCCTCAAAGTACGAAATCGTCGGGGTCGTGAAGGACATGCGGTACATGACCTTCGACTACAAGGATCCAATCCGGCCGATGTTCTGGCTGCCGGAATCGCAGACCACGCCGTACGACGATCCGGCATTCACGAGCGGCGAAATCTGGTCGCACTACCTGTACAACATCGTGATCTGGGCGCCGGGTAATCCTTCCAACATGGAAGAAAAGGTACACAAGGTGCTGGCCAGCATCGATCCGAACTTTGTGCTGTATGGGGTCGATCGGTATGACGAGGTCGTCGATGCGGACTTCCAGCAGGAGAAGATGATCGCGACACTGACGACGCTGTTTGGCGTGCTGGGGCTGGTGCTGGCGGCGGTGGGACTCTACGGCGTGATGGCCTATTCGGTCGAACAGCGGACGAGCGAGATTGGCCTGCGGATGGCACTGGGGGCGGACCGCGGCAGCGTCGTAAAGATGGTGATGCGCGGCGCATTCTCGCAGATCGGCATAGGACTGGCTCTGGGTGTTCCGGCGGCGATTGGAGCGGGGAAGCTGATGAGCGACCAGCTGTTCGGCGTCAAGCCCTGGGATCCGGTCATGCTGACGGCGGCTGTACTGCTGCTCGGGCTAGCGGCACTGCTGGCGTCGGTGATTCCGGCGCGGCGGGCGGCGGGTGTGGAGCCGATCGTTGCTCTGCGGACTGAGTGATCGGGTACCGGCGTCTGCGGAGGCGCGGTAACGTTATGTTTACACTTCCGCGCCCGGGTCACGGTATACTAGAAGCACGCTCGTACTTGAGTGGGTCTAACATCGCACGTAATGCTCCAAAGCACTGCTTGCCAGCTACACCTTCCTCGAAATCTTCAAGCGAATTTGTAACCCCCAAAAGGAACACCAATCATGGAACAGGGTATTGTCAAGTGGTTCAACGACGCCAAGGGCTTTGGTTTTATTACTCGCGATAGCAACAACGAAGACATCTTCGTTCACTTCTCGGCGATCAACGCCAACGGCTTCCGCAGTCTCCAGGAAGCGCAGCGCGTTCAGTTCAATGTCGTGCGCGGCCCCAAGGGCCTGCAGGCAGAGAACGTTCAGCCTGTCTAGATTTTCACTGAATTAACGGCAGATAAAGCAATGGGGAGACCTCGCGTCTCCCCATTTTGCTTTGTGCGGTTGTCTGCGGCCGGACAACGAGGTCCGATTCCGGACAGTCGATTCCCAGGCGTTTCGGCAACTCATCCCTAACCGAAAGATCCCAGGGCGTTTGCTGCTTCGGTCGATGGCCCGCCACGTGCTTCTTTCATCGGCGGAGCTGCCATGCACAACTTGTTACAGGATCTTCGTTTCTCGATACGCCAACTGCGCAAGAGCCCGGGCTTTGCCCTGACCACTATCCTTACCCTGGCTCTTGGAATCGGCGCCACAACCGGGATATTCAGCCTGGTGAATGCGGTTCTTCTTCGTCCGCTTCCGTTTCCTGAGCCTGACCGGCTCATGTCCCTGCAGCATGAGAGCCACAGGACGGGGGTCGTCGCTCCGCAGAGCCTCAGCTATCCGGACTTCTTTGATTGGCGCAGCCAGAATCGCTCGCTCGCTGCGATGTCTTCGTATCGCGATGAAACGAACACACTGACCTATGGGGGGAGCGCGCAGGTACTACAGGGCGAGATCGTCTCCTCGGATTTCTTCCGCGTTCTCGGGATTCATCCGGCGCTGGGGCGTGATTTTCTGCCCGCCGAAGAGAAAGCCGGAAAGAACACGGCCATGTTCAGCTACCAGTTGTGGCAGACGGTCTTCAGCGGGCGGCCGGATATAGCCGGGCAGACCATCACGCTCGATGGAACGGCCTATACCGTCGCCGGTGTGATGCCGGAGAGCTTCATTTTCCCCTATCAGAACCCTGCGCCACAGATCTGGACGAGCCTGTCCGCGGATGCTTTTGACCCTGATGGAGACACGCCGGTAACCGCGCAACGCGGCGCACACATGCTGGACGTGATCGGGCGGCTCAAGCCGGGCGTGACCCCTGAGCAGGCCCGCGCGGACCTGAGTCACATCGACCGTAATCTGGCCACGCAGTATACCGAGACGAATAAGTTTTACACCGGAGCGCAGGTCAGGCCCGAGCTCGAAGCGCTTATTGGGGACTCGCGGCCAGCGTTGCGCATTCTGTTTGCAGCGGTATCGCTGGTGTTGCTGATTGCCTGCGCCAATGTGGCCGGCTTGCTGCTGGCCCGCGCTTCGCGCCGCCGCGCGGAGATCGCGCTCCGCTCAGCTCTCGGTGCGAGTCGAGTCGAGATCGTCCGGCAGGTGCTGCTCGAGTCCGTCGTGTTGTCATTCTGCGGCGGGGCACTCGGCCTCGCGCTGTCGAACGCCTTCCTGACCAGCATGGTGCGCTTTATGCCGGAGAATCTGCCGCGGCTGGATACATTCTCGGTTGACTCCACCGTTCTGGGTTTCACGATTCTCGCGTCGGTGGTCACCGGGCTGCTCTTCGGAGTCGTCCCTGCTGTGCGCATGTCCAAGCTTGATCCGGCGCTGGCGCTGCGGGACGGCACGCGCAGCGTTACCGCTGGACGCGGCCAGCATCGCCTGCACAGCATGCTGGTTGTTTCGGAGACGGCTCTGGGCCTGGTGCTTCTGATTACTTCGGGATTGTTCATCCGCAGCTTCGTGCACACGCTCTCTGTGGATCCCGGGTTCGACCGGCGCAACGTGCTCACTGCCGATCTGAGTTTTCCTCCAAGCAAGGGATATGCCACAAAGGTCGCGCAGTTCTATGACCAGCTGCTACCGCAGGTTGCTGCTTTGCCTGGTGTGAAGTCCGCTGCGGCCGGATGGCCCTTGCCGTTTTCGGGCTCGAACATCGGGGTCGGCTTTGACATTGAGGGCCGGCCGACGGCGGTTGGAGAAATGCCCGCAGCCGACGTCCGCATTGTCACACCGAACTTCTTCAATACGCTTCGCATCCCGATTGTGCGCGGCCGCGACTTTGCCGCTACGGATTCGGATACATCCGCGCCGGTGGCGATTGTGAGTGAGAGCTTTGCGAAGAAGTTTTTTCCCGGCGAGGATCCTATCGGAAAGCACATCAAGCCGGGCCTGAGCGACGGAGTGCATAAGGAAGCGATGCACGAGATCGTCGCGGTGGTTGGCGATATCAAGCAACGCAGCCTGACCAAGGACGCGCGGCCGACCTTCTACCTGGCGCTTGCGCAGTGCGGCATCACGGCGCCAACGTTCGTCATCCGCTCCAATCGCGATCCGGTGGCGCTCTCTACGCCATTGCGTACGCTGATCGGTTCGGTCAATCGCGACGTGCCGCTCTACCACATCCATACGCTGGATGATCTGGTCTCGACGGCCGCGGCGACTCCGCGTTCACCACGCTGCTGCTATCGTCTTTCGCAGTGATGGCGCTGCTGCTTTCGGCGGTCGGACTGTACGCTGTGTTGTCGTACATGGTGGCGCAACGCATGAATGAGATGGGTCTGCGCATGGCGCTGGGGGCGCAACGCGGCGACGTGCTCAAGCTGATCCTCAAGCGAGGGCTGGTGCTGGCGGGAATTGGGCTGGTGATCGGCCTGGGTGCGTCGGCGGCGCTTACGCGCTTTATACCCAGCCAGATTTACGGCGTGCACGCCTTCGATCCGGTGACATATGTCGTGGTCACAGGGTTGCTGGTCGCTATCTCTCTGCTGGCAAGCGCTGCGCCTGCGTGGCGAGCGGCACGAGTCGATCCGATGAAGACGCTCCGCGAGCAGTGAGGGAACGATGAACCCACCGCTGAGTTCTGAAGCCAATGTAAAGTACGCGGTCCCGTTCTTTTGTGTCACCGATATGGAGCGGTCCTTGCGCTACTACGTCGATGGACTCGGGTTTACGCGAACGAATCAATGGATCGTCAACGGCGAGATCCGGTGGTGCTGGCTTAAGATCGGCGGGGCCGCTTTGATGTTGCAAACCTGCGGTAAGAAGCTACTGGACTCGATGCCGGCGGGCGGAAAACTCGGTCAGGGTGTCTCGATCTGGTTTCAGTGCGAGAACGCTATCGCCATTTATCACGATGTGCGATCGCGCGGTATCGAGGCCTCGGAACCGCAGGTGGGCAACGGTCTATGGGATACGGCGCTGTCCGACCCGGACGGCTATCGCCTGCACTTCGAAAGCCCAACTGATGTACCCGAGGAGACGAGGCTGTCTGAGGTTCAGCGCTGAGTCCGTGGATCGCCGAATGGTGGCGCACCGCGTCCGAACTCTTGTACGTCGGGATACGTGACGGCTGTTGCGCCGAAGGCGCGTATCGCTGGACGCGTAGTCCTATTTCACGCGGAATGATTTGACTGCAATGGCGTTCGGTTTTTCACCGGCGGGGAGCATGGTGAAGAGCGATCCAATGACTACAGCTCCGTTCGCCGCGTAGGTTTGGGTGCGCACTACCGAGACGTCGCCTGAGCGTGCGTCGACGGCGAGCAATAGAAAGCCATTGGTCGAAAACGCCAGCGCATCGGGACCTCCGCCTACATGGACGGTGTTGATGAGCTTTCCGTCGTCGATCGAATAGACCCCGATTGAGTCAGCATTGAAGTTGCTGATCCAGAGAAACGCATTGTCGGCGGTCACGATGCCCCACGAGGGATGCGCGCCGATGAGGTAAGCGCCGCCGACCTCGTTGGTTCCGGTGGCGATCTCGGAGATCGAGTCGCTGTCGAAATTGGAGACGAAGATTTCGCCGCCGTCGGGCTTTAGAGCGAGATGGACTGGGGTTTTGCCGACGTCGAGGAAGGTCAGCAATCTGTCAGTGTGCTCGCTGTCATTCGGGCTGGCGGGACGCGCGAGCCCGATTGCCATCACCTGGTGTCCGCCGGAGCAGGCGACGAAGGCCTTCGACGAATCCGGCAGGATCACCGCGTCGGTCGCCTGGGGGCAGCCTCCAAATACTGCGCGCACTTTGAACTTGTTCGGGTCGGCTATCGACACGCTGCCACTCGCCCGGTTGGTGACAACCAGGCTCTTGCCATCGGGTGAGATCTTCGCCAGCCCCGGAGCCTCACCTACCCCGATCGCGCCGATCTCGCGGCGCTTGTCGAGATCGATCACCGACACGTTGTTCGAGTCGGAGTTGGCCACATACGCGCGGCGGCCACTGCTATCGACGTCAATGAAGTAAGGCTTGCGGTGCACGGCGATTGTGGCCGCAACGCGATTTTTCTCGGTGTCGATGACGCTTACGGTGCCGCTTGCCGAGTTCACTGCGTACACTTCGTTGCGTGTGGGATTCGCCGTGACTCCGGTGGGCGCGACGCCGACCTGCAGCACCCGCTCCTGGCGCAGGTTCACCAGATCGAGCACGGTCAACGTGTTGCTGCCGCCATTGGTTACGTAGGCGTATTCACGATAGTCCGCGGGATATTCGGGAAAACCTCTGCGACGGCAGCTGGTGAGAGTCAGCGCGGCGACTGCGAGCGCAACGCAGGCAACAAAAAGGCGGCGCAATTGCAGCCGCCTCGCGTTCTTTTTGGTCAGACCGTTCTTCACAGCCAGGTTAGCGGACGGCAGACGTGGCTCCGGCGCTCTCCGTCATCTTGATCCCGTGCGGAACATTGCGGCGCAATACGGCTGCGATCTGGCTGGCCTCGTCCATCAGTTGCACGAACTGATCGGGATAGATCGACTGCGCGCCATCGGAGAGAGCCTTGTCGGGCTGGTGATGGACTTCGACGAGGATTCCATCGGCACCGACGGCGACCGCCGCACGCGCCAGCGGCAGAACTTTGTTGCGCTTGCCGGTTCCGTGGCTGGGATCGACGAGGATCGGCAGATGGCTTAGGCGCTGGACAGCGGGCACAATGCTGAGGTCGAGCGTGTTGCGGGTGTGGTCGGCGAAGGTGCGCACGCCGCGCTCGCAGAGGATGACCTGGTAGTTGCCCTCGCTCATGACGTATTCGGCCGCCATCAGAAATTCTTCGAGTGTTGCCGACATGCCGCGCTTGAGCAGCACCGGCTTGCGTTTGCGTCCGGCGGCGCGAAGCAGGGAATAGTTCTGCATGTTGCGTGCACCAATCTGGATGACGTCGGCGTAGTGGTCGACGAGTTCCAGCACCTCGTTGTCGATGGCCTCGGTTACGATACGCAAGCCAAAGCGATCGCGGATCTCCGCCATGATCTTCAAGGCGTCTTCACCCAATCCTTGAAAGGCGTAGGGGGAAGTTCTTGGTTTATAAGCGCCTCCGCGGAAGAACTGGGCTCCCGCAGCGGCAACCTGTTCGGCTACGGCGAACGCCTGTTCGCGGGTTTCGATCGAGCACGGGCCGGCGATCATCGCCAGATCGCGGCCACCGATGGTGGCATTGGTTCCGGGAAAGCGGATGACGGTGTCGTCCTCCTTCACGTCGCGGCTGACCAGCTTGTAGGGCTTTGAAACGGGAATGACTTCGGCGACGCCGGACAATTCTTCGAGAGTGCCGGATTCGACCTGTCCCTGATTGCCGGTGATGCCAATCGCTGTGCGCGTGGCGCCGGGCATGGGGTGGGCGCGAAATCCCAACTGTTCAATATGTGCGCAGACGTTCTGGACCTCTTCCTGGGTCGCCTGCGCCTTCATGACTACGAGCATGACCTGCCTGACCTTTCGCTACCGCTGCAAGTTCAAGTGTAGCGGTTGGTTGCGGGGCCCGGCAATTGAGATGTCGTCACATTGTCATTTCCAGGCCCGCGCCTATTTCGAGCCTTCCTGCTTCTTTAGCTCGGCGAGAAAAGCCTGCTCGCGGTCGGCAACGTACGCTTTGTATCCTGCCGGGTCGATGAAGGGGTTCGTGCCGCTGTCCTTCAGACGAGCGTACTTGGCCTGCATGTCGTAATAGCCGCCATGGGCGCCGAGGAAGACGTCGCAGGGCAGCGATTTGAGCACGCGAAAGGTCTGCTCGTAGTCCTGCGCGATCTGCGGGTACGCCTTGTTGTTCACCAGCTTGTATCCGGAATTCACATTCGGGCTGCCGATGATGACGACGTTGTAGCTTTTGCCTTTGTCGACGACCGTCAGCGTCCAGGTGGTGCAGCCTTTGGTGTGGCCGGGAGTCTTGTGCGCCACGAGAACCACGTCGCCCAGCCGCACCTGGTCGCCGTCGTGAAGGATCCGGTCGACTTTGGTTGGAGGGTAGTGCGAATCCTTCGAGTTGCCGTACTGGAAGTCGGTTTTGCCGCCGCTCTCCACAACAGATACATCGCCATCCATCACCATGTATTTGGCGTGGGTCCACTGCTTGATGAGCGAGCTTCCCGCGCAGTGATCGTAATGGGCGTGGCTGATGAGCAGAATCTTGATGTCGCTGAATTTGAAGCCGAGTTGCTCGACGCTTTTCCTGATCAGATCGGGAGAACTCACCAGGCTGCTGTTGATGAGGATGTGCCCCTGTGGCGTGGTGATCAGATATGACGCCAGATCGCCGCTGCCAACGTAGTAGACGTTGGCGATCACGCGATGCGGGGGAAACGGTTGAGTCCAGTCAGACGGGATCTGCGCGGAGACGCTGGTGGTCAGAGCGAAGAGGAATATGAGGACGCGAGAGAGCATGGGCAGGAGTATTGCACCGGAAATCGCCCGGCATTCTGCATATCGTGTGGAAAAGGATTGCCGATGAAGATACCCGGTGCGGACCGCGGCCTCAGCGGCCTCCGCTCACTGTCGACATCGGCCGGCTCGGCTCTTCCGGGGCATTTTCGAAAGCGCTTGCCGGCATCGGATCGAGCAACGCGCTGTGCGCTGTGTTGAGCAGGACGGCGTCGGTTGTGTCCTCGCTGAGCTCCCAGATCATGACGCCGCCGAGGTGCTGGTTGGCCGCGTAGCTGACTTTGTAGCGGACGGAAACGGCATCCTCGTAGGTCCAGAAGGTTTCTCCGTCATAGAGCCATGGAGCGCGCGAGCGCGGATCGCGATAAATCGGCGAGTTCGCGGTCAGCGTGCGGATATAGTGATACGGCTCATCCCCGCGCACTCCTTGACCGGCCTGGAAGAGACCGTTGTTGGTGCGCTCGACTCCGGTCCAGCTGTAGCCGTAGAAGGGCACACCCATCAGCAGCTTCTCGGCGGGCACACCTGCAGCTTTGTAGTCGGCGATGTTGTTCTCGATGCTGTTCGAGCGGTGAGGATCGGAGGGATCGGTGAAGAGCGGAGCAAGGAAGCCGGTGGTCTTGCTCCATGGTCCGGTGTAGTCGTAATTCATCACGCCAATCTGGTCGACCAGCGGAGCGATTGTCGCAAAATCCGTGCCCGGCAGCATGTGCGGCGAGTGTCCCACGGCTATCGACAGCCGCAGCCCCGGCCGCGCTGCGCGCATCTGTTTGCGGAATTCTTCGAGCAGCGCGCGGAAATTTGCCGCATCGGCGGCTTGGGGATATTCCCAGTCGATGTCGAAGCCGTCGAAGATGCCCGGCTCATGGATGCCGGGGGCAAAGTTTCCGTGAATAAATGTGTCCACGCATGAGGCGACAAATGCCTTGCGGTTCTCCGGCTTCGCGTCCTCGGCGAAGCCCGCGGCAGCGCCCTCGAGCGAGATTAAAATCTTCAGGTGTGGGTAGCGCTTCTTCAATTCCCTGAGCTGATGGAAATAGCCGCGAAATGGCGACGACGGATCGTCCGGCTCGCCGCTCACACTGTTGGCAGCGCTGTAGGTAGTGTTGAGATCGGCCCTGGGATCGGCCACCGAACACTTGCCGCCTGAGACAAAACCCTGTGCGTAGTTGATCTGGTCAAGCAGCGCAGCGCTGCCATTGTCGACCAGTTGCTTCACGTAGTATGGCTGGTCGTAATAGAGTCCCCATTGCGGGAAATATCCCACGAGCAGGGGATGTGGGGGTTGCACGCGCTTGTGCAGTGGCCAGGCGAGTGCGGCGGCCTGGAATAAAAAGGGAAGAAGCACCGCCAGCGCAGACACCCCGAGCCAACGCCCACAGAAGCGATCAAAATGTTTTTGCATTCACTATGAAAGACGTTCAGAGGGGACGATCCGTTGAAATATTTTCGATGACGAGCGCGGCGGGTGAATTCGATTGCGCTTACTGCTTGTCCGCGACAGCGAGCAGCGTTTGAAAGTGCGGTGCCTCGGCTTCCTTGTGCACCACCGATATTTCAATTCCGTGAAAACCGGCCTTTTCCATCGCTGACTCCAGTTCGACTTCGCTGAAGCCGAGCCACTCGTCGGCGTAGAGCTCGCGAGCTTCTTCAAAGCGATGCTTGGTGAGATCGAGCACGGCGATGCGTCCGCCTGGTTTGAGAATTCGCCAGGCCTCGGCGACTGCACGCCCGGGATGCAGCGCGTGGTGCAGCGATTGGGAGAAGAAGACGAGGTCGACGGAGGCGTCGTCGATCGGAACCTCTTCCATGTCGCCGACGCGGTAGTCGAGATTCTTCACACCCTGCCGTTTCGCCTGCTGTCGGCCAACTTCAACCATGCGCGCCGAAGTGTCCACGGCAATCACCTGCTTGGCTCTCTGAGCGAGCAGCAATGAGAATGCGCCTTCACCCGCGCCGAGATCGGCAATGACCAGTGGAGGCATCAACTTGAGGAGTGCCTCGGCGACGCTCTTCCACGATTTTCCCGGGACGTAGCTGCGTCCGAAGCGGCCGGCAACGTCATCGAAGAAAGCCCGCATCTTGTCCTGCCGTTTGCGCAGCACGCGTTTTACCGCTGCCTGATCTGGTTTGGACTCGGGGAGCTCCTGCCGAGCCTGGTTGAGCAGTTCGGCGAGAACGCCTGCGCCGTTCTCGCGCTTGAGGCGATAGAGACTGTTCTTGCCCGTTCGCCGGTCTTCGACCAGTCCGGCCTGCTTGAGCTGCGAGAGATGCGTCGAGATGGTGCTCTGGCCCATGGCCAGGATTTCCTGCAGCTCGGCGACGGACAGCTCCTCGCGCTCCAGCAGCAGCAGAATGCGCAGCCGGTTGGGATCGGCGACCACGCGCAGAATTTTCACAATTGACGACATCCGGTTCTGAGTTATTATATCAATGTATCTTGATTTAACGATATGAGGTGGTGAAAACAATGGCAACTGCAACACTCGAACGCGCCGCTACCGACTACAAAGTCGCTGACCTGTCGCTTGCCGACTGGGGACGCAAAGAAATCTCCATCGCCGAGCATGAGATGCCCGGACTGATGTCCATCCGCCGCAAGTATGCTGCGCAAAAGCCGCTGGCAGGCGTGCGCGTCACCGGTTCGTTGCACATGACCATTCAGACGGCCGTGCTGATCGAGACGCTCGTCGATCTCGGCGCCGATGTCCGCTGGGCAAGCTGCAACATTTTCTCCACGCAGGACCACGCCGCGGCCGCGATGGCCGCTGCAGGCGTTCCCGTCTTCGCATGGAAGGGCGAGACGCTCGAAGAGTATTGGGAGTGCACCTACCAGGCGCTGAGCCATAAGGGTGGAAAGGGTCCGCAGCTGGTTGTTGATGACGGCGGCGACGTCACCCTCCTGATTCACAAAGGATATGAACTTGAAGAGGGCGACAACTGGGTCAACACGCCGTCGTCGAATCACGAAGAGCAAGTCATCAAGGATCTGCTGAAGCGCGTGCACGCGGAAGATCCGCAGCACTGGAACAAAGTTGCGAAGGAATGGCGCGGCGTCTCGGAAGAGACCACGACCGGCGTACACCGCCTCTACAAGATGAAGGAGCAGGGCAAGCTGCTTGTTCCCGCAATCAACGTCAACGACTCGGTCACCAAGTCCAAGTTCGACAACCTCTATGGATGCCGCGAGTCGCTCGCGGACGGCATCAAGCGCGCCACCGACGTTATGGTTGCAGGCAAGGTCGCTGTCATCTGCGGTTACGGCGACGTCGGCAAGGGCTCATCGCACTCGCTGCGCGGCATGGGCGCACGCGTCATCGTGACCGAGATCGACCCCATCAACGCTCTGCAGGCCGCGATGGAAGGCTTCGAAGTCACCACCATTGAGGACACGCTTGGTCGCGGTGATATCTATGTCACCTGCACCGGCAACCTCGACATCATCACGCTCGAGCACATGAAGCGCATGAAGGACCAGGCCATCGTCTGCAACATCGGACACTTCGACAACGAGATCCAGATGGACCTGCTCAATGGCGAAGCCGGTGTAGAGAAGATCAACATCAAGCCGCAGGTTGACAAGTACACCTTCCCCGACGGGCATGCCATCTTCGTGCTCGCCGAAGGCCGCCTCGTCAATCTCGGCTGCGCGACGGGCCATCCGAGTTTCGTGATGAGCAACAGCTTTGCGAACCAGACGCTGGCTCAGATTGATCTCTGGGCAAACAAGGACACCTACAAGATCGACGTCTACACGCTTCCCAAGAAGCTCGACGAAGAGGTCGCGCGGCTGCACCTCGAGAAGATCGGCGTGAAGCTGACCACGCTTTCTGCGAAGCAGGCTGAGTATCTTGGGGTTGCGCTGGAAGGTCCCTACAAGCCCGACCACTATCGCTACTAAGTCTTCTCCCAAACTGCAGTCCAGGAAGGCTCTGCCCACCGGCAGAGCCTTTGCCTTTTGTGCGGGGTCGGAGCCGCTGTTTCCCAAAGAGGTACGTGCCCGATTTCGTCCCGGCTTTTCCTCAGTGCTGCCACGTTCTCCGCTTCGAACACCTTTGCTCACGAAGACTAAAATTGATTCAGCACAATGGCTGAATTCACGCACCTGCATCTGCACACCGACTACTCCCTCCTCGATGGCGCCTGCGACGTAGAAAAGCTTGTAGATCGAGTCGCCAGCATCGGCCAGCAGGCCGTTGCTATCACGGATCACGGCAATATTTACGGCGCGGTCCACTTTTTCGACGCCGCGAAGGCACGCGGAATCAAGCCTATTCTCGGGTGCGAGCTCTATATCTGCCAGAAGGAAGATCACCGGGCTGAGCCGCAGGGCGACGACTACAACCACCTTCTGGTACTCGCCGAGAATGAAGAGGGCTACCGCAATCTCGTCCGCATCACGTCCGAGGCGTCGCTCCACGGCTTCTATCGCAAGCCGCGCGTGAGCAAGAAATATCTGGCCGAGCATTCTGCGGGGCTGGTCGGCTTCTCGGGCTGCCTTGCGGGAGAGCTTTGCGAAAACCTGATGAAAGGGAATTACGAGGCAGCACGCTCCACGGCCGCGCAATACCAGGACATCTTCGGACGCGGCAACTTCTTCCTCGAAATTCAGGACCAGGGGCTGGAGCTAGAAAAGAAGATACACTCCGATCTCTTTCGGCTGGAAAAAGATCTCGACATTCCTCTCGTTGCTACCAACGACAGCCACTATCTCTGCGAGGACGATTCGCACGCGCATGAAGTGCTGCTCTGCGTGCAGACGCTCGCCTCCATCAACGATCCCAAGCGCTTCAAGTTCGACTCCGATCAGTTCTACGTGAAATCAGCGGCGGAGATGGAGAAGCTGTTCTCGCACGCGCCGGAGGTGGTGAGCCGTACGATGCAGTTCGCCGAGCGCTGCTCGCTCAAACTCACCAAGGTCGAGAATCCCTTCCCCGAATTTGCCGTTCCTGCCGGGCAGACGATCGACAGCTACTTCGATCAGGTCTGCCGCGAGGGCCTGAAAAAGCGGCTGGAGACAGCGGTGCGCCAGCTGGAATTGCGGGGAGTCCTGCGCACGCCGCTGCATGAATATGAGTCGCGGCTGAATTTCGAAATCGGCATTATCAAGCAGATGAAGTACTCGGGGTACTTCCTGATCGTGTGGGACTTCATCAAGTACGCGCGGGATCACGGGATTCCTGTGGGTCCGGGGCGCGGCTCCGCAACCGGGTCGCTGGTGGCCTACGCCATGGAGATCACCAACATCGATCCGATGCAGAATGTGCTCCTCTTCGAGCGATTTCTGAACCCCGAGCGCGTCACTATGCCCGATATCGACGTGGACTTTTGCCAGAACCGGCGCGGCGAGGTCATCGACTACGTCACCCGCAAATACGGGCGTGAGCAGGTCGCGCAGATCATCACCTTCAACACCATGGCCGCAAAAGCCGCGATCAAAGATGTGGGCCGCGCACTCGACATGCCTTACGGCGACGTCGACCGCATCGCCAAGCTGGTCCCCACTACCATCGGCGTCACCATCGAGCGGGCGCTCAAAGACTCGCCGCCGCTCCAGGAGGCCTACGACGGCAATCCGCAGATCCGCGAGTTGATCGACACCGCCCGCAAGCTCGAAGGCCTCGTCCGCGGAGCCGGAGTTCACGCGTCTGCCGTAGTGATCGCGCCGCGGCCACTGAACGAGTTGGTGCCGCTCAACCGCGCCAAGAACGACGAAATAGTGACCGCCTACGACATGAAGGCCGTCGAAAAAATGGGCCTCCTCAAGATGGATTTCCTGGGTCTGGCGACGCTGACGGTGATCACCGATTGCCTGAAGCTGATCGAGCAGACGAGCGGAGAAAAGCTGGATATCGAGACGGTTCCGATGGACGATCCGGAGACGTTCAGGCGTGTATTTCACACAGCGCTGACGTCGGGGATTTTCCAGTTTGAATCACCTGGGATGCGGGACATTTTACGTCGGTACAAGCCCGATACGGTGGAGGACCTCACAGCGCTGAACGCACTCTATCGCCCTGGGCCGATGGATATGATCGACGATTTCATCGAGCGCAAGTGGGGGCGGCGAAAGGTTGAATTCCTGTTGCCGGAGCTTGAGGGCATCCTGAAGGATTCGCTGGGGGTGATCGTCTATCAGGAACAGGTGATGCGGATCGCCAATGTGCTGGCGAGCTACTCCCTGGGCGAAGCAGATCTGCTTCGTCGCGCGATGGGGAAGAAGGATCCCGAAGCTATGGCAAAGCAGCGGGACCGCTTTATGAACGGTGCTGCTGCGCTCGGGCACCCGAAGGCAGCAGTTGCCGAGATATTTGATCTGATGGCGAAATTTTCCGGATACGGCTTCAACAAGTCGCATTCGGCGGCATATGCGCTTGTTGCCTACCAGACTGCCTACCTCAAGACCCACCATCCCGTCGAGTTCATGGCCGCCCTGCTGACCGCAGAAATCTCGAAGCCGGAAAACGTCGTGAAGTACATCAAGGAATGCCGCGAGATGAGCATTCCGGTCGAGCCGCCGGACGTGCTCTTCTCGGACGCGGACTTCACGCCGCATGGGAATGCGATCCGTTTTGGTCTGACCGCCATCAAGAATGTGGGCCGCAATGCTATTGACTCCATCCTCGCCGCGCGGAAGGAACTGGCCGATCAGAACCTCAGCTTCGCTTCCTATTGGGAGTTTTGCGAGAAGGTCGATCTACGGCTGATGAATAAGCGAGTGCTCGAGTCGCTTATCAAAGCTGGCGCCCTCGATTCATTCGGGCGCCGCTCGCAGCTCATAGCCGCCGCCGACAAGGCGATCGAACGCGCACAGAAGACACAGCGGGACGAAGCCGCCGGGCAGCACGGGCTCTTCGGCATCTTCGACGACCATCCCGCGACGTCGAAAGCTGACGCGCTCCCCGGCGTCCCTGACTGGGATGAGAACCAGCGCCTGCAATCGGAAAAGGAAGTGCTGGGTTTCTTCGTTTCCGGGCACCCGCTCGACAAGTATTCGGAAAAGCTCCGCAATCTACCTGGTGTGGTCGACACAGCAACCGCGCTGGAGATGAAGCCGGCGCCCTCCAACGGTCGCCGCGGGCAGGCTCCCGAAAATGAAATCGCCATCGCCGGTGTGATCGTCGGCCTTAAGGTGGCGAAGTCCAAGCGCTCGGGCGAGTTGTATGCGCAGGCTGCGCTGGAAGACACTGTCGGTAAGATCGACCTCATCTGTTTCCCGAAGGACTACGAGCGCCTCGCACCCAGCTTGCGGATCGAAGTTCCGGTACTGGTGCGCGGCCAACTTCGCGCCGAAGAAGACGCTGCTCCTAAACTCGCCGTCTCCTCTGTACAGGCTCTGGAAGACGTGAAGGTTCGACTGCCGCAGAACGTCCGCATCCGCGTACCTCTTGAGCGCGCCAGCGAAGCCACTCTTTTCGAATTGCAGAAGATCATTGCTGCGGCTCCGGGAACAGGCAAGTTCATGCTCAACCTCGAACAGGCGGGCGAATACTGCGTTGTTCTTGAGCCTTCCGGTACGGCAATAGCTGCCGATCGCGCCTTCATCGACAAGGTCGACTTGCTCCTCGGACGCGGGATGGTGCAGGCGCTGGACTAGAGCCAGAGCACAGAGCTCAGGTCTCAGAGCACAGCAGGAAGCTCACGCGCTCGTCTCTCCGAGGTCGATCTCCATTCCTGAAGTTTGCCCCACCTCGTGCATCCCCATACAATCAAACGAGCGACCGGACTCCTCCATGCTTCCGGCGGAGTCGCGGTTCATTTGTGTTATGACTGATCAAGCTCCAGCCGCTCCCCAATCGAACCCGGCAGCTACAGAAACAAAGCCGCTTGCGTGGATCAAGACAGAGCTGGCCCGTCATCCGCAGCGGCCCGACCCGATGAGTTTTATTGAAAGCATCTTCACCGATTTCAGCGAGATTCACGGCGACCGAGCCTTTGGCGACGATCCGGCGATGCTCTGCGGCATGGCCCGCTTCGAAAGCGAAGAGGTTATGGTCATCGGCAATCTCAAGGGCCGATCTACTAAGGAAAAGGTGTTGCGCAAGTTCGGGATGCCCGACCCCGAGGGCTACCGCAAAGCCCTGCGCGCCATGAAGCTGGCGGAAAAGTTTGGCCGGCCGGTCTTCACCTTTATTGACCTAATGGGAGCCAACCCCGGCATCGGAGCCGAGGAGCGCGGCCAGGCCGAAGCCATCGCCCGCAATCTTCGCGAGATGTCGCGCCTGCGCGTGCCCACCATCGCTACCGTCACTGGCGAAGGCGGATCCGGCGGAGCGCTCGCCCTCGCTGTCGCCGACCGCGTTCTGATTCTTGAGAAGGCCATCTACTCGGTCATCTCGCCCGAGGCCTGCGCATCGATTATGTGGCGCGACGCTTCGAAGCGCGCCCAGGCAGCAGCTGCTCTCAAGGCCACGGCCGCTGACATACGCGAGCTTAAGTGCGTCGATGACGTGGTGCCCGAGCCGGGTGAGGGAGCACACGAGAACCCCGAGGAAGCGGCGAAGCTGCTCGCAGAAAAGCTCCGTTGGCACCTCAACGAGCTCAAGATGCTTTCAATCGAGGAGCTCATGACGCAGCGCTACGAAAAATTCCGCAACATCGCGCAGTTCTATACCACCGGATGACTCTGCACCACCTGTACCAAGTCGCCGCTATCACCGCGGGAGCGCGGCCATGACGTTCGCCGCGCGCTTCCGCGCGTTCGCATGGTTCATCGTCGCGGTGGTCTATTTCATCATCGCGAAGTCGCTGGCCGAGCATGCCGCTCTCGGTCTGGCCTCCGGAGATTGGGTCGAGTTCGCCAACCGAACCATCCTGCTTTTTCTTCTGGTCGTCGGATACGCGGGAATGGGGTACGCTGGCCAGCACCAGCGCGAGCCTATCAAGGCGATGGGCCTTGTTCGCCGCCCCGGCTGGGGCAGAGAATTTGCGCTTGGCTCTGCGCTTGGATGGGGCGGAATGGTCGCCTGTGTGCTGCCCATCGCGCTTATCGGCGGACTTGTTGTTACGCTCTACACAACCCAGCGCCAGTTCGCGCTGATCTTTCTCGATTTAGCCGTGCTGGCTATCGCCGCACTTGCCGAGGAGGTCGCGTTTCGGGGATATCCCTTCCAGCGGCTTATCGACGCCACCAACCCGGCCATTGCGACGATCGCCGTATCACTTCTTTTCGGCTTCATTCATCTTGGAAATCCGGGAGCCACCTTCGCAAGCACCATCGTCACCGTATTCGCCGGATGGCTCCTGTCGATCGCCTATTTGCGCACCCGCGCTTTGTGGGTCGCATGGGGATTCCACTTTACCTGGAACGCCACGATGGGAATACTCTTCGGACTTCCAATCAGCGGCATCACCAATTTTTCACCGGTCATTGCGTCCAACTCCGTCGGCCCGCTGTGGATCACCGGCGGCGACTACGGCCCGGAAGGTAGCCTCGTGTGCGCGATCGTGATACTGGTCCTGATCTTCGTGCTGATTTCCGCCACGCGCGACCTGAAGTATCGCTACGCGCAGCCGGTCATCGTTCCGGGAGGCATCCCCGTCGATATCGACGCCGTCTCCCGCCGACAGCACGAAGTGGCGATGGGTCCGCAAACGCCGGCGGCGCCGCAGATCGTCCAGATCAGCGGTGTGCAGGCGCCAAACAGCAGGGAAGAGACGTTAGCTTCGCCAGCACCCCTTGAGGGAGAAGCGATCCCCGCACCTAACGGATCCGCCGAGACGCCTCCGCGAGAGAACTAATCCGCATCATCGGCAGGGAGCATTGAACTGGTTTCGGACGGGTCTCCGCTTGCGGTTGTCATTTTCTGAGAATTCTACTCCGCACCCACCGGGTGGCCATTCAAGCCCTCTTTTGGGCTGGAGTCGGAAGTTCCCGGAACGCACCGCTGCAACTATCTTCTTGATTTGGGCACTCGTCCAAGGCGAGGATCGTGCCGCAGCAGCAAATCGCATGCATGAAGCGCTTCCATCTCGAAGGTCGGGCTGTCACTCGGGATGAGAAGCCAGTGTCCGATCTTGTTGCGCAACAGCTCGATCCTTCGGAGGGAAGGGAATTCGCGCCGGAGCTCTGGATCTGCGGGGTCGGTACTGTCCGATAGAACAAGCCAGACTCCGTTGTCCCTCGGAGATTTCTGGTGATCGCGCAGCATGAACCCGATGCGCTCGCCCACGTACACGCCAAAACCGGAAAACATCCGGCGAACTTCGGGCTTCAGCGGCATGAGTGCTTCCAGAGCGAACTCATGCGGAGGGCGTTGTGGTGGCTTGGGTTTTGGCTTGGCGGGACCACGTACGGCGCGGGGCATGACCAGACCATAATAGACTCGCCGAAAATCCGACGGTTTCGCTCAGGGCTACACGGACCGGTCGTAAGAAAACCCAGGCCCGAACCACGGACCTGGGTTGCCACAGTTAGCGCAGAGTGATACCACGGGTCAGCATGCTGCCGACCACGCGCACATTCTCCACGCGCTTATCGATGACTTTTTGTTCGGCGTTTTTGTCTCCGTACTGCTTCATGCGAAGGTCAAAGACTTTATCGGGGAGACCATCCAGCGCAGCCATGTTCTTGTAGGTCAGCGAGTAGCCGAAGTCCCAGTCGTCAGCGCCGGATTTGGTGAGGTTGAGCCACATATCGTAGCTCTGAATGAGGCCGGCGGACTTTTCCGATTCCCAGATGGGAACGATGTTTTTCTTTAGGTCATCCATGAACGCGTTGAAGTGGCCGGGCAAAATCTGGACCAGCACCACCCGTGATACCGGGCCTTCGTTGTAAGGGACCTGGGCTGTGGCCGTGGAAATGGCGAGTGAGAAGCAGAGGACTGCGCCGGCGAGTAGAATCGCTTTCTTCATACGTACTTTCTCCTTGCATGGCGGAATCCGCTCAGCCAGATCATTCCGTCGGTTGAATTTTTGGGGGCGGTGCATCATATACCCGGCGAGGAAGAGCAGGACAGTTCCTTTTTTCAGGCGGGGTCAGCTTGCGGACTCGCCGGAGCTTACTTGGCCCAGGCGAGGCCGTCGGAGTATTTTCCGGCGGCGATCAGCGACCGCACTTTCCACTGCGAGAGATCGATGACGGCGACCTGGTTGCTGTTGGGGCACGAGACGTAAGCCACTTTGCCGTCCGGGCTGGGGAGTATCTCGTTCGGAGCGTGGGGGACGTCGATGGTGCGGACGACCTTCAGGGTTTTCAGGTCGACGACGGCGACCTGATTCGTCGGCTCCATGCAGACAAGCAGCCAGCGGCCGTCGAGAGTGGATGCCGTCCCGTAGGCGATGGCGGGAAGGGCGATCCAGGTTCGGACCTGGTTGGTGGCGGTGTCGATGACGGCGAGACGCGGTTTCGTCTGATCGGCGGTGAAAACCATGCTGTCATCGCGGGAGATGGAAATGCGCTGCGTCGTTGGCGCGATGGGGATGACGGCGATCGTCTTGCGGGCCTTCATGTCGAGTACGGAGACGGTGCCGGGGCCGACGTTGGCGGTGTAGCCGCGGCGGCCGTCATGCGAGAGCACGAGCATGTGCGATTGCTCCTGCCCGGTGGGGACGGTGCCGACAATCTTGAGCGTATGTGGATCGATGATGGTTACGGTCTGGTCGAGTTCAGTTGTTACATACAGTAATCCGGTGTTGGTGTCGTAGATGGCGCAGTGGGGACGGACGCCATGGCCGAAGTCGACCGTGCCGATGATCTTGCGCGAGGGAATGTCGATGACAACCATGGTGCTGCCGTCGGTGCCCGGCTTGCCTACGCCGGAGTTTCCGTAGATGGGCACGTAGGCCGTGCGGCCGTTGGGCGACGCGGCAACTTCGTGGCCGGTAGTTGCATTCTCAGGGACGGCTGCAATCTGTTTTCCGGCAGTCGGGTCGATGATGCTGAGATCATGGCTCTGCTGGTTGGCGACGAGCAGCGATGGGTGCGTGGCGGGGATCTGGGCGACGGCGGAGGCGCAAAAGACGGTGAGCAGAAGGAGCGGTGATGCGGGCTTTTTCATGGCCAGCACAGTATAGACGGCAGATAGGGTGATGAGAATGCCTGAGGCGGTTGACTCCCGAGTATCTCGAATGCAAGAGTCGGATCGCTGGTGCAGATGGCGAATCCGGTTCATGCGCGCGGTAGCGTAAAGATGCTCCATATCGGGATGCACAGCAACAGGAACGCAATCACGATGAGACCGATGCGGATTCCCTGCGATCGGAATCGCTGGCTTATCGCAGTCAGCAGCAGTATTGTCGCCAATATCACGGTCATCCGCACATACTTGTCGGCCCATTCCCGGGCCTGTGTGCCTTGCTCGAAGATCTCTGAGGCCTGCTGATTCAGGCTGGCCGCCCGCTCTGCCGTGGTGTTGTGATATTCCGGCATCCGTGTCGGGCCGGCTGGCGCATTCGGGTTGTGGATTGGGTCGGTCTTCTTCCACGCCTCAAACGCCGGACGGAACTCGGGCAGCAGTCGTCGCTCAAACAGGTCAGCCAGTATGGTGTCGCCGTGGGCCTGTGCCTTCAACCATTCCACCACGGTAGCCGCGTCGTACATCTGTTCCTGGTTGCTCTGCACCTCCAGCCCCTGGGACTGGACCCGGAGTTTGGTGGACTGCTCGTAAAGCAGACTCTGATGCCCGTCCCAGAGCGCAGCCTGATAGCCGCTCCACGCGGTGGTGATCGCCACCAACGCCAACACGATCGCCTCGACTACCTCCAGAACTGAGTGCAGACGCGAGTGAGGTTGGTCGTGCGCTCCGCCGTGGCCGAGATGGTGAGCAACCTCGACGCTCGTTTCTCCGATCTCTGGCATGCGCTCTCCTTTGTGGCTGTCCAGCTTAACACCGCAAGGATGGGAATCACGACCGCGGCGCAGGCCATTCATCCCTGCTGGTTTTATCGCATGGGCGGCGGAGGCGGCGGCATCGGGTACGGCAGGCGGGAGCGGAATACGAGGGTACGGATCAGGTAGATGAGTCCCACGAACAACAGCACCGGGATGAGCAGCAGGGCCATGGGAATCTGCACCAGATTCTGGCCGATCTGATTGTTGGAATAGTGCCTCACGCTTCCGAGGACTGCGACGCAATCGCCGCCGACGTGGGCATCGCGGCCCAGATTGATGTTGCCGAGGATGGTGACGGTGTCTCCGTCGATCGGGCCATTGGAGCGGATGCTGCCCAAGATGGCGACGGCGTCTCCGTGGGCTGCGCCCTCAAGGTGGATCGAGCAGAAAATACACACCAGGTCATGCGCCTCTTCGCCTTCTGCGACGTCGATGCTGCTGAAGAAGGAGACGCGGTCGTCGCTGGCATGCGCGCGGGGAACGGCAGCGGCGAAAAAGAACAACGCTAGGACAGCTAATAAGATGCGGCGCATCTGGATGGCTCCAAAGGGCGGACCAGCCCCGGCCTGTCGGCTCTCGACCAAGGATACGCGATCTCCCGGGATGGGGTTCCGTGACGGGAGGCGATTTATTACGGGCGAGCCTAGATGCGCACGGTGACGGGCTCGCCCGGAATGGGGACTTGCTCGACGATTTCGATGTTGAACCCCTGGAGCGCGGGCACGTGGGTAGGGGTGTTGGAGAGCAGGCGGATCTTGTGAATGCCGAGGTCGGCGAGGATCTGGCCGCCGAGACCAACCTGGCGAAGAATGCGCTGGTGCTTATCGTCCTCCACGGGGCGGGTTTCACGGTGGAAGAGGATGCGATGGGGGTCGACGGTGCGGTCGATGTCGAATCCCCGACTGGTGTTGTGGAGGTAGACGAGCGCCCCGCGTCCGGCTTCGGCGATGAGACGCAGGGACTGCTGCACGATGTGGTGGCAGTCGCAGGTGGAGGCGGCGAAGATATCTCCCGCGAGGCAATGGGAATGAACGCGGACGAGGACGGGCTCGTCGCCGAGGGGCTTGTCAGTGCCGACATCGCCCTTGACCAGCGCCAGATGGCTTTCGCCGCCGTTGACTTCGCTTTCGTAGGCGATGACGCGGAACTCGCCGTAAGGCGTGGGCAGCGTGCTTTCTGCAACGCGGAAGATGTAGCGCTCGTTCTGCAGGCGGTAACGGATGAGCTCGGCGACGGTGAGCATTTTGAGCCCGTGCTCGGCGCAGAATTTCTGCAGGTCGGGAACGCGGGCCATGGTGCCGTCGTCGTTCATGATTTCGCAGATGACGCCCGCGGTGATGAGGCCGGCGAGACGGGCGAGATCGACGGAAGCTTCGGTCTGGCCGGCGCGTACGAGGACGCCACCGCGGCGGGCGCGGAGAGGGAAGACGTGTCCGGGACGAGCCAGGTCGTGGGCGGTAGAGCGGGCGTCGATGGCGACTTTGATGGTGTGGGCGCGGTCGGCGGCGGAGATGCCGGTGGTGACGCCTTCGCGGGCTTCGATGGTCTCAGTAAATGCGGTCCCGAAGCGCGAGGAGTTCTGCTGGGTCATGGGACCGAGGCGCAGGTAGTCGGCGCGCTCCTCGGTGAGAGTGAGGCAAATGAGGCCGCGTCCGTAACGGGCCATGAAGTTGATGGCTTCGGGAGTAACGAATTCGGCGGCGAGGGTGAGATCGCCTTCGTTTTCGCGGTCTTCGTCGTCGACGACTACGATCATGCGTCCGGCGCGGAACTCTTCGAGTGCTCCGGGGACGTCGGTGAATGCGGATGGAGCTGCCATGAAGATATTGTCAACCACGACTTAGATTTATGGCGAGCGGATAGGTAGCCGGATTTTTGGTAAACTAAAGACTAGACAGATGACTAGTCAGAAAGTGGAGGCGATGAACTGGCAATTACAGGATGCGAAGGCACGATTCAGCGAATTTCTGGACACCGCTTTGCGTGAAGGGCCGCAGGTAGTGACGCGGCGTGGAGTTGAAGCGGCTGTGCTGGTCCCGATAGAGGAGTGGCGCAGGTTGCAGGGGGCTGCTCGTCCGGGGCTAAAGGAGCTGCTACTTGGCGATGGACCCCGGTTTGAAGATCTGGCGCCGAAACGCGGACATTTGCGTCGCCGGCCTGTAGAAGGACTTTAGGCGCAAATGTTCCTGCTCGATACGAATGTTATTTCAGAACTCCGCAAACCGAAGCCACATGGCGGAGTCGTGGCATGGGTAGCACGGGTGCCGGAGCATCAGCTATTTCTGTCGGCGTTGTCATTGGGCGAACTGCAAGCAGGCGTGGAGCTGACGCGGAGGCAGGATTCTCTGAAGGCGGCAGAGATTGACGCGTGGATCGACCGGGTTGCGCAGAGCTACCAGATACTTCCGATGGATACTCTCGCCTTCCGCGAGTGGGCCCGCTTGATGAATGGGCGTGTCGGTCAGCTTATGGAAGATGCCATGATTGCGGCTACTGCGCGTGTGCATGGACTGACGATCGTAACGCGGAACGTCAGGGATTTCTCGGGCTTGAAAGTAGAACTGGTGAACCCATTTTCGAGCCGCGAGTAACTGATCGCAGGAGATCTGGTGCTGGACGACGGTGCTGCCCATCCCGACACGCTGGGCAGGCGTTTTCCAGAGTTTATAAGACTCCGCACAGCGGGTGCTGCCCACCGTTGGGGCAGAGTCGTGTTTGCGGGCCATCGTGCGCGGTCCACTCATAGCGCATCTGTGATTCATCGTGAACGCGACATATCAGGCTCGGTGACACATCAGGCTTGATCCTCTCGATACGAAGTTGGTTCAAGAGCCGAAATAATCCTTTCCGGCAGTTTTAAGGGAGGCGTAGAATCGCGCCCGACATTCCCTTACTTCCGCGAGGAGGCTGTTGTGCTTAAGAGTGTTGCGATTCTTCCTGCCCTTTTGCTGGTATGGGCGGTTCCATATCTGCTCAGGGGTGCCGCGCCTCAGGCTCCGGCGACCGCCTTCAAGGTGCCTCCCGAAATTGCCAGCCAGACCAACCCGGTGAAACCGACTCCGGAGGGCATGGCGCACGCCAAGAAGATGTATGGCTTCGACTGTGCGATGTGCCATGGCGCGAACGGCGACGGCAAGGGCGATATGGCGGTCGAGTCGAAGTTCGTGATGAAGGACTGGCAGGATCCGGCAGCGCTTAAGGACATGACCGACGGCGAGCTGTTCTACATCATTCAGAAGGGCAAGGGTGACAACATGCCTCCTGAGGGCGATCGCGAGAAACCGGATGGCATCTGGAACATGGTGACGCTGGTGCGGTCGTTCGCCAAGAAGTAGGGCGTAGAGAACAGGGTGTAGTCGCCGCGAAAAAAGAAAAGGCTGCGCCAGCGCAGCCTTTGTTCAGCAAAGTCCTCTCTTGATTCGGACCTAATTCTGGATGGAATGAGTCGAGGCCAGGGTGTCGCTCTCGCTGATGGCCGGATTCGCCGGCAGAGCGGTCGCAGGCTTCGCTCCTGGGAGGGCATCGGTCTTATGCGTAGGTCCGAGGCCGAGCATGATGATGGCGCGGGAATCGGGCGTGAGCTTGGTCTGCCAGCCGTGATCAGCCTGGTACTTCTGCATCGCAGCTTCGGTTTCGGAATCCCACTGGCCGCTGGGGGTGCCCGTCAGGTACTTCTCGCGGATCAGCGCGGTCTGGATTTCTGTCGCGCGATCCGGATCGATGCCGCGCTGGCCTTGTGGGGCGTGCGAAGCCTTTTTCTTGTGAGCCGATTTGGGGTGTCCAGCCGTAGGAGCACGATGGGTGCGGTTAGCGAAAGCTGGGGTAGCTGAGAGGACGGCAACCATCAGAAAGGATTGCCAGGCTCGAGCTGAAATCATGCAAGAAACCTCAATTTAAATATATCGGCAGGAGCAGGCGAAACAATAACACCGACTGGCAATGGGAGCAGCCTAAAGGCGGCGTCGTAAGAATGCAATAGAAAAGTTACCGGCTCCCGTTACTTATCGGGGAGCCGGTATCCGTTTAGATTCCTATCGCAGGGTCCCTCCCACGTAGCTGCTGCCGCGTTTCGGAGCCTGTGGATCGACGAGCTCGAAGACCACGTCGTCACCGGACTTGAGACCGGCGACGATGGAGCGGAATTCCGAAACGTTGCGGACGGGATGCCGGTTAATCGAGACGATAATCATTCCCTGAGCGCTGGAGAGATTGATCTCGTCGGCAAATGAACCGGGTTTGACAGACTGGACCACCACACCGTGAAGTCCGGCGGGGGCGTTCTGGGGCAGATCGGTCACGCCGAGGCCGAGCTTGGACTGCGAAGCGTCGGGTGACTCAGGAGTTGTGTTCTCTTCCTGATCCTGTGCGCTGCCCGCGGCGGCGATCATCTTGGCTCGATCCCCGATAGTAACCGTAGCGTCCAGCTTCTGGCCGTTACGCATGTAACCGATTTTCACGGTCGAACCGGGTTTGCGGGCGGAGATATCAGACACGAGGTCGTCGCCGTCCTTGACGGATCGGCCGTCGACGGTGGTGATGATGTCTCCGGGCTTAAGGCCGGCCTTGTCGGCGGAGAAGCCGGGCTGCACGCTGCTGATGAGCACTCCGGACTTGAAGCCGTAGACGCGGCTGACGGCGCTGGGCAGGTTGCCCTGGAAGGTAATGCCGATACTGCCGCGGACGACCTTATGCTCGGGGCTGATCAGTTGGTTATAGACACCAATCACGGTGTTCGAGGGCATGGCAAAGCCGACGCCCGCGTAGGTTCCGGACTGGGTGTAGATGGCGGTGTTGATACCGATGACCTCTCCCGCCATGTCGAGCAGCGGTCCACCGGAGTTGCCGGGGTTAATGGCCGCGTCGGTCTGAATGAAGTGCTGGAACTGGCCGCGCTGTCCGGGATCGATAGTGCGGTTGCGGGCGGAGACGATGCCCGCAGTGACTGTCTGCGACAGGGTGAACGGGCTGCCGATGGCGATGACCCAGTCGCCGACTTCGGCGCCGTCGGAGTTACCCATCTTGACGGTGGGCAGCGGCTCGTTGGTTTCGATTTTGATGACTGCGAGATCGGTGTCCTTGTCGACGCCGATAACCTTGGCCGGACGCGCCTGGATGTTGCCGCCGTCAGGATCGGTGGACAGGCGGACGAAGATGCGGTCGGCCTTGTCGACGACGTGGTTGTTGGTCAATATGTAGCCGCGGGGATCGACGATGAAGCCGGAGCCGAGCGATTCGCGCTCCTGGCCGCCTTCATCGGGCATCTGGCCCTGTCCGCCGAAGAAGCGGTTGAAGAAATCCTGGAAGTTGCCCTGCCCGTCGTCCTGATCGTCGTCATCGTTGTTGTTGTTGTCGTCGTCGGGCGGCTGCTGCTGGAACTGGCGCGAATGCGGGTTACGGCGGCCCTGCTGCCTTTCCTTGGGCAGAGTGATGGTGTTGATATTGACGACTGCGGGTCCAACTTCTTTCGCGATGCGCGTGAAGTCAGTAGAGAGCGCACGGGGCTGCGGAATCTTGAGCGGAGTAGCGTCGGAGGTATCAACTTTTGCCGATTCCTGTCCGCGCACTCCGTGGGTGACGAACGAACCTATGAGAATCCCGGCTGAAAGCGTGGCGAGAATGGTGAAGGTCGAGACGAGACGGCGCGTGCGGAGCCGTCCTAGAAGCGATTTCATGTCGGGTGTAACCTCGTGATCTCTGGTGAGCTAGTTCGAATACTGCCGCTGCTTGTTGCGGCCGAAGTCGTGGCCTTTTCCCAACTTCCAGTATAAATCGGCCATGGCTGTCGCGCAGCCCTGGTGGTGACTCCAACTAATTTATTAGACGGGGTCGGCGGCTTAATGTTCACTCCTCCGCGCTAAGCGGAGCGGTCTCGTGGGCTGTAGGTTGGATGCGCTGAGGAAGCAGTTCGGTCAGACCGATTCCGCCGAGGATGAGGAGGGCGCCGAGGGAGGAACGGATGCCGAGGCGTTCCCCGAGAAAGACGAACGAGGTAAGCCATGCGAAGACCGGCTCCAGGGTGAAAAGCAGCGCCGTGTGGGTGGGAGGAATGAACTGCTGCGCCCAGCTCTGGATGGTGAAAGCGGCGGCGGTCGCGAGCAGGGCAGCGATGAGCAGGGCGATGACGACGCGGGGTGTCCAGTGGACGAAAGGATGCTCGAAGAGCGGCAGGCTAGCCCCCATAAAGAGAGCGGCGAAGGCGACCTGGAGGACGGCAAGCTGCGCGAAGCCGACGCGTGGCGCGAAATGGGCGATGGCAAGCATATGGAAGGAGAATGCGAGCGAACAGCCGAGGGTGAGCAGGTCGCCGCTGTTGATGGAGCTGAAATCGAGTCCGGCATGGGCTGGCGTGGTGAGCAGCAAAATGCCACTAAAGGCAATCAGTGCTCCAAGATATGCATTCCAACGCGGAGCGTGGGTGCCCGCCGGGCGCAGCCAAGGAACAACGAGCAGCAGGGGGACGATGACGACGACGAGTCCGGTGATGAAGGCGCATTTGGATGGGGTGGTCAGTCGCAGGCCCGCGGTTTGGAATTGATAGCCGGCGGCGAGACAGAAACCGGTGATGGCACCCGAGATGAGCGTCGGCCGGTCGATCTGGCCGATCTGGCGGCGATAGAGCAGGGCGAGGGAAAGCGTCGCCAGCAGCATGCGAAACAGATTGAAGAGAAGAGGTGAGATGTCGGCGAGCGCGCTCTTGACGAGGGCGAAGGTAGCTCCCCAGACGAAGACCACGGCGAGCAAAAGAAGATGGGCTTTGAGGGAGCGGGACATAGAGACAGGGTATAGGGGACTACGCGTCCAGCGACACGCGCCTTCGGCGCAAAGGCTTCAATACGCGCTTTAGTGACGGGCGGTCAGATTTTTACAAGCGGGCCACCCGGCGCTCGCGAGACAATGGATGCTGATGGCAACTGCACCTGAAGTGACCCAACCGGGCCAACCGGTTCCCGAAGTTGAGATTGCACGGCCCGGCGGACCGCGACGCGCGGCGGTGGCTTTCATTTTTGTGACCATTGCCCTGGACATGCTGGCGATGGGTATGATCGCGCCGGTTCTGCCGCGGCTGATCACACAATTCATGGGCGGGAACGAGCCGCGCTCGGCGGAGATCCTCGGCATTTTCGGGACGGTCTGGGCGGTGATGCAGTTTTTCTTCTCGCCGATGCTGGGGTCGTTGTCCGACCGGTTCGGCCGGCGGCCGGTGATCCTGCTTTCGAACTTCGGGCTGGGGCTGGACTATCTGGTGATGGCGCTGGCTCCGACGCTGGGATGGCTCTTTGCCGGGCGGCTGATTTCCGGCGTCACTTCGGCCAGCATTCCGACGTCGATGGCTTATATCGCCGATGTAACTCCACCGAAGAAGCGCGCCGCGGCGTTCGGAATGGTAGGCGCCGCTTTCGGATTGGGCTTTGTGCTGGGGCCGGCGCTGGGCGGCGTGCTGGGGGGTGTCAATCCGCGGCTGCCGTTCTGGGCGGCGGGCGGCATGAGCCTGCTGAACGCGATGTACGGGCTGTTTGTGCTGCCCGAGTCGCTGGGCTTGGAATCGCGCGGGAAGTTTTCGTGGAAGCGGGCGAACCCGGTGGGTTCACTCTCGTTGCTGCGGCGGCATCGCGAGCTGCTCGGGCTGGGGGCGGTGCTGTTCCTGAGCTATCTGACCCAGCAGTCTCTGATGAACACCTGGGTGCTGTACCTCGACTACAGATATCACTGGACAGACCGTGCCGTCGGGCTGTCGCTGGCGATGGTGGGTGTTTGCTCGGCGGCGGTAGGCGGTTTCCTGGTGAAGCCCGTGGTGGCGCGGATCGGCGAACGGAAGACTGTGCTGGTAGGCCTGGCGATCGGCTGGATGGGATTCGCGATCTACGGGCTGGCTCCGACGGGGATGATTTTCCTGATGGGGATTCCGGTGATGGCTGCCTGGTCCTTGTGTGGTCCCGCGGCGCAGGGACTGATGACGCGGCACGTGGGACACACTGAGCAGGGACAGCTGCAGGGCGCGGTGCAATGCATTCGCGGGCTGACGGCGCTGATTGGGCCGACGCTGTTCACTTTTACGTATGCCGCAGCTCTGAAGCCGGGCTCGCACTTCCATGTGCCGGGGGCACCGTTCCTGCTGGCGTCCGCGATTCTGCTTTCGGCGCTACCGCTGGCAATGGCGGTTACGCGGAGAGAAGAGGCGCAGCCGAGCCTCAGTTCTTCGTAACGCCCTCGTGCTCATAGACGGTCTTGCCGCCGACAACGGTGCGCAGTACCTGAGTTTTCAGGATCTGCGGCGCGGGGATTGCGGTCAGGTCGCGGTCGAGAACCACGAAATCGGCGACGTATCCGGGGGCGAGCTTGCCCTTCCATGGCTCAGTGAATTCGGCGTAGGCGGAGCCCTGGGTGTAGGCGTAGAGAGCCTGCCAGATGGTGATCTTTTCCTCGGGGAAATAGGTTTGCGTCCCGGCTTCGTTCATGCGGGTGACGGCGGCGTAGACTCCGCGGAACGGCGTGATGGGCTCTACAGGGTAGTCGGTTCCGAAAGCAAGCGGCACGCCGGCGTCGAGAAAGCTCTTCCAGGCGTAGGAATATTTCGCCCGTTCAGATCCGAGGCGCTGTTCGGCCCATGCCATATCTGTGAGGAGATGATTGGGCTGCATGGAGGCGATCACGCCGAGCTGTTTGTAGCGGGCGAAGTCGCCGGCATCCACGACCTGAGAGTGCTCGATGCGATTGCGCGCCGGAGGCTTGTAACCGATACGGATGGCCGGACGCATATTGTTACGGATGGTTCCGGGGCCTTGCGGGAGCGGCGCAGGCAGTGTCGGCGGCGGCGACTGCTCGGCAGCGGCGAATGCGTCGAGCGCCATGTCGACGGCGCGGTCTCCGATGGCGTGGAAGCCCATCTGAAAGCCGGCGCGCGCTCGCTCGATGGCCATGGAGTCGAGCTGGTCCTGCTTGTAGCGCGGTATGCCGGAGTTGCCGGGATCGTCAGCGTATGGCGCGTTGAGGGCGGCGGTGCGCGAGCCGAGGGAGCCGTCCATGAAGCCCTTCAGCATCGTGGTGTGGAGCATGCGATCTGTGGCAGGGTGGTGGTCGCGCATCTGCTGCAGGTTGTTGATCGACGCGTTGAATGGCAGCCACTCACTGACGCGCGTGGGTAGCTTGCCTTCCTTCTCCAATTGCTCATAGACGAGAAAGTCCTCCCACTCGGAGTTGTCCTGAACGGAGGTAAGGCCGTGAGACACGGCATCGTCGAGCGCGAGCAGATCGCCCTTGAGGCGCTGCTCGGGGGTGGGTGGCGGAATCTTCTTGTCGATGAGGGCCTGGGCGGTTTCGCGGATGATGCCGGTGGCGTCTCCATTGGCGTCACGGTCGATCTTGCCGCCTTGGGGGTCAGGCGTGGTGCGCGTTATGCCGGCGGCGGCGAGCGCTGCGGAGTTGGCAATGGCGATATGTCCATCGACGCGGACCAGGAAGGCGGGATGGCCACCGCTGACAGAGTCGATGTCGGATTTTGTCGGCAGGGTTTTCGATGCCCAGAGGGTATGGTCCCATCCTCCGCCGGAGAGCCATGCGCCGGGTGCGGCGTTTTCGGCGGCTTTTTGGATGCGGCCTTGCATATCCGCCAGAGACTGCGAGCCGGTGAGATCGACGGAGAGCTTGATTTGCCCGGCGTCGCCGAGATGCACGTGAGCATCGTTGAAGCCCGGCATCACGAAGGCTCCGTGGAGATCGATGAGCCGGGTGGAGGGACTCTTGAATTGAGCTTCGATCGAGGCTGTGTCTGCCACGGCGATGATGACGCCTCCGGCGATAGCCAGGGCTGTTGCGCGCTTCGGATGCGGTCCGGTGAGATCGACTCCAGTGAGGATGTTGCCGTTGTAGTAGATGGTGTCGGCTTTTGCAGGAGCTTGTGCGATCAGCGGCGTTGCGAAGAAGCAGGACAGCAGCAGGGCAGAAAGGGCGCGGGCGGTCACAGTCAGAAGGATATCAAGAGAGGGTGTAGGGCATAGGGTGTAGGCAGTAGCCATTGGGTGCGCGCTTTGCCACCTCTCTCTCTGCGCCCTTCGGCTGCGCCCAGGGTACGCCTCTGGCAGCCCTGGATGGACGGACACTCAAGAGCAGGTGGCCAGCGCCAGCAGCAGAAGCAGGATGCGGCGCAGGCCGAGTTCGCGTCCGCGGGCGTCGTACCATTCAGCGCGAGTGTGGATGCCTCCGCCTTCGCCACCTGCTCCAAGGCTGACGGCAGGGACACCTCGGGACAGCGGAATATTGGCATCGGTGGATGCGATGCGCGGCTCGGTGCGGATGTTGAGATGGCGGTCGACGGCGCGCAGCATCTCGTAGAGTGGATCTTCATGCGGCAGGCGGCCCGCGGGGCGGGAGCCGATTTTATTGATGGTGAATGCGAGACCAGTCTTGCTGCGTTCGCCGTTCAGATATGGCTGGTTGGCGGCAATGACTGCATCTTCGATGGCGCGATGCAGTTCAACCTCGAGAAGAATGAGCTGCTCCGGGTCGGTGGAGCGAAAGTCGAAGCGTGCCGATGCGCATTCGGGAATGGCGTTGATGGCCGTACCGCCCTCGATCATGCCGACGTTGAAGGTGGTGCGCGGCGCCGCGGTCAGCTCGATTTCACTCAGGCGAGCGATGGCGCGGCTCAGCGCGACGATGGGATTGGGGCGTCCGGCGTCGGTCCACGAGTGGCCGCCGGGGCCGCTTACGTTAACCAGGAAGCGCTCGCTGCCCAGGGCGTCGGTTATGGCGACCTCGTGCCCGGCGCCGTCGAGAACGATATGGGCTGCAATCGAGTCCCGGAATCCCGAGGCCTCGTAGATGTAGCGCATGCCGCGCAGGTCGCCCTCGCCTTCCTCGCCGACATTAGCCGCGAAGACCACGTCGCATTCGTGATCGATCTCGGCGTGCGCGAGCGCGGCGGCCAGGGCGAGCAGGCAGACGACGCCAGCTCCGTTATCGCAGGCGCCGGGGGCTTCAAGGCGTGTTCCGCGAATTTTCGGATCGATGGGCGTCTCGGCAGGGAAAACAGTATCAATGTGGGCGGAGATGAGCACGCAGCGGCGCGCTGGTTTCTCAGCTTTGCGGACGGCAATGACGTTGCCGATCTGGTCGAGGTAGACCGCGTCGAGGTTGAGCTCGCGGAAACAGGAACGGAGCCACTCCGCGCGTCCCTGCTCGCCGAAGGGGGGCGCCGGCACAGCGACGAGCTCCGCTTGCCATTTGAGAATCTGTTGCTCCTGGAGATGCAGCCACTTGAACGCCCGGTGCACACGCCGGTCCGCCGCAAGCTGCGCGATGCGGGAGAACGCCGATATGGGCGCGGTCCAAGCCATAATCCATCAGCGTAGCAGGGACTGGTCGTCCAGACGAGGACTGGTCGTCCATGCGAGACTAGCCGTCCAGGCACAAGCGCTTCGCGCAGATGCGGCGAAGTGGCGGATCAGTACTCGACGCTGTCCAGAAACAATCCCCGTGCGGGGGCGGTTGCTCCGGCGGCGGATCGGGCGCGCTGGTTCAGGATGCGAGTGATGTCTTCGGCCGCAATGTGACCGCGGCCGACATCGATAAAGGTTCCGACGAGATTGCGGACCATGTGGTGGAGAAATCCGTTGCCGCGGACGCGGTAGATGAGGAGCTCTCCTGCTTCCGTTGTGAACGATGAGGAATAAATAGTGCGGATGTTCCCGGCTTTTGCGTCGGGATCGAGCGGGTCGCCTGCTTCTGGAGCGGGTGCCCTCGTGGACAGATCGGGATCGGTCGCCGCGAACGAGGTGAAGTCGTGTTCGCCGATGACCAGCGCAGCAGCCTGCTGCATGCGATCGATATTGAGTGGCCAGTTGAGAGCGTAGACATAACGCGCTGACCATGGAGGACAGATCTGAGCCTGAAGGATGCGATACTCATATGTCTTGGCGCGGACACAATGCCGGGCGTGGAACTCGGGCGGGACATGTTCGGCACTGAGTACGCGGATGTCGGCAGGAAGAGTGCGGTTGAGGGCGCGGTGAAGATTTTCCGGCGGGATGGGCGCATTCAGCTCGAACGATGCAATCTGTGCACGGGCGTGAACCCCGGTGTCGGTGCGGCCGCTACCCTGGGGCAGAACGCGTTCTCTGGTGATGCGTTCGATGGCGGCGGCGAGCTCGCCTTGAACGGTGAGGCGGCCGGGTTGAATCTGCCAGCCGTGAAAATCGGTGCCGTCATAGGCAAGAGCGAGCTTCCAGTTCATGAGGTTGCCGGGAATAATTCACCTGGGCGCATTTTCTCAGAATTTGCAACATGATTTGGGTCTTTTGGCGGTGCTCGATCATCTGATTGCCTACGATATACTCAGATTTTCTTCCGGATAGCGAGCCGGATCATGCTCTGCGCCCGCTGCCAGTTCCCCGGAATGAAAGCTGGCCCGGGGAGCGAAATCCAGATTAGGGAACGAAGCCACAACGGTTCGCGTATAGCAGTCAGCTGAAAGATCGGCGGCGATAGGGACGGAAAGCTTTGTCTGTTGCGGGCAGTGAATCGGTGTGTTGACGACAGCATGAACACATAGCAGATCGGGCGCGGTGCGTTTGTGCGCGGCTGGTCGTTGATTTATGGAGAGGGGCGAATGCATTTGTTTGGTGAACGCCAAGGGGCGCCAGGCGGAAAGTCTGTTCGTGGTTCGAGCCTGTTCTTGAAATTGAAATCGGCAGCGGCAATCAGTTGCCTGCTGGCGAGCACGGCGCCCGGATTTGCTCAGGCGGCGCAGACGACGCAACAACCGCAGGGTCCACAACAGGCGCAGAACCCGGCGGGAGCAGCGAATACACAGGGTCTGCCCGTCGAGCCCGCTCCTAACTTTACGCAGCCTCTCTATATGCGGCCGCAACCGCGCGATTTCAGCAAGGAACGCGGCTACTGGCCGAACCCCCTCTCGCCTTACAAGCCGACAACTGCGCCACCCGCCAGCTTTCTGAACTCGCCGCGTCTGGACGACCTGGTGAAGGGCGGCAAGATTTATCTGAGCCTGAGTGACGCCATTCTGCTCGCGTTGGAAGACAACTATGACATTGCGATTCAGCGCTTCAATCTGAACATCGCCGATACGGACATCCTGCGCACCCGTTCCGGCGCATTGTTCCTCGGCGTGAACAGTGGCCTTGTAACAGGTACGCTCGGCGGATCGGGCACAACGGTTGTCAGCGGTGGCGGTCCGGGCGGCACCAGCGTTGCTGCAGGCGGCGCGGGTACCGGCGCCGGCGGTCTGGCCCTGACCACGAACGGCGGCGGCCCATTGCCGGAAAACATGGACCCGACATTTACGGGTACGGTGCAGTTACAGCGCCAGTCGCAACAGGAATTAAACCCGCTTTTTTCCGGCAGTTCGAAGCTTACCCAGAACACGAATATCTATAACTTTGCTTATAACCAGGGATTCATCACGGGCACGGCCTTGCAGGTGGGGTTCAACAACAGCTATACGACATCGAACAGTATTTTCAATACCTATAGCCCGGCCTATCAGACGACTTTCAACATGCAGCTGACGCAGCACCTGCTGCAGGGCTTTGGATGGGGCATCAACGGCCGCTTCATAGTGCAGGCGAAGAACAACAGGCGAATCGCGGACTCGGCCTTCCGCCAGCAGCTTCTATACACGATCAACCAGGTAGAGCAGATTTACTGGGGCCTGGTGAGTGCGTATGAGGACCTGCAGGCCAAGCAGCGCGCTCTTCAACAATCGAACCGCCTGCTCGAAGACGACAAGAAGTCGCTCGAGATTGGCACGATGGCTCCCCTGGACGTGGTGAGCGCAAACAGCCAGGTGGAGACGGACAAGCAGGCGGTGATAGCTTCGCAGAGCAACCTCGAATATCAGCAGCTGCTGATGAAGCAGGCGATTGCCCGCAGCCTTGAAGATCCGACGCTGGCCAATGCCCCCGTGATTCCGACCGATCGCGTAAGCCTGATTGAGATGCCCGAGGAGCGGGAATCGGCTGACAACTTGGTGCGCCTGGCAGATGCCAACAGTCCCTCAATCGAGCAGGCCGTGATGACCCTCAAGAATGACGAAATCACGCTGAAGGGCGAAAGAAACGGCTTGTTGCCCACCGTCGATGTTTATGCCTTCTATGGGGCGTCGGGTCTGGGCGGCACACAGAGCCCGGACTGCGTGAATTTCGAAACCGGAGTGGCGTGTCCTCCGGGACAATACCCGTCCATCACCTATGGTTCGGCTTTTTCAAACCTCTTCAACAGCAGCAGCCCGAATAAAGGCGCTGGCGTGAACATCAACATTCCGATTCGCAACCGGCTGGCACAGTCGGCGCAGGCGCGGTCGGAGCTTGAATACCGCCAGGCGCAGATGCGTCTGCAGCAGCTCTATGTGCAGACGCGGATGAACGTCGTGAACGCACAATACGCCCTCACGAATGATCGAGCGGCTGTGCAGTCGGCGCAGGCGACTCGCGACTACGATCGACAAAGTGTAGATGCCGAGTTGAAGAAGCTTCACTTAGGCGCTTCGACCACAGCACTGGTGCTACAGCAACAGCGTGCTTTGGCGACCGCGGAAGGCAACCTGATTTCCGCGACTGCCAAGTATGCGATCGACCGGGCGTCGCTGTCGCAGATTCTTGCCAGCACCCTGGATCGCTACAGCATTTCGATCACCGATGCGGCTACGGGCCAGATAAGATCCGCACCAGTGATCCCTGGACTTGAGCCGGCCAAGCAGGAGCCCGAAGTTACGGTTCCGGGGCAGCAGCAGAAGCTGCAGGAGCAGGAGCAGAGGCCTGCCCCTCAGCCTCAGTCGATGCCGGCGCAGCCACCCGCGGCGCCGGAAACCACGCCCCCGCCGCCACAGCAGTAGGGCGGGCATTCCTGTAAAAGCCCCGGTCGGCGAGCCGGGGCTTTTGTTTGCGCAAAAAGGCCATGCGAGCGACGCCGGGAAAGGCAATTCCCTGCATGCCGAAACCTTAATTGTGAATTTGTGTGCATCGTGGCCGTCACGACGGCCAGTCCCTGATAAAATCTATTGAATCCACTCCACGGAGAAGTGATGCAGGCAATCCTTGCGCTCGAAGACGGGCGCATCTTCCGCGGTGAAGGCTACGGCGCCAAGGGCGAGTGCTACGGCGAAGTCGTTTTTAATACTTCTCTTACTGGCTACCAGGAAATCTTCACCGATCCATCGTACGCGGGACAGATTGTTGTCCTGACGAATCCGCAGATCGGGAATTACGGCACCAACAACAGCGACAATGAAGCCAACAAGCCCTACATCGAAGGGCTGGTGGTGCGCGAGTTCTCGCCGATCTCTTCGAACTGGCGCTCACAGCAGGTTGCCGATGAGTATCTGGAACGTTTCCAGGTACCGGTGATCTCTGAGATCGACACACGCGCACTGGTGCGGCATCTGCGTACGCATGGCGTAATGCGCGGTGTGATTTCATCGATCGAAGCCAATCCTGATGTGCTGGTGGAGAAGGCGAGGTCGATTCGCAAGATGGACGGAACCGATCTGGCGAAGGTGGTTTCCACCAAGGCGCGATACGAGTGGGAACAGGATGGTCCCGATCCGCTGCTACTGGAAGCCCAACCAGAGGCTGAAGCACAGCCGCATTTTCACGTGGTTGCGTACGACTTCGGAATCAAGAAGAACATTCTGCGCATGCTGTCGAAAGAAGGCGCGCGGGTGACGGTTGTTCCGGCGGAGACTTCTGCCGAAGATGTGCTGGCGCTCAATCCCGACGGGATCTTTCTGTCGAACGGGCCGGGTGATCCTGAGCCGGTGACTTACGCGCAGGAGAACATTCGCAAGTTGGCGGGGCGGGCGCCGATATTCGGGATTTGCCTCGGACACCAGTTGATCGGACTGGCGCTCGGCGGCAAGACGTACAAGCTGAAGTTCGGACACCACGGCGGGAATCATCCGGTGCAGCAGATGGATTCAGGCAAGGTGGAGATTACCTGCCACAACCACAACTTCGCTGTCGATCCCGATTCGCTGAAGACGAGCGACGTGGACCTGACGCACGTTGATCTGAACGACAACACGCTAGAAGGGCTGCGTCACCGTACCATGCCGCTCTTCAGCGTGCAGTACCACCCCGAGGCCAGCCCCGGTCCGCACGACTCGAACTATCTCTTCCGGGATTTCCGGAAGATGATGGAGGAGTGGAAGGGGTGAGAAAGTTGCTACTCATCGGAATGCTGGGATTGAGTAGTTTTCTTTTTGGCCAAACAGTTTGCATTGGAACACAGCAGCAATGCATAGAAGCACAGAAGCGATTGTGCGCTTCAGAGCCGGCTCCAGCAAACCTCGAATTGCCCCAGGACAAAGTAGTTTCAGGCACGGTGTTGGATGAGTCCGGCGCTAAGTTTGGAGACATATATCCCGTACTGCTGCAACTGCGGGTGCCCAAGACTGAAGCCATTCTGAGTTCGGTTGAAGTAAAGGACGGTGCATTCGATTTGGGCGCTGTAAAAGCGGGGTCGTACCGATTGATCGTTGTTAAGCAGGGAAAGCAATCGATTGAGCGACCTCCCGGATTTGATCAGCCTGGATCGATGGCCTGTTCCGGGGCGACAACTACCTGCAATCTTGCGGTCATCCTCAAGGTGCACGCTACAGACAACCCGATTGATTTTTGTCAGCCGAAATAATGAAGACTAGGGAAGACCCTGAAGATTAGGAAACACCAAACGAATGCCACGCAGAAATGACATTACCAAGATTCTCGTGATCGGCTCGGGGCCGATCGTGATCGGGCAGTCGGCGGAGTTCGACTACTCCGGAACGCAGGCCTGCAAGGCGCTCAAGGCGGAGGGCTACGATGTGGTGCTGGTGAATTCGAACCCGGCAACGATCATGACCGATCCTGAGCTCGCCGATCGCACCTACATCGAGCCCCTGACCCCGCAATACGTGGAAGAGATCATCCGTATTGAGTCGGAGATGCTTCGCAATGATAAACGGAACGGCGGGGGCCGCGGCGGCAAGTTTGCGCTGCTGCCGACGGTGGGCGGACAAACTGCTCTGAATCTTGCCGTCGATCTTTCCGACGCGGGCGTGCTCGACAAGTACGGCGTTGAGCTGATCGGTGCGAAGCTTGAGGCGATCAAGAAGGCCGAGGACCGGCTACTCTTCAAGGACGCGATGACGCGCATCGGCCTCGATGTGCCGCGCTCGGCACTGGTCAACAATCTGCGCGACGGCACCGACTTCGCGAACAAGATCGGATTTCCGGTGATCATCCGGCCGTCGTTCACGCTGGGCGGCTCGGGCGGCGGTATCGCTTACAACCGCGAGGAAATGATGGAGATCCTCTCCCGGGGCCTCGATCTGTCACCGGTGCATGAGTGCCTGATCGAAGAATCGGTGCTCGGTTGGAAGGAATACGAACTTGAGGTGATGCGTGACCTCGCCGACAACGTGATCATCATTTGTTCGATTGAGAATGTCGATCCGATGGGTGTTCACACCGGCGACTCGATCACCGTTGCGCCGGCGCAGACGCTTACCGACCGTGAGTACCAGGCGATGCGGACGGCGGCAATTGCTGTAATTCGCGAGATCGGCGTGGAGACTGGTGGGTCGAATGTGCAGTTCGCGGTGCATCCCACTACGGGACGCATGACGGTGATCGAGATGAATCCTCGCGTCTCCCGTTCGTCGGCGCTCGCTTCGAAGGCGACCGGATTTCCGATTGCGAAAATTGCGGCGAAGCTGGCGGTGGGCTACACGCTGGATGAGATTCCCAACGACATCACGAAGATGACGCCGGCGTGTTTTGAGCCGAGCATCGATTACGTCGTTACCAAAATTCCAAAGTGGCAGTTCGAGAAGTTTCCGGGGGCGGACGAAACGCTGAGCCCGCAGATGAAGTCGGTGGGCGAAGTGATGGCGATTGGGCGGACCTTCAAGGAATCGCTGATGAAAGCGCTACGCTCGCTCGAAACGGGCAAGAAGATCGGCGCTGAGGACATTGAGCCGAGACGCCTCACGCAGCGGCTGGTCACTCCGCAGCCAGAGCGGCTGAACTATATCCGGTTTGCTTTCCGGCAGGGGCTTACAGTGCGCGAGGTTGCACGCATGACCTCGATCGATCCCTGGTTCCTGTATCACATCAAGGAAGTGACCGACACTATCGCGAAGATCGGCGAGCAGAGTATCGACGATCTGTCACCGGAATTGTTACGAAAAGCCAAGCGGATGGGTGTCTCGGATGAGCGCATTGCCGAGGTGTGGGGTATGCCGACCCATGAGGGCATTGCGAACGTGCGTGCCCTACGCATCAACCACGACATCAAACCCGTCTTCAAGCTGGTCGATACCTGCGCGGCCGAGTTCGAGAGCATGACGCCGTATCTCTACTCGACTTACGACGAAGAGGACGAGGCGGCGCCGACCGACAAGCGGAAAGTCATCATACTGGGCAGCGGACCGAACCGCATCGGGCAGGGAATCGAGTTCGATTATTGCTGCTGTCATGCCGCGTTCGCGCTCAAAGAAGACGGATACGAGACGATCATGGTGAACTGCAACCCGGAAACCGTCTCGACCGACTACGACACCAGCGACCGACTTTATTTTGAGCCGCTCACGCTTGAAGATGTGCTCGCGGTATATGAGCATGAGGCTTCCAGCGGGGCAGAGATCGGGATGATTGTGCAGTTTGGTGGCCAGACGCCGTTGAATCTTGCGCTGCGGCTGAAGGCCGCGGGCGTCCCGATCATCGGGACGTCGCCGGAGTCGATCGATCTTGCTGAGGATCGCAAGCGCTTCGGCAAGCTGCTTGAAGAACTGGATATCCCGCAGCCGCCGGGCGTGATGGCGGCTAGCGTCGACGAAGCTCTGGCGGGCGCAGAGCGAATTGGATACCCGGTGCTGGTGCGGCCTTCTTACGTACTTGGCGGGCGCGCGATGGTGATCGCCTACGACAGCGCGGCGGTCTCACGCTACATGAAGGAGGCGGTCGAGTATTCGCACGACCGTCCGATCCTCATTGATCACTTTCTCGAGGATGCAATCGAAGTTGACGTTGACGCTCTTTGCGATCGCAAGGATGTGGTTATCGCCGGCATCATGCAGCACATTGAGGAGGCGGGCATTCACTCGGGCGACTCATCGTGCGTGCTGCCCGCGGTCGATATCGCTCCGGCCACCCTCGACACGATTCGCGGCTACACGCGCAAGCTCGCGCTGGCTTTGAATGTCGTGGGCCTGGTGAACCTGCAGTTCGCAATCCAACGCAAACCGGGACAACCGGATAAGGTGTATGTCATTGAAGTGAACCCGCGCGCTTCGCGAACGGTGCCGTATGTTTCAAAGGCAACCGGGATCCCGCTGGCGAAGATCGCGTCGCGCCTCATGACGGAGCGCACGCTGCGCGATCTTCTGCCGGAGCAAGTGGCTTCGGGGCGGGATCTGGAAACGGGCACTTACTACTATGTGAAGTCGCCGGTCTTTCCGTGGAACAAGTTTCAGGGCGTGGACACGGTGCTTGGCCCGGAGATGAAGTCGACGGGCGAGGTGATGGGCGTCGCAGACAATTTCGGCGAGGCATTCGCCAAGGCGCAGCTCTCTGCGGGGCAGAGCCTGCCGCTCAGGGGTACCGTCTTCTTCAGTGTGAACGATCGCGACAAGGCGCAGCTGGTGGAGCTGGCGCGGCAATATGTCGAACTTGGATTTCACATTGTCGCGACGGAAGGGACGGCCACTGTGCTGGAGCGCGCCGGGCTGGTGGTCGAGCGCGTCTACAAGGTGAAGGAAGGCCGCCCCAACGTCGTGGACCTGATCAAGGGCGAGCGAATTCAGCTTATCGTGAACACGCCGCATGGCCAGGATACGTTCTTCGATGAAAAGGCGATTCGGCGGGCTGCGGTGACGCAGCGAATCCCCACGATTACCACGATTGCCGCGGCTCGCGCAGCGGCTGAGGGAATCGGGGCGCTGCAACATCACGAGACGCACGTATATCCGCTACAGCACTTGCATGCAGAGCGCGCTGCTCTTAAGTAATCATAACGATTACAAAATATAGGGAATCAGCGCGCGTACCTGCCGGCGGTAATTCACGTATCGCTCTCCGAACTGCTGGAGCATGAATTTCTCTTCAATCTGCGACTTGATCCACAGGCCGAGACCTAAGATAAACACTCCCACAAAGCAGCGCGCGAGGCCAAAGACGATGGCGGTTCCCAGCATGCCCATCAGCAGGCCGGTGTAGATGGGATGGCGGACGAAGGCATAGGGGCCGCGCAAGATGAGCTCGTGATTCTGCTTGATGGTGACTGTGCCGCTCCAGTTTTTGCCGAGAATTGCGCGTGCCCAAAAGCAGAAGAGAATGCCCGAGACAGTCAGAGCGATACCGAATAAGACCCAGAACGGCGTCCTGGAGATGAGCCGCGCGGTGAGCCAGCCATGGTTGAAGAAACTCCAAAAGTCAAAGATGAACACCAGGCCGGTGAACATTAGACCGGCGTGCAGAACGCGCGAGCCGTAGGTCTGACGCTGCACACTGCGCTTAGATGTGAACGCTGCGACAATCCACACGAGCGTGAAGAATCCCCAGGCAGTGCTGATCCACTTCACGATGAAAGGAACCATCTTTCATTCTCCTCAAGTGCTGTGGAATACGCGCGCGAGGTGGAGGAAGTTCATGCTTTTTCGGCGGCCGCGGAGAGCAGGATGCGCAGGTCACGGAGGTTATTGCCGGTGGGTCCCGTTACGACGGTGTCGCCGAGCGCGGTGAAGAGCGGGCAGGTGTCAAAGTTCTTCAATGTGGCTTCGGGGTCGAAGTGAAAGTTCTGGACCCGAGCGATGGTGGTGGGGTCGGCGATTGCGCCCGCTGCAGGACTGTTGCCATCGATGCCGTCCGAACCTGCGCTGAGGATGGCGAGCGGTGCGTCAGAGTATTGCGCCAGGTCGAACGCAGAGAAGAGAGCGAACTGCTGGTTGCGGCCGCCGCATCCTGCAGGGCCATCGATCTTTACGGTCACCTCACCGCTCGAAAGCAGGCATAGGCGCGGGTGCTCGCGCCGCAGTTCGTGGAAGCGAGCCAGCAGATACTTGGCGGCGTCCCGGTAGTCCCAGTCATCGCAACTGTTGTCGATGATCACTCTGTAGCCGAGAGATTGAGCGTGATCGCGGGCAGCGTTTACAAAGTCGTGATTTGAGAGAAGTGTGTCGAATTGGGAGTGCGCGAAGGCTTCTTTCTTCGCGGGATTCGGCACCGGCGGATTGGCCATGAGCTTCTCGAAATATTCGCGGACGCTCTTGGGAAATTTTTCCAGCAGCTGAAAGCGCTCGACGATGGTGAAACAATCCTGCGGCGTCGACAGGTCGGGAAGTGTAGGCGAGGACGCAACCGCGCCCAGATCCTTGAGCGGCACATCGGCCAGCAACAGAGAAAGCTTCTCGGCTTCGGGGGCGGCGATCGCGAGCCTTCCGCCTTTCACGGCGGAGAAGTATTTGCGCACGGTGTTGATCTCGGTGATGGTTGCGCCGGAGGCAACGAGAGTTTCGTGAAAGGCGATCGTGTCATCGAGAGAGATTTCAGGGTCGAGCGGCAGTTCGAGCATGGCCGAACCGCCACCGCTGATGAGGAAGAAGACGAAGGTGTTCTTGCGGGCGCGCTTGAGCAGCTTGATGGTTTCGCGCGCCGCTTCGAGCGAATCTTCGTTAGGCAACGGATGGCCGCCTTCGAAATAACGTATGCGCCTGGTGCGCTTGCGGAAAACCTGGGGCGCGGAGCAGACGCCGCGGAAGGATATTTTCGGGGGGAGGCGCTCAATCAAGGCGTTGAGCATCGTCAGGGCGGCCTTGCCGAAGGAGATGATCAGGATGCGTTTGTAAGTATCGAGCGGAATTTCAGTCGACTTCAGGCGCGGGGAAGACTGCAGATGCAGTGTCTTGCCTTCGAAACGCAGATGCCGGTCGAATGCCTGGGGAATGTCGCAGGCTTTGAGAGCATGATCGAAGATGGCAGAAGCATCGGCGTGAAGCGTGTCGAGTGGGGTCATCAAACAGCCGGAGAGAGAAATTGGGCAGCGCACCAATCGCGAATGGCTTGTTGCACGTGATCCAGTTTACCTGCGAAGAAATGATCGGCTTCTTCAATCCATACAATCTTTTTCGGCGAGGCAGCAGCGGCGACTGCTATTTCGACCTTGGCTCGGGGACCGTACTGGTCCCGTGCTCCGCTGATGAAGAGCTTTGGTTTGCCGCAGGCGGCGAGAAAGTCGTAGCGGTAATCGCGGCCTTCAGCGTGAACCGGTAGTCCCAAAGCGACGATGCCTTTAACGCGGGTGTCTCCGCAGCAGACGCTCATGCCAACGTAAGACCCGAAGGAGAAGCCCGCGAAGAGGATAGGCAGGTGGTATTCGTTGTCGAGCCAGTCGAGAGCGGCGCGAACGTCATCCTGCTCGCCGCGTCCATGGTCGTGCTCGCCTTCGCTCAGTCCGGTACCGCGGAAGTTGAAGCGGAGCACAGGCAGGCCGAAACTTTGGAAGGCCTTCATGGCGTGGTAGACAACCTTGTTGTGCATGGTGCCCCCACCCAGCGGGTGGGGATGGCAAACCAGCACGGCGTATCGGACGTCGGGCGCACCCGTGTTGAGCAGGGCTTCGAGGCGGCCCTCCGGTCCGCGCAGGTCTTCGATGGTTCTAACGGAGTTTGGGGTGGCGGGGGGTGCGTTCATCTCTCTCAGTATTGTAAGGAAGAAGGTGAAACTTCCCAGCGCCGGGCATGCATCTCGGCGCTTGCAGTCAGGTATGCTGAAGGTTCAATGAGCGCAAACGCTGCCAATCCCGTGCACGCCGCCCTTTCTGCTCTGGATGCCATTCAACTGACGCGCCGCCTCATCGATATCGAGTCCATTACCTACAACGAGTGCGCGGTCGGGGTGTTTCTGGCGGAGTTTCTGGAGTCCCGTGGCTTTGCCGCAGAAAAGATGGTGGTTCAGCAGGACCGTGAAAGTCGCTGCCAGGGCGAGCGCTTCAACGTCTATGCGCAGAGGCCCGGCTCGGGGCCGGAGGTGGTGTTCTCGACTCACATGGACACTGTGCCTCCGTTTATTGCTTCGAGCGAGGATAGCGAATTTATTTACGGCAGGGGCGCGTGTGACGCGAAGGGGATCATCGCAGCCCAGATTGCGGCGGCGGAACAGTTGCGCGAGGCGGGCATCGACGCGGGGCTGCTCTTTGTAGTGGGCGAGGAGCGGGACTCGGCTGGCGCGAAGATCGCGAACCATAGCCCTCGGGGAAGCCGCTTTCTGATCAACGGCGAGCCAACGGACAATCGGGTGGCGCTGGCATCGAAAGGCACACTGCGGGCAGAGATCCGCGCGACCGGGAAGATGGCGCATTCGGCCTATCCGGAGCTGGGTGAGAGTGCGATACACAAGTTGATCGACGCTTTGGCGCGGGTGCTGGCGATCGATCTACCGGTGGACGCGGAGATTGGCCCAAGCACATTGAACGTCGGCCTGATTGAGGGTGGCCGCGCGCCGAACGTCATCGCAGATCACGCCGTCGCGCAGGTGATGATCCGGTTGGTCGGTCCCTCGGGGGAGACTCGAAAAGCGCTTGAGGTGGCGGTCGCGGGACTGGCGACGGTCGAGTACACACTGGAGATTCCCTTCATGCGGTTCCGGCACCTGGAAGGCCTGCCGTCGATGGTGGCGGCGTTTACAACGGATGTTCCGTGGCTGGGTGCGTGGGGCGAGCCGGTGCTGCTGGGGCCAGGGTCGATTCACGTAGCGCACACTCCACACGAGAAGCTGGCGAAGCGCGAACTGCTTGAGTCGATCGATCTGTACGTTGAGGTGGCGCGGCGACTGGTGAGCGGCAAAGCATGAGTCTGCGTGGACGCATCCGCGCGGCACTGCTGGCTTCGCTCCTGGGCTGGATCGCCGCGATCGCGGTGGCAGCGCCTTTCCAGATCGTGGAGGCGGTGCGCAATGCGGGTGGAGGCAGCCGGCTGCTGGCCTATGACCTTGGGGTTGTGCTGGCAATGTGGTCGGCGCTCACATCTGCGATTGCGCTCTACTGGTGTGGTTTCTTTCTGCTACCGATTGTGTGGCTCGTCTCAGCGACGTGGATTTTGCGCCATCGAAAGCTGTGGATCATGATGGCCCCGGTGTTTGGAGTGGTTCTCATGGCGGTGCGCCTGCATCTGTGGACGGCATTCGATCATGACGGTATCAGCGTAATTAATTTCTGCATGTGGGCGGTCTTTGCGGCGATGTTCTTTGTAGCGACGGCCGCCTTGTATGCAAACTTTCTCCGTGCGGCGTCCGCTGAAATTCAGCCGCGATCTCCAGGCATTAGACTTTAGTTGATGTCTGATCATAAGAATTCACTCGACCGTGCCGCGTCGTCGTATCTGCGCTCTGCGCTTCATCAACCTGTTCACTGGAACGAATGGGGTGGGGAGGCCTTTGAACTTGCGGCGAAAGAAGACAAGCCGATTCTGCTCGACATTGGAGCGGTGTGGTGCCACTGGTGCCACGTGATGGACCGCGAAAGCTACGAGGATCCGTCGCTGGCGAAAGTGATCAATGAGCACTTTGTCGCTGTGAAGGTGGATCGCGACGAGCGGCCGGATGTGGATAGCCGTTACCAGGCGGCGGTGCAGGCGATCAGCGGGCAGGGCGGATGGCCGCTGACTGCGGTGCTCACTCCCGACGGCAAGCCATTCTTTGGCGGTACGTATTTCCCTCGCGACGATCGCTATGGGCGGCCCGGCTTTGAACGTGTACTGCTGACGATGGCCGATGTGTGGAAGAACAAGCGGACACAGGTGCTGGAGTCGGCCTCGAGCGTGATTGCAGCGATTGAGCACGGAGAAAATTTCGCGGGCCGGGCGGGGTCGCTGTCGCTGGGAATCGTTGACCGGATCGTCGAAAGCGCGCTGAAGCAGTTCGATCCGCGGCATGGCGGCTTTGGGAGCCAGCCGAAGTTTCCGCACCCGGCGGCAATCGATCTGCTCATCGATGTGGCGGGGCGGACGGGGAATGACGCGACACGCGAGGCTGCTTTCGTCACGCTGGAGAAAATGGCGCGCGGCGGCGTGTACGACCATCTAGCGGGAGGCTTTCACCGCTACTCCGTGGATGAGCGCTGGGTGGTGCCGCACTTCGAGAAGATGCTCTACGACAATGCCGGACTGCTGGCGAACTATGTCCATGCTTTTCAGTCGTTCGTCGATGCGGACGCGGCGCGTCTCGCGCGGGACATTATCCGCTGGCTGGATGAGGTGATGACGGACCGTGAGCACGGCGGCTTCTACGCCTCGCAGGACGCAGATCTCTCGCTCGATGATGACGGCGACTACTTTACCTGGACGCGCGATGAGGCGGCGGCAGTGCTGACTCCGTCGGAGCTCGCGATCGCTGGCGTGTTCTACGACATCGGCGAGTTGGGCGACATGCACCACAATCCGGCGAAGAATGTCCTGCATCGCGATCTGACGCTGGAAGAGGCGGCCAAACGGGCTGGAATGTCGAAGGAAGATGCCGAACGGGAATTATTCTCGGCAAAACACAAGCTGCTCGCCGCGAGGGCACTCCGGCCGACTCCGTATATCGACAAGACCATCTATACCTCGTGGAATGCGCTGGCCATCTCGGCTTATCTCGAGGCAGGGCGCGTGCTGGATATGGCCGACCCGCGGCAGTTCGCGCTGAAAACGCTCGAACGCATCCTGAATGAAGGCTGGGAGCAGGATCGCGGCCTGGCGCATGTGATTGCGTATTCGGAGAATGCTGCAGAGAAGCGCTATGTGGCGGGCGTACTTGACGACTACGCATTCCTGGTGAACGCGCTGATCGACGCATGGTACGCGACAGGGAATCGGAGGTACTACGACTCGGCGATTGAGATTGGCGAGAGCATGATTGCCCGCTTCTATGACTCCACGGGGAGCGCCTTCTTCGATACGGAGATTACGAGTGACGCTCCCCTGGGAGCGCTGTCGGCGCGGAGAAAGCCGCTGCAGGATACGCCGACGCCGGCGGGGAATCCTGCTGCCGCAGCTGCACTGCTCAGGCTTGAAGCGCTGAGCGGACGCGCGGATTTTCGCGAAAAAGCGGAAGACACGCTGGAGAATTTCGCTGGGATTGTGGAGCACTTCGGCTTGTACGCCGGAACCTACGGTCTTGCTTTGGAACTGCTGTTGCTGCCGGCAGTACAGGTAGTCGTGATTGGCGAGGGAATCGAAGCGAAGAAGCTGGCGGCAATTGCTACCGCACTCTATGCGGTGAACAAGCAGGTGATCGTTCTTCGTCCTGAGCAGGTGACGGCTGAGAATCTGCCTCCGGTGCTGGCGGAGACGTTGCCTCATCTACCGGAGCTGGGTTCGGGAGCGGCATTTGCCGTGGTGTGCAGAGGAACAACCTGCCAGCCGCCTACACGCGATCCGGAAGAATTGCTGAAGAATATCAATGCGTGACAATCGAAGAGGTCAGAATGTTTCTCCGATCTCTTCGACCACGTGTTTTACCTGGCAGAAGCGTTTGATTTGGGAGGTGCTCCCGGCGCGGTATTTGGCAGTTTCCACAAGCGGAGCTCCTCTTTTTGTGAGTAGTGCTTGTAGTTGAGTGACCAGCCGATCTGCGGTGTCGGGACCGAGTAAATCAGCACGGCTCCCGGTTCGGGCTGGTCCCCCGACATGTAGTACTTAGCTCCTTCGGACCTGGCCCACTGAACCATCTCGATGCCGGGGCGATTCAGATACGGAATGGCGCCGGGACGCGTGATGCCACCGATATCGACGATCGGGTGCTGAGAAACATAAGCCAACTCGCCAATGGAGTAGACCGCCACGGGCGCATCGGGAGGTATCCGGGTCCGTAAATACGCGGCGACCTGAGCGAGCGCCTGGTCATGGATCGTCTTGTTACGGATAAAGGGCCAGACGGTGAGCACGCTGATCCCTACGCCGGCGATCAGGGCAACAGCAAAGGCTGCCTGATAGGTCCATTTGGGAAAGCGGCGAAAGTTGACTGCCAGCAGCGCAAAAAGCAGTCCTGGAGCGCTTACGAAAACATAACGCGTCTGCACGTAGGTGTGATCGGCGATATAGAAGACGGTATTAATGATCGTCCAGGCAATGAACAGCAAGGCACCCAGAGAGACGGTTTCCTCAAGTTGCGGCCATCGGAGTGCTTTCCGCACGGCCGCAGGCCGCAGCAACGCTAATAAAGCAAGGGCCGCCAACTCGATCAGGATCATCGGGAAGCCCAGGCCGTACACGTTCAGCAATCGCTTGACTACCGATTCACCGGGGTTGGCGCGCTTGGCGGCATTTGTATTGGGAATAATGCGGCCAAAGGCATGGAGGGCGTACGCTGACCAGATGGCAAACGGTCCAACGACGAGGACGGCGCCCGCCAGGAATCCAAGCAGTTTCGCGGATGAAGATGCCTTTCCCGGAAGCTGGAACCACTGCCTCAACAGTAGCAGTGAAATGAGCGCCGTAAAGAAGACCATCTCGGGCCTTAGAACCGGCCCCAGTCCGGCCAGAAAGCAGCCGGTCAGGAAAGATGGCCAGCCTGGCCGCCGTGTCGTGGCGGCATACACGCTCCAGAAGGCAACACCGGCTGCGGTCAACGCTTCCATGCCTGAGAAAGCCCAATAGCAGAAGTAGGGATTTGTAACCAGTAGCAACACCATGCCCGCGGCGAAGGTGCTGCTTGCTTCCAGTCCATCGGTAAGACGCTTTGCGAAGAAATACGCACCGGTCAAAGCAAAAATAAGTCCCGCCACCGTAAGGACTTTCCCGGCGGTCATCCAGCCGGGTATCAAGGCATGCGATGCAACCAGCAGAATTACCCACAACGACGAGGTGTCGCCGTTCACCACGTGACCGTTGAATTCGTAGCCGTGCCCCTGTGCAACGCTGCGCGCAAACTCAAGATGAATGTAGGCGTCGTCCTCCCAGTAGTGACGGGAATGCACAAACCAGCCGACACACCACAAGGCCGCGATCAGCAGCATAACGCGCGCAATTCCAGTCATGGATGAACTGCGAAAAGTAGCGCTCTGAGAATGATTTAGGGTGTGCGATGACATTTTCGTCCTTAGGGGTTGGGCTGAAAATGAAACCTACCGGGTGGGTCCCGGGCTTTCATGAAATAGGTGGAGAGAATCGGCGGATATGCACTTTTATAGTACCAAAGCGAGGCCGTTCGATCGATCAGATTTGACTGGAACCGCTACTGACGTTACGCAGGAATCGCGGTGCCTTTGGCTGCATCCGGCTCTACCGTAATGAGATAACGCGCGAACCGAAAGCAGGTCCGCTGCGGACAGCCGAAGATCGCGAAAAAAAGAGCCCTGGTTCTCGTAGCCAGGGCTCATGGTTGCGGATCTTGCGATTGTTCTTGTTCTCATAAGCTGTTGCGTGAAGAAATCTCAGACGAGTTTCGACAGCCCATCGCCCGCAAGGTGAAGACTGGCGCGCATCACACTTGGCGGGCGCCAAGCCAGTCAACCGATTGCGTTTTGGCCAAAACAGGATGAAAGGAGGGCTCTGAGGGTAGCCCGTGTCAGCAATATCAGCAGGTATTTAGTAAGTTAGACGCCCCGGTGCGATAAAAGTCGCGAAAAGTGGATTCTGCGGCGGCGCACAGCATATTCCCTTGGGACTTCCGTCAAATAGGCGCGCGATCGACAGAAGTGATGAAGTGAATGCCATCAACTCGTAAGTTGTGTAAGCGCTTGTCGTTGGTCAGAAACAGATCTACCTTTGCTGTTGCGGCGCAGGCAAGTTGAATCGCATCTGGAGGACGGATCCCGCTGGCTCGAGCACGCAGCTTCGCGAAATTACGTGCCGCAGCGACATCGAAGGAAATGACAATTCCATTTGACCTGATTGCATTTTCGTAACGGTTGCAAGAATCCAGGTCACCTTGCCCCATCGGTCCTGCCAAGACCTCGCCAATAGTCAGCGCGGAGGTGAGAAGTTCGTCCCCGCGCTCGTCCATCTTTTGCAGAAGGGCTTTAACGTGTTTTGAATGAATTCCGTGATCTTCGAATAAATAAACGAAAAGGTTTGTATCCCAGAAAATACGACTCATTCCCACCCCTCGCGCAGCCGCTGCACGTATTCATCAGCGTGCTCGTCGGCCCAGATCTTGCGTCCGGAGCCGACTAGCTGCAGCAGAGCATCGAAGCGTCCCTTCTTTCCATGCTGAGACTTGCTCCAGTCGGCATACCATTTGAGCAATGGCCGGTATTCTGCGGGGATGCTCCCCTCGGATGGCATCGTTTTTGAGCCGTCGCGTGCCCGATCATATGGATCGCCAGGCAGGAAAAGCCTGCGTCGGCCGGGAGCGGTTTCAAAGAGCATCCGATAACGTCCGGGATTCGGTGCCCGGTTAGCCACGCAGTGCATCTGGGCGTGGATATAGACGCCTGGACGCAAAGGCTTATGCAACTTCTCGCGACGAGCACGTTCCACAATCTCTTCTACTGAGAAATCGGCTTGCTGTGGGTTTTCCTTTTGCAACAGGGCGGCTGCAATCCAGACTTCGTCGGCTACCTTGATTTCATGTGCAATTGTTATTGACATGGCGGTCTTTCGCCCCCAGGTTTCCATAGAATGAAAGTAAATACAAGTATACATTGAATACTTAGTATCAAGTATGATCAAGGCAAAGAAAAAGCCCCGCATCTCTGCGGGGCTTTTGTGTGCGCCGGAAGGCGCGGTGCCTGGAGGGCCGGTCCTAGTACATGTCGCCCATGCCGCCGCCGTGTCCGCCCGGAGCGGGCGCGGACTTGGGCTCGGGGATCTCCGAGACCATGGCTTCGGTGGTGAGCATCAGGCCAGCGATGGACGCGGCGTTCTGGAGCGCGGTACGGGTGACCTTGGTGGGGTCGATGACACCAGCCTTCACCAGATCCTCGTATGCGCCAGTCGCGGCGTTGTAGCCGAAGTTGGCGTTCTTGTTCTCGTGGATCTTGCCCACGACCACAGCACCCTCTTCGCCGGCATTGCCGACGATCTGACGCAGTGGCTCTTCGAGAGCGCGGCGGATGATCTGGGCGCCGGTCTTCTCGTCGCCCTGGAGGGTCTTGATCAGCGCGTCCACGTCGGGAGTGCAGCGCACCAGGGCCACACCACCGCCCGGAACAATGCCTTCCTCAACCGCGGCGCGGGTTGCGTGCATGGCATCCTCGACGCGAGCCTTCTTCTCCTTCATCTCGGTCTCGGTTGCCGCACCCACCTTGATGACCGCCACGCCACCGACCAGCTTGGCAAGCCGCTCCTGCAGCTTCTCGCGGTCGTAGTCGGAGGTGGTTTTGTCGATCTGGCTGCGGATCTCCTTTACGCGGCCCTCGATGGCCTTGGAGTCGCCGCGGCCTTCGACGATGGTCGTGTTGTCCTTGTCGATGGTGACGCGCTTCGCACGGCCCAGGTCTTCGATCTTGACGTTCTCGAGCTTGATGCCGAGATCCTCAGTGATGGCCTTGCCGCCGGTCAGCTTGGCAATGTCTTCGAGCATGGCCTTGCGGCGGTCGCCGAAGCCCGGAGCCTTGACGGCAGCCACGTTCAGAGTGCCGCGCAGCTTGTTGACGACTAGTGTGGCGAGGGCTTCACCGTCCACGTCCTCAGCGATGATGACGAGAGGCTTGCCGCTTCGGGCCACCTGCTCCAACAGAGGAAGCAGATCCTTCATCGAGCTGATCTTCTTCTCGTGGATCAAGATGTAGGGCTCTTCGAGGGAAACCTCCATGCGGTCCGGATCGGTAACGAAGTAAGGGCTCAGGTAGCCGCGGTCGAACTGCATGCCCTCGACAACCTCAAGCTGGGTCTCCAGAGTCTTCGACTCCTCAACCGTGATCACGCCGTCCTTGCCGACCTTCTTCATTGCCTCGGCAATGATGTTGCCGATGGTCGAATCGCTGTTCGCGGATATGGTGCCCACCTGGGCGATCATGTCGCCGGTCACAGGCTTCGAAAAGCTCGAGAGAGCGCCGCCAGTCACAACGCCGTTCTCATCGCGCCTGCCGACGATCGCTTCAACCGCGCGGTCGATGCCGCGCTTCAGCGCCATCGGGTTCGCACCCGCGGCAACCGTCTTTACGCCCTCGCGGTAGATGGCCTGGGCCAGAACCGTCGCGGTGGTGGTTCCGTCACCGGCAACGTCGGAGGTCTTCGAGGCCACTTCGCGCACCATCTGTGCGCCCATGTTCTCGAGGGCATCCTTGAGTTCGATTTCCTTGGCCACGGTCACACCGTCCTTGGTGATCGTGGGCGATCCAAACTTCTTCTCAATGACCACATTACGGCCCTTGGGGCCGAGGGTCACCTTCACTGCTTCGGCGAGAGTGTTCACGCCGCGCAGAATTGCCTGGCGGGAATCTTCTCCATGCAGAATTTGCTTTGCCATTTCTGGTTTCTCCTAATACTGATCAAAGGTTTTGCGCCGGAGGCGCGTGTCGCAGGACGCGCAGTCCTACTTGGACTTGAGGATGCCGAGGACTTCCTCTTCGCGCATGATGAGGAACTCTTCGCCGTCGATCTTGATTTCCGTTCCGGAGTACTTTCCGAAAAGGACGCGGTCGCCAGCTTTCACGTCGAGAGGAAATACCTTGCCCTCGTCGTTTGACTTGCCCTTGCCAACAGAAATCACTTCGCCTTCCTGCGGCTTCTCCTTGGCGCTATCGGGAATGATGATGCCGCCTCGGATTGTCTCACCCTCATCGACACGACGAAGCAGGATGCGATCGTGCAGCGGAGTAAAGGTGGTCGCTACGGTTGCAGTTGCCATTGCGTTGCTTCTCCTTCGCGCGGGTATATCCCGCGGGTTTTGGTACAAAATTCAATGGACTCGGTATCCGGCGGCGCGTATGACCGCTGCGGAGGGGCCCAAGGCGGGCGGTTAGCACTTACGCCTTACGACTGCTAAAGTATCGGGCCAGACGTAGGCTTGTCAAGGGCAGGAAAGCCGGAAAAGATGAAAAGTGAGTGAAGTTCACTCACTTTTATCTAAAGTCGCGGCACTCAAGCTCTCAGCGGGCCGATCGGCCACGGAAGACGTAGCCGTCGGCAGCAATGTAGCCGGGGCCAGTACCCATGAGAACGACGGCCAGGGCAAAGCAGGCGAGCGGGAATTCGTAGCCGCCTGGTCCCGTAAGTCCATGATGAAGATGGACTTTGATGATGGCGACGGCCATATTAATGGCCACTCCAAGGGCAGCCAGGTGGACGAGAAGGCCGAGGATGAGGAGCGCCCCTCCGAAGAACTCGGTGAAGGAGGCGACATAGCCGAGCCAGCCGGGAAGTCCCAGGTGGGCGACGAACTGCGTGAACTGGTAGAGGGCGCCGCGGTGAAAAATCTTCTCGGAGCCGTGCACGACCATGATGATTCCCAGGACGAGGCGGGCAACGAGGGCTGACAGCGGCCTGATCCTCTCGAACGAGCTGAACATTTATCGATTCTCCCTTGGTCCGTGTATTCGATCCTTGTATCGAAAGCGCAGCCTTATGGCAAAACCTCATCGAGGAAGCGGCGGAGCGTTGGCTCGAATGCTCCCTGTCCCAACTCAAAATACTCTTTTGGAAATGCCGCGGCTTTGTAGAGTTCACGGGTGCGCGATTTCGCACCGTAGCGGTCGAGAAAGAGCTTGGGGACGCCCAGGGCCTGCAGGCTCCCGGCCGGGTCGAAGCGCTCGGTGATGAGAAAGCCGGGAACAATGCGGGCGCGTGCGTCAGCCCTGGTGAGTTGCCGCGCCGGCTCGGTAGGACCGTCGAGGATCAATCCTGCAGGCCTGTGCTTTGCGGCGAGATCGGCAGCGAGGCTCGCGCCAATTCCTGATCCGTAAATGACGATGGATTTCGGGGCGATGTGGCGAGTGTCGGTGAGATAGCTCCAGGCGGCTTCCGCATCCTCGCGCATGCGCTTTTCGCGCGGAGTAGGACCGGCGCTGCGGCCATATCCGCGGTAGTCGAAGGCGAAGACGTTGATGCCGAGAGAGTGCAGCGTGGCGAGATCATCGACCGCGCCGGAGAGAGAGCCGTCTCCATTGTGCAGGTAGAGGATAGTGCTGGCACTCCATCGAGCGTCCGGGTCGGCGGGAATCCACCAGCCGTCGAGGCGCGGCGAGCCGGTCTCGGTGTAGTCGAAGTGGATGTCGTCGAATTTGAGGCCCTGTGAGGCAGGAGTTTTGGTGATGGTTGCCGAAGGATGCAGCACAATCTGCCACTGTCCCTGGTAGACGAGCAGACAGAGCGCTGCATAGGCGCAGACTACTGCTGCGGACAGCGCGCCCAGGAGCGCCCACGCGAGCCACCGCCCGCTGATGACAGGCGGCGAGGAGGTCTGCGACGGACGCTGCGGGATGCGCGCCGCAGCTTTTTGCCGCGGTGGTTGCTGCCTCTTAACCAAAAGCGAGCTCGTCGGCGGATTCAAGAGGGGTGCCGCAGACGCGGCAGATTACGGCGGAGCAGTCTCCGCAGACAAGGGGATCGTCGACCACGCGGGCACAGGTTGGGCACCAGAGGCTGCCACCGTCCTGCTGCTTCTGAGTGGCTGGGGTGTCTTCGGGCATGCTGGTCAAAGCGTAACAGGCAGATACAAACCCGGTGAAGCGACCTAAAGCTAGTCGAGTTTCGCCAGCACGTCGTCACCGTCGATCTTGTGCTCGTAGACGGGCACGCGGGTGCGCGGCTCATGTTCGGCTATGCCCGTCTTCACGTCGAAGGCCCAGGCGTGCCAGGGGCAGACGATCTTGCCATTCTCGATGATGCCCTCGCCGAGTGGGCCTCCGTTATGGGGACAGATGTTGTTCATCACGCTGATGTCGCCGCCGACGCGCGCGATGCACAGCTGGTAGTCTCCGCAGTACAGCTCGCGCGCCTCTCCCTCGGCGGGCAGGTCGGCCTTGCTCATGATGCGCACAAATTCCGGCATCGGATCCCTTCGCTCGGCGCCTCAGTAGTTCACGATCTTCGCGAATGACTGCGGATCGAGGCTGGCTCCTCCGACGAGGGCGCCGTCGATCTCCGGCTGATTTGAGAGCGCCGCTGCGTTGTCCGCCTTCACGCTTCCACCGTACAGGATGCGAATGCTGTCGGCAGCCTTGCGGCCGAGCAGGCGGGCGATCTGGCTGCGTATGTGGAAGTGAGCGAGTCCGGCTATCTCCGGTGTTGCGGTGCGCCCCGTCCCGATCGCCCACACGGGCTCGTAGGCAACGATGAAGCTTTCGGCATCTTCGGGTACGACGGCCTTAAAGGCTATCTGGCACTGGCGGAGGAGAACCTCTTCGGTCTTGTTGGCTTCGCGCTCTTCGAGAGTTTCTCCGATGCAGATGATGGGCGTCAGATTGTTTTTCACGGCAGAGAGGATCTTCTGGTTGACCATCTCGTCGGTTTCGCCGAAGTACTGGCGGCGCTCCGAGTGGCCGATGATGACGTGGGTGGCGCCGACTGCCTTGATCATCAGCGGCGAGGTTTCGCCGGTGTAGGCGCCCTCCTCGGCCCAATGCATGTTCTGCCCGCCGACGGCGATGCCTGAGTCCTTCACGGCGGCGACAACTGCCGCGAGCGAAATCGCGGAAGGGCAGAGCACGATCTCGGCACGGGTCTGCTCGGCGACGAGAGGCAAGAACTTCTTTACAAACTCCTCGGCCTGCGCGGGAGTCTTGTACATTTTCCAGTTTGCTGCGATCAGTGGCTTGCGGGGCATGCTCAGATCAATTTCCTTCAGTTTTGTGGAATTAGAATGACTCAGGCGAAGTGGACTCGCCCTTCGAAATGAATTGTCTGCCTACAAAGGTAACAGCTCTCGCCATCCTCTTAATCTTTCAATTGGGCGGTGCGCAATGTGCTCCTAAACAAAATGCAGAGGCCACAAATGGTGTCGCCCGATTCGTGCAGACGGTCTACAGCCGATATGGTCCAAACGGCGACCCGCCCAGTCTCTTTGAGGAAAACGCTGGAGTGGTTTTTCATAGTTCTCTGATTGCGCTCGCGCGCGAGGATCAGAGGGCAGTGGGACCAGGCTACGCCGGTGTTATTGACGACGATCCTGTGTGCAACTGCCAGGATACAGACGTTAAGTTTGAGCACCTAAAGTTGCAAATCGAAGTGCCCAGCGCCACTACGTGCAAGGTCGTAGTGAATTTCGCCGACCAAAATGGCGCACCGACTCCGATCGTGCTCGTCCTCGTAAAAGAGAACGAGCAGTGGCGTATTTATGACATTGAAAATCACGGACGAGGAGGCCGCCCTTCTCTGCGGGCGGCGTTAGAAAAGGAAATCCAACGGCTCACCGAGGATAACAAACCCCGGTAACACAAGCCTGTTGATGTTGAGCATTACTTATCAGTCAGCGCTTCGACGCCCGGCAGTTTCTTGCCTTCCAGAAATTCAAGCGATGCCCCGCCACCGGTAGAGATATGCGTGATCTTTTCTCCGACTCCAGCTTTCTTGACTGCGGAAACGGAATCGCCGCCGCCGACGATTGACACAGCATCCTGATTGGCTGCGACGGCCTTGGCGATCTTGGTTGTCCCCACGGCGAAAGCCGGCATCTCGAAGACACCCATCGGGCCGTTCCACACGATGGTGGAGGCGTCGGCGATTTCCTTTGAGAAGAGCGTTATCGTCTTCGGGCCGATGTCCAGGCCCATCCAGTCAGCCGGGAAAGGTCCATCGCCCTCGAAGATCTGGGTCTTGGCGTCAGGGGCAAACTTGTCACCGAGGACGTGATCGACGGGCAACAGGAAGCGCACACCCTTGGCTTCGGCCTTGGCGAGGGCTTCTTTGGCGACGTCGATTTTGTCGGCTTCGAGGAGTGACTTGCCCACGTCCTGCCCCTTGGCCTTGAGAAAGGTGTAGGCCATGCCTCCGCCGATGAGGATGGCGTCGACCTTGGAGAGCAGATTATCAATAACCTCGATCTTGTCGGAGACTTTTGCGCCCCCGAGGATAGCAACGAAAGGCTTGGCCGGCTCGTCGAGAGCCTTGCTCATCCAGGTCAGCTCCTTCTCCATGAGCAAGCCGGCGGCGGACTTCTTCACGAAGTGGGTGATGCCCTCGGTGGAGGCGTGGGCCCGGTGCGCGCTGCCGAAGGCGTCGTCGATGTAGATGTCGCAGAGGGAAGCGAGCTGGGCGGCGAACTTGGGGTCGTTGGCTTCTTCTTCGGCGTGGAAGCGCAGGTTCTCGAGCAGCAGGACCTGGCCGGATTCGAGCTGCCGGGAGAGCTCGGTGGCCAGCTCACCTATGCAGTCGGGCGAAAACGCCACGTTCACCTGTTCGCCGAGGTGGTGATCGAGCAGCATGCGCAGGCGGTCAACGAGAGGGCGCATGCTGTATCTGGGATTCGGCTTGCCTTTAGGACGTCCCAGATGGGAGGCAAGGATCAGCTTCGCCTTGTGGCGCAGCGCGTATTCGAGAGTAGGCAGCGTTTCGCGGATGCGGGTGTCGTCAGTGATCTCGCGTCCGTCATCGCTCAGTGGCACGTTGAAGTCGACGCGCATGAAGACATGCTTATGCGCAAGGTCGAGATCGCGAATCGTCAATTTCTTCATGATTTCTGCTGGCTTTCCTGATGCTCCCTACTTTTGGTGCTCTCTACTGTCGCTTATGGCTGCGTCGGCTTCTATTTCTATGCGCCATGTTGGATTGAGTAGTTTGGCGACGACCAACATGGTCGCCGCGGGGCGGATCGATGCGAAATACTCGCCGTGTACACGGCCGACTGCTTCCCAGTCTTCTACATGTGTCAGGTACATCCGGGTCCGGACGACATCTTCGATCCGTGCCCCGGCTTTTTCAAGGGCCGTGCGAATAATCTCCAGTGTATGACGAGTCTGGGTCGCTGCGTCAGCGTCGTCGGCGCCTACGGGGCCGGTGCCCGAGACATGAACGACGTTCCCCACGCGCACTGCACGTGAGAATCCGATGACGGGCTCAAAGGGCGACGTTCCCGAGATGTTTTGACGCATTGCCGGGGGATGCTCCGCGCATCAAGGTTGGAGAGAGGTGAGCGGACCTGAGCTATTGGCCGAACCAAGATCCGCGTGTGATCGAGTTTTTACAGGCCCTTTTCAGCGAGGAAGAGCACCAGATCGCGTACGCGATTCGAGTAGCCCCACTCGTTGTCATACCAGCTGATGACCTTGACCGAGTTGCCCACCACCTTCGTCAGCGGCGAGTCGACGATCGAGGAGCGCGCATCGCCCTTGAAGTCGCTCGAAACCAGCTCGGCAGTCTCGCAGCCGAGAATCCCCTTCAGCTTACCGTCCGCGGCTTTCTTGAGCGCAGCGTTGACCGTGTCGACGGTAGCTGGCTTCTCGGAGATGAAAGTGAGGTCGACGACGGAAACGTTCGGCGTTGGGACGCGAATGGCGAAGCCGTCGAGCTTGCCGGCCATCTCGGGAATGACGAGCTTGAGGGCCTTGGCGGCGCCGGTGGAACTGGGGATCATGTTGATCGCGGCGGCGCGGGCGCGGCGCAGGTCCTTGTGCGGGAAATCGAGGATGACCTGATCGTTGGTGTAGCTGTGAATCGTGGTCATGATGCCGGAGACGATGCCGAACTCCTCGTGCAGTACTTTGACGACCGGCGCGAGGCAGTTGGTGGTGCAGGAAGCGTTGGAGATGATGTTGTGCTTAGCCGGATCGTACTTCGATTCGTTCACGCCGAGGACGACGGTGATGTCCTCGTTGGTTGCCGGGGCGGAGATGATGACCTTCTTTACCGATCCCTGCAGGTGGGCCTTGGCCTTGGTCGCGTCGGTAAAGATGCCGGTGGATTCAACGATGATCTGTGCTCCGGTCGAGGTCCAGTCGAGCTTAGCAGGATCTCTTTCCGCGAAAACCTTGATCGCTTTGCCGTCCACGGTAATCGAGTCGGCGGTCGAGGAGATTTCGTTCTTCAGATTGCCTAGAATGGAGTCGTACTTGAGCAAATGCGCGAGCGTCGCGGGGCTCGTGAGGTCATTGACCGCGACGATATCGATGTCTGGATTGCCCAGCGCGGCGCGGAAAACGTTGCGTCCAATGCGGCCGAAGCCGTTGATTCCAACCTTTACTGCCATAGTGAAAACTTTCTCCTTCGTGAGCTCGTTGAATCTTAAGAGTGGAGTCTCGCCGTTCATCGGGGGACCAGCCGCGAGCGTGGCAAAGGTCGCAAACCCCCATTTACCGATGCTAGCACCGTAGTCAATACCACAGCATAAGAATTTTCTATAACGAAGACCCAATCTGGCCGACTTGCGCGCCCGGCGCCGTGCTTACGTTACTGGGAATGATCGTATTGCAAAGCTGCGCGTTGCGGCGCGGCGATGTCTGTGTTACATCCTGAGTTATGCGCGAATGGATGCGCGAAAAAATGAGACGACGCCCCAAGCGTGGACCGAACGATTCGGAGTCCACAGGAAAGATCGGCCAGGAAATACCTGTTAACCAGCCCGCTCCACTGCGGCCTTCATATGGAGCGGCAGCGGCGGAGCCTTCTGCGCTACAAGCAGACAGCACGGTGACGGAACCACCGAGAGTCGAGACAAGCGAGCCCATTACGGGGCCGGCCGAGGAACTCCCGCCCGAGATTGCCGAAGCTGTTGGCACTCCCGAGGGCCCCGGCAAACTGGAAGTGGAGACGCAACCGGAGTTGCAGTCGACTCCGCCACCCGAGCCGCAAGCTGCCGGCCAGCCGCATGGGCCGAAGGGCTTTGTGGTGCTGACGATCGGCCTGCCGGGATCAGGCAAGACCACGTGGTTCAAGCGGCGCGGCGTAACTCCGCTCTCCTCAGACATGTTGCGCAGTATTTTGTTTGACGACATCACCGAGCAGCGTTACCAGGGACTGGTGTTTTCCACACTGCGCTCGCTGCTCCGTGCGCGACTGATTGCCAAGATGCCGTGGAACTATGTGGACGCGACGAACCTTTCTCCGCATGAGCGCCGCCAGTGGATCAAGATGGCGAAGAGCTTCGGCTATGATGTGCAGGCCGTCTTCTTCGACGTGCCCCTTGAAATTTGCCTGGAACGCAACCGGCGGCGCGAGCGCACGGTGAACGACGAGGTGATGCACAAGATGGCTGAGCGTCTTCGTCCGCCGAACTTCAAGGAAGGCTTTTCGAAGATCACGGTCGTACGCGTGAAGAGCCCCGGCACACCGGAAGCTCCGGCGGGCGGCGAATAATGCAACTGGAACAGTGACAGATGGCCGGGCGAGTGCCCGGCTTTCTTCTTTTGAGCGCAGAGATGCCCGCAGCCATCGAATTCCGCGATGTGACCTTCAAAACGCCGCAGGGCCGTCTGCTGCTCGACCGCATTTCTTTCGCGATCGAAGAAGGAACGACGACGGCAATCCTGGGCCGCAGCGGGTCAGGAAAGACCACTCTTTTGCGCACAGTGAACCGCATGGTTGAGCCTACCAGCGGAGATGTTCTGGTCAACGGCAGGAGCGTGCGCGAATTCAACCTCATAGAGTTGCGCCGCAGCGTAGGCTATGTCATCCAGGAGACGGGCCTGTTTCCTCATATAACCGTTCAGCGCAATGTCACCGTAGTTCCAGAGATTTCCGGGACGCCCCGGCCGGATTGCCGCGACCGCGGTCACGAGCTGCTTTCGAGCGTCGGCCTCGATCCGGCCAGCTTTGCTCATCGCTATCCACATCAGCTTTCCGGCGGCCAGAGGCAACGCGTCGGACTGGCACGCGCACTGGCGGCCGAGCCGCCGATTCTGCTGATGGATGAGCCCTTCGGCGCCCTCGATCCGCTGACGCGCGCAGAAATGCAGGACATGCTGCGCGGCCTGCTGGATCGCTTCAACAAGACGGCCCTGCTGATTACTCATAACCTCGACGAGGCGCTGTATCTTGCCTCGCGCATTGTGCTGATTGCTCACGGCGAGCTTGTTGCCAGTGTCGCGGCGGCGGATTTTCTGACGTCGCAGAATTCTGAAGTCGAGGAATATGTGCGCGCTTTCCGGCGGGGCGAGCGCGAGCTGGAAAACGAGGAGGGGAACGCGCCCCCGGGAAATGGACAATGAGCGGGTTCCTCGCGCAGTATGGCGGCCAGATTTTTGAGCTGACGCTCGAGCACCTGTGGCTAACGGGAGCTGCCATGCTTTTCGCTACCGCCATCAGCGTTCCTGCGGGAATCTGGCTGACGCGCTCGCCGCGATGGGCGCCGCCGGTAATGACAGCTGCCAACATACTGCAGACAATCCCATCCCTCGCCCTCTTTGGACTGCTTCTGCCCCTGCCGTGGCTGGGTGAACGCGCGGCGCGCATTGCCATTGTCGCGCTTACTGCGTATGCGCTGCTGCCAATCCTGCGCAATACCTATGCGGGCATTCGCGGCATCGATCCGGCGGTGTTGGAGGTGGCGCATGCGCTCGGCCTCACCGGAGCGCAGCGGCTCTTTCGTGTGGAGCTACCGCTTGCCGCGTCGTTTATTCTAGCCGGACTGCGCACGGCGACGGTGACCTGCGTGGGCATTGCGACGATTGCGGCGGCTGTGGGTGCGGGCGGATTGGGCGAGCTGATCTTTCGCGGTGTGGCCTCGGTGGATAACCGGCTGGTGCTCGCCGGGGCGATCCCGTCGGCTCTGCTGGCGTTGATCGCCGATGGACTGCTCGGCCTGCTGGAGCGCCGTTTTCGAGTGCCGGCGAAATGAGCCGTACATCATGATCGTCCTTGAGACACAAAGGCTGTACTTCCGTCCGCATGAGTTGAGCGATCTTGAAGCGTACTGCGCGATGGAGCAGGATCCAGACGTACGACGTTATGTTGGTGGCGCGCCGCGTACGCGTGATGCGGCCGAGGCGAAGTTCCAGGCAGTGCTGCAGTCAACACAGGGTCGGCTCAAGTTGTGGGCTACGGTGTTGAAGGCGACCGGTTGCTACATCGGGCGCTGCGGCATATATCCACACGTTCAGGCGAACGCTGCGATTCCAGATGAGGGTGTGTTGGCGTTCTATCTCGCGCGGCCATACTGGGGCCAGGGACTCGCAAGCGAAGCCGCTTCGGCCTTCATAAAGTTTGGGTTCGAAAAGCTAGGTTTGCAAAAAATCATAGCGTCAGTGCAGGTTGGGAACCTGGCATCGGCGCGCGTACTGGAGAAGCTGAATTTCGATTTCATCTGCAGAGAGGAGGGGGCGCGCGCCTTCGACCACTTCGCTTTGTCGCGTCCGGAGAAACAACTATGAGCTATCGCATGTATGCGGTCATAGCCTCGCTGCTGCTAATGGTGACAGCCTCATGCGCGCCGCCGCGGCCCAACGAGCCGGTCATCGGGACCAAGAATTTCACCGAGCAGGTCGTGCTTGGTGAGCTGCTGGCGCAGGAGATTGAGGCGAAGTCGCATCTGAAGGTCGAGCGGCGGTTTTATCTCGCCGGCAGTTACATTTGCCAGCAGGCTTTGGTTTCGGGACGCATCGATGCTTACGTGGAATACACGGGGACGGCGCTGACGGCGATTCTGAAGCAGCCGCTGGACCGGGACCAGGAGCGGGTGCTCGATACCGTGCGGCGGCTGTATGCACAGAGGTACAACGTGACAGTTGCGCCACCGCTGGGATTTGAAAACACTTTCGCGATGATCATTCGGGGAGACGATGCGCGCCGCTACAATCTGCGCACGCTCAGCCAGGCCGCGCAATATACGTCGCAGTGGAAGCTCGGTGTCGGCTATGAATTCGAGCAGCGGCCGGATGGGCTGCCGGGGCTGAGCAAGGTTTACGGGCTGAAGTTTGAGGGGCCTCCGCGAACGATGGATCTGGGGTTGCTGTATCGGGCTATCAATGCGCACCAGGTGGACATGATTGCGGGCAATTCGACGGATGGGCCGATCCAGGCATTCGGTCTGACGGTGCTCGAAGATGACAAGCATTACTTTCCGCCCTACCAGGCGGTGCCGCTGGTGCGCGACGATGCTTTGCGGCGCTGGCCGCAGATCAAAATTGCGTTGGATGCGCTTGCCGGCAAAGTCACCGCCGACGACATGCGGGCGATGAACGAAGCGGTCGATGGCGAGCATCGCGATCCGGCGGCGGTCGTGCGAGAATTTCGTGAGAAGAAGGGACTTTGAATGACAACGCAGACGCAACCTCTCTCCCCGTCTATGGCGCAACAGCCCGAACCATGGCTGCGCGGCACGTATCTCGAACTCCCCGCGGTACTGCGAGCTGTTTTGCATGCCTTCGAGCTTTCCCGCGAAGATGTGGTTCGATGGACCGACGGTCTTGCCGAGGCTGAGCTTCATTCGTCGCCATTCGGGCTGTCGCCGATCGCCTTTCATATGCGCCATATTGCGCGCAGCCTGGATCGCCTGCTCACCTATGCGGAGGGTAACCAGCTCAGCTCCGAGCAGATTACGGCGATGAAAACGGAACTTGATCCCGGCATCTCGCGTGAGGAACTGCTGGCTGAATTTCACGAGGGATTGGAGCGCTCTGCGGCACGCGTCCGCGCTTTCGCGTCTGCTGACCTCGAGCAGCGGCGCGGGGTCGGCAAGAAGCAGCTTCCAACCAGCGTGGGAGGGCTGCTTGTACATCTCGCCGATCACACCCAGCGGCACACCGGGCAAATCGTGACCACGGCGAAGGTGCTGAAGGCGGTGGCGGATGTCCCGAGCGGTTCGGTAGCCGTACACGGGCTGAGCTAGGGCCGGTTAAAGATCGCCTGTTAACAGAATCTTAGAGGCAGCGCACGATCAGGATAGTCTGGTCGTCAAGCTGCTTGCCGAAAGCCTGCGCGGCGGCGAGAATCTGCTGCGCCAACTCGGCAAGTGGGAGGCGGGTGTTGGCGGCAATTACGTCCTTCACGCGCTCGACGCCGAATTCCTCTTCATTTTTGTTGCTCACTTCGAGAATGCCATCGGTGGCCACCACCAACAGATCGCCGGGAGCTGTCTGCATGCGCTGGCCATCGAATGCCGGCACCGGCAGCAATCCGAGCGGAAACTGCTCCTCCTCGAGATGGGAAAGGCTCATGTGGCCCGCATGCCAGTGCAGGATGGGCGGGCTGGCCGCCAGCGCATAGTACACGCTGCCGTCGCCACCGAGCCGAAAGCCGGTGAAGGTCGCGTACATGTGCGGCTCTTTCACTTCGGGCAGAACGCTGTTGAGACGATCGAGCAGAAGAGGCAGAGTTCGCGCGGGGGAAAGCTCAACCGCTTCGAGCAGCGCGGTGCGCGCCGCGGTCTTCAGCATTCCCATCAGGATCCCCGCCTGCAGACCGTGCCCGGCGATGTCGGCCAGGTAGGCGATGGCGTCTCCGTTTGTAAGCTCGAGAGCGTCGACCAGGTCGCCGCCGACCTTCTCGCTGGGCTTGGAGATGCCGTAGATCTCGAAACGTGCGGTGCGCAGCGAGACCGGGGGCACGAGCGTCTTCTGGATTCCGTGGGCCAGTTCGAGTTCGTTACGCAACTTGAACGACTCCTTTCCCTCGCCGCGAATGAAAAGGATGAAGAAGACATAGGAAAGTACGATCGAAACCATCATCCCTATCGCAGATATGCGGATTCCTATTGCGGCGGCGGGAGCGGCCGGAAAGTGAATCGAAAGCACCCTGGCGAACCACGCGAGGAAAAACGGACTGAGAATCTGAATCGGAATGAGCACTAAGAGCCAGACGAAGGGCTTGCGAGAGAGGATCAGTATCCACAAGCAGGCGATGAGCCCGCTGAAGACAACGTTCGAGACCAGAATCGAGTAGGGATAAGCCCCTCCAGCTATGATGTCGTCGAAGTAGCCGAAGGTAGAGAAGAGCACGAAAACAGCAATGATCAGAGGACGCAGCCGGGCAAGCGGGATAGATCGGAAATGCTTCCATCCCTCCGGCGATCGCTTGTACCACGGAATCCGGTAGGCGGTACGCATGCTAACGAGGGTACAAGGCCCCGCAGGACGTGGCCAGAATATCTCCGGCCAGCCTGTGCAGGCGGCTTTATAGGAACAGCGGCGCGAGTACGAGTGTGACGGTGGCAAGGAGCTTGATGAGCACATGGAGCGATGGACCGGCCGTGTCCTTGAAGGGATCGCCGACCGTATCGCCGACGACCGCCGCTTTGTGCGCTTCGGAGCGCTTGCCGCCGTGTGCGCCGGTTTCGATCAGCTTCTTGGCGTTGTCCCATGCGCCGCCGCCGTTGTTCATGAGCATGGCGAGAAGGATGCCGCTGATAGTCCCCACCATCAGGAGCGCGGCGACAGCTTCTGCGCCGCTGAGGTTGACAGGGACTCCGTTAATCATTGGCCAGTTGTGCAGTGCTCCGGGATAAAACTCGCCGCCGAAGTGACGGAAGATGAGACCGACGCACAGCGGCATGGCCACCGCGAGCACGCCGGGGAGGACCATTTCCTTCAGTGCGGCGCCGGTGACGATACGGACGCAGCGGCCATAGTCGGGCTGCGAGGTGCCCTGCATGATTCCGGGATTGTTGCGGAACTGCTCATGCACGTCCTGGATGACGGTCTGCGCAGCGCGCCCTACGGCCCTGATGGCCATCGACGAGAAGAGGTAGGTAAGCATTGCGCCAAGCAGTGCGCCTACGAAGACGGGCACAGAGGCGAGATTCACATTTGAGAAGGTCCAGCCTTCGGGCAGAACCCCGCCGGATGCGGTGACGCGCTGGTGAACGATGTCGTGAACCGTCGCGAGGTAGGCGGAAAAGAGCAGGAAGGCCGCAAGCGAAGCCGATCCGATCGCATATCCCTTGGTGAGCGCTTTGGTGGTGTTGCCGGCTGCGTCGAGCTTGTCAGTCTTAACGCGGACGCTGTGTGGCTGGTCGCTCATTTCGATGATGCCGCCGGCGTTGTCGGTGATGGGGCCGAAGGTGTCCATGGCCAGGATGTACGCCGCCGACGAGAGCATGCCCATGGTGGCGATTGCGGTGCCGTAAATACCCTTGGCATAACTGTTGATTGTCGTTACGTCGGCCAGACCGCGCGTGCCGAAGTAGTAGCTCAGCAGCAGCGCGGCGCTGATTACGATGACCGGAAGTGCCGGCGTCTCCATGCCGACCGCCAGGCCTTGGATGATGTTTGTCGCCGGCCCGGTCGTCGATGCCTGAGCGATGCTCTGCACTGGCTTGAAGCGGGTCTCGGTGTAGTACTCGGTGATGCGGACGAAGAGGAAGGATGTAACGATGCCGCAGATTCCGCTGCCCAACAGCCACCAGCGGGCGCCGAGCATGAAGTAGATGGCCACGGCGAATCCGACCAGAGCCAGCAGGGATGTGACGTAGTAGCCCTTGTTGAGCGCGTGCATGGGGTCTTCGTCCTCGCGGCTGTGCACAACGCTCACGCCCACGATACTGGCGATCAGGTTGATGGCCTGCACGATGAGCGGGAAGAGAATCCCTCTGAGGCCGAAGACCGGATAAAGCGCCGCGCCGAGGATCATGGCACCGACGTTTTCAGCGGCGGTCGATTCGAAGATGTCAGCGCCGCGGCCCGCGCAGTCGCCTACGTTGTCGCCAACCAGATCGGCAATGACAGCCGGATTGCGGGGATCGTCTTCGGGAATGCCGGCTTCGACTTTACCCACCAGGTCAGCGCCTACGTCAGCAGCCTTGGTATAGATACCCCCGCCAAGTTGCGCGAAGAGCGCCACCAGCGAAGCCCCGAATCCAAAGCCGACAAGCTGGTAGGGAACCTGCTGCGGATTGCTGAGTCCGCCGAAGAGCAGAAAGAGCGTGCCCACGCCAATCAGCGACAGGGCGACGACGACCAGGCCGGTTACGGCTCCGCCGTGCAGGGCGATCTTGAGCGCCTGACCCATGCTGGTGCGGGCAGCGGCAGCGGTGCGGATGTTAGCGCGAATGGAGACCCACATGCCGGTCTGACCGGAAAGAGCCGAACAGGCTGCTCCGATGAGGAAGCTGACGACGACCTTGTTGGCGGAGGGAGCGGTGAAGGGTGAAAGGCGGTATCCAATAAAGAGAACTATGGCGAGCGCCACCGCGATGATGGCGATGGTGCCATACTGGCGCTTCATGAAGGCTTCGGCGCCTTCCCGGATGGCGTTGGAAATCCGCTGCATCTCCGGCGTGCCGGCATCGGAGCTGAGGACGCCGCGCGCGAAGAGCAGGGCCGCTACCAGGCCGATGACTCCGGTTCCAAGTGCGAGCCAGAGATAAAGGTGATCGTTGGCGGCCATTGCGCCATTTTCTGCCTGCCAGGCTGCTGCCGCTACGGGAACAAAAAACGCCATTCAAAATCCTCCAGGAGATTACTGCAGAATTCCCGCGCCGGTGTCCCATTGCCAACGGTGCGGAACAATCCCAGGTGCTTCTCTACAAAACGTTACGCAACGGCAGATCACTCGCAGTTGCAGTGGCCCATAGCCGTCCAGCTGTGCTGAACGAGCGAACTTGCACAAAACGCGACATTAAAGCACGTGGCGAAAGCGGTGGTCAATGCGGTTCCGGGTCGGAAGATACAAGATTGCTAGCATCAATTTTCCGCATCCCGGGGTTTTCGCAACCCGTGGGATGCTGGTTGGGAAAGCTGAGTCTACGGCATCGTGAGCATATGCGGCAACTGGGGAAAAATCTATGCGATGACCGTTGTCCGGGTCCTGCGCAGGCTCGATCCGATCCAGACGCCGAGCGGATAGAGAATAAGCAGACCGATGCCGTACCAGTGCGGCACCACACCCCACAACGCCACCTGGATCACGACACCGAGTACCTCCCCGAGCACGATCAGCCACAGGGTCGCCTTTCGGCGGTGTTCCTCGGCGATCAGAGCGCAAAGGTATCCGCCCACAATCGTGTAGACAAAATCCGTGCCCAGGCTGACGGCGAAGTAATACAACGGCGGGTCCTTCGGATTCCATCCCGGGACCAGCCGTGCGAACAGCAGGTCGGTAATCCTTACCAGAACTCCGATACCTAGAAATCCACCTATAACAGCGATAACCGTGCGCACGATCTCTTCTCCTGTATTTCGGGACTTCAATGTAGCCCAGGAAGCTTGCGAATGTCTCTAAATTTAAGTCCGTGTGTAACGAGGGCCGGTGGCTGTTGCCTCAACAGGCTGGGCATGTACAATCTGGAGTCCATTCCGCATCGAACAGATGGATACAATGAACCAAGAGGGTAGTTGATGGCCCGCAGCACGATCTCCAGTTCAGAACGCAATAAGGCAAAATCGTCGCCGGGTCACGCTATTGGCGTGCTTCAGGAAGTTGCTCCGGAATCGGCCCGGGGACTGGCTCCCGAACGCCTGATCGAGATTTACCGCCTTATGTATCTTTCGCGGCGAACCGATGACCGCGAGATCGTGCTTAAGAACCAGCAGAAGATCTTCTTCCAGATTTCCGGCGCCGGGCACGAGGCCCTGCTGGTCGCTGCCGGGCTGGTGCTCAAGCCGGGATACGACTGGTTCTTTCCCTACTATCGGGACCGGGCGTTATGTCTGGCGCTGGGAGTGACGGTTGAGGATCTGCTTCTGCAGGGGATCGGCGCGGCCGCAGATCCAGCCAGCGGCGGGCGGCAGATGCCTTCGCACTGGAGCAGCCCGGCGCATCATATCGTTTCTCCGTCGTCGGCGACGGCGACGCAGTGCCTGCATGCTGTGGGCTGCGCGGAGGCCGGCCGTTACTTCGCCCGCCATCCCGAGGCCGCGGAAAATCATGAGAGCGACTACCGCGAGTGGCGCAATGTCGAGTTCCAGGGCGACGAGGTTGTCTACGTATCTATCGGAGAGGGCTCGACTTCGCAGGGCGAATTCTGGGAGGCGCTGAACACGGCCTCCAACGAAAAGCTGCCCGTTATCTTCGTAGTTGAAGACAACGGCTATGCGATCTCCGTCCCAGTTGAAGTGAACACCCCCGGCGGCAACATTTCACGGCTGGTTCAGAACTTCCCCAACTTCTTCTTCGCCGAGATCGACGGTACCGATCCTCTGGCGTCCTGGCAAGCTTTTGAGGATGCTGCAGCGCATTGCCGCGCCGGCAAGGGACCAGCGTTTATCCATGGGCACGTCATCCGGCCCTACTCGCATTCCCATTCGGATAATGACCGGCTTTATCGCCCGGAGAAGGAGCGCAACGAAGATGCGTTGCGCGATCCTCTCTCCAAGTTTCAGATGTATCTGCTGCGGGAGGGCATTCTCGACGCAGAGAGCATTACCCGGATCGAGAAGCAGGTTGACGAGGAGGTCCGACAGGCTGCCGAGCGGGCGCTGCGTTCGCCGCTGCCGTCGACGGATGAAGCGGCGATCCTGAAGCACATCTATTCGGAGCACTACGATCCTATCGATTCCGCTCTCGAGACTGCTCCCGCACGCACCGCCGATACCCACGAGCGGACCATGGCCGACCTGATCAACGCTTGCCTGAGGGACGAGATGCGGCGCGATCCGAGCATCGTCATCTTTGGCGAAGATGTCGCTGACTGCAGTCGCGAGGAGTATCTCGAGCAGGGCCTGGTCAAGGGCAAAGGCGGCGTCTTCAAGCTGACCCATGGGCTGCAGATCGAATTCGGCGCCGACCGCGTCTTTAACTCCCCTCTGGCCGAGGCAAATATCGTCGGGCGCGCGGTTGGCATGGCTCTGCGTGGACTCAAGCCGGTGGTTGAGATTCAGTTCTTCGACTACATCTGGCCGGCGATGCACCAGCTTCGTAACGAACTGCCGCTGCTCCGCTGGCGATCGAACGGCACCTGGGCTTGCCCTGCAGTCGTTCGGGTAGCGATCGGCGGTTATCTTACCGGAGGCTCGGTCTACCACTCGCAGAACGGAGAGAGCCTCTTCACGCACACGCCCGGCATGCGCGTCGTCTATCCCTCGAATGCGCTCGATGCGAACGGGCTGCTGCGCACGGCCATCCGCTGCGACGATCCGGTAATGTTCCTCGAACATAAACGCCTGTACCGCGAGACCTATGGGCGCGTGCCATATCCCGGCGCTGACTTCATGATTCCTTTCGGCAAGGCCGCCAAAATTCGCAAAGGCTCGGACCTGACGCTCATCACCTATGGCGCGCTGGTGCCGCGAGCGCTGCAGGCGGCGCAGAAGGCGCAGCGCGAGCACGGCATTCAGACGGAGATTCTTGACCTGCGCACGCTCAGCCCTTATGACTGGGAGGCGATCGCCGAGTCGGTGCGCAAGACGAACCGGGTGATCATCGCTCACGAGGACATGCTGAGCTGGGGATATGGCGCCGAGATCGCCGCCCGCATCGCCGATGAGCTGTTCGAAGACCTCGACGCCCCGGTAAAACGGATCGCGTCGATGGATACCTTCGTGGCCTATGCGCCCATCGTCGAAGACGTGATCCTGCCCCAGCCGGACGATATCTATCGCGGGATAGTGGAGTTGAAGAAGTTCTGACAGTCGGAAGCGTCTTGGTCTTTCGGCCCTCACTCCATGATGTTCGGCCCCGCCGCCTTCTTGATGGTCACCACCCACACGCGTGCGTCGCCCTCGGAGGTTAGAGTCTCGCCGAGGTCCTTCCGCACATTGGCAAACATCAGGGCGAAACGGCTGAACTGCTCGTTATTCAGGTCGACGCTGCGTCCCTGGGGGCTGGTCGCGGCCCACATATCCATCGTGCGGCGGTCGTCGGGGAGCAGCTTGTCGGGCGGTGCGGGTCCGTCGGTGCGGTTAATGCCGGTGAGGTATCCCGAGCGCATATCGGCGAAAGTTGGCTTGAGACTCTGGAGGTAGTTGGGCTCAAGCTGCGCCATGAACTCGTCGTGGTTGCTGCACCAGTCGAAGGGGCCGACAGTCTTTGACGTTGTGGCGTCGGACCAGACCACTGCCTGTAGCTTGAAGCAGGAGGGCATGATGCTGCGGCCATGGGCGCTGGGGTCGGTCACGTAGGGATCTGTCCAGCCCATCGGCGCATAAAGCACGGTAATGGCGACGTGCGGAAACTGCTCGGAAACAGGCTTGTTCGGATCAAGTTGCGGAAGGACGTTTCGCAATCCAAGCTTGTCTATCACCGACCGGCCGGTAGCTTCGTCTTTCACGCTCTCGCCGATGGATCCGAAAAAGCCCTTCTTCTTTGCGGGCTGAGTCGCAGCCGGCTGCGCCGTCGGCGCCGGTTGTACCGCGGCCTGGGCTGCAGGAGCAGGGGCTGGCGCGGAGGTTGCCGCGGGAGCCGGAGCGGGTGTCGCGTCCATCATGGCCTTGATCAGGTTGTCACTCGCCTTGGCCTTCTTCAGGGCGACCATATCGTCGGCGCTCAGATCGAATGTCTGTCCGCTCTTGTGAATCTTGGCAAGGATAATGTCTTCGGAGATTCCGGCATTGAGCATCGACACCACGCCCGCTACGGTCAGCCCCGACTGCGCTGCGCTTCCCGTTGCGGCCGGAGCGGCAGAGCTGCCGGAAGGTGTCCCCGCCTGGTAGGCCTTGAGCGCGTCCTCGGCGTTGGCGACCAGATGGGCGTCGGCACCGGGATAGGCGATGACATTCGCGCCGGAGATTATCAAAACAACCTGGGTGCCCATCGCTACCTGGGCGGGCTGGGTCCCATAAAGAACGATAGTGAATTGCTGGCCGTTGTATGTATAGGGAATGCTTTTGACGTAGCCTTGCTTGCTGCGCCCGATCTGGGCGGATGCTGCGGAGCCAGAAAAACCGGCGAGTACAAGGCAGAGCAGCAGAGCTAGCGGCGCCGTCAGCGCACGTCGATCAAGTTTCACGTCGCTTCACCAGAAGTGGGATTTTGACTGCTGATCGGGGGAGGGAATTGCGGGCCCGTTCGACTGGCTTTGAAAAGCCACGCCGATTATATCCCGCCCTGATTTGCCGGGCGGCGGGAATCGCCGGACTCGAAGATCGTTGACATCCTCGGTCACCCACGGCTTACAATGTTGCGCCGGCCCGCTCCCCCCGCTCCCGCCTGCCTGGGAATCTGTAGAGCAGTTCGACTTACGACCGCGAGTCATGAAGGATTGACTTCCCGTGGCTCGACGTTCCTGGAGGCGTGCCTTGATAGGTAACTTGTCGTCCCGAGTTACAACTACCCGCCGCAGATTTCTAGCCATGGCTGCCACGGCTATCGCGGCGTACCCCGTCCGTTCGATGGTTGCTCAGCCGGCGGCGAAATACCTGCGCCGAAATCTTGCTGCGCCGGGCTTCCCGGCACAGGTTTTAACCAGCTACGCGAAGGCGATCAGTGCGATGCTGAAGCTACCGCCGTCCGATCCTCGCAACTGGTATCGCAACGCCTTCGTTCATACCCTCGACTGCCCGCATGGCAACTGGTGGTTTCCGGTGTGGCACCGCGGCTACCTGGGGTGGTTTGAACGCAGCTGCCGGGAACTCTCCGGAGATCCCAACTTCGCGCTGCCCTTCTGGGACTGGACAGCGCTCCCGCGTGTGCCGAAGCAGCTTTTTCAGGGGGTCCTCAATCCAGCGGACCCGGCCTATCTCAGCAGCTACCAGGCTTTTTTCGCGCAATTGTCGAATCCGATGAGTGCGCTGTGGCAGTCTTTCTCCGCGGCTCAGACCAAGGAGCAGTCGCTGCGCGGCTATGGATCGATGAACGATCTGTGGACGCAGGTGCAGGGCGATCCGATGTTTGTTCCGCCTCCGGGCGTGCGGGCTTTGACTTCGGCCCATCCCGGCTTCGACAAGCCTACAAAGAAGGCTGTCGCGTTATCGACCATCACGAAGGCGCTCGCGCCCAATGACTTTATCGCGTTTGGCAGCGACAAGGCGCCGTTTCACTCCCAGGCGGCAGGTTTTGGAATTCTCGAAGGCCAGCCGCACAATAATGTGCACAACTGCGTTGGCGGACTGATGGAAGACATGCTCTCGCCGATCGATCCGCTGTTCTTTCTGCATCACGCCAACATCGACCGGCTTTGGGACGTGTGGACACGCAAACAGCAGAAGCTGAATCTGCCGACGCTGCCTGTCGGACCCGACCTCCAGCCGTGGACCAGTGAACCTTTCCTGTTTTTCCACGACGAGAAGGGGAGTCCGGTGTCGAACGCGACGGCCGGCGATTACGCCGCGATCGGTCAGTTCGATTACGCATATGAGAAGGGTTCCGGCGAGAGCGCTGTTGCGAATGCCGTGACGCAGCCGAATGCCGCTCCCGCGCAAAGCTTTGCCGGAGGTCTGACGAGCCACGCGCTTGCTCTGGGAATGCCTGCGCAGAGCCAGGTCTCGGTGCCCCAAACGGTGCTCGCGGCACAGCAGTCGGACCTCGTTGCCAAAGTGACCATTCAGGACGCTCCCAGCGCGCACGGCTTTTCATTCAACGTTTTCGTCAACCCGCCGCAGGATACTGCCGGCCTCAACGACGACAGTCCGAGTTATGCGGCGACGCTGCAGTTTTTCGGCGTGCACCATCATGGCGAGCCGGTCAGCTTCACTATTCCCCTGTCGGATACATTGAATGCCCTCGCAGCCAGGAATATGCTCAAGGCAAACGAGCCGCTCCGGATCGTGGTGATTCCGGAGAGCAAGCCGACGCTCGAGCCGCACGTCGCCCAGGCGAATTTCAAGAGCAGCCTGGCGGCTGTCTCAGTCGGCACGTTCTAGTTGTGTCTTTATGCTGGAGTTCCTCAGGCCGGGAAGGCCGCGCTCGTGGCTCTTCATTCTGATTCTTGCGGCTGTGTGGCCGGGGTCGGTATCTGCCGCCGCAAAACAAAGGGTCTACGATTTGCCGCTCCCCAGAGCCGTCCGATCGGGTGAGGCTCTGGTGGCGCGCGTCAGCGTCGGTCCCATCAAGGCGCATTTGCACATCATCGTGCGCATCCGCAATGGCGAAATCGCCGGGACTATTTCACCATTCGGCGCTCAGGAGCGTCAGGGCGGCGCCGTCTACACAATTCCGCTGCCGACCGGGGCCGTGAAAGACGGCGAAGTCCGCCTGCTTCTGGAAGCCGTTGAGAAAGACGCTCCAACCCGCGCACCTACAAGCGAGGAAGTCCGAAACATCACGCTCGCCTATATCACGGTTACAGATTCCAGCGGCAAGAATCCGTCGGTGACGCCCTGAGGCTTCGTGCAGTCTGTTTGGCCCGCTTCATTTTGAATCAGCGGCTGCTCCCTTTATCATCACTGCGGAGCTTTTTTCCTAGGAGTGCACAGCAATGCGAGTTGGTCTGTTGACGGGCGGCGGAGACTGCCCGGGTCTGAACGCCGTGATCCACGCGGTAGTCAAAAAGGGAATCAACCACTATGGAGACGAGTTTGTCGGCTTTCTCGAGGGCTGGCGCGGAGTGCTGGACAACAACACCATTCCGCTGACGCTTGAAAAGGTGGACGGCATTTTGACGATGGGGGGCACCATCCTGCGCACATCGCGCACTAACGTGCGCAAGATCGAAGGCGGCATCGAGAAATGCGTCGCCAATCTAAAGGCCAACAAGATCGACGCGCTCATCGCTATCGGTGGCGACGACACACAGTCGGTGACGAACGCGCTCATCCAGGCCGGCGTGCCCGGCGTCGGCGTTCCCAAGACCATCGACAACGACCTGAATGGAACCGACATCTGCTTCGGTTTCGACACGGCGGTGAGCATTGCGACTGAAGCCGTCGATCGCCTGCACACCACGGCCGAAGCTCACAACCGCGTAATCGTGTGCGAGGTGATGGGCCGCGACGCGGGTTGGATCGCTCTTACCGCCGGCGTTGCCGGCAACGCGCACGTGGTTCTGGTTCCGGAGAAGCCGATTGATCTCGACCATGTCTGCGCGCTGCTCAAATACAACCACGATCACGGCAAGAAGTACGGCATCGTCGTGGTGGCCGAGGGCGCGAAGCTGCCTTCGGGAGAGCAGGCGACCGTCGGAACCAAGGTCGACTCCTTTGGGCATGCGCGCCTCAGTGGTGTCGGGCAGGCGCTGGCCGAGGAGATCGAAAAGCGCACCGGATACGAGACGCGCTCCGTCAACCTTGGACATACCCAGCGCGGCGGAACGCCTTCCGCATTTGACCGCATGCTGGCCACGCGGTACGGCCTGGCAGCAATCGATCTGGTGCACCAGGGCCAGTTCGGACGGCTGGTGGTCCTGCATGGCACGAAGATCGAGAGCATCCCTTTGGCGGAGGCCATCTCCAAGAACCGCACCCTCGACGACAGCTTCCTCAAAATTCTCAGCGGTCTCGAGCCAAGGCTCTAAGAGCACGCTGGCCAGGGCGGCGTCCCCAGCCGCCCACAGCCTATTCCATGGCCGCATAGGCCAGCGTCCAGAAGTCGCTGAACACCTTCGGCGGCTCCGGCGAGTCCATCATGCGCTGCGTGAAGAGAATGCCGATCAGCCCCTCTCTGGGATCGATGTACGCAGTTGTGCCTGTGCCCCCGGTCCAGCCGTAGCGGCCGGGCGTATGGAAGATTTCGCTGCGGCCAATGTCTACCGCGATTCCCAGCCCCCAGCTCGAATGGCTTCCGAAAAAGATCTCGGAGCCCGCGCGCTGTTCCGGCGTAAGGTGATCCGACGTCATCAGCTCAAGGCTGGCCCGGGAAAGAATCTGCTCACGGCCGTGGCGGCCTTTATTGAGCATCATGCGGCTGAAGGTGAAGTAATCGTCAATCGTCGAGACCAGTCCGCCTCCTCCCGATTCGGAGGGCGGCTCAGATCCCCACGCGCTATTGCTCGCGTCGTCAAAGACCCCCAGGGTCTTCGTCTGGTGATTGAAGGAGTAACACGGAGGGAGGCGCTCGATCTTATCGGCAGGCACGTAGAATGCCGTGTCCTTCATGCCGAGAGGATCAAAGATGCGCTCGCGCATGAATGTGCCGAGCGACTTTCCCGAGATGCGCGCGATCAAGGCTCCCAGCACGTCAGCGCTCACGTGATACATCCACCGCTCGCCCGGCTGCGCCATCAGAGGCAGCGAGCCGAGATTTCGCAGCCATTCATCCATGCCGGGCGCTTGCGACGGGCGCGGTGGTCCATCTCCGCCAATCCGTAATTCGCGGATCGCCTTCTGGATCGGGTACGTATCCGGCATCGCCATCACGCTGCCGAAGCCCATCCGGAAGGTGAGCAGGTCGCGAAGCGTAATGGCTCGCCGCGCTGGCACTGTGTCATCGAGTTGTGAGCTGATCGACTTGAGCACGCGCTGGTTGGCCAGCTCCGGCAGCCACGGCTCAATCGAGTCGTCCAGGCGAATCCTGCACTCCTCCACCAGCATCATTGCCGCGACTGCAGTCGCCAGCTTTGTAATGGAAGCGATGCGAAAGATGGTATCGCGCTTCATGGGCGTGGGAGTGTCGAACGCCAGCGTGCCAAGTGTCTCTACATGAACGTCGTCGTGATGACTGACCAGAGCGACCATACCTGGTATTTGTTTCTGTTCAACGTGACCTGACAGCACCCGATGCATGCGCTCGATACCGGACTTCGAGAGTCCTCCACCACCCATCTTCGGCTCCTTTATGATCTTCGGTTTGCTATGTGATCTCTAAGTTTTGATGCGCGGCAGGATTGCTACCCGAGTGTAGTCAATCGGTCGGACCCTGCGTCCTCGATGGGAGCTTCAGAAGAATCAAAGGGGCTAACACACAACCACTTGGGGTGGAGATCGACGGTCCCGCAACTACTGCCCACTCCCTTGGGCTGGCTTTCGTTGCAGTGCGGTGAAATTCACGGCAAAAAGGGGTGAATCCCCGGAGCCGGACATAAAATCCTTGAACAAGAGGGTGAAAACACGGTATAAGCAGGTCGCTGGCCAGTTTTCACGAGTCCCTAAAATTCAACAAGATAACCAAGGGAGCCGCCCATGAAATCCTCTACCGTACGCGCAAGTGAGATTCGGGAAGTGATGGACATCCGGCAGGCCTCAGATTACCTCGGCATCAGCCCGGACACGCTGTACAAATACGCCTCCGAGGCGTTCATCCCTGCGTTCAAGCTGGGTAACCGCTGGCGCTTCAAGAAATCGCGGCTCGATGAATGGATGGATCGGCAGTCGGGAGTCTCGGCAGAGCCGGAACCCGCTCCGAAGGCCCTACGCTCCAGCCAGAAAAAGCCTGTGCGCGGTACTCGCGCTGCTGCCAGCCGGCGCGTTGGCGTTTCCAGAGTCTCCTGAACCTGAACTGATTGAAACGCGCGTTGCGGATATAGGTTGGTGCTCGCCAATGGGCGCGATGACTTTCAGTGCGCCCGCAATTATTCTTAAATTGATGAGGCGTATGCATTGAACGCAAGCCCTGAGAGCACGAGCACGCTCGTTTTGAAAAGCGACCCCACGCTGCTGCCCGCGTTTTCCTTCCGCAACCGGGTCGTCCGCGTGTTGTGGAGTGTCTGCTATGCCCTGCTCTATCGCATTTCCCCACGGCCGCTTCATGCGTGGAGAGTCTTCCTGCTCCGCGCCTTTGGAGCAAAACTCGGTAC
>CAVRNK010000032.1:0-40742 GCA_963721995.1 uncultured Acidobacteriaceae bacterium | reverse complement strand
GTGCCACTCTGCTGTCTTGGCGAATTGTACGAACGCCCGCTTTTTGGCCGTGAATTTCGAATCCGGCTCGACCAGCATACCTACGTGCTCCTTGCTCTCGCTACCGTGGCGACCGCCATAGGTTTCGTGACAGGTTCGCTGGGCTACATGGGTGCACAGAATACTTACGGAGAGCAGTTGAGCGTCTCGGCGGCTCTACTGTCCTGGCTGTTTCCTCCTCTTACCGCGCTCACGGTCGCGATCTTTGTCGCTACGCCCCGCGGATCGGCCAAGCTGCTTGTCGGAGCCTGCATGTTTGCCATGCTCGCTTTCGTGATGGTGGTGGGCAGGCGCATCGTAATCTACACAGCGATGGAAGCGCTGCTAGCCTTACGGCTTACGGGGTATCGCTTGAAGGGATCATTCTTCAAGAACACCCTGATTTTGATAATGTTAGCGGGCTTCGTCGCGGTCGGAGTAACTGTGTTTATGTTGATTCGCCTGGCGGGATTTGAAAATCCTAATGACCCCAGTACTTTATCTCTTGCTCACCGGGTAGAGACGGCGCTGAGCTGGGTCGAGGATGGCAGTGCTCTGAATCGCGCTACTGTAGCGAATCAAAGCAATGCCGAAAAGAGAACGTTCGTATTAGGTTTCTTCGCCGATGTTTTGGAAGGCAGCTCCCGGCGCACACCCGGTCTTGGGCGAGATTTCGCGGAATACGTCGGGTCTGTCGTTCCCAGAGTTATCAATCCGAACAAGGATCTCTCGTTCGGCGAAGAGTCATTCGCTGACGAATTGTTCGGTCTGACGTACGGCGATGCGGCTAACTCCATTCTCACGAATGGTGCCGTCGATTTTGGTCTTCTGGGAGTTGTTGCCTACCCGTTGCTCATTGTGTTGATTATGCGAGTCTCGATTGAGGCTCTCTCGCGTTTTCTGCCGCCGCTGCCCATGGCGATCATAATATTGGGTGCAATCTTCGCCATGTTGCAGACTGAGACTGCCACGTCTGCCTACTTTGTTTCGATCAGGAACGAGATAATTTTTGCGGTAATTCTTTTCATTTACACGCGACTACCGAGATTTGGATTTCGGAGAAATTAGACCTGTAATGACCGCGGTAAAATCAGTTATGGCTACAGAATTAACGCTGGCCCGGCAGATTGCCCTCAGCTTGATTTTCAGTTGCGCCGGAATTGCGTCCGGCCAGAACGCTTCCGTTCTGCCTCCGAGCGGAGCCGGCTCCTCAGGCGGTTCAGGCGGCTCCGGTGCAGTTGATTATTCCTCTTCCGCTAGCCTATCGGATGTCAACGCAGACTCCTCAGTTGCAGACGCTAGCGTGAGTGCCACCCCTTCCGCTCTGACGGCAAGCGAATCAGGCGGCGGAGGCTCTTCCGCTCATCAAAGCACCCAACACTTGGGCGGTTCTCTCAGTGGAGGGAATCAATCGCCATCGAACTCGGCAACCAGCGCCTCGCGATCCGGATCTTCCCGGGGAGCAGCCGCATCTGCTTCATCGAATGGGTCCGGCGCGAGACAGTCATCGCACTCCGGCCAGGGAGTTGCGGCAATGGAATCGGGTCTGACCGGGCACAAATTGGAATCCGCAGCGACCGGCGCGAAGCTATCCAGTGCACAGGCAAAGGCCAGATTAAGCGAAGAAGATGAAGCTCGATCCGGCTCAGGATCGGCAGGGGGAGGTGGACAGTATCCCACCGGCTTCCCCGATAGCACTAGGAATACCGCTGTGCTTAGTCCGCCAGACCCTGCGAACAACTCCCTATTTGTTTTTGATCCCGCGGTCGGCGGGGAGTTTCCGGACTTGGCGGAACGTGAGTTTCTCTCCCCTACGCTTCGTGTTGGGAGGGGATCTTCCGGAATGGGAAAGAAGCAAGATCTATACCAGCGGATTGAGCAACGGCTTCGCAACTATCGAACCGAAGATGAGCCAAAAGGACACGTGAAGGCTTCTCCCGCGAATCAACAAACCCCTTCTCTGGAGTCGTCAAGGTCGGGATTGAAGTTTTAACACCGCGTTTCTCCTTTCGAAGCATTCGGCGGCCAAAGACTTGACCTTCCGCAATTTTGCGGCGCGGCTGTGAAAGATGTCTTCCTCGATTTAGTCCTCACTGTGGCTGTAGATCAAAGATAACGAAATCATTTCCCTCTTGGTGGTGCACATCAGCGACTGGCTTTTGGCAGAATTCGGCCCGCATCTTTGGAGAGGCAGGGCCGCCGCGAAGAGGCTCAACCGCATGAAAACATCCGGTATAACCTTCTCGGGCGTTCGCTATGTAATAGCGCGCGTGATAGGCGCTCAACACCGAGATCAGGTTTTCCTGTCGCTTGATCCGTTCAAGAAAATGGCGGTCCATCATCAGCCCCTCGGTCTGGATCATCGGATCTCCCAGCACGTAGCCAGGCTCCCCGCCGAAGTCACCCATCGCATAAATGCCAGGATGACCCGTCGCAAAGTGATGCAGCGCAACTGAATCTTCGAAGCGGTGATCGTCTTGGGCGTTCCAAGTATTGCCAGCCAGCGCAAAAACGCTAGCGGCGATTGCGATCGCCGGGAGGGCAGCCCACCGGCTCACTCGTCCCAAGCGATCCCTGCTGAACCAGAATGCTAAGCTGATGCAAAGAGCCGGACGCTCGACATATCCGTACCAGTCGTTAGGCCTCCAGTCGCTAAGAAAGGACAGTACCGTAAAGTAAACCACGGGAAACAGAACGACAGCCGGAAACACCGTCCTCTGCGCTCGTTGCAATTTCCGGAAGTTGAAAAGAATGACGGCAGTACTGAAAAGAATAAAAGCGACCTGAAGGTGTTCTTTATCAATGTTGGAAGGCAGCACCTCTTTCCATGTGACCCAGGAGAATTGTGTGTGCGGCTTGAGCTGTTTTGCCACGCCAGATACCGGAAGAAGCAGCCCAAACTTTACCTTGTTGACAACCAGATAGACCAAGAAGGGAACCAGACCAAGGGCGAACGAGGCGATGCGTCTTGGAGAAAGCTGCTGTCGATAATCGCGATCCAGCAGCAACCCCACCCCCAGAAGGCCGACTAGGAAGCCGGCATCCAGCCGCGACAAGATTAGGAGAGAGCAGATGATGCCTGTCCAAAAGGCACTCCTAGCCGTGGCCATACATCTTCCCTTGAGCACTCGAAGTGTCAACAAGAACGCCAGTGGTGTCGCCAGTACCACCTCCATGCCTGTATAGAACCTCCGGCAACAGAAGACCGCTATCCACAGGGCCAACGGAGCAGAAATTGTTGTTTCTACCCCGGATAGCTCCAGGATCTCACGGCCCCAGAGAAAACATGCCACCGAAGCGGCAAGGCAGACTGCGCCTACAAACACGAGAATGGCAGTCCCCTTTGCGGTAAAAACGCTGAACGCCGCCAGCACAAGCATCCAGAGAGGATGGTAGCCATTTGTCGAGACGATGCCATTGAAGGTCGAGCCGTGGCCTGCTGCAAAGTTCTGGGCGACGACGAGGTAATAAAAGAAATCGTCCCGCACATACATCATCCAGGAATAGCTCGACATTGCCGCGATGGCGACGCATGCCGCAATTTGCAAGCCAAGGAGCCAGGGTGCCCAGTCTCGAAACAGCAGATATATCTTTTGTAACGACAAAACGCCGGCAACTGGCTTGATTTCTTCCTTAATCATTTTTTACCTTGGCTTTTAGCTTGGCTCAATACAGAGAGCAGAGTTGTAACCACTCCAGCGAATAGCATCTGCTGGCGGCCGCGATCTTACTCAGAAACAAGTTATTGCTGCAAGTGTAGGATACCTGAACCTGAAAGCTCTAAGCGATCAATTTCGGCTTTATACGCTTGGAGCCTGGCTGGTGGTAAGCATCTACATTCCCGCACGCGCGTTTGCGCTAAAGGACATTGACGATAACTGGAAGTGGCGGGCGAGGCCGGCAACAGTGCCGTCTGCAACAATTGACACCGAGCGGTGATCAGGCCTTCTCGATCACCAGTGATTCAATTACCACCGGCTTGCTTGGCTTATCCTGTGAATTCCGCGGCACCCGCGAAATCTTCTCCACCACGTCCTGCCCTTCCACCACCTCGCCGAAGATGGTGTGCTTGCCTGTCAGCCAGTCCGTGGGAGCCACTGTGATAAAGAACTGTGAGCCGTTCGTGTTCGGCCCCGCATTGGCCATCGCCAGCTTGCCCGGCACGTTGAACTTGTGCGGAGATCCCTTGGTCTCATCGGCAAACTTATAACCCGGTCCGCCCATCCCGTTACCCGCAGGATCTCCGCCTTGAATCATGAAGTCGGGAATCACACGGTGAAAGATTGTTCCATCGTAGAGCTTATCCTTGCTCTTCTTGCTTGTCACCAGGTGCGTCCACTCCCGTGCTCCCTCGGCGAGATCTATAAAGTTGGCAACCGTATTTGGCGCTTCCTCTGGAAACAACTGGCAGACGATCTGCCCTTCGCTGGTTTTGAAGACGGCATAGGTTCCGGGTTTACGAGACATGATGAACTCCTTCAGTTGTGTTCAGCTTATTGAGGTTTCGCCGCCGGCGTAGCGCCGTTTGCAGATGAAGGCGTGGCGCCGCCAGAAGGTGCTGTGCCCTGCGAGGAGGGAGCCGCCGAAGCGGGCGATGGCGGCATAGGCTGACCTTCGCGCACGATGGTGACCTTCTTCAAAATCACCGGATCAATCGGCTTGTCCTGCCCATCGCGCTCTACTCGCGCAATCGACTTCACTACAAGCACGCTCGACTCGTCGCACTGCCCGAAGATCGTGTGCTTCTGGTTCAGATACTCCGTCGGCACTTCGGTAATAAAGAACTGCGATCCGTTCGTGTTCGGGCCTGAGTTCGCCATCGCCAGCCGTCCCGGCACGTCAAAGTTCAGGTTTGGATCGAACTCATCTTTGAAGTAATATCCCGGATCGCCCATCCCCGTTCCCAGCGGATCGCCGCCCTGGATCATGAAGTCCGGAATCACGCGGTGGAACGTCGTCCCGTTATACAGCGGCTTCCCATGTACCTTCTGCTTGGTGTCAGGATTGGTCCAGTCCTTCGTGCCCTCTGCCAGTCCGATAAAGTTCGCTACCGTCTCCGGTGCTTCTTTCGCGAAGAGCTTGCACGTGATACGGCCCATTGACGTATCGAGAACCGCCGTTGGTCCCGTCGGTTGCGGGCTCACCTGCGCCTGCGAGCCCGGCGAGTCGGGCAGCTCCTGGCTCGCAGGGGGGCTCGATGCCGGGGGAGTAGAAGTTGGAGGAGTGGCCTGCTGCGTGACACTGGCTTGAACAACGGCGAGCAGAAACAGCAGAACGGAGGCAAAACGGACCGGCGTTTTCATGCAAATTCCCAAGAGGACAGACTACCGCGCCGGGCTCTCCTTCGCAAACCGCGCCCGCGCTTCATGCAGACGCCGAAAGATCCGATCCTCCCCAACCTCTTCCGTAAGATGGTGCCGGTCCATATCCGCTTTTAGCTCCGACTGCACACGCGCGAACGCCAATACGACGCCATGCGAAGCCAGCTCGCGGTGCACTTCACCGATCACCCGCGAAGCGCTGTAGTCTACGTGCGTAATCGCCTCGGCGTCGATCACCATCCATCGCACATCCGGCGTGGCCAGGTCCCGCACCTCTTTTGCAAAGCGGGCAGCATTGGCATAGAAGAGGGTCGCGCCGAATCGATAGATCACCAGCCCTGGCTGCGTCACCGTACCGGGAACCGGCGGAATAATATCCCACGTCTTCGCGTCATTGAAGATCAGGACGCCTGTGTCCGGATGGTAGCTGTGGTGCACAATCCTTAGCAGCGAAATCACCATCGCCAGCACGATCCCTTGTTCCACTCCCACCACGACGACACAGGCGGCCGTCGCAATAGCCAGGGCGAATTCCTGTGGGCTTTCCTTCCGAATCGACCAGAGCTTGCGCAGGTCGATCAGCCGCACGGCGATAAGAAACACAATCGCCCCGAGCACACAGTGCGGAAGATACTCGAGCGGTTTCGTCGCGAAGAGCAGCACCAGCGCCACCACCGCCGCCGTCGAAACCTGCGCCATTTGGCTCTGCCCGCCCGCGCCCTCCACCATGGCCGTCTGCGTCGGGCTCCCATTCACCACGAACGTTCCGCTCAGCGCCGCAGCCGCATTGGCCGCCGACAACCCGACCAGATCCATATTCTCGTCCAGCACTTGCCCATGCCGTTCAGCGTAGATCCGTGCAGTAGCCGCGCTCTGAGTCAGGATCATCACCGCGCAGGCGCCTGAAACCCCAATCACCGACTCGACCTCTGTCCACCCTGGCCACGGAAAGCCGAAGTGCGGCAATCCGCCGGCAACCGGCCCGATCACCGCGATGCCATGAGCCGAAAATTGCCACCACGCGCTCGCCGCAATCGCCCCCGATACGGCGATCAGCGCGCCCGGCGCCTTTGGCGAAAGACGCCGCAGGCCGAGGATTACCGCGAGCATTGCAAGCGAAAGAGACAGTGTCGGCAGATGCACATGCGGCAGGCCTCGAACGACTTCAGCGACCTGCACAAGCGGCCGCCGCGAATGTACCGGAACCCCCAGCATCTGCCCCAACACCGTGAAGCCGACCTGAAATCCCACTCCGGTCAGAAACCCCACCAACGCCGTCTGCGATAGAAAATCCGCTAGAAAGCCCAGCCGCAGCAGTCGCGCCAGCAGCAGCCACGCCGCCGTCAACAGCGCCACCGTCGATGCCAACGCAACATACTGCGCGCTTCCCGTTGGCGCCATCTGGGAGAGACTCCCAGCAAGAATCGCCGCCGTCGCTGAGTCCGCAGCCACCACCAGGTACCGCGAGGATCCGAACGTCGCAAACGCCACCAGCGGAATCAGGAGCGTGTACAGCCCCGTTACCACCGGAGTTCCGGCGATCTTTGTGTAGCCGAGCGCTTGTGGAATATTGACTGCCGCCAGCTGCACTCCGGCAGCCGCATCGCGGATCACTCCCGACAGTGTCAAAGGCCGAACGCTTTGGAAGAGACTCTGCCAGGCGCCTCTCGAACGCGACGGCCTGGCTTCCGTACCTTCGTCCACTCGACCCTGCTCCTCGGGCTTAGGTATTTGAATGCATCAGATCTTGATAAAAATCCGCCGCCGGTAAAGCACGTAAGCCGGCAGCCAGCAGACCGCGACAAACCCAAGCGAGTACAGTAGCGAAGCAAAAGCCGGATCGGGCACGACCGCAAGAATCGAATGATACAACCACTGTTGCAAATTCCCGCCCGCGCTCATATGAATGTTGTCGATCCCGCCCGCCAGCAACTCGGAGAACACGTACGCGACAATCGCATTCATTCCAAACACCAGCAGCGGCATAAATGTCCGCGACTTCCGCGCCCTGTCCTCGCTTGTCTCGGGAGCCCGCATGATATCCACCACCCACATCGAAAGCGCCAGCAGCAGCAGGCTCAGTCCGCCGGCAAACAGCACGAACGAGCTCGTCCACAGCTTCTTGTTCAAGGGGAACCATATATTCCAGATCCCGCCCGCAAGCACGCACGTCATTCCCGCAACCGCAATGCCGCGAGCCTTCTCAACGACGCTCCGTCCTGTCCGCAGCCAGATGCCCGTCAGCATGCCCATCAGCGCCGTTCCCACCGCGGGGATCGTGCTCAGCAGCCCCTCAGGATCGCGCGTCCGCTCGTACAGATGCGACGCCGGAAAGATATGGCGGTCTAGCCACGCCACCAGGTTGGCGTCGCGATCGAGGAAGGGAATATCGCGCCCCGGCATCCCGTATCCCGGCACCGGAACATAGCGCATCAGAACCCAGTACGTCCCCAGCGCCGCCACCGCCAGAACCAGCTTGCTCTTCCACCCCGGACTGATCAAATATAGCGACGCCACAATGAAGTAGCAGATCGCGATCCGCGGCAGCACGCCGTAAATCCGCAGCGTGTGCAGATTGAAGTGCGGAAAGCTGTTCACCAGCAGCCCCAGCAGGAAGATGATCACCGCTCGCCGAACCGTATGCAGAAAGATCGACTGCTTCGTCGCTCCCTGCGCCAGCCGCGCCTCGGTCGAGAGCACCGTCGATATGCCCACGAGAAACAGAAACGTAGGGAAGACCAAGTCCGTCGGTGTGAACCCGTTCCAGTCCGCATGTTTCAGCGCCCAATAGGCTCGCGAACCGTCGCCGTTGTTGTTGACCAGGATCATGAACCCGATATCCAGCCCGCGTAGCACATCCAGCGAAAGCATGCGCGCAGGCTTGGTACGAACACTTGTTGTGGCAGGATTGGAAGTTGCTGTACTGGGAGCGCTCATGGTTTCGATTGCGCCGATTTTACTGCAAGCGAACCACGTAGCGAAACGATTCAATACCTAATACCGTTTCACACGCATGATCTTCCATACTGGCTCATTATCGGCATACACCCTCCACTCCGAGATGCAGCCATCGCGCACCCGCGCCTTCCAGGCCGCCGGAATCCTCCAGCGGTTCTCAACCTCCAGCTTGCCGTCGAGCCGGTACGTACCGTGCGCGTAACCGAAGAGCCCGGCATATGCGCCGTTGCTGAAAGCCTCATCCACCTGGATCGAGTAATCCGGAAACCAGCTGAAATAGGCACGCCAGCCCTTCTCAACCTCGCGTCGCCCTCGGACCTCCTGGCCCAGGCCGTCGATAAACAGAAAATCCTCGGTCATCATCCTGCCAAGCCCGGACAGATCGTGGCAGTTAATGTAGTCGACAAACTCGAGAGCAAAATCGGCCGATGTCTTCTTGAGAATTTGGGGAGCCACACCCGGATTCTACTTCGCTTTCGGGCGCTTACTCAGTATCCGGACGCTTATAAGGCACCTGAAGGTAATGTCTCGCCTCGTTCAGCGCCCCGCCCGTGTTGTCGTTCGTCTGGATAGCCTGCCGGTACTCTGTCACCGCGCGATCCCGTTGCCCCGTCACGTCAAAAATCTTCCCGATCTGTACGTGACTCCACACCTCGGTCCACCTCGGATCGTCATCCCCGCGCAGGCAGTCGCGATACGAATTCACCGCCGACTGGTAATTCCGCTGGTTGAAGAAAATCTCCGCGATACGATAACTCGCCAGCGAGCTCTGCGGATTCGCCTGCAGCGCCTTTTGATATTCCGCCAGTGCGCCGCTGATATCGCCCTGCGCCACGAGCTGCTGTCCTTTCAGAATCGACACCCGCACCTGCATGGCAGGTGTGTTCTTCAGCACCCAGTTATCCGGATCGATCAGCACATGCCGCGGTCGCCCGAATGTATCCACCACGTACTGCGAATCCGTGCCCACCACCGAAACCCGCTTGTTCTCCGTCTTGCCGTCGGTCTCAATGCGCAGATCGACCGGCATATTGAACAGGTCCAGATCCTGCTGAATCTCCCCGATCGTCCGGAACCCCTTGTTATTTCCCAGCCGGTAAATCGCGTACTTGTTCGTGAACGCCGGCGCGCCCGTCCCATCCAGCCACTGCGCAAAGAAAGGCGTCAGCTGTTGCTGCGATTGGGCCTCAGCGACCTTCTCAAAGTCGCTGTTCTTGATCCCCTTGTCGGTAAATTGCGAAAGAGCCGCGCGCAGTATCTTGATAAAGCTGTCGTCGCCCACCTCCCACCGCAGCATGTGGAACACGAGCGCGCCCTTCTCCAGCGTCATCGATTGAAACTCTGGAGAAAACGGGCTCAGCCTGCCCGCGCTCGACAGAGGAATCGTGTCGTATGCCAGCGCGCCCGCCGAAACATCCAGGATCGCCGTGTCCAGCGCCGACTTGCCTGCAGAATCTTCCAGATACATCAGCTCGCCGTACCGCGCCATCCCGTTCGTAATCCACGCATCGTTCAGCGACGCCGGGCTGACCTCGCTACCCCACCACTGATGCGCGATCGTATTCGACAGGATCCGGAAGTCCGTCTTACCTCCAATGCGGTTTCCCGCCACGGCCGCAATCTCCGGAGCCCAGTACGTCGGCACCGTATCGTCCGGCAGCTCCACAACATTCAGAGTGCTCGACTCCGGCAGTCCGAAACTCGACGTGAAGTAGGCAAAGATGCGTAGCGCACTCTCCCCGTAGTCGTGCGCCGCCGCCTTGTGCGCATCCGTGGTGTAAACGTGGATATTCGCCGCCGGCGAAAAAGCCGGATTGAACTTCCCGGCGATGATCGTTCCCGGAAATCCCGGCCTCTTCCAGCTGAAGTCGTACTCGTTCTCGCCGCCCGCAGCCGGCTTGGCGCTGCCCTGCGCGCCGCTGCCGATCACCATATAGCCAGTGGGCACCTTCACATGGATATCCGCCGTAAAGCGGTTCGTCTCGTACCCCACCATCGGGAACCACCGGCCGCCATACAGCAGGTACGACGCGGGATCGCCCACATACGCCATCTTCAGCCCTTCAACCGGCCCTCCGGCGTCGCTCTCCAGCGCTCCCGAGTAATAGAAGGTCCACGTATAGGTCTGTCCCTTGCTCAGCGGAGTCTGCGGAGTGATCCGCAGGGTCGCCTCAGCCCCACGCTCGCCGCTGAGCGAAATATTCTTCGAATCCGTGACTTTGTCCACCTTGAGCGCGCCATGCAGATCGAATACCGCCGTCTGTACTGGATCGAGAGCCGTAAACGTCACCCGGGTCACACACGTAAGCATATGGGTATCCGGCTTCAGTTCTGCGTCGATGTTGTAGCCGGTAATCTGAATCGGCACTCTGTCGGCTGCGCGGGCTCTCGGCCCGGCGAGAAAAACAACCGAGGCAAATACGAATGCGATACGCAGGAGCTGGGCAGGCCGGGGTGCGAATCGGGATGGGGTCATGACAGTCGAGTTAGCTTTCCTCGCGTGACTGGTTCTGTTGAAGCACTTCCATTGTGATGCGGGCAGTCCGGTCTATCGCCGATTCGCCGCCCTCATTGTCTTCGGCCTTGAGCATACCCGATATTGCGCGCAAACTCGCAATCATGCTCTCGCGCGCCCCACCTGCCTCTAATAACGGTCGCAGGTGTGAGACGACATTCTCCGCCGTAAAGTCACCCTGGATCAGCTCCGAAACCGCCCGCCGACCCGCGATCAGATTCACCATCGCAACATGCGGCACATCCACCACCCGCTTCGCCACCGCATAGCTCACCGGCGACACCCGATACACCACCACAAAGGGATTCCCGATCAGCGCCGCCTCCACCGTTGCCGTGCCGCTCGCCACCACGCTCGCCCGCGCATGATGCAGCGTAGCCCGGGCATCATGGGTAATCGTCACGCGCGGGGTGGTCGGCAACATCGCCTTCACTTCCGCCCGCTGTTCTTCCGTCAGCGTCGGCGCCAGTGGCAGTACAAATTCGTAGTTGCCTTGACTCTGAAGCAGAGACGCCGCTCGAAGCATCTCGGGCAGGTTGAGGCGCACTTCCTTCAAGCGGCTGCCGGGGAGCAGCCCTATCCATTGTCGGCTTGGGTCCAAATGTTTGGACGAATCGGTCCCGCTTTCGCGAGCGAACTCCTCGCGCGAGACCACAGGCAGCGCCAGGTCCGCCAGCGGATGCCCGACGAAGCTCGCCTGCACCTGCCGCTCCCGATAGAAGCTCTCCTCAAAAGGGAAGATCACCAGCATCCGGTCCACATACCGCTGCACCTCGCGGATGCGGTACTTCTTCCACGCCCACAACTGCGGCGAGACAAAATAAACCACGGGCACCCCGGCCCGCTTCAGATGCTTGGCCAGCGACAGATTGACGTCGGGAAAATCGATCAGCACCGCGACATCCGGCCGCTCGGACCTGTTCTCCGTCGTAACCGCTGCCTTCAGCCGCCGGTACTCCCCGTAAATGCGGGGCATGTGCCGGATCACCTCCGTGATCCCCATCACCGCCACATCCTCGGCCCGCACCACCCGTCGGAATCCCAGGGCCTCCATGCGCTGCCCGCCCAGCCCGAAAAATTCCGCATCGGGAGCCAGTCGCCGCAATGCCGGAATCAGCAGCGTCCCATAGTGCTCGCCGCTCGCCTCGCCTGCGGAAATGAAAATTTTCGTGCTCTGGCTCATCCGTGGCTGAAGACTCATTGTATTGGTAGTTTGCCATTCACTTCCTTATGCTCACTTCAAGGCGCATCGAATACGAACAGGAGTAGTGAAGGATGTCCAGCACGCGAAAGCATCTTCTGGTAGCCGGAATATCTTTTGTGGTTCTGCTCGCCGTGGCCTCGCTCGGCAGCTCGCTCGTCCCGCTCTTCGGCGTCGTAGGCGCCCGCATCGAGCGAATCCTCGACGCAACCCTCTTCACGTTGGGCAATCAGCCCCTCACTCCGCTCTCGCTCATCAAGATCTCATTGTTTATCGTAGTGCTCGCATTCGGCGCTCGCGCTTCGATGGTGGTCCTTCAGAAAAAGCTCCTCACCCACACCGGACTCGCCACTGGACAGCAATTCGCGCTCGCCCGCGTCATCTCCTACCTCATCTTCACCGTCGGGCTGGTCATCGGCCTGGAGTCGCTGGGGCTGAATCTCAGCAGTCTCGTCGTTCTCGGCGGTGCGCTTGGACTCGGCGTAGGTCTCGGACTGCAAACCGTCGTCAGCAACTTTGTCGCCGGTCTGATCCTCCTCATCGAACAGCCCGTCCGCATCGGCGACCGCATTGAAGTCGGCAGCACCTTCGGCGAGGTCGTCGCCATGAAAGCCCGCAGCATGTGGGTCCGCACCAACGACAACGTTGTCATCATCATCCCCAACTCCGACTTCGTCGAGAAGAGCGTCACCAATTGGACTGCCAACGACCCTCGCGTGCGCTTCTGTCTTCCCATCGGAACTTCCTATTCGAGCGATCCAGCCCAGGTCCGCGATGTGCTGCTGAAGATAGCCGCTGCGCATCCCGACGTGCTGCGCGATCCTCCTCCCGACGTCGTCTTTCACGACTTCGGAGATAGCAGCCTCGACTTTCTGTTGCGCGTCTGGACCGAGACCAAGGTGCCGATACCGGCCGTTCTCAAGAGCGATCTGTACTTCGCTATCTTCGAAGAGTTCCGCAGGCTCCACATCGAACTCCCATTCCCGCAGCGCGATCTGCACGTCCGGTCGATATCACCCGAGGTGGTGTCCACTCTCGCGGCGCCCCCGACCGATATCCGCCCACAGGCGTGAGACGAATCAGGCTTGCATAACCCGACGGCCGGCTTGCTTGCGCCGCGTGGCTCTTTCAGAATCAGCTGTCTTTCCGGTAGAGCAGGTCGCGGATCGCCTTTCTGCGCTCCTCGTTCATTTCCTTCGTCGCAGCATCCTTCGACCCTTGAGTAACAGCCTCGCTCTCATCAGACGCACTACACTCCGGGCAGCGGTTGGCGAACCCCGGCTTACCGGGCCTCAACTCAAACTCCTCCCCGCAGATAACACAGGTTTTAATAGGAAACGGCATAACACTCTATGATACCGCCGTGACGCGGTAAGCGATGCCGCTGTCGATGCCCGCCAGGAAGGAGAAATGTCACCGGGTCTCTATGGTTGACTCTCCAGATACGCGATCACATCCGCGATGTCATGCGATGATAGTCGCTTCTCGAACGGAGGCATATACCGGCCTCCGTACAGAATCCTCCGCCGCGTCTGTCTTTCCGTCGGCCGAGGCTTCCGGTCAAAATATCCGGCCAGCGAGGGAACGTAGTTGGTCTGCCCTGGCCGCTGGACATGACACGCTGCGCAGTCCTTCCGGAACAGGGCAGCGCCATGTTCCGCCGAAGGCTTGTAACATCCCACGCAGCCAATCGTCGCCAGGGCGCACAGCACCCGCAGAAGTCTCAACGGCATCCGCTATCGCCCTGCCGGCAGCAGGCCGTAGACATCCACCTCTCGCTTGGCGGCGACATACACATGCCCGTTCACGATCGTCGGTATGTTGAATCGTAGCGCCGTTCCAGCACGGTCCCGACTGGCATTCTGTTCGCTGTTGTAGAGTTCATGCGCAATGTTCGAGGCGTCCGCCGCATGCAGCACCGCCGTCCTGTCCGGCGAATTCCATCCCTTGGAGCTCAGCACCCAGACAATCCCATCCTTGTCGCCATTCGCAGAGACGGCGGGTGTCGCCGCGTGGTCTGGAAGCCGGAAGCTGCTCGCTGCTTTGAAGACCAGCTTTCCATCCTTGACCTCGTAATCACGCACCGCATCGCTGTCGCTCAGTACATACACGTTGTGGTTCCAGTACGCCATCGATCCGAATATTCCGCCGTGGGTCGAAATCGTCTGCACCGCCTGGCCGTTGTCCTGCGCTCGATAGTGCCCCAGGTGGTCGCGATCCAGCACGTAGATCATCGGAGCCTTGCCGCCCACAACCAGCAGATGCGGGTGCGGTCCTGATTGGTCCGGCAGCAGCATAGGCCCGCCCGATCCGAGATCGTTGTCATTCTTGTTCAGCTCATCCTGATTGAAAGGTGTGAAGTAATCACTCAGTCTGAGATTCTGTCCGTTGAGCTTTATCAGTGAATCGCCGTAATCTCGTCCGCCCTTCGCCGCGTCGAATTGCCCATTGCCGGTCGCGGCATAAATGCTGCCGTCCTTGTCTGCCGCGATTCCCGTGTCGCTCGCCCATATTCCGCCGTCATCGGCATTCGGAGACACGTTGAACGCGCCCTTTTGCTTCAGCGTCTGAGTATCGTAGGCCATCACCCAGCCGTGATACGGACCGACATCGCAGGAAGAAGCCCACGAAAGATACACCGTGCCATTCGCCAGCAGAAGCGCTGCTCGCGGATTTTCTTTCAGCGGGTCAAATGCCACATTGCCCTTCGAACTGCCCTCTCCCTCTCCGCGAACCGTGGCTTGGATCCCCACCGGCCCTCCGAACTTTTCTGCTCCAGTCGTTACGGCCAGAGCGTGAAGCCGCTGATGAAACTCATTGTCTTCGATCACGTGGCCGACTTTCGTTCGCGCCAGCACATAGAGCGTTCCCGTTTTGGCGTCAATCACGGGAGTCGATGTAATCCCCACCTCCGGCCTGATGAAGAAGCACTGCGTATCCCCCTCGGGAATCGTTGTCGCCCCGCCCTTCAGGAAACTCACCTGCCACAGCGGCGTACTTGGCTTTCCGTAAGCATCGAACGCGTACACGCTGTCATGCTCCGTGGCGACGAAGAGCAGATCGTGCCTGCCCTTTCCCGGAACCTCCACGCCCGCCAGAAACAAAGGCTGTGCATAGACATCGCCATCTACCTTCAGCGTGAACAGCTTTCCAAACTGCTGCGGATTCACATTTCGCGGCGTCAGCGTCGTCTCATTCAGATACGCTCCCGTCCGCGCGTTATCGACCTGAGCAGTCGTCATCTGGGCCTGAGAAGCCAGCCCAAAAGCGAAGACAGAGATCACACCCCAGCAGTTGCGCAGCCTCATGTAACCCTCATCCACCGAAACAAATTCCGGACACTTCAGTTCGACTCCACGCCGACCAACATATCACCAGAGCCAAGGCCTGGAATTGGCGGTTTTGCTGCCAAGCGCACCTTTTCTGCAGGGAACGCCCGTGTTATGCGGTAAATGATCTGAGCAAAAAAAGACACCTGCGAATTTCCCGAAGGCAATCCGCAGGTGTCTGCTGTCAGGTTGAATGGTCTGTTTGGGATGCCTGTCTAGTTAGCCGCGATTCCGTTGAACCCCGAAGTTGGATCGATGCCCCCGGCCGTGCCCACGTTGGTGAGACTGCCATCCTTCTGGATCGCGAAAATGCCGATCGTCCCACTCCCCGAGTTCAGTGTGTAGAGGAATTTGCCGTCACTGCTGATAGCAATATCGAGGTTGGTTGCACCCTCAGGATTCTCGCCCACCACCGTGCCTCCTAGCGGAGTCAACGCACCAGTGGCCGAGATTGCAAATCCTGAGATTGTTGAGGACGCTGAGTTGGAAACATAGACGAAGCGGCCGTCAGGCGTGATCGCATTCCAGCAATTCGCCGCTCCCTGCGTTGGCACGCTGGCGCTGATTGCCGAGAGCGTACCGTTCGCAAGAACGGCATACGACGAGATCGCCGATCCGTTGGCTACGTTTGCTGGCCCGGTTTCAGAGACGATGGCCGTCCCTCCAGGCGCAAACGCAACTGCAAAAGCGCCCGGCCCGGCGCTCGGATTGACAACGATCGGCGACAACGTGCCGTCAGCTTTCACTTTGAAGACGTCGACATCGTTAGTCAGTCGCTCGGTCACTGCGAGGAATTGGCCGTTGGGACTGAACGCGATCGACGACGCGCCTGAAGTATTGGTGCTGAGGAACGCGAGTGAATTCTTGATCGGGAACAGGTGATTTCCAATCAGCCGAAAACCATTAACGTTGCTGCTGCCCCCGGTATTGAGCACATACACAAGGTTGCCGTGCTGCGCAATTGCGTTTGGCTCACTTCCCCCGGACAGCGCCTTATCCACGAGAAAAAGTCCGGAGCCGTTCACCGCAAATACGGAGATGTCGCCACTGCCCGCATTGACCGCAAACAGCAAGCTATGATCCTGGCTGAGCGTCAAAGCTCCTTGAGATGCAAGCGGATCGGTGTTCCCCCCGCTCCCCCGGCCTCCGGTTGAAAATTTGTGAACCTCCAGCAGGGAACCGTCTTGCGTCCTTGCATATGCAATTACTTGGTTTCCGTCTGCCGCGTTCGTCATGGCAAAGACAGCGTGCGCGTTATATGCATCGTTTCCTTGTGCACTGGCGCCAAAAGGCACTGCCAATGTAGCCAACGCTAAGAGCATGGATACGCGTTGCATCCGTTTACGCATTACTGCACTCCTCAATTGCTGAATTGCATGCGCCCGGACTTATCAAGCAAATCCAGCTGCACGCAATCGATGAGACATCGATCGCTGGTCGCTGGTTACACAACAGATCCGAATCATCGATGTGCTCTTGTGGCGGGATCGAAAGTCACACATGGCATTGCACGTGCGTCGCGCGCCCGTCCGGTTACATTTCTTTTCGATGAATTTTCAGCTTGAAGTACAGCGAGAAAAAACCAGAGAAAATACACTAACGCGCTCTAAGTGGTGTAACCACCTACAGGCAGGCGCTATCTAATCCGTCCCCAGCGCCAGAGTCGGCGTGAGTCCGTCCAAAGACACGCCCAGCTCCTGATCCTTATATTGCAACTGATACAGTTTCCAATAAATCCCGTGTTGCGCCAGCAGCTCCTGATGGCTGCCCATCTCCCGTAGCTGCCCCTTGTGCATCACCAGAATCACATCCGCCTGCTGCACAGTAGAGAGCCGGTGTGCAATCACCACCGAAGTCCGCCCCTCGATCATTCGCTCCAGGGCCAGCCGCACCCGCATCTCCGTGTCCGTATCCACCGACGACGTCGCCTCATCGAGAATCAGAATCCGCGGGTTATGCGCCAGCGCCCGCGCAAAGTTAACGAGCTGTTTTTGTCCGGTCGAAAGGGAATTGCCCCGTTCCCTTAGCGGCTCAGAGTAACCGCCCGGCAGCGAGGTGATGAAGTCATGAATATTCACCTGCTCCGCAGCCAGCCGCATCTGCTCGTCAGTGATCCGCTCCGTTCCCATGCGGATATTGCTCTCGATCGTCCCGCTGAACAGCACGGGATCCTGCAGCACCACTCCGAAGTGCTGGCGCAGCCTCAGCAGGTCATGCTCGCGAACATCCACGCCATCCACCAGAACCTGCCCGTGCTGAATATCGTAGAAGCGCATCATCAGGCTGATGATCGTCGACTTGCCCGCGCCCGTATGTCCCACGATCGCCGCTGTCTGGTCCGGCGTAATCCCGAATGACACTCCGCGCAGAATCCACTCGATCTCCGTCATCGCGGCCAGCTCTTCAGGAGTAGCCCGCGCCACGCGCACCTTCATCTCCTCGTCCAGCCGCTGATATGTAAACCACACGTTTACAAATTCAATGCTGCCCGAGTTGTCCGTCTGCTTCGGATGCGCCGGCGACACAATCTCCGGCTGGGTGTCGATCAGCTTGAAGACTCGCTCGCTCGCCGCCATCGCCGCCTGCAGAATGTTGTACTTTTCGCTCAAATCCTGGATCGGCCTAAAAAACCGCTGCGAATATTGAATAAACGCCACCAGCACGCCAATCGATACCGCCCCGCGCATCACCCCGCGCCCGCCGATCCAGATCACCAGCGCAATCGCCACCGAGCTCAGAATTTCAACAACGGGGTAGTAAAGCGCATACGCCAGGATCGAATCCTTGAATGCCACCAGGTGCGTCTTGTTCACCGCCTCGAAATCGTCATACGCCCGCTTCTGCCGGTTGAAGAGCTGCACCAGGCTCATCCCGCTGATGTGTTCCTGCGTATAGCTGTTGATTCGCGCAATCGCCGTGCGAATCCGCCGATACGAATCCCGCACATACTTCCGGAAGATCCTCGTCGCGATAAAGATCAGCGGCAGCACCGAAAACGCCAGCAGCGCCAGCCACCATTTCATGCGCAGCATCACGAAGACGATCCCGGCCAGCACAAAAATGTCTTCGAATATCGCGAACACGCCCGATGTGAACATCTCGTTCAGCGCGTCCACATCGCTTGTCAGCCGTGTCACCAGCCGTCCCACCGGATTCCGGTCGTAAAATCCGACATGCATTCGCTGCAGATGCCCGAAAATCTGCCGCCTCAAGTCGAACATGATCTTCTGCCCGGTCCACTGCATCAGGTAGGTCTGGATAAACTCCAGCACAAAGCTCAGCAGCAGCGACCCAAGATAGATGAGCGCGATCTGCGCGATGCCCCGAAACGGATCGGCACTCAGCCACCGCGCCAGAAACGCGGTCCGCGGCGTTGGATGCGCCGTCATGTAGCGGTCGATTGCGACTTCCGTCAGGTACGGCCCGAGAACATCGCACGTCGCCTTGATCAGAATCGCCCCAATCGAGATGAACGCCGCCCACTTGTAGGGATAAAGATAGGTCAGCAGCCGCCGCATCAACCGCCCGTCATAGGCCTTGCCGATAACGTCGTCGTCCTGCTGCGAAACAGCCTTTTTCTTCTCGTCCTGCCGGGATTTCTCTTTGTTCGAACTCGCCATGAGCGCCTTTTCTATTCTACGGGAGCCAGGGGCCGGCTCTTGTTCCGACAGCCATCACGTTCGATCGTTAGCCAGAACCACCAAGGCAGCAAGTGCTGCCATTTTCTGATCCTGGGTCCAGGGCGGCCCGAGCGAACGGCCAGCATCAAAAACCTGTTTCGACACTCGATTTTGCGCCGTACCAAACGTAGTCTGAACATGTTCGTCGAGGTCACGCTCTCGGAACCCGGTGACTGGGAGCCCCATATCCTCGCACGCCTTCCGAATCACCTTGCGGTAAAAATCGCCTTCCGCCGCGTGAATCAGCGGATGTGAGGCGAGAATCTTCGCAAGAGGCGGCAGCGGACGGCCCGCAGCCAGCAGGACCGCGCAACCCACGAGACGATATTGGCCGCTCAGTTCGTTTCTCAGTTCCCGCACAGCTGTCAAAGCAAGCGATTGCGAAGCGTCAAAATACTCCCTGATAAAGTTTTCCGCCTCCTCGGACTCGAGACTCTTCGCAAAATGATAGGGCTGCTTTCCTCCGCGCCCTCCTGTAGGGACAACGACGACCCGCCGCCGTTGAATCAAATTTACCCTCTCTGCTTCATGCCCGACCGCCACCAGCGCTCCCCAACCGGAGTGCATTCGAACGCCGATCGCTGCTCGCTTCATCTCAGTTTTTGTCCGGCCCCGCTACATCGGATGTGTATCTCTATCCGCCAGATGCGAAAATAGGAGACGAGATGGAATCCCTCGGCCTTTACCTCTCGATCCCGTTCTGCAAATCCAAGTGCACCTACTGCAACTTCGCCTCGGGAGTCTTCCCGGCAAGCTATTTCGACCAATACATCGGCCGTCTCGAAAATGACCTCAGCGCCATTCGCGAAAAAGCCGCGCAGTGGAGTGCCGCACTCCCCGAAGTCATCGACACCATTTATCTCGGTGGCGGAACGCCTTCGCTTCTGGCCGCCGATCTCATCCGCCGCCTCTTTGCCGCCATACGCCGCGAATTCGTCACTCTGCCCAACGCTGAAATCACCATCGAGTGCGCTCCCGGCCAGCTCGACGAATCCACCCTCGCAGCCATGATCGAGTGCGGCGTCAACCGCATCAGCTTTGGCGTGCAGTCCTTCGTCGACTCCGAGGCCAAGCACACCGGCCGCCTTCACACCCGGGAAATCGCCCTGCGCGACATCGAACGCGTCCGCCGCACTGGCATCCCCCACATCAACATCGACCTCATCGCCGGGCTCCCCGGCCAGACCTTCGCTTCGTGGCACGAATCGCTCGACGTCCTCGCGGAAAGTGGCGTCGATCACGCCAGTATCTACATGCTCGAAGTGGATGAAGATTCGCGCCTGGGCAGGGAAGTCGCGTCCGGCGGACTCAAATATTACGCACCCCAGGTCCCGCCCGACGAAGCCATCGTCGAGATGTACTCCGAAGCCGTCGATCTGCTCTCCCTGTGGGGTTTTATTCAGTACGAAATCTCCAACTTCGCCCGCCCCGGCAGGGAATCCCTTCACAACCTGAAGTACTGGCAGCGCAAGCCCTATCTCGGCATCGGACTCGATGCCCACTCCATGCTGCGCACCCGATCCGGGACTGCACTCAGATTCGCGACCACCGATGAACTCGAACGGTTCCTCGCCTCACCCGGATGGGACAATCCGCACCGCTTGTCCCGCGACGAAGAGCTCGAAGAGGCATGGTTCCTCGGGCTGCGCCTGAATGAAGGCGTAAACCTCCGCGACCTCCAAGCCGAATTCGGCCCAGTAGCCAACTCCTTCGAACCCATCCTCACCGACCTCGAATGCGATGGCCTCATCACCTGGACAGGCAGCCGTGTCGCCCTCACAGCACGCGGCCGCCTCGTCTCAAACGAAGTCTTCGAGCCCTTCCTTTTCCGCGAAGCGGCATAGCCGGGTGCCCACATCTCGCTTTTGAGATGTGGGAAGCAGCCTTAATGTGTGTTGCCATCCTTCGCGAAGCAAAGGGTGGGAAAGGGACGGGCCACTCATCGACTCCCGCCTGCCGTAAAATCCAGACATGCCTCCGACCGCAGCCGCCAGCCCAGAGATCGCAACCGCCGCCCTCCCCGCCTCAACCGCGACCGTCGACCTCCGCAGCGATACCGTCACCAAACCCACTCCCGCCATGCGCGCTGCCATGGCCGCCGCTGAGGTAGGAGACGACGTCTACGCCGAAGACCCCACCGTCAATCTCCTCGAAGCGCGCGCCGCGCAGATCTTCGGCCGCGAAGCCGCTATCTTCGTGCCGACCGGAACCATGGGCAACCAGATCGCCATCCGCCTCCACACCCACTACGGACAGGAAGTGATCGCCGAATCCCGCGCCCATGTCGTCGACTGGGAGATGGCCATGGCCGCCGCCTTCTCCGGCGTCCAGCTCCGCACCGTCTTCGCCGACCGCGGCATCGTCACCTGGCAACACATCGAGCAGACCTGCCGGAAGGGAAATGATCACCGCGCCGGAACCGGCCTCATCACCCTCGAGAACACCCACAACATGGCCGGCGGCACCGTCACTCCTGTCGACATCTATCAGGACATCTGGTGGCGCGCCACCGAGCTACGCCTGCCCGTCCACCTCGACGGAGCCCGCGTCTTCAACGCCGCGACCGCCCTCGACATCCCCGTCGCCGAGCTCACCTCCGGCTTTGCCAGCGTCATGTTCTGCCTCTCCAAGGGACTCTGCGCGCCGGTCGGCTCCATGCTCGTCGGCAGCCGCGACTTCATCGACCGCGCCCGCCTCGTCCGCAAAGCCCTCGGCGGGGGTATGCGCCAGGCAGGAATCCTCGCTGCCGCCGGTCTCATCGCCCTCGAAGAAATGCCAAAAAGATTAGGGGAAGACCACGCCAACGCCCGCTTCCTCGCCGAAAACCTGGCCGAGCTCCCGCAGGTCGAAATCGACCTCACCACGGTCCAGACCAACATCGTCATCTTCACCGTGCGCGGCTACTCCGATCCCACGCCCATCCTCGACAAGCTCAAGAACCGAGGCATCATCGCCGGCACCGCCGCCGACCACCAGATCCGCTTTGTCACCCACAACGACGTCGACCGTGCAGCCTGCGAGGAGGCCGCTCGTATCGCAACTGAAGTGATCACAAGTTCTTGAAACTAAGCGCTCGCGCGGGTGCTTCCGGAGATACCGAAAAGTATTCCGCACCCTCGCGCGCGTCGAACGGCTCTATATAATTAAGAGATATGCCGAAGTATTCCATCGTCGTCCCCTTCCACAACGAAGAAGAGAACATCACCGCCATGTACGACCGGCTCAAGGCCGTCATGGAACAGATCGGCGAAAGCTTCGAGCTGGTTCTCGTGGACGATGGCTCAACTGACCGCAGCTACAAGTTGCTCGAGGAAATCGCCGCCGTCGACAGCCGCGTCCTCGTCGTCAAGCTGCGCCGCAACTTCGGCCAGACCTCGGCCCTCGCCGCAGGCTTCGACCACTCCCAGGGCGACTTTATCCTCGCCATGGACGGCGATCTCCAGCACGACCCGGCCGAGATCCCCAACTTCCTCGAAAAGCTCGAAGAGGGATACGACGTCGTCAGCGGCTGGCGCAAGGAGCGCATCGACAACTTCGTCATGCGCCGCTTCCCGTCGCGCATCGCCAACTGGTTGATGGCCAAACTCTCCGGCGTAGACATTCACGACTTCGGCACTACCTTCAAGGCCTACCGCCGCGAAGTCATCCACAACATCCCGCTATACGGAGAGATGCACCGCTTCATCCCCGCGCTCGCCGCCTGGTACGGTGCCAGCATCTGCGAAATTCCTATCAAGAACGTCAACCGCGAGCGCGGCAAGTCGCACTACGGAATCGGCCGCACCTTCCGCGTCTTCTTCGACCTGCTAACGATTCGTTTTCTTCTCAAGTACATGATGCGCCCGCTGCACTTCTTCGGGCTCTTCGGTGCGCTCGGCGTTCTTCTCGGCGGCGGAATCTCCGTCTTCCTCGCCGCCCTCAAGGTCTTCACCCACCAGCACGTCATGGATCAGCACGGGCCGCTCTTCGTGATCGCCGGAGTGCTCATCCTCGCCGGCATTCAGTTGATCGCCATCGGGCTCCTCGGTGAACTCCAGGTGCGCCACTACCACACCTCATCGCAGCGCGCCCCCTACACCATCGACCGGCTCGTGCGCCTGCGCGCCTCTGGCGAACAAAGCCTCCTGCACGAAGATTAGGCCCCATCAAACTCCTGGCGGGGGAAACACTCCAAGCTGCGTCCTCAATCCGAGTGTGTCCATGATGATGCGCGTCTCTTTGATACGGCCTCCTTCGAACCGGTCGATAACCATCCCCCACACTCGAACCTGCCGGCCTGTTGCCGGCACACCGAGAAACTCGCCGCGGTGAGTGCCGGTCCATTCGAAGCGGCTCGCTACCTTGTCACCCTCTGAGATCTGCTCTTCGATCGAAAAGTTCAGATCAGGGAAGCCAGCGCGCATACCGCGCAGAATATCTTTCAGTCCTTCCAGCCCTGGTCCCTGACCGGGCAGTGGAACCTGTTCGACTACGTCTTCCCATACAAACTGCGCAGCCAGGTCCATATGACCCTGACTAATGACTTCCGTGGCAAAACGTCGAACGACGGCAGCATGATCTTCCTTCAATGCGTTACTCCTCTTCAGGTGCTGGCGCACGATTATAACTGCCGCTGCTTTCACGCAATTCGGATAAATCCCGTGAGTCAGTTTCCGGGCGCCTGGTCCGCCTGCGAGCAGAGACTCAGAAATGATGAAAGGTCCGGAAGTGTGTGATCTCTTCGATCCCGATCAGAGCAAGCGTAATCACCGCCAGCGCGAACTGCGCTCGTTCCATCCTGATCTTCCGCGGAGACACCGGCACCTGCCGCCACTGCGCCGCAGGACGATTCCGAAGCCGCCCAGATGCGTCTCAGGATCAGCAGGTTCAGGACCGAGCCAACGAAGGCCAATACCACCATCGGCACACGAATCCAGTTCGCATGAAAGTGGTCCCAGACTGTCCCGGCCTGGAAAACCGCGATCAGCGCTCCCGCTCCGATCAAAAGCCGAAGCCCATCGAGCGCGGTAAAGAACGTGCAGACACTCTGCAGAAGCGCAAACAGGAAGCCCGACCATGCGATAACCGTCTGAGCGCTGGTCACCTGCTCTGGCAGGAATTTCAACTCGGTTTCCGCAGCTTTTGGCGGCTTGCTGGACGTCGCCGGCATAGAAAATCACAACAGCAGAATCGCTGCGCCTTATAGCAATTTTACATATGTGCATGATGGGTCGTCAGCGGGCAGCCCGGAAGTCGTCTCTTGGCGTCCTACCCTGGTTCATCACCACATGAATCCCCTCTGCTAAACTCGGCATCGGCAACCGATATGAAAGCCATCCAGATCCAGCAGACCGGCGGTCCTGAAGTCCTCACCCTCACCGATCTCCCTATCCCCACTCCCGGCCCGGGCGAAGTCCTCATCAGGATCGCCGCTTCCGGCGTCAACTTCATCGACATCTACTACCGCGAAGGCCGCTACAAGACCGCGCTCCCCTTCATTGACGGACAGGAAGCCGCCGGCACCATCGAAGCTCTCGGCCCCGGCGTCACCGGCTTCTCTCCCGGAGATCCCGTAGCCTGGTGCAACATCCTCGGCAGTTACGCCGAATACGCCACCATCGCCGCCGACCGCGTCGTGCCCGTCCCGGCGCACCTCGATCCCAAACTCGCCGCCGCCGTCCTCCTGCAGGGAATGACCGCGCATTACCTCTCGCATTCCACCTTCCCTCTCAAGTCCGGAGACACCGCCCTCGTCCACGCTGCTGCCGGAGGGGTAGGCCTGCTCCTCACGCAAATGGCCTCGCAGATCGGCGTCCGCGTCATCGCCACCACTTCCACCGAAGAAAAGGCCGCACTCGCGCGCGAAGCCGGAGCGGCCGACGTCATCCTCTACACCCAGTCCGACTTCGAATCCGAAACCAAACGCCTCACAAATGGCCGCGGAGTCGACGTCGTCTATGACTCCGTCGGCAAGACCACCTTCGAAAAATCCCTCAACGTCCTCCGCCCTCGCGGCATGATGGTCCTCTTCGGAGGCTCCAGCGGAGCCGTCCCGCACTTCGACCTCATCGAGCTCTCGACCAAAGGCTCGCTCTTCGTCACCCGGCCCACCCTCAAGCACTACGTTCTCACCCGCGAAGACCTGCTCGCCCGCGCCCAGGCTGTCCTCTCAGCTGTTGACGACGGCAACCTCAAGGTCCGCATGGAGCACACCTACCCTATGGGCGAAGCCCGCCAGGCTCACATCGACATCGCCGGCCGCAAGACCACCGGAAAGCTGCTTCTAATACCGTAACGAACGCACGCCCGCTCTCATCTCAGGTGCAATATGACCGAACAATTCGACGCCATCATTGTTGGCACCGGACAAGCCGCCAAGCCTCTCGCTGGTGCACTCGCAAAAGCAGGAAAGAAGACCGCTTCCATCGAAGCGAAGCACGTCGGCGGAACCTGCGTGAACGAGGGCTGCACTCCCACCAAAACCATGGTCGCCAGCGGCCGCGTCGCCTACCTCGCCCGCCGCGGCGCTGAATACGGAGTCAACACCGGCCCCATCTCCGTAAACCTTGCCACCGTCCGCCAGCGCAAGCGTGATGTCGTCGAGAGCTTCCGCTCCGGCAACGAAAAACGTCTGACCGGTGAAAATCTCGAGCTTATCTACGGATTCGCCGACTTCACCGGCCCCAAAACCCTCCACATCGCTCTACGCGACGGTGGCTCCCGCACCCTTCAGGCCGACTGGATCTTCCTCAACACCGGCCTCAGCGCCGCCATCCCATCCATCCCCGGACTCCTCGACATCCCTTTCCTCACCAACGAGTCCATCATGGAACTCGCCGCCGTCCCCGACCATCTCCTCATCATCGGAGGCGGCTACATCGGCCTCGAGTTCGGACAGATGTTCCGCCGTTTCGGCAGCCAGGTCACCATCATCCACACCGGCCACCAGCTCCTAGACCACGAAGACTCCGACATCGCCGACGAAGTCCGCAAGATCCTGACCGAGGACGGCATCGAAGTCCTCCTTGAAGCCCATACCCTCGCCGCCGGCTCCGCGCAAAACGGAAAGGATGTCCAGCTTACCGTCCGGTTTGGCTCGGAGACCCGCACCATTACCGGCTCCCATCTCCTCGTCGCCGCCGGCCGCACGCCCAACACCACCGCCCTCAACCTGCCCGCCACTGGAGTCGACGTCGACTCCCACGGCTACATCAAGGTCAACGAATACCTCGAGACCGGCGTTCCCGGCATCTACGCCATTGGAGACGTCAAAGGCGGTCCCGCCTTCACCCATATCTCCTACGACGACTACCGCATCATGCAGGCCAATCTACTTCACGGAGAACGCCGCAGCATCAAGAACCGCATCCTGCCCTACACCGTCTTCATCGACCCGCAGCTGGGCCGCATCGGCCTCACAGAAAGCGAAGCCCGCAAGCAGGGCCTGAAAATCCGCGTGGCCAAAATGCCTATGACCTCGGTAGCTCGCGCCATCGAGACAGCCGAGACCCGCGGCTTCATGAAGATCGTCGTCGACCCCGACTCCGAGCAAATCCTCGGCGCCGCCGTCCTCGGCATTGAGGGCGGAGAAATCGCGACCATCGTACAGATCGCCATGGAAGGAAAGTTGAAGTACACCGCCCTCCGCGACGGCATCTTCTCCCATCCCACCCTCGCCGAATCCCTCAACAACGTCTTCTTCAGTTGGGCCGACGAAAGCTGAAGCCACGCTTGGATGGAATCAGGGCCGCGTGGCGAGAATCTGAAAATGCGCAGTCGCCACCGTAGAAACCGGCCATAGCGTCCGGGCGATGGTGCGAACCGCATTAGGTTCGGCGCGCCAGTCGAGCGGCGGCAGCACTTTCGTATTGAAGCCGATCGCTCTCAGCTCTCTTGCCAGGCCGAAGGGGTTAATGAGGCGTTCCTGTATCATCCCGTTCTCCGGGTTGATGCACTGTGCATAGCTCTCGGGAGGCTTCGACCCCGTCTCGCGAGCTTTAACGAACTCGGCGATCTGGCTGTTCAGGATATCCGCGAGTCTCGACGGCCAGCTTTCTGCATGCCTCATTGGAAAGCTCTGGAAAATGTTCCCTGATATAGCGCAGCCGCTGCTCGGTTAAATTGGTTCTCAATCCACGCCGCGCCAGTTCCTCAGGGCTACCACTCTCCGTAATCTCCCATAGCTTTTTGGTGCGCCACACGCTCCTGGGAGCCAGGCTGTTGCGATCGTCGACGATCAGCATCGATCCTCCCCGCCTGAGCACGCGAAACGCCTCTGAATAGCAGGGCGTGTTTGCCGGCAGGTGCGACACGGTATCTTTCATCAGCACCCCGTCGAACTCGCCCCCGGAAAAAGGCAGGTGCTCTCCCGTAGCTTCCTTGAAGTCCACGCTTCGAATGCCCATCAGTTCGACCAGCCGGGTAGCTCCGGCTACCTTCTCCGGAACTACATCAGTGCCTGTTACAGATGACGCTCCCGAAGCGTGGAGGCATATGTCGAACACCCCGAAACCGCACCCCACATCCAGAACCCTGCCGCTCCACCCCGTCTCGGCGATCACCGCTCGCGCGTGGTTCACATAGGCATCAAAGGACTCACCGTTAAAGTAGCGCCCGAAATAGCGATTGAAATCGACGTCTATTTTTTCTGTCACCTCTTGCGGCGACATCCGGAAAACATTTGCAAACTGGGAAAGAATGGCACTGTCCGTCATCTTTTACTGTCCTTCCTGAAAATCATGAGGGCCCCGTGAAACTCTCGCAGATACCACCTGCGGGATATTCAATTCCCGAAACCTGAATTTCCCGATACCTGGATTCCAAGGGTTTGTAAGCAATTGCTGCAATTTTGCGCCGGCACTGCTGGCTGTTACGTGCGTCTCAGCCCTGCTGGTGTCCGGGCCCCCACAACCAAACCTGATTTCGGCTCCCCCAAAATGGTTGCTTCTGCTGGAAAACGAAACCGTGGGATAGTGACCGCATGGTTCCTCGCTTGCGACATCGCCGCCAGCGCGGATGACCCCATCTTTGCACGTAACTGCGGACGGCACAATTCCGGATTCATCTTCCAGCGCCGGCCGGAAATCGCAATAACTTCAGCCGCGACTCTCAGTCCGTCAACCAAACCTACGCCACGCCGATCATTGGCTTCTCGCTCAAGCAGACATTCGCCCGACGTGGAAGCAATCCGACCTACGCGATATTCACGAGCGGCTGGCCGCCTCATTCCGTCCTGAGCCGTTTGACAATAACGATTTAATTCGCTCAAAATAGACTGGTTTTGATTACCAATTTTGGGCTGATCCTGTCTGAACCTGGGCTCTGAAAGCTCCTGAATTCAATCCTTCATGTCTCAAAACGGATAGGGATAAGAATGTCAATTGCAGGTGGCCGTTTCCCCACTGTCCTCCTCGCTCTGCTCGCCTTCAGCTTCGTCTCCGCCGGGGCGCAGGTCTCAGCGAATCTGTCCGGAAGAGTCACCGATCCTTCCGGTGCCGCCGTCCCGTCTGCATCCGTCACTGCTACCGACATCGACACGGGAACTTCGCGCACCACCCTCACCAACCAGTCCGGACAATATGAGTTGTTCGAGCTCCCCATCGGGCACTACGAAGTCCACGCCAGAAAAGACGGCTTCGCGGAAAGGGTCCGCACCGGAATCTCCCTCGTCGTCGGCCAGGACGCCACCGCTGACCTCACCCTCCAGGTGGGCCAGGTTCAGCAGCAGGTAAAGGTCACCGAAAATGTTCCCATCGTCAACGCGTCCACCCAGGACATCTCCGGCCTCGTCGGCGAGCAGCAGATACGCGACCTGCCCCTCAACGGCCGCAGCTATGACCTCCTGCTCACCCTCAATCCCGGCATTGTGAATTTCACTTCGCAAAAGACCGGCGGCATCGGCGTGTCCAATTCCACCACTGGCAACAATTTCGCCGTGTCCGGCAACCGCCCGCAGCAGAATCTTTTCCTCCTCAACGGCGTCGAATTCACCGGAGCTGCCGAGAACAACATGCAGCCCGGCGGCCCCAGCCAGCAGTTGCTCGGCGTCGAGGCCGTCCAGGAATTCAACGTCCTCCGCGACACCTATGGAGCCGAATACGGCAAGCGTCCCGGTGCGCAGGTCATCATCGTCACCCGCTCCGGAACCAATCATCTCCACGGCTCCGCCTATGAGTTCCTGCGCAACAACGCGCTCGACGCCCCCAATTACTTCGACCAGGGCTCAGCCCCACCGTTTCAACGCAACCAGTTCGGAGCATCCCTCGGCGGACCGCTGAAAAAAGACAAATCCTTCCTCTTCGGAAACTACGAAGGCTTTCGCCAGCACCTCCACCAGACCTCCGTCGCCTTTGTCCCCGACCTGAAATCGCGCGCCGCCGCTGTGCCCAGCGTCCAGCCTTTGCTCAACCTCTGGCCCACGCCCCCTGCTGACGCGCCCGACTTCAACGGAATCGCCCAGGTCTTCAGCAGCCCGCTCCAGACCATCCGCGAAGACTTCGGCACCGCGCGCTTCGATCAGACCTTCTCGCCCAAGGACACCTTCTCGACCGTCTACACCATCGACGACGGAGCAGACAACACCGCAACCACCGCGAACCCCTACAGCACCGACATCCTCACCTTGCGCGAGCAGGTCCTCAGCCTCGACGAGACCCACGTCTTCTCGCCCGCCCTGCTCAACGTTGCCCGCTTCGGCTATTCCCGCGCCGGATACTACTTCACCGGTGAGCCCACCCCCGACACTCCCGCCACCACTGTTCCCGGATTCATCGCCGGCCGCCCCGTCGGCGCCGTCGTCGTCGGTGGTAGCGCCGCCTCGAATCCCCAGGCGCAGGTCGGCCTCGCCGGAAGCAACAACGGTAGCAATCTGCCCATCGCCCGCAACCTCTATACCTATGAAGACCGCGTCACCTGGTCGCACGGCCGCCACCAGTGGAGCTTCGGCGCCTGGTTCCAGAACTTCCAGTCCAACGAGACCATCAACCTCAGCCAGTTTGGACAGGCCACCTTCACCAGTCTGCAGACCTTCCTCACCGGAACCACCAGCAGCTTCCTCTACAGCCCCGCGCCGACTGAGATGAACTGGCGCTCGCTCTTCGGAGCCGTCCACGCCCAGGACGTCATCCGCCTCAGCCCCCACCTCACCGTCAGCCTCGGCTTCCGTGGAGAATTCTCCACCGGGTGGAACGAAGCTCACGGCCGCGCTGCCAACTACACCTTCGACGGACGCACCATCTCCAGCCTGCCCCATATCGGAGACCACGCCTTCACCACCAATAACGCGAAGTTCCTGCCCCAGCCCCGTATCGGCATCGCTTGGAGCCCGCGCCCCGATCGCACCGTAGTCCGCGCCGGCTTCGGCATGTACAACGAGCTGCAGGATGCCCTCGGCTACCGTATGGATCAGAACGCGCCGTTCAATCCCACCTACAGCATCGCGTCCTTGCCCGTGTCGAGCCTGCCTATCAATCCCGCCGCGCCGACTCCAGCCAAGGCCCTGCTCGTGCCCGGCGGCGTCCAGCCCAATCTGAGTATGCCGACCCTCATCTCTTATTCGCTCCGCGTCGAGCAGCAGATCACCCCCAACACCTCACTCACCGTGGGATACGTAGGCTCGCACGGCTACCATGAGCTCATCGGCGTCGACGGCAACCAGCCCGTGCCGACCATCTGCCCCGCCGCGCCCTGCCCGGCTGCTTATCCCGCCAGTTTCCCCGCGGCTCTCGCCGGCACCGCCGTTCCTGCCGGCTCCTTTTACATCCCCGTCGGAACCCCCAAAGCCAACCCGTCGCTGGCCAATACCTGGACCTGGTTCTCCTGGGGCAACAGCAATTACAACTCGCTGCAGGTCGACTTCAATCACCGCTTCAGCCACGACGTCGCTCTGCGCGGCGTCTACACCTGGTCGCGAGCCCTCGACAATGGAGACTCCCTGAACCAGACCACGGCCGGCAATGCCCCCGGCCTCGTCTCCAATCCCTATAACCTGCACGCCGACTACGGACTCGCCACCTACGACGTCCGCAACATCGGCGTCATCAGCGCCGTTTACATGCTCCCCTTCGGGCGCGGCAAGATGTTCGGCAACGACCTCCACGGCTTTTCCAACTTCGCCGCCAGCGGATGGTCCGTCGACAGCATCGTCACCCTGCAATCGGGATTCCCCATCACGCCCCAGCTTAGCTACAACCCCTCCAACAACGGAGACACCCGCAATCCCGTTCGCCCCTTCATCAACCCCGACTTCCACGGCAAGACAATCATCGGCAAGCCCTCGCAGTGGTTCAATCCCTCCGCATTCCTGGCGCCTCCAGCCAACAGCGGCTTCTACGGCAATCTTGGCCGCGACACCCTCAACGGCCCCGGCCTCGCCACTTGGGATTTCGCCGGCGCAAAGGACACCACCCTCCGCGAAGGCCTCACCCTCCAGTTCCGCGGAGAGCTCTTCAATATCCTCAACCGCGCCAACTTCAACACCCCCAACCTGATCACCTTTACCCCATCAGGAGTCTCCGGAACCGCCGGCGCCATCACCAGCACCTCGACAACATCACGCCAGGTCCAGTTCGCCTTGAAGCTTCTCTGGTAAGAAGACTGAAGTTCCATTCCGCGCGAGCAACTGATTCAACCGAAGAGACCGCGGAGCTGGCACGTGACTTCATGAAGACGCCGAAGTAAACAGCGCTGACCCTGCGCAGACCGTTCTTGAACGAAATGCGGAGTAGCCTCCTCGCAACTCCGCGCCTCCATCAAAGTCCTTCCCTAACAGCCAATTTGCTGGCATAGTGAAAGCGGTCCAAGACCAACTGTGAACTGAGCCACAGATTGTCTCGTGTGCTACGGAACAGACACCATGACTGTCCCCGGCTGGTAAGTCGCTGAAGGAGCTTTCTCATGGAACCCTGTGGTCCAGCTTCACACTGTCCCTGCTCAAAGCTTGGGCAGGCTGTTCTGCGCGCTCTCATCCTTTGCGCCGCATTCGCAGCCTCCATCGGAATCCTTCCTGACGCCTGGGCTACCCCGCCCGCGACGACCACCACGCTTACCGTCACCAGCGCAGGCTCCGGCGTTACTTCAGTCGCCGCCGGCACAGTCGTCACGCTGACCGCCACCGTTGTCTCCGGATCGACTCCGGTAAATCCGGGTCAGGTGAAATTCTGCGACGCATCAGTGACCCACTGCGAAGACTCAGCCCTCCTCGCCACCGCCCAGCTCACCCCTGCCGGAATAGCCACTTATAATTTCCGCCCCGGCCCAGGAAACCACAAGTACCAGGCGGTTTTCGTTGGAACCACGAGCTATGCAAACAGCTCATCGGCATCATCGGCTCTGACCGTAACTTCACCGGCGAAATATCCAACCACAACCGCAATCGCATCCTCAGGCTCGCCCGGCAACTACACGCTAACCGCGACGGTAGTGGGTTTGGGTAGCCACACGCCTTCGCCAACGGGCGATGTTTCCTTTCTGGACACATCGAACGGTAACGCCTCGCTGGGTTCAGCAGCCCTGGGAACGGCAATCCCTGGGAACGGCTTCACGATAGGCTCTACTCCCGCTGTCGGCCAGGAGCCCCGGTCCGTCGTGGTGGACGATTTCAATGGGGACGGGATTCCCGACCTGGCTGCGGCCAATGAGGCCAACACGGTGACGGTACTGTTGGGTAACGGAGATGGGACCTTTACCGTCAAATCCTCGCCCGGTACCGGAGGGGAGGGCCCCGTCGTAGCGGGCGATTTCAACGGAGACGGCATCCCAGACCTCGCCGTAGTGGCCAGCAATGCAGTGACCGTCTTGCTGGGGAGCGGGGACGGGACCTTCACCACCAAGTCGACGTCTAGCGTGAGCGACTTTCCCACTTCCATCGCAGTGGGCGATTTCAACGGAGACGGCATCCCTGACCTGGCGGTTGCGAGTTGTGCCCAAGGCGGCGGCGAGTGCAGTGGTAACGGCTCTCCTGGCAAAGTGACGGTATTGCTGGGCAACGGGGACGGAACCTTCACCAGGAAATCCACACCCAGCGTCGGCACTTTCCCCACTTCCATCGCAGTTGGAGACTTCAACGGGGACGGCATCCCGGACCTGGCGACGGCCAATTCTTACGGCGGGGGTGAAGCGGTGACGGTATTGCTTGGTAAGGGAGACGGGACTTTCACTACTGCGCCCTCGCCTGTAGTTGGCAATGCGGGCTCCATCGCGGTCGGCGACTTCAACGGGGACGGTATCCCGGACCTCGCGGTGGGGAGCAGCCCGTTTACAGTGCTCTTGGGCAACGGAGACGGTACGTTCACTCCCGTCACCACGCCAATCCCCCCGGGCATCGGCGGGCTTAGCGCCGTAGGCGACTTCAATGGTGACGGCGTCCTGGATCTGGTAATGGCCAATAATACCGGCAGCACGGTAGCCATATGGCTTGGCAACGGAGACGGAACGTTTGCTTCTGCGTTCTCACTGAATGTCGGGCAGTGGCCCTGGTCCGTCGCAGTGGGCGACTTCAACGGCGATGGTGCCCAGGATCTGGCAACGGCCAATTTGCTGGACAGTACTGTGACAGTGCTACTGAACCAATTCACGGAGACGGCGACAGCCAAGTTGAGCAATATTTCTGTTTCCGGAGCTGAGACGCATCAGGTTACGGCCAACTATCCCGGCGACACAAACTACCATTCCAGCGTTTCGAGTTCCGTGCCCCTGCTCGCAGCACAGGTCGTAACCTCGCTGAATCTCAGTTCCAGCGCCAACCCCTCTATTCTGGGCAATCAGATCACACTGACGGCAACAATCAAGCCTTACTTCCTCGGAAGCTTCACCACCAATAACGAGACCGTAACCTTCTATGATGGGGCAACGAGCATCGGGACAGGGACACTCTCCTCTGGAGTGGCAACGCTCAACACCACCTCTCTGCCTGGCGGAACAAATACGCTGACGGCGAGCTATCCTGGCGATGCGGATTTCGCGGGCAGCTCATCCGGCGCCGTCGTCCAGACCGTATCGAAGGCTGCAACTTCGCTGATTCTCGGTTCGAGTGCCAACACATCCATTGCCGGCAACCAGATCACGCTGACGGCAACCCTCAGCCCTTACTCTTCAGGAAGCATTACCACTGACGGAGAGACGGTCACCTTCTACAACGGAGGAACGGAGATCGGCACCGGCACGCTTTCTTCCGGCGTGGCTACTCTGAACAACCCACTGCCTGTGGGTAGCTATGCCCTAACGGCTGGCTATTCGGGAGATACCAATTTCACCGCCAGCAATTCGCCCGCCTACAACGTTGTTGCACCCGCACTGCAACTCTCTTCGAGTTCAAGCTCCTCAGTCTTCGGCAACCAGCTCACGCTGACCGCGACCCTCAGCCCGTATTCCTCGATGAGTTTGACAACCGACGGTGAGACCATTGCCTTCTACAGCGGAGGAATGAGCATCGGCACCGGCACGCTTTCTTCCGGCGTGGCAACGCTCATTAACTCTACCGCACTGCCGGTCGGGTCCGATAAGGTGACGGCTGAGTATGCGGGAGACGCCAATTTCTTCGCGGCCACGAGCAACGCGCTCGTCGAGGTGGTCACAACTGCTTCCGGGACCACCCCGACCTATGTGGTCACCGTCAACACTGACACTACGGTGGGAGTGGCCACAAACTGCACAGGCACGGACTCCTCGAACTGCAGCCTTCGCGACGCGCTGGCGGCCGCTGCTGCAAACGGCGCAGCCAACATCACCTTCGTTCCCGCCGTCGCTGGCATCTCGCTGAACGTCAACGCGGGCGGCCTGTATATTCCATCCAACACCACCATCACCGGCCCGGCAATCGGCGGGGGAGTGGGCGGCCTCATCGCATACAGCGCGATTTTGAACGTGAACGGCGGCGTGGTCAACGCCGCCATCTCCAACCTGACGATCGCCGGGAACGACGCCTTGGCCAATGGCGGCGGCATCTACAACGACGGCCAACTGACGGTGACCAACTGCTTGATAACCGGGAACAACGGCGATCCCTTGTATGGCGGTGCCGGCAGCGGCATCTTCAACGACAGCTCCGGCAATATGAAGCTGATTAACAGCACCGTCTCGGAGAATCGACTTAGCGGCCCTGGCACCAGCTACGGGGGCGGCATCTACAACGGCGGTACGCTGACGGTGATTAACAGCAGCATATCCAACAATGACGTAAGCTGCGGGGGTACCTTCGGTGGTGGATGTCTCAATTACGGTGCCGGAATCGCCAACGGAGGCACGCTGATACTCACCGGCAGCAGCGTACAAGGGAATACCGCGCTCAACCCCGGCGATGGAGGCGGCATCCTCAACGGCGGTATTCTGGTGGTGACGAACAGTATCGTGGAGAACAACCTCGCTGATGGCCTGGCCTGGCCGAATACTACTGTGGAGGACGACTGTGATGGCAGCGGCTGCCCGGTAAACGGTGTGAATGGCAACGCTGTTGGCGCGCCCCAGCCTACACAGCCCGCAGCCGCAACCCCGCAGTTTAGTCCGCTGCCCGGAACCTATTACATTTCGCAACAGCCGATCACGATCACAGATACAACACCCGGGGCAGTCATCTTCTACTCCACCGACGGAGTGGTAACATGGACAAAGTACACCGGGCCAGTAACTGTCAGCAGCAGGGAAACTCTGCAGGCAATTGCAGCCGCCCCGAACTATACTGAGTCACTGATAGCAACAGCCGCCTATAACAACACACCACCGGTCGGCATTCCTCTCATTACACCCGCTGGCGGTACCTACACCAGCCCGCAATCTGTAACCATCACCGATACAACTCCTGGCGCTATCATTCACTACACCACCGACGGCACGACGCCAAGCCTCTCTTCGCCAGTCTTCAACCCCGCAAGCCCGATCTCCGTCACCTCGACCCAAACCATCAAGGCGCTCGCCGTTGCGCCGAGCTACGTGACCAGCCCGGAAGCAGCCGCAACCTACACCATCGCCGCGCTCGCTCCGGTAATCAGTCCGCCCACGGACTTTTACTTCCCGCCCATCTCGGTGACCATCACTGACGCGACCCCGAATGCTGTGATCCACTACACCACCGACGGCACCACGCCGACGCCCACTTCTCCTATATATGGAGGCACGTTCACCGTCACCTCACCGGAACGAGTGCGGGCCATCGCCACAGCGCCCAATCTGGCTCCATCTGCTCTGACCAATGCCGACTTCGACGTGATGTCTGCGGCGGCCGAGCCGATCATCAGCCTTCCCTCCGGAACCTACACCGGAACGCAGATGGTAATGATCACCGATGCAACCCCTGGCGCGATCATCTATTACACCACCAACGGGATGACGCCCAGCCGTTCTTCAGCCGTCTATTCAAGCGCCAGCCCGATCATGGTGACCTCGTCGCAGACCATCAAGGCCCTGGCCGTCGCTACCGGTTACGCCACCAGCCCGGAAGCCGTAGCGCGATATGCCATCACGCCGTAGACGGCGGATCACTCGGCCGAGAATTTTCCCCCACCCGCTACAATAGAAATAGAGACACAGAAGCCCGCCACACGGCGGGCTTCTGTGTCTCATCGAAGGGCGCGATTCGGAGAAGACGCCGCCCGAAGCCACCGAAACAGCGCGCCATAACTCTTGTGTTTTCTATGAGGTGGAGATAAGTCACATTTCATGTATGAGTTACAGGCCAAATACCCCTTAAACTCAATCAAATGAATGAGTAACAAACCGAGGTGGAGGGGGTATCCCACTCCCCGTGTCCCAAATCGGGAATCACCGCCCCGTCCGTCGCAGCGCCACCCGCGCCGCATAGTAGCCGCACATCCCGTGCACCCCGCCCCCCGGAGGCGTCGACGAAGAGCACAAATAAAGATTCCGGTCCGAAGTCGAATACTGCCGAAGATCCGGCCGCAAAAACGTCTGCCGCACGGACATCGCGCCGCCGCTGATGTCGCCGCCGATCAGGTTGGCATCCCGCGACTCCAGCCACGCCGGCGTCGACACATGCCGCGCCAGCACACAATCCCGAAATCCCGGAGCAAACCGCTCGATCTGGTCCTCGATTCGCTGCGCCATATCTACCGTCGACCCGTTAGGAACATGGCAGTAAGCCCACGCTGTGTGTTTCCCCTCCGGAGCCCGCGTCGGATCGAACACGCTCGGCTGCGTCACCAGCACAAACGGCCGCTCCGCACATCGCCCGTGCGCCATCGCCCACTCCGATCGCGCGATCTCCTCCATCGTCCCGCCGAGGTGAACCGTAATCGCCCGCAGACACTCCTTCGCCCGCCAGGGAATCGTCCCCGACAGCGCATAGTCCACCTTGAACGCCGCTGGCCCCAGCTTGAACCGCTGCAGCGACCGCCGATACGACGCCGACAGCCGCTCCCCCGCAATCGCCATCAGCTGCTGCGGACTCACATCGCACAGCACCAGTCCCTGCGGAAGCTCACCCACCGACCCGATCCGCCGGGACAGGTGCACCTCACCGCCCAGCGCCCGCAGATGCCCCACCAGTGCATCCGTGACCGCCTGCGCCCCACCCCGGGGCACCGGCCACCCCACCGCATGCCCCGCCCCCGCCATCACCATCCCGATCGCCGCACTCAACGGCTCATCCAGCGAAAGAAAGGAATGCGCCGCCAACCCAGCAAACAGCGCGCGCGTCCGCGGGTTCTTGAAATGCAGCCTGCAGAAGATCGTCGCCGGGAACACCGCATTCATCCCGAACCGCCCCAGCAGCACCGGATGCCGCGGCAGATGCAACGCCGGTCCAAGCACCTCACCTGCGAACTCCCGCCAGTTCTCCGCCAGTGGCGCGAATATCCTTCTCCACGCCTTCCCATCCGTTCCGAGCGCCGCCTCCACCTCACCCAGATCGCGCTCCAGCACGACCGCTGTTCCATCATCCAGCGGATGCGCCAGCGGCGCCGCTCCATGGATCCACAACAGCCCGTGTCTCGCAAGCGGCAGTGTCGAGAAGAAGGGTGATCCCGCCGCCATCGGCAGCACCGCCGATCCGAAGTCGTGCAGAAAGCCGGGGAGCGTCAGCTCCATTGTCCGCGCCGCGCCGCCCGGCTGAGCCTCAGCCTCGAACACCTCGACGTGCAGTCCCGCCTGCGCCAGCGTGATTGCGGCGGCGAGACCATTCGGCCCGGACCCGATTACAGAAGCTTGGCCCATACCTTAATTATGCGGCGGCAGTTCCTGCGGCCACGCAATCACTCCAACCTTTCCGTCAGGCTGCAGCGTCAGCACCGGGGCATACAGCCCGAGCAGTTGCCTCCGCCACCAGTTGCCGGTCTCCCGCTTCTCCTTCATCGACGTGAACCAGTACTGCCACAGCACCGCCCGCACATACTTCGGCGGAACCCCTGCGAATGGATTCCCCTTGAAGAGCGCCAGAACATCCCGGCTGTTCTCCAGCAGCCGCTCCTCGGTAAACGGCACCAGCGTGTTCTGTTGCCAGTCACCCAGCGAAGCGAACCACAGGTTCCAGTCGAACCGCGGCTGATAGGGTGCATAGATTCCCGGAGCCACATTCAGGGCCTGGGGCTTATATCGGAAGGGGTACGCCGTCCACGTCGTCCCGTCATTCGACCCCTGAAACTCGATCTCATACCGCCCCCGAGTCATCACCGCAAACAACCCATATTGGTTGGCAATCCGAAAGGGCTCAAGCATCCTCACCGGTGCCATCGGCAGGGGCGACCCCGAAAATGGCATCCGAATCATCTCCGCAGTAGTCACGTACGCCACCCACGTCAGCATCACCGCCGTCACCGCTAGGCGCATCGCGGCAAATTGCGAAGGCTTGCGGTGCTCCAGCGGAGGCCCGTCCTCCTGCTCCGCGCTATTGAACAGCGACACCGGCGCCTCAGCTTCTGGAAGCGTTTCATCTCTCTCTTCTTCAGCCTCCACCCTCGGCCGCCAGCGCGCTGGTAGGTATCGCGTCAGAAATCGATCATCGAGCAGAAGGAAACCAAGTGACAGAACCAGGTAGTTCAGAAAGGTGTAATTGGCAGTAAGAATCACGCCAATCTCCCACGGCGTGACGATGAAGAAGCAGATCAGACGCGCCCGCCGCCCGAAAAAGAACAGGCACACAATCCCCAGTTCCATCACCAGCGTAGCGCCCGCGGTCGAGACATGAAACCAGTGTGGAAGATGCTCCACATACCATCCAACCCATGTTGGCAGCGGTCCGTTCTGGTAGTACTCATCCATCGCCGTCAGGTGGCGCCACTCCGGATCGCCGCTCAGCAGCTTCACCATTCCCGACTCGAAGTAGATGCGGAACCATTCCCACTGCAGCAGAAAGAGACTCGCTCGCGACGGCGGACTCTCGCCCCATCCGGGCCGCACCCCTACTGGGCAGAAGAACAACGCGATGAAACCAGCCTCCAGCAGCATCCCATCCGATTGATACCCTGAGAAGTCTCCCGCCGCCGCAACAAACGATAGGTAGCACACAAAGCAAATAAAGAAGCTCAGACGCGGCCACAGGTTGAACAGTGCTACGACGGACGCTGCCAGCCCGATCCAGCAGAGCGCCATCAGCATCGCATTGCTCGAGGAGAGCCACAGTAGCGTGGGAGCGAACCAGTAACGTGCCGCAGGCATCGATCGTTGCACCAGACCGAGATACTGCCCCGCCGGCTCCACTCCATCCGGGCCGATCAATCCGCGGATCTGAAAGAGCAGTGAGTAGAATGCCGAAAAATAAATCGCTGCCAGCGCCCGCAAAAAGATCCAGCGGGGAATATGCCGCCCTCCCGGTCCGAAACGCGGATCAAAGAGCCACCGGAGAATGCCTGCCGGGCTGCGCTGCATACTGAGGGCAGAATAGCGCGTTCCGCCAGATCGGGATAATAGTGTCACTCTGATACCTCCTGATCCATGCCTTCCCTTTATGGAACGCGGCCGAACAGAAGACATTACTTAAGTGCGAACAGTATGCTCTCTGCCTTCTACTCTTAACCCATCCCGCCCTATGCTGTACGCAGTTTTCACAATCAAGCTGCTTACCGATTCACTTGTCGTTATTTTTGACGCGGAGAGAAGCGCTGTGCCTTTGCCTGGATCTGAGCTGGTGAGTGCCGTAATTCCAACGCGCAACCGACCCGAGTTAGTCGTGAAAGCCGTGCAATCCGCATTGCGCCAGACCCACCCTCGCATCGAGTCATCGTCGTCATTGACGGCCCTGACCCGCCGACCGAGAGCGCATTGGCAGAGATTCACGACCCTCGTCTCCGCATCTACCTGCTTGCCGCCAATGTCGGTGGCGCCGAAGCCCGAAACATTGGAGTCCGCGCCGCCCGCGGCGAGTGGGTCGGATTCCTGGACGACGACGACGAATGGCTCCCGCAGAAAATCTCCCTGCAGCTGGCGGCAGCTTACGCAAGCGAGGACGCCTTCCCCGTCATCTCCTCGCACCTGATCGTTCGTACGCCGCGAATGGATTTCTCCCCGGCCGTCCACACATGTCAATCGGACCGGCAGGTCAGTGAGCACCTCTTCTGCCGCCGCCTGGACGACAGCCCCTGCGCCATGCAGACCTCCACGCTTTTTGTGCAGCGCAGCCTTATGGTCGCCGTGCCCTTCCGCCGCGGCCTCAAACGCTATCAGGACTGGGATTGGCTGGCTGCGTGCATCCACCCATCCCGGGGTCCGCTTTCAAGTGATTTCTGAGCCTCTGACCATCTTCCGCGTCGAAGACGCCCGCCCCAGCGTGAGCCGGGCACTCGATTGGGAGTTCTCACT
>CAVRNK010000031.1:0-95279 GCA_963721995.1 uncultured Acidobacteriaceae bacterium | reverse complement strand
TCTTCCGTTATAAGGTGGCGAGATTTCTCCAGCCGGCGAAGCCATTTCTGGTAAAGCACGCGAATCCCGTCTTCAGATTGGGTAAGGCGGTCGTGCAGGGAAGCGTGAATACCCTGGAGAAGCTGCATCTCGTGCGTTAAGCCGGAGCGGCAGTTCAGGCGACGACGGCCTTATCCTGTGCGGTCAGCTCTTTGAGGAAGGCGGCGTACTGAACGCCGTAGTCTGCCCATCCGCCCAGGTTCTTCACCCGTTTCAGGGCGGCTTCGCTCATGGACTGGCGCAGGGTCGGATCATCGGCCAGGCGCTGGAGGCCTTCAGCGATGGCTTCAGTGGAACGGATCGGCACAATGAATCCTTCGACGCCGTGTGAATAGAGGTCCGGGCCTCCGGTGTGATCAGAGCTGATAACCGGGCATCCGCACGCCATGGCCTGGCCCATCACCATGCCCCAGCCGTCTTCGACGGAAGGCAAAACCATGACGTGGCTGGTACTCATATAGCGGCTCACCTCGCTCTGCGGGACCGCGCCCACCAGCTCGACGTTGTGCAGATCCAAACGGGCGAGAACGGGCCGCATCTCGGCAGGGATGGCGCCCACGATTCGCAGGCGCTTATGGGGATGACGCAATTTCTGAAAGCCCTGAAGGAGGTAGGGGATTCCCTTGCGAACGGTTACGGATCCCACGAAGAGGACATCGAAGGTCTCGGGGGACGGACGGCCGTCGGGCTTGAAGAGCTCTAACCGCACCCCGAGGGGTATTCGCCTGAGCTTCGCCTCCGGGAAACCTTTGACAATAAACGACCGGTAGGCAAACTCGGACGGTACAGTGACGGCGTCGGCCTGTTCGTATTCCACCTCCTCACGCTCGATCATGAAGGGGTCAACGCCGCGGACTTCAAGCCCCCAGTGCCGCATCTCCTCCGAGACGACTTCGTCCTGATAACGAATGTGTGAGGATCCCCGGTCACAGATGTAGCGTGCACCGAGCTCCCGGGCGCGAGGCCCGCTGGTCAGGCCGGAGCCTGACAGGGCGACATAGGCATCGGAGGCCGTCAGATTTTTGGCGACCCAGGTGTCGAAAGTGCGAAAAAGGCTGCGGGTAATCTGGCGATTCAGGCCGTACGGGATAGGCAGGCGACTGCCGACTACCAGTTGAGGAGTGTGAATCCACGGAAAGGTGCGGACCCGCTCTTTTGGCAGACCCTCGCGCTGGAGACGGCGCCACGGGAAGGTGGAAAATATCTGCCCGGTGTGGCCCTGAGCATCGAGCTGGCGGGCCAGTTCAAAGTGATGGAAGACGCCATTCGCGGCCTGGAGGATGTGCATTGGGGAAGAGGATTCACTGTCAGTGTAAATGACTGGGAGCCCACGGCCACCGAGGAGGGGCCCCCTGGGGGACTATGTTGTGTGACAGAAGTTTTCGCACGAATCTCTTCCGGTACAAGGTGGCGAGATTCCTGCTTCCGGCAAAGCCCTTCCTGATAAAACACGCGAATCCCATCTTCAGATTGGGCAAGGCGGTCGTGCAAGGAAGCGTGAATACGCTGGAGAGGCTCCATCTCGTGCGTTAAGCCCGGGGGGCAGTTCAGGCGACGACGGCCTTGTCCTGAGCGGTCAGCTCTTTGAGGAAGGCGGCGTACTGAGCGCCGTAGTCTGCCCATCCGCCCAGGTTCTTCACCCTTTTCAGGGCGGCTTCGCTCATGGACTGGCGCAGGATCGGGTCATCGGCCAGGCGCTGGAGGTCTTCAGTGATGGCCTCGGCGGAACGGATCGGCACAATGAATCCTTCGACGCCGTGTGAATAGAGGTCCGGTCCTCCGGTGTGATCAGAGCTGATGACCGGGCATCCGCACGCCATGGCCTGGCCCATCACCATGCCCCAGCCGTCTTCGACGGAAGGCAAAACCATGACGTGGCAAGTACTCATATAGCGGCGCACCTCGCTCTGCGGGATCGCCCCCACCAGCTCGACGTTCTGCAGATCGAAACGGGCGAGAACGGGCCGCATGTCGGCTGGAACGGCACCGACGATTCGCAGGCGCTTGCGGGGATGGTTCACCTTCTGAAAGGCCTGAAGGAGGTAGGGAATTCCTTTGCGGACGGTTACGGATCCCACGAAAAGCACGTCGAAGGTCTCAGGGGACGGCTGGCCCTCGGGTTTGAAGAGCTCTAACCGCACCCCGAGGGGTATTCGCCTGAGCTTCGCTTCGGGAAACCCCTTGGTCAGAAAGGACCGATAGGCGAACTCCGAGGGGACGGTGACGGCATCGGCCTGGGCGTATTCCGCCTCCTCACGATCGATCATGAAGGGGTCGACGCCGCGTACTTCAAGTCCCCAGTGCCGCATCTCGTCGGAGACGACTTCGTTCTGATAACGGATGTGCGAGGATCCCCGGTCACAGATGTAGCGCGCGCCGAGCTCCCGGGCGCGAGGCCCGCTGGTCAGGCCGGAGCCTGACAACGCGACATAGGCATCGCAGGCGGTCAGATTCTTGGCGACCCAGGTGTCGAAAGTAAGAAAAAGGCTGCGGGTAATCTGGCGGTTCAGGCCGGACGGAATAGGCAGGTGACTCCCGAGCACCAGCTGAGGAGTGTGAATCCAGGGAAAGGTGCGAACCCGGTCTTTGGGCAGACCTTCGCGCTGGAGACGACGCCACGGAAAGGTGGTAAATATCCGCCCGGTGTGGCCCTGAGCATCGAGCTGGCGGGCCAGTTCAAAGTGATGAAAGACGCCGTTCGCGGCCTGGATGATGTGCATGGGGGAAGAGGATTCACTGTCAGTGTAAATGACTGGGGGGGCGCGGCCATTCGAGTGGAGGCGCTCTGGCGGTCTTGGTGTGTTGGCGCCGGATAGAAATGTCTCTATGCGCGCCGGATAGAAATGTCAGTGTAAACCCAGTACTAGTCGTGCGGTGGAAATGTGTGGAATCGCCGTTCTATGGCGATTTCCGAGGGCTGTGGGAAGAGGGGGAGACTGGACAGTTCCATCGTCCTGTCTTCCACGCTTTCCATCAGACCGGCATTTCCACCGCTTCGGCTAACGTTGTTTTAGGCTCGAAGTCTGGTCCATAAACTCGTCGCGGTGTCTTCTTATAGCCAGACTTCTCGCTATTGGTCATCACCCTCGTCTCGTGTTTGCGATCCTGCTGCGCTTTGACAAGCGCCAGTGCGTGGCCGAGGCGTTTGTTCTCGACGATGGCGGTGTGGCTGACGCGCTGGTCCTTACTGAAGACACGGTAGGGAAGTGAGCAGCCCTTCCAGCGCACCTCCAGACGACCATCTTGAAAATCGTATAGGTCGACGTACTTACCGCCGAGGCCTTCAGAGACCTCGTTCCGTTCGAGGATGATCTGCTTGCGGTCATAGGACATAGTCAGTTGCTCACTGACGTGACGTTGTTCGCGGTGGCACAGGATATCGTTCAACCGGCTTGCCTTGACGTTGAGAGGACGGTGCAAGTTCTCTGGCTTGGCAGCAACTAGCGCGAAGCGTTCGTTGAAGCGTTGCAGGAACTTGGGCAGGAAAGCGTTGCCGGCCTCTATATCGCATACGTTCTCAAGACGGAGCTCCTTCACCAGCCGATCCTGCAGAGTGCGATTGGCTCGCTCCACGCGACCCTTGGCCTGGCTGGAGTTCGCGCACAGGATTTCGATGTTCAACTCAGCGAGGGCACGGCCGAACTGGGTCATACCCGAGCCCCCCTTAGCGTCTGGCCGGTTGACGCGAAAGACGGTGTGCTTATCGGAATAAAAGGCAACTGGGCAGCCATGGGCTTCCAGATAACCTTGCAATGCTTCAAAGTAGGAGTCCGTGCTCTCACTCGGCACGAAGCGCAGCTGCATGAGTTTGCTGGTTGCATCGTCGACGAACACCAGCAGCGTACACGGATCGCCGCGGTCTTCAAACCATCGATGGTCACTGCCGTCGATCTGAATCAACTCGCCATAGAACTCGCGCCGAAGCCGAGGCTGATGAAAGCTCTTCCGTTGCGTGCGCGAGAGCCACAAGCCATCCTCGATCATCCACGTCCGCAACGTCTCGCGACCCACCCTGATGGCATGCTTGTCGAGCAGGACTTCGATCGCGAGTGTCGGACCGAAGTCAGCGTACTTGGTCCTGATCAGCTCGAGGGCGTACTCGCGGATGCCAGGAGACAGACTATGGTTCGAGGGTTGGCCCCGACTCTTGTGAATCAGGGCTCCTCCACCATCTTCACGGAACCGGATCAGGAGCCGGTGGATCTGCCGTACACCGACCGCCAGCACAATGGCCGCCGAGGCAACTGTCCGTCGGCCCGAAAGAACCTCTGCCAAAACCTCCACGCGTTGTACGTCGCGTTCGCTCATCAGCACCCATCCCAAAGTCGTCCGCCTCCCAGGCGACGATATCGCTGGAAGGGCAGTCGGACATTTCTATCGGGCAGAGGTGTGACATTTCTATCCGGCGCTAATATGGTGAGTTAACAGAATATATGTTATCAGACATACCGGGCCGGATGCGCCTTCAGGTGCCCCTGCGGATTTGGACGCGTCTAAGTGCTCAGTTTTAAAACGTTTTGTGGGTGATATATCGAGTCACACCTGAAGGCATCCAGTTGAATAACCGGCTCGAGGGGCCATGGACCAGAAGGTCGATCGACGTAGAAAACGGGAGAGACGATTCTCTCCCGAACCGCATGGTGGATCCCGAGAGGTCGACGCCGGCCAAGATACTGCGGGCGCGGGACCAGGGAAGGATCTCAGTCCAGCGTGGGCAACTCGAAAGGTTACGTGAAGATGTGCTGCACAAACAGGAACGCCGCCCCGAAAGGCGGCGTCCAAGGAACCCGGAATATCTCGGCCGGCTACAATGTGGACTCGATCTCGAAGCCCCACGCCTCCAGAAGCGCCTCGGGGATGTACTTGGAGTTTCGATTGCGACGAGCCCATTCCCGCAGGCGGGTGGAACGGATGTACTGGTCCGGCGTCAGCTTGAACTCCTTCACCACCTGTTCGAATGAAGTCACAGTGGGCACGACCGGACCGATGGGCTCCGGCTTACCCCAGTTTGGATTGCCACGACGTTTTGCCATTTCTTTATATCCTCTAGCGTAGAGTGACGTACGGAAAGTCCGGGGCCGCTCAACCTGCCATAGACAGGCCTCCCCAGGAAGTCACAAACTCTTCTATTATAGGGATTTCTTATCCATAAATCAATAGGAAATCTTCGGGGACAGCGGAACTTACACGACCGCACTGTGCCGGTTCGACCCGCGAATAACAGGCCTTTTTGTCAATTGGTTGCGCGGGATACATCAAGCAGGGCTTGACGGGATACTCACGTCATGATGCCCTGCTCGATGGTGTTTTTCAGCTGAAGGGGATTGCAATGGCGGGTTGCTCTGCCAAACGCTTCTCGCCGCATTTGTGTCTGACCTCAATAGCCCTGCGTTCAACGAGATTGGACGCGGAACCGAGGGCTTCGAAGCAATGCGGACAGGTAACGACGGTGGTCCGAATGGACACGCCGGCAGAGAGAATCCGCTTGGGGATGGCGTGTGTAGTGGTGATCGCCGGAAGCATCGGATGACACTCCTTCCAAGTTGAGCTGCGACGCTGGGTAATTGGTTCAGAAGCGAGACGCCGAACATCAAATCAGCTGCAGGCTATTCGGGGGATTCTGCGTGCAGGGACAGCGCTCGATATGAAACTAGGTGACTTAAGTGTGCACCGAAGTCGCACATTTGTCAAATTATTTCAAGTCCTTTTTCTTAAGGCTTCACTAATCTTCTCCGATAAAGGGCTTGTACAGCATTGAGAGCCCAAGATGACACTGCCCTTGCCCGCCAGACCCCGGATCCTGATCGTATCGGCAGATGAAAAGACTATAGCGGACCTGAGAGAGATGCTGCACGGATGGGGGTACCCCGTCCAGGTAGCATCCGACGGGGTGGAGGGGGGGAAGGTGCTGACCGGGCAGACGCCCCCGGGATTGCCCTGATCGACGCCGCGCTGCCGTCCCTGGGAGGAATTGACCTGGTGGCGGAGGTCAGGCGGCGGACGCGGAAGAGCGTGGCGTGGACGATGCTGATGAGTGAGCAGGTGGACCTGGATACGGTGGCGAGCGCCTCGGAAGCCGGAGTCGATGATCTGCTCCTCAAGCCGGTCGACGCGCTGGACCTGCGCGTGCGGCTGCGTGTGGCGGAGCGGGTGCAGACGCTGCGGAGTGATCTCGAGGAGCAAACAAAGGCGGTGCGGTTCCACGCATCACATGACAGCCTGACGGGACTGTGGAATCGGGAGTCGATGCTGAACCAGCTCTTTCCGGAGACAGATAGAGTACAGCGGATGCGAACGCCGCTGACTCTGCTGCTGCTCGATCTGGACCGCTTCTCGAGTGTGAACATCGAGTACGGTTACGAGACGGGCGACAAGATTCTGCAGGAGCTGGCGAACCGCTTCCGGCGTTTTCTGCGCAGTTACGACCTGATCGGCCGGTGCGGCGAGGATGAGTTTTTGATTGCCATGCCGGGGTGCACGTCGGAGCAGGCGCAGTCGATGGCGGTCCGGCTCAAACAGACGGTTCTGCAGAGGCCATTTTCCGCGGGCCGCGACGCGCTGACGCTGACGGCGAGCATGGGGATCGCGCAGAGCAAGGGGCGGTCGCCCCTGGTGGTGCTGCGCGAAGTGGAGCGGGCGTTACAGGATGCGAAGGCGAGCGGGCGAAACGCGATTCGGGAGTACTCGGTGGTGAGTCCGGTGCGGCCTGAGGCGGAGTGTTCGCTGGCGTCTACGAGCGAGCGGACACTGATGCCGTTTCCAACGGAGCGGTGAAGTTAGTTCCCTACCCCTCCCCATCTTTTTTCTTGTATTTTGTTACTGATTCATTCCATGAAAGTTAGCTGTAGAACGCTTGTAAAGATTTCATTTTACGATACTTAAGGGTAAAGATCAGAAAACAAACAATTTATAAGAAGTGCGGGGTCGATGTTGGGAGTCCGTGGGCCCGTCAAATGAAGATGCCCGGCCGCGATTGCAGCCGGGCTTCTTGTTCCCCCTATATCTATTCTAGAGGGGCGGAGGAAATTGTCGGCCAGGAAAGAGGCGCCTGCTCAGCGATCAATGTTCTTACGAGCGGTGAACGAATGGAATGGTGCCCGCCTCTCCCGAGTGTGATTGAAAAACGATCCGGCTAGTCGCCGGAGCCGCAGGAGCAGATTCCCTGCCCACTTCCGAGGATGTGGATGAAGGAGCACTGCGCCTGCAGGTTTGCGAGTTCGGTTGCGCCGAGGCTGGAATCAGAGGATTCGGTTTCAGTAACCGGCCACGCGGAGCCGACCGCATTCTGAATGTGAGTTACCCAGACGCGGAGGTTGGCCTTCGGAGTTACGTTTGCGCTGGGATCGCACGGCGAGTTGTTAACGGCCGCCGAGATAACCTTGATGACGCCGTTGTTGGAGATGACGCCGGTGAGCGGGTTGGACGTCAGGTCTCTGCGAACTGACAAAGTGCGCAGGCCGTTATGTGTTTCAATGCATCCGCAGCATTCCGACATCTGCTGATCCTGATCAAACACATAAACCATGGCACAGAGGTTTCCGTAGGTGAGGCCGGGGTTGTCGATGCGGACGGTTCCGTCGGGTCCCGCGACAGCTGGGACAGCTAGTATTACTGGCACCGTGGGAGCGTTGTTAGAAAAGTAATTGACCTTGTAGACATCCTGAGCTGCGGCCATGCCGGCGCCCGCTACAACGAGGCCAACGAGCAGCAAGGATAGGAACAGAATTTTCTTATGGGTTTTCAAGGGGTGTCTCCCAAGCGCCTTATTTGGGCCCGGAGAAAGCTGGAGGACGCTTGCGGCATAATGGTGGACCTCGGCGGAGAGCTCCACAATTACCCAGTGGGATTAGCCTGCAACTGGAACCGGACGGCATTCTGTGAGCGGTGATGAATCGGTCCGGCCAGCGCGAATCCGTCCTGCAACCATGCCGCGACCCGACCGAGCGGGATAACACAGTCGCAATGTGCGACCGAGCTCACCCAGCTTACTTGTTCGACTCTGCGTTCATAGCTTCAGCCGAGGGATCAGGTTCTAGAGTGACTTATCAATGGAGATCTCGACTGCCGATCTGCGCGAGCTATAAACACGCGAGAAAGAAATATGTTTCTAGTTCGCTTCTAGTCAACGACGAGGGGGTGGAATTAAACACGCGAGAGACAAATAAGTTTCTATTTCACGCCTAAGAATTTGATTAGTGCCTGAGGATGGCCTCCGTTACAAATATCGTTGCGAAAGTGTTGAAATTTGGCTTGACGGCGAATGCGCGCCGCCTCATTATGGAGGCCCTACGAATCGCAGGCTCTAGTTGCCCGGCAAATGGTCTGACGATGTTCCCCCAAGGGGCGGCTCGTGGGAAACGCAAGGTAGAACGGCGCAATGCAACTTCTAGGAGGTTCTGTATGAAGTGCAAGGTCTCTACTTTCCTGATGCTCCTGCTTGCAACTCCACTTAGTGGTTTCGCGGAGCAACTTATCCCAGCCGGCTCCCTGGTATCGTGCACAGTGTCTGAGCCAAAACTATCGTCGAAGACCGCAAATATAGGCGACCCTGTAATGTGTAAGGTTAGCCATGTCGAGTTATATGGACGCTCTACGCTTCCTTATGGTAGCTACATGGTTGGCCGCTTTGAGGACTATAAGGATCCCGGCCACTTTGTAGGCAAGGGATGGATGGAGCTGAGATTTGACCGTATGGTGATCGAGCCGGATACTATTATCCCGGTAGATGCGCGGGTAGTTGCCGTACCCGGTTTTAACGTAGATCGGTATGGACGCATTCTCGGCAAAGGACACACGACGCGTGACATCATCGAGTGGTCGATTCCGATTCTATGGCCGATCGATTTGCTGAATCTTCCGCGGCGCGGTCCGAGGCCAACCTTGAAAGAAGAGACCAGGTTGACGCTGAAGATCCTGGATGACCTGGGTGTGCCGGAGCGGCAGCAGGAGCAATATCCGGACGACACGCCGAGGCTGCTGCATCGGCCATCGTCGTATCAGCCTTCGCAGTATCAGCAGCAGGCACCACCTCCACCTCCTCAACCAGTCGCGCAGACATACGCGCCCCAACCGGTATATCAGCCGCAGCCAATTGTGCAGACTTACGTGCAGTATGTTCCGGCTCCGCCGGTGTACTACATGCCGCCGCCACCTCCGGTGTATTACTACACGCCGCCAGTCGCGGTCAGGGCCTCGATTCCGTATTGGGGTTACTACGCGCCGTAGCGAGTTCCCTGCGCCAGACTCCGCCGGAATCGCAAGTGTTTGGTTCGGGAAGCTAAGGGACAGCTGGTCGCAAATCACAAAATTAAACGCCCGGTCGCTGATGACAGCCGGGCGTTTTTCTGTCTCGGCTTCTATCGGTTCCACAGATGCAGGTTCCCTGCCGGTCCAGCTGGCCGGGGATGGCAACTCATTCGCGCGAATTCGCCAAAAATCTAAAAGGTGGCCGCCGGGCACGTCCACATCAGAGTAAGGTTGGGGGAAGGTTAACGATGGCTACCTCTGAAGTGCTGGCGCTCGTGAGAAGACTCGAACCAAGATTCCTCGAAGGACTACCTCCCTCCGCACTCGCCGCGATCATCGCGGCCGCGACCAGGCGTCGATTCCTGGCACATTCGGTGGTCATGCACGAGGGATATCCTGCCGACTATTTATTTCTAATGATCAGTGGACGCGCCCGCGGCTTTTGCATGACAGCCCGGGGCGAGAAAGTCCACGTGTTGTGGTTTCCCCCGGGCGAGATCTTCGGTGGGGCGACATTCCTATCCAAGCCCCTTGACTATCTTACGAGCACGGAATCCGTGACCAACAGTACTGTGCTGATGTGGGATCGTGCCACGATTCGATTGCTTGGCGCACAATATCCGAGGTTAGTCGAGAATGCGCTGCTCATAGCGTACGACTACTTCGTGGCATATCGGGCTCTCCATATTGCTGCAACTTATCAAACTGCCCGCCAGCGGCTCGCGCAGGTGCTGGGGAATCTTGCCAACGGCATGGGCGAGAGGGTTACTGAAGGCGTCGTGCTGGATGTCAGGAATGAGGAATTGGCCAACGAGGCAAACATCACGATATTCACTGCAAGCCGCCTATTGAGCGAGTGGCAGCGCAAAGGCATTCTTACAAAGCGCCGAGGAAAGGTCGTGCTTCGCTCGCCAGAAAACCTGATGTCAAGCGAAGCGTGATCGCCGGCTTTCGCGTCCTCGTCTGCGGGGTGTAATCGCTCGCCATCATTGCTCGTGAGCAATGATTGAGCCAGCGTCATGTGGCACCCTAAAAGTAATTAGTTCAACACGCCAATTATGGCCGTAGGTGAGCTTTGCCTGAAGGAGGCCTTTCGAAGTTGGCGGCAGTTCGAATTCTTATCGTGGATGATTCACAGCCATGGCGCTGTGCGGTTTGCTTGCTTCTCAAACAAAACCTGGATCTGGTACTTATTTGCGAGTGCTCGGATGGATTAGAGGCAGTTCGGAAGAGCGAAGATTTGCAACCTGACCTGGTTTTGCTGGACATCGGACTTCCGAATCTCAACGGGCTGGAGGCTGCTCGCCAAGTCCGCAAAGTTTCACCGGGTTCGAGAATCCTGTTCTTAACGTCATACGATGATCCAGAGTACTTGCAGGAGGCGCTAAGAATCGGCGCGCTGGGTTTCATCGTCAAATCAAACGCTGCAAGCGACTTGTTGCCTGCGGTGAGAGCCGTCATGAATGACGAACGGTTCTTCGGTAGCGGGGTGTGAGCGGGGTCATCAGAGTCAAATCCATGACGACCCGCCTGCGATGCGAACTTACCTGGACGACGAACTCACCTTTTGTGCTGGCGGCGGCTGAAAGCCGGGAGAGCCCAATTGCCAGAACAGAAACGCCATCTCATCAGCCAGCTCCTCGTCACGCTGCGTTTTGGTGGAGCCCATTCCGTGTCCCGCATCGTAATCAACGCGCAGCAGCACAGGTTTGCCGCTGGTGGTGGATGCCTGTAAACGTGCCGTCATCTTGGCTGCCTGCCAAGGCGCAACACGAGGATCGTTGGCGCCCGTTGTGAGCAATATCGCGGGATAGGGCGTGTCTGGTTTTACGTGCTGGTAGGCATCCATGCCATACAGCGCCTTGAAGCCATCAGGCTCTTTGACAGTGCCGAACTCGGGAATGTTTGCGGGGCCGCTGGCCATAAGTTCGGAACGCAGTGAGTCAGAGTCACCGACCCGAATCAGGGCGGCGCCAAACAGGTCGGGACGCTGAGTAATGGCGCCACCTATGGTGATTCCTCCCGCGCTGGTGCCCTCGCCGGCGAGGTGCTCCGGTGAAGTGTATTTGTGATCGATGAGATACTGAGCGCCGGCCAGCATGTCGTCGATGGTGTGCTGCTTGGTCAGCTTCTGGCCGCCCAGATGCCAGTCTTCGCCGTACTCCCCGCCGCCGCGCACATGAGAGACGGCGAATACTCCGCCGCGCTCAAAGAAAGCCAGCAGCGTGGGGCGAAAGTTCGGATCGAGCGTGATTCCGTAGGCGCCATAGCCTTCCAGCCAGGTAGGATGCGATCCATCCAGAGCTATTCCGCGCTTGTGAACGATCGAGAGCGGTACCATGGTGCCGTCCGCGCTCTTTGCCTTGACCTCTTCGGATTCAATCTGTGCGTAGTCCACGGGAGATGGCGCCACCAAGCCGGTGTCAGTGAGCTTGCCGGAACTCGCATCGAGCGAATACCACAACGGCGACTTGGTCCAGGAAGTGAGCTCCAGCCATGCTCCCGACTCAGTCGGATTTCCAAACAGTGACTGAATGGCTCCATCGAACGGAAGCTTCACTGACTGAATAGCGTCGCCGTTGTAGGGCAGACGCCGCAGCCGCCCAATGCCGCCGTCGAGATCCTGCACGAAGAGCGTGTCACTCACGGCGGCGATGCCGACAACTACTACATCGCTGGCCGGAACGACGGCAGTGGCGTGGGCCAGGTCGGGGTTTTCCAGGCTGGTGCGCAAAACCTTGAAGCGGGACGCATCTTTATGCGAAAGGAGGTAAAGATTATCGCCGTGCACGTCGAAGCTGGTAACGGCGTCCGCTGTGTCCGCGACCTTCTTCCATGTTGTCTTCGCGCTTACATCGCCGTGAAACTCAGTGACGTATAGGTCAATCTCGCGCTTGACCCCGTGAATTACCAGCCCGAGAAGATAGCTGGGAGCGCCTGGCGAAAAAGCAAGGACAGAAAAATCATCTTCGGTTACCTTTACGCCGGGAGATACCTGATATCCAAAGACAGCAACCTCTTTGTCCGGGTCGGCGCCTAACACATGGTGATATGCGCGCAATTTTTGATACTTCGCTGTGGGTGGGGCGTCGGGGGCTAACTTCTGTGTGCGGGTATAGAAAAACGAGCCATCGGGCAACCATGTGGGTTGTCCAAACTGGGCGCGATCGATGGTGTCGCTCAACACCTTTCCGGTAGAGCTCTCGATTACATGCAAGACACTATCTTCCGAACCGCCGGGAGATATCCCATAGGCTACATACTTTCCGTCGATCGATGGTTGAAAGTAATCAATAGAGTAATGTTTTCCATCCGGCGTGGTCAGCTTCTCAGGATCTACAAGCAGTCGCTCTGCGGCGGTGACGTTGTCCCGCGTGTAGAGCTTGCGATTGTCTGAACCGGGCTCGGTCTTGAAATAGAAGTAGCGGCCGCCCCAGACCTGAAGGCCGGAGACCACACTGCCGGCGTTGTCGAGCGCCTTAATGCGATCCAGCAGCTGATCACGGCCGGGAATCTTCGCCAGGACTGCACGGGTGTAGTCGTTCTGCGCCTTCATCCACGCTACTACTTCGGGGGCACTTGTATTTTCGAGCCAGCGGTAGGGATCCGTTACCTTTGCCCCGAAGTAGTCGTCGGTCACTTCGCGCACGGGCGTGTTGGGCAGCTTGGACTGGGCAAAAGCAAGATCAGAGCCGAGTACGGCTAGAACAAGCAGACACTTCATCAGGCGGCGCATGGCGATCCCTAATCCCTTTCGCAAATCTGGCGCGGGAATTTTCCTTTGGATTCAAATGGATGCCATTCTACATGCTGCCAACGCGACATGGCGGAATTAGTGACCACCGGTTCTCTATCAGGAGTCCGCTGGCGGCGACTCGATCTCTGTATTGAGTAATTCGCGGCCAGGAAGACGGGAATGGGCTACGCAATCTGAAGACGAGACGGGAGCGGAGATGCCGGTCATTGCCGGATCATCCGCTCCCGATATTACTGACGCCAGGCTGCCTCACGGAGCCAATGCAATCAATTAGTCTCCAGTACCGCAGCTGCAGACGCCCTGGCCGCTTCCGAGGATGTTGATAAATGCGCACTGCGCCTGCAGGTTCGCGAGCTCAGTTGCACCCAGTGTTGAATCCGAGGACTCGGTTTCAGTAATTGGGTAAGCAGTTCCAACTGCGTTCTGGATGTGGGTCACCCAGGCACGCAGGTTTGCCGTGGGGGTCACGTTCGAAGTTGGATCGCACGGAGAGTTGTTAACCGCCGCAGAGACAACCTTGATGACGCCAGTCTTCGAAACAACGCCGGTCAGGGGGTTCGACGTCAGGTTACTGCGAACCGACAACGTGCGCAGACCGTTATGCGTTTCGATGCATCCGCAGCATTCGGTAAGCTGCTGATCCTGATCGAACACATAGATCATCGCGCACAGGTTTCCATACGTCAGGCCGGGATTGTCGATCCGGACTGTTGCGTCTGGCGCCGGGGAAGCATTATTTGCGAAGTAGTTGACTTTATATACGTCCTGACCAGAGGCAACGCCAGCGCCCGCAATCACGAGGCCAACGAGTACCACTGCCAGGAACAGGACTTTGCCGTTAAACGTGTTCATTAGTGTTCTCCTAAGTGTTCTGTATGACACCCAGGAAGGAATTCTCTGCAAGCATCGATCTTGGCCTGCGTAGTCACAACTACCCACTCGAACTAATCGGTGGTTAGTTTCGCTCTCGATTCGCCTATCTTTCGGCCAAACAGAGCTATGCCGCCTGGAGTCACACACCCAGGCGCGTTCGGCTTATCTCTTATGAGGCGCCGCTCTCACTTTGTAAAGATATTGTGCCCTTCGTCATATCGGCGCTCGGTTTTCCCTGCCTCACCCGCCATTTCATCGGCGACTTCGTCCAATTGCTTCGCGAGGTCAGTCTCGTCGGAGGGTGATTTGCTGGCTGGCTTTGGCGATGACGTTGTTGCGTCTTTCTCGATATCGGACATGGTGACACCTCGTTGAAGTCTTTGATGCCAGGTTCGGAAACCGGTCTCGTCAAACTGTGTGTGCGGCTGGCGCTGGTGACTATACACCGACCCGGGATAGTTGGGCACCCCCCTCCCCCCGGGGTCTGGATGGTATTTGATTCCATTGGAGTTAACGGATAGGTGGCTGCAGGTATTTCATTTTGAATGAGTTACAGCCATGTAATACAAAACAAAGGACTTGTAAGTTGCGACTCTTGGTCTGAGAATGAAAAAGCCCGGCGCTATGGCCGGGCTTTCTTGAGTTCTATATCTATTTTAGCGGGTTGGTGGAAATTGTCGGCCAGGAAAGGCAGGGCTCAGGGCTCACGGGTCAGGGCTTAGAAAATGTCGCCTGGTTAGGTGGGGGTGAGCCAACACTCTGCGTCCGGTGGCATCGCTGGGGGAGGGATTGCCGGCAGACGAAAAATGATCGCGTGAACGAGGCGGCCGGTCATGATTTTGGACTCTGTGGACATCGCACCCGCTCCGTCGTGATGCACGCTCAGCACGAGCCGGTCGTGCCAGAAACCAAGCGGGGCGTCATCGTTCGGTCGGGGATCAATCAATTCCGCAGCATCCATATCCACTCCTCATATTCGCGATCCGCAGACTGAGTGGTGTGAGCCTTCGCTAAATCTTCCGGGGTCTCACCATGTATGCCCAGTTAATCAGAGGCAATTTTTGCGTGTGTCATGGAGTTGTAGGGTGTTTGTCACGTTAGGTGCGCTAGCAGAACTGACCCACTCAAGCGAGGATGCTTGAGTGGGTCACCGGCCAGCGAGGTGTGGTCCCCGGACCGGCTCTTAATCCTGGGCTGCCTATCTGCTTTTACGGATGCCGTGGCCTGCGTCCTTTGGCTTGTCATAGCTAGCGTTCACGTCAATGTGGGCGAGCACAGGGATAATCCTCGCCAGCTTGAACAATCCATGTTCACGAAACCAGTCGGCGCTTCCAAGAAGCGGGCGCACGGCCTTTGCAAACTGCGGCCTCTGCTTGTGCACGGGCGGAATTTGCTGCTTGACGGCTGCCTGTGGAGCATTGGGTAGCTCCTGGCCGTGCGTGACGGCAGTAAACAGCAGCATGAATATGGCCACCAGTACCACCATGCCCACATAGACAATCGTGCGAGCGTCTTTAATGGTTGGTTTCATAAGCCCTCCTTGCTCGAAGGGTGAGCTAAGAAGGGCAACTGTCAGATGGGCTGACTTAGTTCAGAACCATGAGGGAGCCGATAATGCGGACTCTTCTCCAGAATCAGTGTTTCAAAGACGAAGAATAATAGCTGAGCAAAACAGCTCAGTTTCGGTTGGTGTCCGTTCATCGGCTAAAGCCGCGCTCAGCCTGCGCGCCTCTTGCGGCCCTTCGACAAGTTCAGGCCAGGCTCTGAAGCTCGAGCGCTTCCCTTTCAAAGGTCCTTTTTCGGCGCATCCGTGAGGAGCGAGGCCCCCCTCAAGCGAAAGAAGCTTGAGGGGGCCACCCGTCTGTTGGAGACGGACCAGGACCTCGAATTGAATTATTGCCCGCGGAATGGGATATCGCGACTAGCATGATTACGCGCCCCAACAATAACTCCTAGAAATGCGGCCCTTCTTCTGGCACGGAGATTGGCGCTGGCTTGGCTGGATGTGGAGGTTGAGCAGAGGAGGGAGTAGCTTGGTGAGCCGGGAGGGTTCCCTCCATGTTCGGTAGGTTCGCATCCGCAAGATTTAGTTTCCGAACGGCCTCCATGAGGTATTGGACCGGGGCCATTCCTGCAACATCGTATCCCTCGAACGACGAGGACTGCACTCCCAAAAGAAAGGGTCGCTGCTTGGCTATTCCGAATCCCGGAAATCCGACGGGTACGAAAAATATGGGAGAGCCGCTATTTCCGCTTACCAGGCTGGCAGCAATCATCCATTCAGTTTCCAACTTGGCGACACAGCCTGGACAACAGGAAACCGCGATCTTTTCATCTGGGATACTTGAAACATATCCAAACTTAAATATCGGATAATTTCGCTTGACGCCCGATGCGCCGAGGAAGAGCCCCGCAGAGGTAACTTGTGCCCCGGTATTAATACTCTTAATTTCTTCCTTGCTAGGTAGATCCGATATGCCGATACCCTGATTTTCGACTCCCAAGTTGTCAAATTGACTTCCGTCGAGAACTGTCACGGCAATATCTACCGAATCATCAGTGGGATAGGTCCACGTCGATTCGCCTGGTCTGGTGACAAGCGCAACCTCAACTATGCCAGTCGGGTCCACTGCAGGGTCATAGTTTTTTTTATTGAATACGGCGGTTAGGGTTCCAACCCGAGGGGAACATCCAGCCCAAATGGGATCAGCGATGTGCCGCGCTGTAACCAAAAGATCATACCCTCGCTTGGGGTCGCTCTTAGTTGGTACGATGAGCAAGAACCCCCGTTCCAGCTTCCTTCAACTGTCCGAGGTTATCGCGAACATGCAGATACACTACAGATCGACGAATTGCCTCCAGGTTGATATTAAAGGTGCTTTGAGCATGGACAAGGCGCATGGAAACTGAGCTGATGATAAAAACGGTGAACAGCCGCAACATGAGTCGCTTTGGCACTCCCATCGTGCTCTTCATTGCATTCTCCGGTAAGCACATCCTAAAACGATTCGCTTGTAGGAAAGAAGGTATACAACTCCGAGCCGCGTTACCATCTTGGCTCGTATGGTGGAGTTTTGTAGCTGGCATTCACCGAGAGGCGCCATATCAGTCTATCTTCGGGTCTTACTGCACCTTTGCCACGAGCACTCCAAACGGCGCGAGCTGGATCTTGTCGAGGGGGATGGCTTCGTCTCCGGAGTGGGGCGAGCTATAGAGCGGGATAGCGTTAGTTCCCTTCACTCCGGTGCTTCCTAAGTTAATAGATATAGTTCGGGGCTCGGGGCTCATGTTGAGCGAGACAAGCACGGTCGAGCCCTTTGACCGGCGCAGGAATGAGAACACATACGGGTTGTTTTCGTCGACGGAGGTGTAGTCTCCGTTGCGCAGGGCGGGCTCGTTGCGGCGCAGGGCGAGGAGGGTTTTGTAGGCGTTGAAGATGGAGTTAGGATCTTTCTTCTCGGTCTCGACGTTGTAAGTAGACGCGGATGGCGGGATAGGCAGCCAGGGCTTAGACGAGGTAGTAAAGCCGGAGTTAGTCGAGTTATCCCACTGCATGGGGGTGCGCTCGCCGTCGCGTCCTTTTTCTTTGGGCCAGCCGAGCTTGCCGATGGGGTCGTGGACGTCTTCGATGCGGGCCGGCGGAGTGGTGCGCATGCCGATTTCTTCGCCGTAATACATCTGCGGGGTTCCGCGGGTGGTGAGCAGGAGCGTGGCCATGAGCCTGGCGATTTCGTCGTTGTGGACGCCGTCTCCGTAGCGGTCCCACTGGCGGGGCTGGTCGTGATTGCTGAAGAAGAACTCGGGTTGTCCGTGGGCGGAGTTGCTCTCGACCTGATCGAAGAGGGCTCGGAAGTCGGGCGCGGAGAGCTTGTTGAGGTCGGCGATCTGGAAGTCCATGGGTAGCTGGACTTCGTCTCCGGCGCCGTAGAGTTTGGTGAGCTCGGCGATGTTCGGCTCGTCGGCTTCGGTGATGAGGACAGGGTCTCCGGGGTATGCGGAGACGACTTTGCGCAGGCGGCGGAGGACTTCGTTCACCTCAGGGTAGTTGTCGGTGTAGAGGTGCTGGATGTTGCGGTCGCCGTAGGCGTTGTATCCGGGCAGGTAGGGATCGTCGCGGAGGTTGGGGTCTTCGAAGAGGCGGGAGACGGCGTCGATGCGGAAGCCGTCGACGCCCTTGTCCATCCAGAAGCGGAGGACGTCGGTCATGGCTTTCTCGACCTCAGGATTGCGCCAGTTAAGGTCGGGCTGCTGCTTGTAGAAGTAGTGGTAGTACCACTGGCGAGTCTTCTCGTCGTAAGTCCAGGCAGAGTGTCCGAACCAGGACTGCCAGTTGTTAGGCGGCTCGCCAGGCGCCTTGCCGTCGTGCCAGATGTACCAGTCGCGCTTGGGGTTGGTGCGCGAGGAGCGGGACTCGATGAACCACGGGTGCTGGTCGGAGGTGTGGTTGATGACGTAGTCCATGATGACGCGGATGCCGCGCTTCTGCGCCTCGGCGACGAGGCGGTCGAAGTCGGCCATGGTGCCGTATTCGGGGTCGATGGCGGTGTAGTCGGAGATGTCGTATCCGTAGTCGACGCCGGGCGAGGGGTACATGGGGGTGATCCAGATGGCGTCGATGCCGAGGTCGTGGAGGTAGTCGAGGCGCGAGGTGATGCCGTTGATGTCTCCGATGCCGTCGCCGTTGGAGTCCTGGAAGGAGCGCGGATAGATTTCGTAGATGACGGCATGCTTCCACCAGTCATCCTGCTGGGCGGCGGCGGGTTTTGCGCAGAGATTCGATCCGAGAGTGATTCCGACCAAGAGCAGGCACCTGAACAGAGACATTAATCAACCTCTGAATTTAACCCCGAAAAGTATACGGCAGCGAGTGGGTGGCGGGCTCAGCGGAAGGCGGCAGCATTCTCGGCGAGCCAGTGGTCGAGGGTGAGGGGCGGGCGGCAGAGGGTGTGCTGGACCTGGTCGGTGACGGTGGCCAGGCGTCCTTCGCGGATGGCGCGCCAGAGTGCCACATGAGCTGCGACTTCTTCGGGAGACGCGCCGGTGGCGGAGAAGCGCTGCGCGGCTTCGTCGTCGGAGACGGGCTGATAGACGAGAGGCTTGCCGATGGCAGCCGAGATCTTCGTGGTGATTTCGGCGAAGCTGAGCGCTTCGGGACCGGTGATGGGAAGAGATTGTCCGATGTAGTCGCGAGTGGTGAGGGCTTCGGCTGCGACGGCGGCGATGTCGTCGGAGTGGATGAAGGGGCGGCGGCCGTTGCCGGTGGAGGAGCGGACGATGCCGTCGGTCTTGATGGAGTGCGCCCAGGCGAGCAGGTTCGATATGAATCCTGTGGGGCGGATGAAGGTGAAGGGGATGCCGCTGGCGTGGATGGCGGCCTCGCCCTGCTCATGCCATGCGCCGATGGCGAGGCTCTGCTCGACGTCCAGTGATGAAAGCTTGACGATGTGCCGGACGCCTGAGGCCCGGGCGGCGCTGGCGGCGATTGCGTCACGCTGGGGAATTTGCGGACCGCTGTTGACGAGGAAGAGCGAGTCGATTCCCCTCAGCGCGGTGGTGAACGAGGCGGCGTCGGCGAGATCGCCGATAACGATTTCGACGCGATCGCCGAATTGCGCGCGGCCTTTGTCAGTATTGCGGACGAAGACTCGCGGGCGCTCTCCGCGTGCGAGCAGCAATTGAACGACTTTGGATCCAATGTCTCCGGTTGCGCCTGTGATGAGATAGGTCATGGCTTCTCCTTAACACATGAGCAACGCTCATATATCTATGTACAAGGCTAGGAGACAAGGAGGGGCAATGTCTACTCGCATTGCTGTGACTGTCTTAGAAGAAGAATGGCGCGGTAATGGGTCACATATATGAAATAGTGCTCATGTTCTGATAGGCTCGCTGCCATGGCGAACACTCTCAAGAGCCAGGCTCGACGGCGGCCGACGCAGCGCCGCGCACGGCAGACGGTCGAGGCGGTGCTGGATGCGGTGGTGAGAATTCTGAAGCGCGAGGGGGCGGGCGCGATCACTACCAATCGCATTGCTGTAGTTGCGGGGGTGAGTATTGGGTCGGTTTACCAGTATTTTCCAGATAAGGAAGCGATCTTTGCCGCTCTACATGAGAGGCATGTGCAGGAGATCGATCGCATGGTGCATACAGTGCTGGTCGAACATGCTGCCTCTTCACTTGAGGAATTTGTGCGCGAGATGGTGGAGGGGCTGGTGAAGGCGCACGAGGCTGATCCAGAGCTCTACGAGATGCTGATGACGGCGGTTCCGCACAGGGCGGGCGAGTCGAGGGACTTCGCGTTGCGGCTGCATGGGGCTTTCCGACTGGCGATTGCCGCGAGAGCGCGCGAGATAAGGAAAGGGCGGCAGCTCGACAAAGTCGTGTTCATTGTGACCCACATGGTGGACGCCTTGTCTCACGGTGTTGTGCTGCGCCGGCCGCCGGGTGTGTCTCTCAAAGAAGCGAAGGAAGAGACAGTGCGGGCGGTGATGGCGTATTTGAAGGGCTGAGGTTCGGGACGGGCGTAGACCAAGCCGGCCGATCAGGCGGCGTGGCGCAGGGGCACACTCAGGACTGGACATGGGGCCTGGGCGATGACGTCATAGGCGGTCGAGCCGGGCAGGTGCGAGGCGATGCGAGCCTTGAAGCTGTTGACGGCTGGGCGACCCATGACGATCAGGTCGGCTTCGCGGTCGGTGGCGGCCTCGAGGATGAGGTCGCTGCTGGGGCCGTACTCGACGAAGACCTGGCATCGCGCTTCGATGGCGGTTCCGTGGATAGAGCGGCCGAGCTGTTCGTGAACGAATTCGATGGTTTTGGGACGGGCCTGAACGGGCGTTTCGGTGCTGCTCCAGTCGTTGACGTGCAGGAAGGCGAGCGAGGCGTCGTATTTCTCGGCGAGCGAGAGTGCGTAAGGGATGGCGTTCCTGGCGGCGGCGGAGAAGTCAGTGGCGCAGAGGATGCGGCGGAAGTCCGGACGGCGGTCGACGTTGGGACCGGCGGTGAGGACGGGACACGAGGAGAGGAAGACGATCTCTTCGGCCGTTGAGCCCTTCCAGAGCTTTCTGACGCCCCGTAGTCCGTTGGTGCCGACGACGATGAGGTCGGTGTGGCGCTGCTTTGCGGTGTCGAGCAATCGTGCGCTGATGTTGCCGTGGTCAAAGTGAATTTCGTGAGCGATGCCTTCGAGGCTGACGCTGACGTGGGCGAGAGCTGCTTCCATCTCGGACTGCAACTGCTGAAGGGTGACCTTCTGATCCGGGACGGCTCGAACTCCGCGGCTGGGATTGACGTGTTCAAGCAAGAGCGTGCCCGCGTAGTGCCGGGCAATGCTTACGGCGAAGGGAAAGGCGTGCAGGCAACCGGGCGTGAAATCGATGGCGAACAGGATGCTGTTCAACTGGATTGCGGACTGATCAAGCGTGTTCATGCTCGCCCTCACAAGTGAGATTGCAGCCGAGAAGCCGGAGCGAATCTCTCTGAGGTTCGACCTACTGGTGCCAAAAGGCGGTCCCGCAGGAAAGCAGGTATCCGCACGCGGACTTGTGGTCATCTATTATGACGGATGGCGGGATTTTTGGTCGCGCTTTCTGCGAAGCAGGCTTTTGGGTGGCTGGAAGCGGCTGCCTTGGTGAGCGGCCAGGAAATTTCCCGAAAAGCTGGTGGGTGAAGAGGAAAAAGTCCGCATCCTGCGCAGGGACATGCTGCTGCTTTCTGTTATTGCGGCGTGTGCAGTAGGGCTGTTTCTGGTGACCAAGTCGGTTGCGGCGCGCGAGGGCAAGATCGAGAGCCGCGTGGCGGCAATCTGGTTCCAGGATGGCGAGCGCAGGCTGAGCGCGGGTCAGATCGATGAAGCGATCGATTCGTTCAGGAAGGCGACCGGGATCGACCGCGAGAATCGCCGGTACGTGATGGCGCTGGCGGATGCGCTGGCGGCTGGAAACCACAATGTAGAAGCGCAGCAGGCGCTGCTCCGGCTGCGCGAACAGGACCCGACAAATGCCGAGGTTAATCTTCGCCTGGCGCGGCTGGCGGCGAAGAGCGGCGACGTGTCGGAGGCGGTGCTGTATTACCACAGCTCGCTGGACGGGATGTGGAAGGGGCCGAACGTTGCCTCTCGACGGCGAAATGTGCGTAAAGAGCTGATCGATTTTCTGATATCGCGCCAGGATCGGGACAGAGCGCTGTCTGAATTGCTGGTTCTGGACAGCGAGCTTCCGCAGAGCGCCGACGCGCATGTGCAGGCGGCGAAGCTGTATCTGCAGGTAGGCGATACGGGGCGCGCGCTGAACGACTTCATGGAGGCTGTGAGGCTTGATCCGCTGAATGACGAGGCGCTGGCCGGAGCGGGTGAGACCGAACTGCGGCTGGGCGATCGCCGCAAGGCACGACAGTATTTAGAAGAGGCCGTGGCCCGGGGCGATGCATCGCAGCAAACGCGGGATCTTCTCCGAGAGACAGAGCAACCGGAACAGACAGAGCAGCCGGGCCAGACAGACAACCCGAGCCCGACAGATAAGCCGGGAGGGGCGCAGTGAACCTTCCCCGGCTGGACTTTCGACAGCAGCTTCGTCTTCGTGAGAACCAGATCTTCCTCATTCTTGCTGTGCTGATCGGCATCCTGTCGGGGCTGGCGGCGGTGCTGTTTACGCTGTCCATCAAGGCGATGACTTACTGGCTATTCGGCATCTCGCCTACGGCGCTGCGATTCATCCTGGTGCCGACGCTGGTGAGCTTCGCGGCGGGATTTCTGCTGAAGCGGTATTTTCCTGAGGCGCGGGGCAGCGGCGTGCCGCAGGTAGAGGCCGCTTATCATCTGCAGGACGGTTATGTGCCGGGGAGGGTGGCGTTCGGGAAATTTGTCACCGGCGTGATGTGCATCGGCGCCGGGCATTCGATGGGACGGGAAGGGCCGTCGGTGCAGATTGCGGCAGGCCTGGCGTCGACGATCGCACGGTGGTTCCGGCTTTCGCCGGCACGAGCGCGCAGCCTGGTTCCGGTGGCGGCAGCAGCGGCGTTGGCCGGGGCGTTCAACACTCCGGTGGCCGCAGTGCTGTTCGCGCTGGAAGAAATTATCGGCGACATGAATGCGCCGCTGATCGGGTCGGCGGTGCTGGCGTCAGTTTCGGCGGTGATTGTCGAGCGGGCGGTGCTGGGCAATAGCCCGGTCTTCCACGTGCCGCAGTATCGCCTGGTGAGCCCGGCGGAGCTGATTGCGTATCTGCTGCTGGGAGTGGTGGGGGGGTTCGTATCGCTGGCGTTCTGCAAGGGGTTGCTGCGCGCGCGCGAACTGTGCCTTAAGCTTCCGGCGCGTACGCGGCTGATCCAGCCGGCGGCGGGCGGGCTGATTATCGGCGTGATCCTGATCTTCTTTCCACAGGTGCTGGGCGTGGGCTACGAGTTTGTAAACCAGGCGCTCAATGGCGGGCTGCTGCTGAAGACGATGCTGGTGCTTTGCCTGATGAAGCTGGTGGCGACGATTATTTCGTATGCGTCGGGCAATGCGGGCGGCATCTTCTCGCCGAGCCTGTACCTGGGGGCGATGGCCGGCGGCGCAGTAGGCATGCTGGTGCACAAGGCGCACCTCTTCCCTGCCGGCGATCCGGGAGCTTACGCGCTGGTGGGGATGGGGGCGGTGTTTGCGGGGATTATCCGGGCTCCGATGACGTCGGTGTTCATGATCTTCGAGCTGACACAGGATTACCAGGTATTTGTGCCTTTGATGGTTGCAAATATGATCAGCTTCGCGATCTCGAGGCAGTTTCAGCCAGTGCCGCTGTATCGTGCGTTGCTCGCGCAGGATCACGTGCACCTTCCCGGGGCGGCAGCACGAGCAGCAACTTCTTCACGCAGGGCGCGAGAGGTGATGACTTCGGACTTCACGATGATTTCACCGGATGCTTCGGTGGCGAGCGCAGGGGATGCCGTTTCCACGACGGGGGCGAAGTGCTTTCTGGTAGGAAATAACGGGACGGTGGCTGGGCTGATAACACGCGACCGGATCGAGCAGGAGATGGAGAGCAAGGCGGATGCTCCGGTGCAGGAGTTCGTGATCTCAGAGTACGGGCATGTGCATCCTGACCACTCGCTTGAGGTAGTGATCGACCGGCTGGGGAAGAGTCCGGGGCTGCTACCGGTAGTGAGCCGGGCCGATTCGCAGAAGGTGGTGGGCGTGATCACGCCGCAGACGCTGGCGCAGTTTGTGCAGAAGAACTGGGAAAATCATTGAGGGCTACGGCTGGAAGACGAGGCGGGCGCTTTTGTCGGGGGTGGTCCAGAGGGCTTCGACGTCACGGAGAGGGGCGGTTTTGGTTGGGACATAGAAGCCGGATTTGTCAGCGGTCTGGATGAATTCCCCGACGGCTTTCATGATTTCCTGGAGCGAGGCGCTGCCGAATCCGCTACCCAGGAGTTCGAGGCCGGAGCTACGCAGGGTTGCCCCGGCGAGGGAGATCTTCGGCCCGGCAGAATTGCCAATCTGCACAAAGCGAATGCGGCGGGACTCGTGCGAAAGGCCCTTCTGCGAGATAGCGGCCAGGACCGACTCGGCGGGCTGCCCCCAGAGATAGTCGAGGACGACGTCTATTTTGGACTCGGACAGGTGCTTGCGGAAGTCGGCGACCAGCGCGTCGGGTTCCTGTTCGAGGGAGATGGTGGCGTCGGCGCCGAGAGTAGCGGCCTGTGCGAGAGCTTCGGGGTTTCGTCCGGCGGCGATAACGCGGGATGCGCCGAGGCGGCGGGCGACCTGGACGGCGAGGTGTCCGGCGATGCCGGTAGCACCGAGGATGAGGACGTTTTCTCCAGCGGCGAATTTTGCGCGGGCGGTAAGCGCTGCCCAGGAAGACATACCGGGGTTCATCATGGCGGCGGCGGTGACGTCGTCGATGGAGTCGGGCAGGGGTAGGGTGAGCCACGATTGGGTAACGGAACGCTCGGCGAGGGTGCCGTAGAGATCGTTGGTCCTTCCGAAGTAAACGCGGGTGCCGTCGGGGAGGCGACCGACGCCGTCGACTCCGGGCACGAAGTTGAGCTGGCCGGTGCTGCCGTAGTGGGTCCCCGCGGCGAGCGCGCGGACGATGGGATGAAGGGCAGCGGCGGCGACTTCGACGAGGAGGTCGTTTTCGGACGGGACGGGATCGGCGAAGGTGGCGTAGCGGGGCGGACGATCGAAGGCTTCGACGACTGCTGCGTTCATTGGATGCTCCTGTTCGAGAGTTTAACTGATAACCAATAGCCAACAGCCATTAACCAATAGCCAATAGAGGACTTTGGAATAACGAAGAAGCAGGTCCTTCGACTTCGGTCGCCGCGGCGACCGCTCAGGATGACATCGATAAGGTGCATTGCTTCCCCCTTCTCCGCGCAGCCTTTCGGCCCGCTCAGGATGACGTCCATTTTCTTAGTTCGAAGGCCGGGCTTCGGAATTGTTTTCGCCGGCGAAGGTGCGCGGAGATCCACTCATCAAGCATGGTGAGCAGGATGAACCCGGAGTTCTGCGCGTCCCCGCTGATGTTCCATTTTCCCAGCGTAAGAGGAGCACGGGCGGTGGGATCAGGGAACAGTCTCCCCGCCCTTTCGGATCGCATCCCACATCTCAAAATCGAGATGCGGGGCACCCGGATTCTGCACGTCGCCGGTTTCTGGTGGCGCGAGGTAGGTTGTTTCTGTCAATAATGGAGAGCGATGTCATGCCGTTCGGTTCTCCTATCTCTACCTGTCTTTCTGTCTCTCGTTTTTGCGCCGGCCGGCCGGGCGCAGGATCAAAACAAGTTGCCGTCGGCTCCGTCGAAAGCTGTCTCCGGTCAGGAGAAGGCTACGTCGGCGAGCGATGCGCTGTTCGCCAAAGAAGGCGTGGTCTACGAGAAGATCGCGACCGCGATCCACTATGACGCCGACGGGCTCGGCGAGAAATCGCTCACGGTGGTGGCGCGGATCCAGTCTGAGGGCGCGGTGCATGAGGCGGGGCTGCTGACCTTTGCCTATGCGTCGGGTGAGGAACAAGTGGAGCCGGTGTATGTCCGCGTGCGGAAGCCGGATGGCACGGTCGTGGAGACTCCCGCGACAGATGCGCAGGACATGCCGACGGAGGTTACGCGCGCGGCTCCCTTCTACAGCGATCTGAGAGAACTGCAGATTCCGGTGAAGTCGCTCAGCGTGGGCGACAAGCTGGAGTACCAGGTGAAGTATGTGCGCAAGAAGACGGCGGCGGCCGGGCAGTTCTGGGGTGCACTGAATTTTGTTCGCAGCAACGTGGTGCTGGAGGAGACGATCGAGATGTCGTTTCCGAAGGACAAATATGTGTTGGTGCTGAGCCCGAGGGACAAGGCCGATATCACCGAGGAGAACGGGCTGAAGGTCTATCGCTGGAAGACGTCGCAGCTTGAGCCGACGGTTGGCGCGGACAGAAAGAAAGATGCGGATGATCCGGACAGGCTGCCGTCAGTGTCGTGGACGACATTCAAGAACTGGCAGGAAGTGGGCGAGTGGTATGGATCGCTGGCCAAGGATCGCGCGGTGCCGAGCGCTGAGGTTGAGGCGAAGGTAAAAGAGCTGATTGCGGGCAAGACTACGGACGATGAGAAGATCGCGGCGATCTATCACTACGTGTCGACGCAGGTGAGGTACATCGGCGTGGCGTTTGGGATCGGGCGGTATCAGCCGCATTCGGCGGAGACGGTGCTCGACAATCAGTACGGCGACTGCAAGGACAAGCACACGCTGCTGGCAGCGATGCTGAAGGCTGCGGGATATGAGGCGTGGCCCGCGCTGATCGGGTCGTCGGCGAAGCTGCATCCCGAACTGCCGTCGCCGGCGCAGTTCGATCACGTGATCACGGTGGTGCCGCTGAAGGGCAAGGAGATCTGGCTGGACAGCACGCCGGAGGTGACTCCCTACCGGATGCTGATGGCGCAGATTCGGGACAAGCAGGCGCTGGTGATTCCGACGAATGGGCCTCCACGGCTGGAGACGACGCCATCGGACGGGCCATTTCCTTTTGCAGATGTGACGACGGCTACGGCAAAGCTGGATGGCCAGGGCACGATCGATGGACATATCGATATGGAGCTGCGCGGGGATACGGAAAACACTTTCCGCGAGGTTTTTCATGGTACGTCGCGCGCACAGTGGCCGCAGCTGGCGCAAAACATCTCGCAGAGGATGGGCTTCGCGGGATCGATCACAAACGTTGACGTGAGCCTGCCGGAACAGACGGATAAGCCATTCCATTTTGCCTACGACTACAACCGCAAGGACTATGCGGACTGGGCGAACCGCCGCATCGTGCCGTTGATGTTTCCCGTGTCTCTAAGCGAGCTGGGCGACGATGAGACGCCGACGGAGCCGATTGAGCTGGGTTCGCCGCGTGTGGAGGCGCACCACTCGGTGATCGAGCTGCCGTCGAATTACACAGCGGCGCTGCCGCGTTCGGTGAGATACTCGACGCCGTTTGCGATCTACACGGCGGACTACAAGCTGGACGGCAACAAGCTGGTGACGGATCGCAAGCTGGAGATCCTGCAACGCGAGGTCGCAATTGCGGATGCGGATGAGTATCGCAAGTTCGCGAAGAATGTGATGAGCGATGAGAACCAGTACATCCAGCTGGCGGCTCCGGGGAGCAAAGGCATCGATACTTCGGCGGGCAATCCTGAGGCGGCGCAATACATTCAGGCTGCGTATGTGGACCTGACGCGGCACGATCTGAAGGCGGCGCACGGCGACCTGCACAGCGCGGAGCAGCTGAATCCGCGGGAGCGCGGACTGTGGGGCGAGACGGCGTATCTGGATATGCTGGAGGACCGGCTGGATGATTCCGTGAAGGACTTTCGCAAGGAGATCGAATACCACCCGGAGAATGCGGTTGCGTACGAGGGACTGGCCGAGGTGCAGGTGCGCATGAAGGATCTGGACGGCGCGGAGCAGACGCTGCGCGACCTGCTGAAGTTTTTGCCGGACAATGCGAATGCCCAGATGCGGCTGAGCTCCCTGCTGATTCTGCAGAAGAAGTATGACGAGTCGTGCACGGTGATGGAGACGGCGATGAAGCAGGCTCCGGATAATCACAATGTGGCCGTGCAGACGGGGCGGGCGCAGTTGCTGTGCGGCAAACGCGATGCGGGAATCGAGACGCTGAAAAAGAGCATGGCGGGAACGGATGATCCGGGGACGCTGAACGATGCGGCTTATGAACTGGCGGACTTCAACGCCGATCTGCCGTCGGCCGAGGCAAATACGAAGAAGGCTCTCGACAAGCTGGAGAAGGAGACTCAACAGATCACTCTGGGCAACCTGACGGCTGACGACCTGCAGCACATCAATCTGCTGACGGCGGTGTGGGACACGATGGGGTGGGTGTACTTCCGCCAGGGCAACATGGCGCAGGCGGAGAATTACATCGGAGCGGCATGGAAGGTGACGCAGCACAGCGAGGTCGGCGATCACCTGGGGCAGGTCTACGAGAAAGACGGCAAGCCGGCGGAAGCGGCGAAGATCTATGAGCTGTCGCTGGCGGCGGAGACGCTGAGTCCTGATCCTTCGGGAACCGATACGATTCGCGAGAGTCTGGACCGGCTCAAGGCGAAGGGCCAGACGGCGGTCGATGGAGACGCGAATCAGGAGCTGGCGAAGATGCGGACCATCTCCATACCCAAGGCGGCGAACGGCACGGCAGATTTCTTTCTGCTGGTGTCGGCCGACAAAGTTGAGGATGCGCAATTCATCAGCGGCGACGAGGGTCTGAAGGCTGCTGCTCCGGAACTGCTGAAGATGGATGTTTCAGGGCAGATTCCGAAGGGTTCGTCAGCGAAGATTGTGCGGCGCGGAATGCTGTATTGCTCGGACGCGGCGAGCCAGTGCCGGTTCACGCTATTGCTGCCGCAGTCGGTGGGGATTAATTAAAAACAGCCATTAGCCATTAGGGATTAGCCATTAGCCAGCTTCGTTCGAGAACGGTGGTTTCCCATCCGGATCTTGAGCAAGCTCAGGGCAGGTCGTTGCGCGCCGAAAGCATAAACTTTCAGAACGAAAAGCAGGTCCTTCGACTCCAGTCGCTACAGCACCCTTCACTCAGGATGACATCGTAGAGTTGCTTTCTGATTCTCTGCACTCTGTTCTCTGCGGTCACGCAAATGCCATGGCGCGGATTTCTTCCTTGCGGACGGTGAGGCGGTCGATCAGGTCTTCGCGGACGGCGTAGCCGCGGCCCGGGGTGGTGGGAACGATGATCTCTCCCTGGGGAGTGACCTCGACTGCGGGCTCGATGATGTCTTCTTTGTAGTAGCGCTTGGAGGCGGAGACATCGCCGGGAAGGATGAAGTTTTCGAGCGACGAGAGCGCAATGTTATGCGAGCGGCCGATGCCGGTTTCGAGCATTCCTCCGCACCAGACGGGGATGCCGCGCTCCATGGCGGCGTTGTGCACGGCAACGGCTTCGCCGAGGCCTCCGACGCGGCCGTTCTTGATGTTGATGATGCGGCAGGACTCCATCTCAATGGCGGCGAGGGTGTCCCGGCGGTTGTGGATGGATTCGTCGAGGCAGATGGGCGTGTTGAGCTGCCGCTGGAGCATGGAGTGATAGTAGAAGTCGTCAGCCCAGAGCGGCTGCTCAATCATCATCAGGTCGAAGGCGTCCCAGCCGACGATGGTGTCGGCGTCCTTGAGTTTGTAGGCGGAGTTGGCGTCGCAGCTCAGAGCGATGCTGGGCCAGCGGCTGCGGACGGCGTCGAAGACTTCGGTATCCCAACCGGGCTTGCACTTCAACTTGATGCGCTGATAGCCAGCCGCCAGTTCGGTTTCGATATCGGCGAGGAGTTCCTCAATGGATGACTTGATGCCGATGGAGACGCCGCAGGGAATGGTCTCGCGAACGCCGCCGAGCAGCTCGGCCAGAGAGATGCCGCGCATCTGGGCTTCGAGGTCCCAGACGGAATTTTCGAGGGCCGCCTTGGCCATGCGGTGTCCGCGAACCTGCTTCAGGATGCCGGGAATTTTGCCGGCGTGCGCCGGTTCGGAACGGGCGAGAGCAGGGGCGAGCTCCTGCAGGAGCATGAGCCAGGCGGTGTCGATGGTCTCGTAGGAGTAATAAGGATGCTCGCCGGCGACACACTCTCCCCAGCCGGTGAGGCCTTCGGCTTTCAATTCGACGAGGAGGATGCGGCGGTCAGTGGTGACGCCAAAACTGGTTTCGAAGGGCTTGACGAGGGGAATGCGAAGTTCGCGGAGGAAGATTGCATCAATTCTCATAGATAGCTGCTTCTCACGTGTTCGAATGGCGTGAATTCAAAGATACCGTTTCCATCATTGTCGCGGCGGAATCCGACGACGGCCAGCCCACGGGAGAAGGCCTTCTGAAAACGCTGGCGGTTTTCCGTCTGCACATTCTGGGCGAGGTGAATGCCGGGCTCCGAAGACTTCCATTCTCCGACCTGGTGAGGGATCATGATGGTTTCTTCGATGTCGAAGTGATGAACCGGAGCTCCGGCGAGGCTGGCCTGGACGCGCCTTGAACGCAGATACCACTCCGCGTGTAGACGGTCCGTGGGCAGCCCGCCCTGCAGACGAGATGATGATAAACCATAAAAGTTTGATGTATAGGAGCGAACTATTGCGCCAAGCTTGTGGATATTTAGGAAAGAATTCTTGATCTCGAGAGGATCGAAGGTCCATTCCATGAGATCGATTCCGCGGCTGAGCGCCTCAACCCGTTGAAAAAGCTTTAACTGGCGCCCGATGCCGTCGTTGCGGTACCCGGCGGAGACGGCCAACATGTGCGAGTGCAGATATGGGACAGGAGCGTCCTCTGTGGGGTCGGGCGCGGGCTTGACACCGGGCAGAGACATGGCGAAACCGACGAGATTTTCGGCGATTCCCTCGGGATTTTCGGCGTGGGTGACGTCGAAGGCGCCGATGACCTGGCCTCCGATGCGCTTGCCGACGATGAAGACGCGGCGCGGGATGACGTCTCCGTCGGCGTAGCCCCAGGTATCGATCTGGAGCTGGACGCAGGCGTCGAGCTCGTCAAGGCCCTGGCAGGAGCGGATGAGTATCGGGCGCCCGTCGCGGGTCATTGCCGAGGCAGACGCCACCTGAGGAACGGTGGTCATACACTCACTATCTTGCCATGCTTCCGGAACCAGGAGGGGTTAGCGCTTGGATTCCGCGAGTTTGGCTCGATTCCAGAGGGATTCGAGTTCGTTGGGGGCGAGCTCTTCGAGGGGCTTCGGGCTGGCGGTCTCCATGGAGCTGAAGCGGCGGCGGAATTTGGCGTTGCTGTCGCGCAGGGCGAGTTCGGGGTCAATCTTCAAGTGACGGGCCAGGTTGACTGCGGTAAACAGCAGATCGCCAAGCTCTTCGGTCAGGGCTTCATGGTTGTTCGACGCGTCGGGCAGTTCGGCTTCGATCTCGGCGGTCTCTTCGCGCAGCTTGTCCACAAGGCCGGAGACATCCGGCCAGTCGAAGCCGGATTTGGCGGCCTTGGAGCCGAGCTTGGCGGCTTCGGAGAGGGCGGGCATTGAGCGCGGGATGGTGTCGAGACGTCCTTCCGGTACCTGTCCTGGCGCGGGGCGGGAGGCTTGTTCGAGCTTCTTGATTTCTTCCCAGTTGTGCAGTACCTGGCGGGCGTCGATGCCGTTGGTCTCGAGGCCCAAATCCAGTCCCGAGGCGCTGTTCCCTGCGGCAGCGGCGGCGGCTTCTCCAAAGACGTGCGGATGGCGGCGGATGAGCTTGCGGTTGAGGCCGGCGATGACGTCTTCGATGGTGAAGGAACCGGCTTCGGAAGCCATTTGCGCGTAGATCAGTACCTGCAGCAGGAGGTCGCCGAGCTCGTCTTTGAGAGCAGGCCAGTCGCGGCGCTCGATGGCGTCGAAGACTTCGTAGGTTTCTTCGAGGGTGTATTTGCGGATCGAGTCGAAGGTCTGCTCGCGGTCCCAGGGGCATCCGCCGGGCGAGCGGAGGCGGTTCATGATGGCGACGGATTCGGCGAAGGCGGGCCCGGGGTCTGGGGAGGTCACGGAGTTGAGAGAAGTCTCCGAGTTTTCGAGGGGTGGCATCGGAGACAGTTTATCGAATGGCGGAATGAGGGGCACGTATACTGCGGCTGGCTTTGGTTTACGGGTGCAAGGGTTGAATTTGCTGGCAGGAATTTTTGTCGCGCTGCTGGGGCTGGCTTTTGGCAGCTTTCTGAATGTGTGCATCTGGCGGCTGCCACGGCATGAGTCGGTCGCGGCGGGGCGGTCGCGGTGTCCGGAGTGCGGGGCGGCGATCCGGGCTGTAGATAATGTTCCGCTTCTGAGCTATGTAGTGCTGCGCGCGCGGTGCCGCGATTGCGGTGCGGGAATTTCGTGGAGGTATCCCGCGATTGAGCTGGCGACGGCTGCGCTGTGGATGTTGTGCTGGCTGGAGTTTGGGATATCGGTTGAAGGTGCGGGGATGGCGGTGTTTTGCTTTCTGGCGCTGGGGCTGGCGGCGATGGATGCCGAGACGATGCTGCTTCCGAATGCGTTCACGCTGCCGGGGATTGCGCTGGGGGTGATCTACACTGGCACGATATGCGATGGAGGATGGCTGGGGCAGCTACGCTGCGCGGGCGTGGCGCTGGGATGGGCGGTCTGCGCCGCGGGTGTGATCCTGGCGATTCGCGGGCTGTACTGGCTGGTGCGGCGGCGCGAGGGCATGGGTCTGGGAGATGCGAAGCTGTTCGCGATGATTGCCGCGTGGCTGGGCCCGGTGAATGCCGCACTGGCGCTCTTTCTGGCGGTGGTGGCGGGGGCGGTGTATGGGATTTTCTGGGTGAGTCTGCGTAAAGGCGAGGATAAGGCTTCAGCGCGAGTGCCGCTGGGGTCGTTCTTGTGCGCGGCGGCGATCTTTGCGGCGTTTGAGGGGGGGCCTGTGGTGGAGTGGTATCTGGGGTTGTTCCGGTGAGCAAGAGGATCATGGGCATTATTGTTCTTGCGATTGTCCTTTTCACTGTTTGGTATTTTGTCGCGGCCAATTACGACTATGGTGCCTTATCCGGGCAATACGTATTTCGAGGAGACGGAGAGGTATGCGTCCTGTCACTGCGTTCAGACGGCACTTTCACGCAAGAGGTGAGTCGCTCCGGCGAAGTTCAAAGATCGCAAGGGCATTGGCATCGCATTGGCGAAGCAGGCGTCTCTTTCACCGACGAATTCATGAGACTTCCCGGTGGAGAATTGGACGAATCCGGGAAGATATACGGAGAGTTTGATAAGACGCTCGGCATCTTCCCAAAGCTTGTATTGTCACCATCTCCAGACGGTCCGACGTTGCGCAGGAGAGTGCTACATTGATGAAGCCGCTGACTGTTTGGTGATGCGGTTGAGTAGCTTGAAGTGAGGCCCTGCTCAAAGTCGCCGTCTGAAGAAACAGAGGCTAATGATTCGTGATCTGGCGCTGTGGCGAAGATGATTTCGATGACATCTGGAGCATCATTAACGACGGCGCGCAGGCGTATCGCGGCGTTATTCCCGACGATTGTTGCGCTGAACCTTATATGTCCCGGGAAAAGCTGCGGCACGAGATGAACGATGGCGTTGCGTTCTGGGGCTACGACGACGAAGACCAGCTAGTCGGCGTCATGGGCATTCAGGAAGTGCAGGACGTCACGCTGATTCGACATGCGTATGTACGCACGGAGAGCCAGAAGCAAGGCATCGGAGCGCAGCTGCTTGAGCATCTGCTGAAGCTCGCGACGACTCCCGTGCTGGTGGGAACATGGGCGGACGCGGCGTGGGCAATCCGGTTCTACGAGAAATATGGTTTTCGGCTGGTGAGCCCGGCGGAGAAGAACCACCTGCTCAGGCAGTACTGGACGATCTCTGATCGGCAGATCGAAACATCGGTGGTACTGGCGGATGCGGCGTGGCGCGACAGTCGGTCGATGAGTCTTCCCTTCCCTCAATGATTCAGTTCAGGCTGCCTTCGTTTGCTTGCGGATGCGGGCGAGTTGCTTGAGGTGGTGGCGTCCGTGGACGAAGTGGAAGCGGCGCCATTGGTCTGCGGTGAGGGGTCCGAAGATGAAATGTGCCGCCAGCGGCCGGCTTCCGAAGGCCTGCCGGCATTTCTCGAGCTTCCTGTCCATCTCTTCGAGCTCGGAGCGCATGCATGCACAGAGTTCATCTCCAGACATGGGCGGCATGCCGGATTTGCCGGGGAGCGCATGGTCGGGGGCGCTTGCGCCGCGGGGAAATCCTCCGCAACGAACGACGAGGAACTGGAGCACGTGGTGTTTCATCTGCCGGGTTTTGCCACTTGGTGAGTTGCGCTCAAGGTAACGGTCGAAGAGCGCGCCTGTGCTGCGATAGGTGAGCAGCAAGTGTTCTATGACCTCCTGTGTGGTCCAGGCGGGTCCGCTGCCGCGCAGAGAGCGGGCGGGGCGGAGCTGACAGGTGTCGCAATCTTTGCCGCTGAGGGATTTGCGGTAGCGAGCGTGCAGGTCTTCGAATACGGGATGCATGGCTTACCGGTCCTTCGGCAAAAGGATACGGCAAGACAAGCACGAAAGAAAACGCGGATGCCGGCTCTGTTGAAACGGGGCCGGCATCCTTGATCCGATCACAGTCACCGTCAGTGCACGGTAGTGCTTACTGTCGCCGTGTTGTTGGCCAGGTTGGGATCCGACGTATCCTGCGTGGCGGCCGCGTTCGCGGAGATCACCGTCCCTGCGGAAGCGGTTACCTTCACAGTCAGAATCACTGTCCAGGTGGTGTTCACTGCCATGGCGCTGTTTTCGTGGCAGACGATCTGTCCAGTTCCCTGTACGGGCGGAGTGGTACAGGTGCCCAGTCCCGGTGTGCCGGTGAGGCTGATGGAATTAAAGGTTGTGCCCGGCGGTACCTGGGTGTTCAGCACTTCGTGAACAGCGTTTGCCGGCCCCAGGTTCCAAACCGGGAAGGCATAAGTGAGCAGGTCGCCCTGATGGACCGTCGTCGTAGATGGCTGTATCCGCAGGAACAGGTCGGCTCCCAAAGCCAGGGTTCCGAAAGTCCAGACCTGATTCACGCCATTGGTCCGCGGGTCAAGAACCATGGCGGTCCCCGGACTCTTGCTGGACCCAGGATTCTCTATGACCAGTCCGCTGGCCTTATTTTGAATGATGTAACCACCGCTGACAGCGATCAACGTCCAGAGCTGAGTGTTGTCATACGCAGGCGTTCGCTGCACCAGCGGAGTCAGAGAAGTTGTAGAGCCATCGGTATCCGTCAGCAGCAACCCGCTCGCGATGTTCTGGATCACGTAATACCCATTGCCCTGGCTGGAAAAGAACCACTCCTGCTCCCTTCCCCCCGTCGGTTTCCATTGAATAATCGGCGCGCCTGAGGCGGTCGAGGCTTCTCCGTCAGCGAGCATCATGCCGCTGCTGGCGTTTGCCGGAGTATAGTCGCCGTCGGCGAGAGGCGGTGTGGTAGTGGTGAGCAACCCGAACGCGGCCACGCTGTTTGTTGTGCCGATATACACCTTGCCATTCGCGATCATGGGAGTGAAGAATTTATTTCCGTTCCCAAAGTGATCGCGCGAGTTCGGTGCCTGGTCACTGCCGTAAAGTTCCGTGTTGAGATTGCGCGCGTCATAGGCATACAGAACAGTCGGCTGGGTGTTTTTTGCTGCCCACACAATGCCATTTGTATTGCCATAGGCAGACACACTGGGCGTAGTCCCCGGATATACAAAGGCGACCGCAGTCGAGGAAAAAGGTGAACTCGACACCCGGGCGGAACTGACCTGGAGGGCGACCAGCGGCTGACTTCTTGAGCCGTAATAAATCTGATTATTGAAATATGCCGGACTTGCCCATTCTCCTCCGGGCAGGGGCCCGGTAAGGTCCTGGTAGACCGTAGCATTGGAACCGGCGTGGAAGTGCCCCATGTTATCGCGGTCCACTACATAGAGGTGTGTGTCCTTACCCGCTGTAACTGCCAGGTGTCGCGTCTTCCCTGTGCTGTCCGTCATATCCGGCAACAGCATGGTCCCGCCGGAAGACAGGTCCATGTCGGCTTCTGACTCATCCACGGTGTTGTACATCGTCCAGTAATCCAGGACGGAGAGCTTTCCATTCACCATGTTCACCTTCACCAGGGCATTGCCATAGTCCCCGAGATCAGGAAACCCACTCGCTGTTGTCGTGGTGTCAAACGTGCCATTGCCCAGCGCCATATAGATGTTGCCTTGCGCGTCCGCGGCCGGACCAGCCCCCGCATTCCACATTCCCCCTTGCGCTCCGTTCGGGGTGAAATTAATGACACCGGTCTGCTGCAAATTAGTTTCGTTATAGCTCATGATCCAGCTGGTGTATGGTTGACGATCGCAGTGCGAACTCCAGCTCGTATAGATCACGCCATTCACCAGCAGCAGGCTGGGCCGGTCCTTGTATTGCGCCGGATCAAAAACTACCGTTCCGTTGCTGCTATTGTCTCCCTTGCCGGGATAGGTAGCCTGCACCTCCCGCGGACCACCGAACTCTTCCGCGCCCGTGATCAGATCCATAGCATGCACCCGGTGATGGTACTTGCCTGAAGAATCCTTACTCATGGAGACGAAATAGATCGTGCCGTGCGGACCAGACTTGAGGTCAATCACCGGAGTTACCGTGATTCCGATCTGGGGAGTAACCATATCGCAATCGCGGTCATCGGAGGGCATCTCTCCAGCGACAAGAGCGCTGACACGCCAGTATTGGTGTCCTGTATCGGCATCGATGGCATACACGCTGTTATTTTCCGTCACAACATAAATCACATTGTGTACCGCGTTTGTGGAAAAACGAACCCCCATTACATAGAGCGGTTCCGCGTCCACTTTCCCATCGACGATGAAATTGAAGCGAAGGCCGAAGGTAGAAGACCGCACATTCGCCGGAGTAAGAATGACTTCATTTGAATTGAGTCCTGTTCTCAAGTTGTCGTTGTGCCACGTCAGCACATTCGTTTGTGCCGATGCTTCATGCAGACCTATGAGAAGGATGGTTACAACGATCAGGATCGTGGGTGAAAGAAATCTCATGACGGATTTCATAAGCGCAGCCTCCAGGGATTTTTGTCTCGGCAAGGAGCGAGGCGTCGCGCAGATGGAGGCGTTGGGTTCTGGCCTCCGGGAAGAGCCATGCGGACGTCGGCGTTCCGGGGGTCCGTACGCCCAACGCCGAGCACTCTACTCCGAACAAGATCGCGGAACAAGAACCTATACGGATTAATACGGCGGAAACTCAGGGCGCGAGCTTCGCTATGTCTCGCCGTTCGAGCGAGGGCATCTACCGCTGTACTGTCACTGCACCTTTATGCTCACCGTGGCCATGTTATTCGTCATGTCTGGATCAGGCGTACCCGCCATGATTGCCGCATTTTCGGTGATCACAGTCCCAGCAGGAGCCGTCACCTTCACCGTCAGCCGCACCGTCCATGTGGTATTCGGCGCCATGCTGCCGTTCTCATGGCACACAATCTGCCCTGTGCCCTGATATGGCGGAGTCATACATGTCCCGAGGCCCGGCGTACCGGAGATGCGGATGTAGTCGAATATTGTCCCCGCCGGAACCTGCGTGGTCAGCACTTCCACATCAGCATTGTCCGGACCGAGGTTCCACACCGGGAAGGCGTAGGTGAGCAAATCTCCAGTATGCACCGCTGTCGGAGTGGGTTGGATCCGCAAGAAAAGATCAGCAGAGTTAGTTACGAGTTGGTTGCGAAATATCTTGTGGCTTATAAGTGTGCCGGCCGGTGTCTCAACGGTAATCGTGCCTTGCGTAGCTCCGGCGGGAACTACAGCGGTGATGTAGGTGTCGGATACTACGGTAAAGCTTGCGGGAATTCCGTTGAAAGAGACAGCGCTGGTTCCGGTAAAGCCCTGACCCAGGATCTCGATGGTGTCGCCCGCGGTTCCAAGTCCAGGCAAAAAGCTCACCAAGGGCTTCAAGCCGAGATCAAAGCTGTAGAAGGTTCCCTCGCCACTATTGTAGAATCCGCCGACAGCAGTGGTTCCGTAGAGCACACCGTTGGTGTGTTGGAGCAAAGTAGCTTGTGGGCTTTGCCCTGTAGTGGTGGCACCAAAATAGTGAAGCACGCTGAAGGCACCCGTCGGCGTCATCTTGAAGAGCACACCCCAGTCACCTCCTCCCAGGGTGTTCGTTCCGTAAAAATTTCCGTCTGTGGCAAGCAGCAAACCGCCAACTTGATTCCCTTCGCCATTCCCCGAGGTGATGTTGACAAGTACAGTCAGCAGACCCCCGGGTGTCATTTTGAAAGCGACCCCCGGTCCCGAAGATCCGCCCTGCAACGTGACGCCGTAAAAGTTGCCGTCGCCGTCCTGAGTCAGGGGGCCGTAAAGGTTCGCCCCGTTCTCGCCGTCAAAGTTGACCAGAACCTGATAGTCGCCGGAAGAAGTGATCCGAAAAATCGTGCCGTCCCCATTCGCTCCACCGACGGAAGTACCTCCGTAGAAGGCGCCGTCAATCCCCTGTACCAAGGGAGCAACGGGATTGGCTCCGTCAATCCCCACGAATGTGTGAAGAACGGTGAAGGTGCCAGAAGAGGTGATTCTGTACACGGAACCAAGATCAGAGGCGGAGGATCCTCCGGTCGTAGTGCCATAGAAGCTGCCATCAAATCCCTGAATGGGAGGAGCCTGCGGGATTGAACCGTCGGCCTGTCCTCTGAAATTGTAAAGAGTCGTGACGGTGCCAGCAGGAGTCATCCTGAAAATGGTGCCGAGTGAGTAGGTTCCATCCGCTGTGGCGGTGCCGTAAAAGTTTCCGTCAGTGCCGAGCGTCAACCCGCTAACGGGCTGTGATCCGTCTGCTCCGCCGGTGAAATGATGAAGGACCGTCAAGGCACCCGAGGGACTCATCTTGAATGCGGTTCCTAATCCGTCAGTCCAATAATCGTTGGCGGTGCTGTATATGTAACCGTCGCGGCCTTGTGCGAGGATGCCTGAATACCTCGGGTCCGTCGGATCTCCAGGTTGGCTTCCGAAGTTGTACAACACTGTGTAGGTCTGAGCGTGCGCAGGAGTGCTGGCCGTGGCCAGCATCAGCCACAGCGGCGCGACTGCAAGCAGCAAGCCTGCGATGCTGAGAGAGGCAGTGTGCTCTCTGTTGGTGACAAAGATATTGGTGACACAGATAGGGGATTTCATTAGCGCACCTCCACACAGCTCTTACATCAGTAACGAGCGGGGGCGCCGCGCAGTTGGAGGCGGTTGGGTTCTGGCCTCGGGGGAAACGAGCTACGATGCGGACGTCGGCGTTCTGGTTCAGTGCGCCCAACGGCGAGGATTCTACTCCTTACACAGCTTTCTAAGCGAACCGGTCACAGGAGAGGCTTTTGCATACCGCGAGCGGGTAAAATGCTGCCTGCTTCCGATGTGAGATGAGGGAGAAACGCTGATGGTTATGGTTCCTACCGGGCTGGCGACGGCATGGCATAACAGCGGAGAGTTCTGGGTGCAGACTGGGATGGCGGTGGCGCGGCATCCGCTGGTGGTGCTGGTGTGCGCGGCGGTGCCGGCGGCGGAGCGAGCATATCTGCTGCTGGAGCCGAGGCCGATTCCGGCATGGAAGCAGTCGCTGCTCGAAGGGCTGGTGACGCTGTGGCGGGTTTTGCTGTGCGTGGGGATGGTGTGGGTAGCAGTAAGCGCGGAGAAATGGCAGTCGCTGCGCAGCTTCTTTTCGCAAAGCGATTCGGCGCAGCTTGCCCTGCAGCGGATGGGGGCGTACCTGGGGGATCATCTGCACGTGGTGCTGTGGGAGCTGTTCTTCTTCGCGGCGGCGTTTCTTCTGCTGAACTATCTGCTGGTGCTGATGTCGCGAGCGCTGCTGTCGCCGGATGTTCCGCCCACGAGAAACCGCCGCAAGGCTTTCATTTCAGTGCTGCGGAACCTGGTGCTGGTGCCGCTGGCGCTGATCTATCTTGTCGAGCTGCTGCAGTTGAAGGTGTATTGAAGACAGGGCACAGGGCTCAGGGAGCAGAAAATCTGAAAGACCCCTACTTCTGTGGGGCTTCGCCCAGCTGGGCGAGAGCCTTCCGGGCGGCCTTAGCCTTCGATCCGTCGGGGAAGGCGTCGAGATAGACGCGGTAGTTGTCGGCGGCTTCGCTGGTGAGCTTGAGGGCGCGGGCGGCTTCGGCAAGTCCGAAGACGGCGTCCGGGTTGGTGGGATCGACTTTGGTGGCTTCCTTAAAGCGCGAGTAGGCTCCCTTGTAGTCCTGGTTGGTGTAGTAGAAGCCGCCTATTTTGATGTCCTGCTTGGCGAGCTTGGGATCATAGATGTAGCCTCCCGCACCGTCGGAGATGCGGGCCTCCGGGTCGTTGGAATCGAGGTTCTTAAGGCCGGTGCGGCTGGAGGAGTAGTCAGGCGCAGGTGCGGACTTTGAGCCGTTGGCGGAGGTTGGCGGCTTGTCGGATTTTGCCGCAGGCGCATCAGGAGAGGGGTTGCCGGCGTCGGCTGCGGCCTTTTTCGAGATGTCTTCGGGGAAGGGATTGTCTTCGGCGGTTGAGTGGGGCTTGGCAGGCGCCTGCTGCCCTGACTGAGATTTGTCGGCGGATTTGTTCTGGTCCTTAGTCGAGGGCTGCGGCTGAGTAGAGCTTTGGCTCGGGTTCTGGCTGGAGCTTTGGGGCTGGCTCTGGTCGGAACTCTGCTGCGATTGCAGCGCAGCGCAGGGCAGAGCCAGAAGCAGGAATGCGAGGGTGCCGGCCGGAATGCGCATGAAAAACAACTCTCCCCTAGTTTAGACCGGCGGCACCCAAATTGGGCTGCCCGGGAATTGCTATACTCGGCGAGAAAACGTCTGTCTTCAGGTCGAGGATTGACGATTCTTTCCTGATTCCGATGCTCATTATCCGATCCTCGCAAATTCATGCTGCCGGTTGCTACACGACGGCGCCGATCAAGAAGCGCTCACGCATTGTTGAGTACACCGGGCCGCGCATTTCGAAAGATGTTGCGGACGAGAAGTATCAGTATTCGCCGACGACGTACCTGTTCGGAGTAGGCGACGGGTCGAAGGTGATAGACGGGCACGGCGTCGCGATGTTCATCAATCACTCGTGCGATCCGAACTGCGAAACCGGCGAGGTGCGCGGCCATGTTTGGGTCAAGGCGTTGCGCGATATCGAGGCGGGCGAAGAGCTGACCTACGATTACAACCTCTACGACGGCGATGACGATGAGGCGCTGTGCAACTGCGGCGCTCCCACGTGCCGCGGGTCAATGTATTCGCATGATGAGTTGAAACGCCGGGCGCGCGCGGCGAAACGCAAGGCGGCAAAGAAGTCAAAGGCGCGGTAGAAATTTGCTTCCCACCCTTTCGCTGCGAGAAAGGATGGGGCACCGGGAGAGCCGCTGGCAGACGAACGAAGAGCAGGTCCTTCGATGCGTTAGTCCTCTTTCACCATTCGGACGATGGCAAGCGAGTCTCCGTTGCTGAAGGGAAGACCGGCGCGTTCGACTTCTCGATAGCCGTGGCGGGCGTAGAGAGGCACGCCGGTGAGGGTGGCTCCCATCTCGAAGCGGGTGAAGCCTGCGGCGCGGGCGGCGTTTTCGCATAATTCGAGAATTTTGCTTCCGATGCCGCGGCGCGCCCAGTCAGGATGTACATAGAAGGCGCGAATCTTGGCGGCTTCGGTCGAGGGATCGAGCAAACTGCTGTCGCGGCCGGCAGGATTGTTGTCTCCGCCAAGGCTGGCGTCTCCGCCGCAGAGGGTGCGGCGCTTGCTCCAGCCTCCGCTGGCTACGAGAGGCGCGTCGGGAGCAGCCCCCGGGTCTTCGACGACGAAATAAGTCTGGTCGGCGATGAGTTGAGTGTCGAGGCTGAGATAGGTGCGGAGGGCTTCGTCGATCTGGGCCGGTGTGTAGTCGTTGGCCTGGAGCGCGCGGACGGAGCGGTCGATGAGGGCGCGCAGACGATGTATGTCGGCGGGTGTGGCGAGGCGGTAGTGGAGGCTGGAGGTCAAGACGAGCATGCAATAAGTATGTGGGTAAGTGGTAACAATCATAAGGATCCGATCTCCCGATTGTCAGCTTTCCACACCGGCGCATTGAGAGGTAACGTCGGGCGCGTGCGATGAATCTCCGCACCCGATACAATCAGACTTTCATCGCATGGCATACCAGGTTTTAGCTCGCAAATATCGCCCGCAGCGTTTTTCGGATGTCGCCGGGCAGGATCACGTTACTCGAACACTGCTGAATGCGCTTTCCCAGGGGCGCGTGGCGCATGGATACATCTTTTCCGGGCATCGCGGGATCGGGAAAACGACGATTGCGCGCATCCTGGCGATGGCGCTGAATTGCCGGACGGAAATCGGGTCGGCGCAGCGGCCAACCCCGGAGCCGTGCGGCGTGTGCGATTCGTGCACTGAGATTCGCGCGGGGAATGCCGTCGATGTCATCGAGATCGACGCGGCGACGAATCGCGGCATCGACGAGATGCGCGAACTGCGCGATGCGGCGCGCTACCGGCCAGCGCGGGACAAGTACAAGATCTACATTCTCGACGAGGCGCACCAGATCACCGATGCCGCGTTCAACGCGATGCTGAAGACGCTGGAGGAGCCTCCGGAGCATGTCGTCTTCATGATGGCGACGACGCAGCCTGAGGATATTCCGCAGACGATCCGGTCACGGTGCCAGCACTTCAGCTTTCACGCGGTTAAATTCGATGACATTCTGGCGCAGCTCAAGGAGATTGCCGGCAAGGAAGGGATTGCGGCGGAAGACGCGGCGCTGGCGCTGCTGGCTGAGGCCGGAGATGGGTCGATGCGCGATGCGCTGTCGATCATGGACCAGGCGATTGCATCGGCTCCGGTGGAGAATGGGCAGCCGAGGCTGAACGCGGAGCAGATTCGCGAGCTCATGGGCACCGTTCCGAATGCTGTCTTCGAGCGGCTGATGGAGTCGATCGGCGAAGGCCAGACGGCGGCGGTGATCGAGGAGCTGAACCGGCTGCTGAATGCGGGAAACAGTCCGGCGCAACTGGCGCGGCAGTTCGTGCGCTATCTGCGCAATGTGCTGATGGTGCGGATTGGCGGCGAGGAGTCGGAGCTGCTGCAGATATCTCCGGACGAGCGGTCGCGGGCAGCGCGGTCGGCCGTGCTGTTTTCGGAAGAGGACCTGACGCGGTTTCTGCAGGTGATGCTGCGCACCTTCGATGAGCTGAACTATCGGCAGGAACAGCGGTTCCACCTGGAGCTGGGGCTGATCAAGCTGGTACACCTGCAGCGGCTGCTTCCGGTGGAAGACCTGCTGAGTCAGCTACCGGCGCCGCAAGGAGGCAAGACCGGATCGGGTGGTGGCCCCTTACCGCAGAAGGGCGCGGCGGGACAGGGTCGTGCGCCGGGTGGCGGAGCGGCTTCAGCGTCGCGAGCAAGCGCTGCTGGGAGCGGGCCGGTGACTCCAACTCGTGAGCCTTTGACGCCGCCGCGTGAGACGACGCCGTTTTCTCCCTTCGAGGCGGACCGCAGCCGGAAAGCGGTCACCGAGCCTACGGGTTCGGTTGCTGCACAGGTTCCGGTTGCGGCTACGACTCCGGTTACAGTTCCCAGGGCTCTTGCGCCTCTGGAAGTCGCGTCACGGGCGGTAGAACCGGCGACACCGAAGGCTCCAGCGGCGGCGGTTCCCGAGCTGCAGGAGGCGACCTCGGGTGCGCTGGCGCTCGCAGCCGCGGCAGACGAGACGGCTCCCGATCTGGACCGGGTTCGCGAGGCGGTTTGTTCAGCGCTGGAGAACGCAGGGCACAATACGGCGGCGGTTCTGCTGGATGCCGGTACTTGGCGCGAAAATAGCGGCACTATCGAAGTCGAAGTGGGCATCAAAAAGACCATGCTTGGCCTGACGATGAACGCCGAAGCCGAGAAGATCTGCCGGGAGGCGCTGCGCGGCATCGGCGAGACGAGGAAACTGGTCTTCCTGCCGGGCGAGAATGGCGGGAGCGGCACGGCCAAGGCACCGCGGGCAGAGCGGCCGGCGGCGCAGGGCAGCATACAGGCGATTGCGCTCGAGAATCCGCTGGTAAGGCAGGCCCAGGAGTTGTTTCAGGCGGAGGTACGCAGCGTGCTGGACCTTCGGGAAAAGAAATAGGGCGGGAAAAGAAGTAACGTAAAGGCTAATCGGAGCAGGAACGTGAATCCTTTGAAGCTTCAGGAAATGCTGGGCCAGGCAAAGCAGATGCAGGAACAGATGCAGCAGAAGCTGAGCCAGTCGGTCGTAGAGGCGTCGTCGGGTGGCGGCGCGGTGACGGTGAAGATGAACGGGAAGAAGGAAGTGCTGAAGGTTACGATCGATCCGGCGGCTGTGATGGGGTTGAGCGGCCCGAATCCGGACGTGGAGATGCTCGAGGATCTGCTCGCGGCGGCATTCAACGAAGCGGGCCGGCGCGCGGAGGAGATATTGAAATCGAGTATGCAGGGCATGCTGGGCGGGCTGAATCTGCCGGAGGGATTGATATAAGCACCAATTTTACGGGCCCCGGGAGGAATGTTCGCGCCCTGGCGCTGCACCAAGGCTGAGCCATGATCACTCGACGCGGATTTCTGAGAGGTTCGGCGGTAGCGGCTGCGGGCGCGCTGATAGAGCGCTTGTCGCCTGCGCAGACTCAGCAGAATCCCCAGACGCCGGTGGCTCCCGCGCCCTCGAACTACATCCAATCGATGCGCAACGCGGGATCGACGACCCCGATTACGACGACAAAGCTGACGGACACGATCTTTCTGTTGCAGGGTGTGGGCGGAAATATGGTGGCGCAGATCGGTCCGGATGGGAAGGTGCTGATCGATTCCAGCGTGGCGACGGCATCCCATGCGCTTCTGCAGGTACTGGGAAAGCTGAACGCGAGTCCGCTGAAGCGTTTGATCAACACGCACTGGCACTTCGATCACACGGACGGCAATGCGGCGCTCCACGAGGCGGGCGCATTCATCATTGCTCAGGAAAATACGCGGGCCCGGCTGTCAGCTCCACAGACGATCAAGCTGCTCAATCTTACGATCCCTGCCTCGCCGACGGAGGGGCTGCCGCAGCTTACTTTCCCGGAGACGGACAAGCTCTATGTGAACAACGATGAGCTGGATATGGTGCACACGCCGAATGCGCATACGGACTCAGACATCTATATTCACTTCGTGAACGGCAATGTGATTCACACCGGCGATCTGTTTTTCAACGGAGTGTATCCGCTGATCGATGCAAGCTCGGGTGGCACAATTAACGGGATGATCCGTGCGGTGGACGAAGTGCTGGGTATCGCGGACGACAGAACGAAAATTGTCCCCGGGCATGGTCCGGCGGGCGACAAGCGCGCCTTGCAGAAGTATCGCGACATGGTGTCGACGGTGGCCAATCGGATCGAGAAACTGAAGATCGCCGGCCAGTCGCTGCAGCAGGTAATAGCCGCGAAACCCACGGCGGATTTCGATGCCACGATGGGTCACAGCATGATCACACCGGACCTGTTTGTTACGGAGATTTACAACACGCTGTGAAATGAGCAACAGATACTACCCAGTACCGAATTGCTGAGTCGAAGATCAGATATTTTCCCGACTGAATTACTCAGAATCCCCGAGAGCGTGGTTTTGCACGATGAGCAGCTCGCAACTATTGCTGACATTTAACTTGCCTAGGGGATCTTGCCGTGTCGACGAAACATCTGAAGAAATTCATAACTGATCTGAGAACCTCAATCCCAAGATCAACATCGACCGCAGACTCGGCCGTAAGACAAGCGCACTCGGGTTGATTAACCGTTTGCGGGCGACCGTCGGCGATCCGAAACCGATTCAGAGTGTGTTCGCGGCAAGAAACTATTGCAGCAACCCGCAGTCCGCGCGGTTGAACAAATACGAGCCGCGATCCGTCGGCTTATCTCTGTGTGGGGGTATGGGAAGGACAAATGCCCCTACCAGGAACTGGAGTTTGCGGAGTTTAATCACAGGCGTCTGCTGGGAGGTGTTCCGGCGGACGTTGGCAAACCTACGTTTGAGGCACTGCAGGCATTCCAGGACGATGCCTTTCTTCTCCACATGGAGGCCGGCACGACGTACCTGAAGACTTTGAAGCTGGATAACGGAAGCCGTTTGGACATCACCGCGCGAAGCCTTCTGCTCTGCGCCGGTTTGCTGCCACCGGTGCAGTCTTCCGGCGACAATGGCTATCTCGACAAGCTGGCACTTACCGCCCATGACCTGAAGAGGATGGCGGGCCAGTCAATTCTGGATGTGGCATGCGGAGGAGCCATGTTTCGCGCGGAAATGGAGGTGCTCTTCGGTTGCGAGACGACTGGCCTGGACCTGAATGCTGAGTATGTCGACAACGAGGCGATCAACGCAGGCAAGGAGCGGTACACACAGAGCATGCTGTACCTGAAAATGCTGAGCACCCTTCACAAGCTTCAAACAGTCAATGTCTCCGCCGAATGGGACTGGGTGATCGAAATGGGTGTTGAAAATCTCTCGGGCATCCTCACGAACTATGCCGATAATCCGCCCACCGTCGGCGATGTCTTCGAACTGGCCGATGGTCGAGAGAAATGGGACTACGTCACCTCAACCTACCTGCTTTGTTATTTCGAGCGGAAGAACCAGACCGATGCAATCAGAAACATGTGTTCCGTGGCCCGGAATGCGGTCTTTGTTACCACCGGAGGCGCGCGCATAATTTCACAAGACCTCAATTACGACCTGGCGGCAATTCAGGCTGCGTTTCCCAGGTGCCGCATCGAGATTAAGAGCTCGGAAACTCATCACATCTTCCTCAAGTGATGGCCGCCGGGGCGTGGCAAAGCCGGCGTGTACCTGTTAAAACTGCGAAGAGGCACACGTTTTGTCGAGATTTGCGGAACCCATGGCGCGGCTCATCGAAGAGCTGCGCAAATTGCCGGGCATCGGCTCAAAGAGCGCGCAGCGCCTGGCGTTTCACATCCTGCGATCGAGCAACGAGGACGCCGAGGCGCTGGCGAATGCGGTGCGCGAGGTGAAGGCGGCGCTGACTCTGTGCTCGATCTGCAACAACATTACGGACATCGATCCCTGCCTCTACTGCGCGAGTCCGACGCGAAACCAGAGACTGGTGTGCGTGGTGGAGGAGCCGACGAATATCGCCACGGTCGAAAAGACGCGCGGATATAACGGCGTCTATCACGTGCTGCACGGAACGCTGTCGCCGCTGCACGGGGTAGGTCCGGAACATCTGCGGACCAGTAATCTATCGGATCGCGTGCGGCGGGGCGATGTGGATGAGGTGATCCTGGCTACGTCTCCCACCGTCGAGGGTGAGGCGACGGCTCACTATCTGGCGGATATGCTGCGCGGAGGCGATGTGGTGATCAGCCGGATCGCGACCGGCGTTCCTGCGGGCAGCGACATCGAATATGCCGATGAGGTGACGATGTCGCGGGCGATGGAGGGGCGGAACAGGGTGTAGGGGGTAGGGTGTAGGGCACAGGGCACAGCAAAATCAAAACTCCGGGCTGAGTCAACGGCAAGGGCTTGAGGTCAAGGAGGCAACACGAGCGGCAACCTGAGCCCTGTTCCCTGCCATTTCCTCTTTCTTGGCTTTCTCCTTGCACTGGCTGCCAGATGGCGGGATAATGGATGCCAGGTGGCGTCATGACAATTTCAGCGATCGCGAAGGTCCTCGGCGGCAAAAGGGCGCTGAGGCTACGGGTCGAAACATCTTCCGACCTGGCAAGAGCGACGCGCGCGGGGATTTCGGTAGGCTCTCTCGATAAGCTGGCGCAGGAATTATCCGTTCAACGAGTGGCCGTGGCAAAGCTGCTCGGCATCTCAGAGCGGACCCTTACCAGACGCGCCAATTCCAATGGCCGTCTTACGGCGGCCGAGTCCGATCGTGTTGTCCGGCTGGCTCGGATACTGGCGCTCGCAAAGGAGACGCTGGGCAATATGGACAAGGCAGGCCGATGGCTTCAGACAGCCAACCGCGCGCTGGAGGGCGACCGACCGATCGATCGGCTGGATACGGACATCGGGGTTCGCAGCGTGGAGCAGGTTCTGGGCCGCATCGAATACGGCCTCTATAGCTGATGCGAGTGTGGCGCATCTCAAAGGCGAAATATGCTCATTCCGCCTTTTCCGGGGAGGGAGCCAGGCTTTTCGATGCGCGCTGGAATCTCGCTGGGACGCCGATGGTATACACATCCTCTTCTCTCGCGCTTGCTGCAATCGAATTTTTCGTACACCTCGATCCCAGCGAGGCTCCGATGGACCTGGTTTCTCTGATGGCTGTGTTGCCGGACGATGCTGCGGTTGAGCGAGTGGGGATTGAGCATCTCCCTCACGATTGGCGAAGGACGGATCACGAGCTTCTTCAGCAGTTAGGCACTGAGTGGATCAAATCCGGCAAGTCGTTGGCGCTGATTGTGCCCTCCGCGGCGGTCGACAGCGAATGGAATATCCTGTTAAACCCGGGGCACCCGGAATTCAGGAGGGTTCAGATTAGTGAACCCACGCCCTTTCATTACGATGAGCGAATGTTCAAGTAGCCTCTCAGCTGCGCAGCCGGGCGAGCAGGTCCTGTGGATGAACGGGCTTGGCGAGGATTTCGAATTCGTGGCCCTGACCCCGGGCCCGGTCGAGGAGATCGGCGGTGGCGGCCTGCCCGGAAAAGAGCAGAATCTTGCAGGAGGGCAGGATCTCGCGGATACGGATCGCGGCGTCGATGCCGTTGAGGTCGGTCATGATGACATCGCTGATGAGCATGTCAGGCCGAAGGGTCTTTGCGGTTTCGACGGCTTTCTCGCCGGTGTAAACGGCGGTCGCTTCAAATCCGCTTTGATTGAGGATGATGGCGAGGGTGTCAGCGATCACTCGTTCGTCGTCGGCAACCAGCACTTTGGGCTTCACGGGCGTTTCGGACATTCGTTCCTTCACATTCTCTTTCTTTTCTAAAGTACAGGCAGTCCTCAGGGACGGCCTCATTCGTCAAACTCGCGGGAGGTCAAGGCGACTATAAGAGTATATGGATTCCTTCAAGAATCTTTATGTTTAGGATGATACGCTCTTCGTGAGGGGATGCTTCATCCTCTCATAATCGTTGGAACCTACAATATCTGCAACTTAACCGCGGGCCCTGGCGAGATGACGCCGCCCGCGATGACCGCATCAGCTTGCTGTTCAATACATCTGAAGATTTTTCAGGCGGAACGACGATGTCGGAACCAATCATTCGCGCCGAGCAGGTAGAGAAGTACTACGCACAGCCGAGCGAAAACCGTATCCAGGTGATCGCGCCTACGGACCTGTCGATTGTGCCGGGGGAGATTCTGGCGCTGCTTGGTCCTTCGGGATCGGGCAAGTCGACGCTGCTGCGTATGCTGGCAGGGCTCTCCAAGCCATCGGCGGGCGAAGTGTACTGGCACGGAAAGCCGATTTCGACGGTTCGCATTCACGTGTCGATCGTCTTTCAGAGCTTCGCACTCTTTCCCTGGCTGACGGTGCTCGAGAATGTGGAGGCCCCGCTGAGGGCTGCGGGGATGGCTCCCACAGAGCGGAGGGAGCGGAGTCTGAAGATTCTGGATACGGTCGGTCTGGACGGATTCCAGGCGGCTTATCCGAAGGAGCTGTCGGGCGGGATGCGGCAGCGCGTGGGTTTTGCGCGGGCACTGGTTGTGGAACCTGAAGTTTTGTTCATGGACGAGCCATTTTCAGCGCTCGACGTGCTGACAGCGGAGAACCTGCGCAGCGAGCTGCTGGAGTTGTGGCAGAAGAAGACGATTCCGACGCAGGCGATTTTCCTGGTCACGCACAATATCGAGGAAGCGGTGCTGCTGGCCGATCGCATTATTGTGCTGGGCAGGAATCCGGGACATGTGCGAACGGACTTCAAGGTGTCGCTGGCGCATCCGCGGGACCGCAAGGGCACGCCGTTCACGCAGCTGGTGGATTACATCTACAAAGTGCTGACCAAGCCGGATGTCATGCCGGCGGCGGTTCCCGAGCTCGTGGACGGCAGGAGGGTCCGCGACCAGCGGCAGATGCATTACGAGATGCTGCCGCATGCCCGCCCGGGCGGCATCGCCGGACTGCTGGAGATTGTGATCGACCTGAGTAACCAGCAGGGCCGCGCCGACATTTACAAGCTGGCCGACGAGCTGGCGTTCGAAATCGACGACCTGCTGCCGATTATGGAAGCGGCGCAGATTCTGGGCTTCCTGAAGATCGGCGAAGGAGATGTCGTGATCACGCCGGAGGGACGTGAGTTTGCGGAGTCGGAGATTCTGAGGCAGAAGGAGCTCTTCCGCAAGGCGGCGCTCGAGCATGTGCTGCTGCTGCGCCAGATCACCCGCGCGTTGAACAACAAGAGCGATCACACCGTACCCGAAGAGTTCTTTCTGGATATGCTCGACGAGCAGTTCAGCGAGGATGAGACGCAGCGGCAACTCGACACGGCCATCAACTGGGGGCGCTATGCGGAGCTGTTCGACTTCGATGCCGCGCGGCGGCGCTTCATTCTGCCGGAAACGGAAGAGACAGCCGAGACGGTCGAAGGCGCGGAGGCTTAGTGAAGAGTCCTTATCCGCTGTCGCGCGCGCTGGTAGTGGAACGGACGTGGCCGATCTTCCTCGATCTGACGGTCGCGGCGGGACTGCTGGCCGGTTTCTACGCCATTCTCTGGATTGCTAAGTTCTGGTTCAGCGGCGCGATTCCCGAGGTGGAGATTTACCGCTCGCCTTCGCATCTGCCGCTGTACGCGTTCTATTCGACGGTGCGGATCTTTGTCGCCTACCTGCTCAGCCTTATCTTCGCCATCGGTTACGGATACATCGCCGCATATAACCCGCGCGTGGAAGCGCTGATGATCGCGACGCTGGATATCCTGCAGTCGATCCCAGTGCTGAGCTTTCTGCCAGGCGTAATGCTGGCGATGATGTCGCTCTTCCCTTCCCGGCAGCTGGGGATTGAATTCGGAGCGATTCTGCTGATCTTCACCGGCGAGGTCTGGAATATGGCATTCAGCTTCTATTCCTCGCTGAAGAGCATTCCCCGCGAGTTGCGAGAGGCCTGCAACATCAATCGCTTCTCGCCGCTGCAAAGGCTGTTTCAACTGGAGCTGCCCTACGCGACGATCGGCCTGGTGTGGAACTCGATGGTTTCGGTCGCGAGCGGCTGGTTCTTTCTCATGGTGTGCGAGATGTTCCCCGTAGGCAGCAGGAATTTCCGCCTGCCGGGGCTTGGGTCGTATCTGCAGACAGCGGCGTCGAGTGGTGATTATCAGGCAATGACCTGGGGGCTGATCACCATGGTGCTGATCGTGGTGATGACGGACCAGTTGCTGTGGCGTCCGCTGATCGCCTGGTCGGAGAAGTTCAAGTTCGAAAACGTGGAGAGCGAGGAGCGGGTGACATCGCCGATCCTTCACATACTGCGGAATTCAAACATGCTGGGGGTTCTGCACAGGCACACGCTGGTTCCGCTGGGCGAGAGCATTTACAAATCACTGGCGCGACGAGAGGAACGCAAATCGGGACAGATCAAGCCGCAGGTCACTTCAAGCGGCCGAAGCCTGGCCGCCTACGTCGTTGTAGGAGTGATTGCGGCAGCGGGGATCGCATTCGCAGCGTTCCATGCGCTGCTGCTGCTGCGACAGGTGCACGGGCACGAGTTCCTGATGCTGCTGACGGGGGCAACGGCGACGTTTCTGCGGGTGAATGTCTCCCTGCTGCTGGCCTCGTTGTGGACGATCCCCGTGGGCGTGATTATCGGATTTCATCCCAAGCTGGCGAACATTACACAGCCGCTGGCGCAGATAGCGGCGTCGTTTCCGGCGACGGCGCTCTTTCCTGTGATCCTGGTGGCGCTGGTCAGGCTGGGGCTGGGGCTGGGCATCGGGTCGATCGCGCTGATGCTGCTGGGGACGCAGTGGTACATCCTCTTCAACGTGATCGCCGGAGCGATGGCGATACCGTCGGATCTGAAGGAGGTCGCGGACCTCTTTCACTTCTCAAGCCTGCAGCGCTGGACGACGGTGATCCTGCCGGGCATCTTTCCGTTTTTGATCACCGGACTAGTGACCGCGTCGGGCGGCGCGTGGAATGCGTCGATTGTGGCGGAGTACTTCCACCTGAAGGACCACACGCTCACGACGGTGGGGCTGGGCGAGCAGATCAGCCGAGCAAGCGACCAGGGGAACTTTCCCATCCTGCTGGCCGCAACAATCATCATGGCGCTGATGGTGGTGACCATCAACCGGCTGGTGTGGAGACCGCTTTATCGGCTGGCAGAAACGAAGTACCGACTCGATGGCTGAGGAATAGGCCTCAGTTCGACTGCGGAGGCTTTGAAGTATCCGGCTGCGGCTTCTGGTCGGGTTGAGCCGGCCTGTCTGACGAGGACTCGGAGCCGCCCTGCTGCTTATTGTCGTCGTGCTGCTCGTAAATCGAGTACTGGCGATCGGGCTTCTTCATCTTTACGGTAATGTCTTTGCTGTCGGAGGTGATCTCGTAGTCATCTCCGAAGGTCTGGAAGCCGTTGGCGATGATCTGCAGGCGCACGGTGTCTCCGATGGGGATGACATCGATGGTGACCTTGCCCTCTTCGTTGGTCTTCAGCTCGAGACCACCCTCATCCTTGCCCTTTTTTATGGGGTGAAAAACAACGGCGGCGTTCTCAACCGGCTTACCGTTGGTCGCCTTTACCACCGTGACGGTGATTTTTGCGGTCGCCGGCGGCGGCGTGTACTTTCGCCCGCGATGCTGAGCATCCTGAGCGGAAAGAAGGCCGGAAACGGCCACGAAGAGGCATAGAACTGGAAGAGCCAGGTAAAGCTTGCTGAAATTCGAGGCGTGCGTGGGTACAACTTGCTTCATCCTGAGATTGTATGCAATTTCGGTGCTCTGCTGAAAGGGGCTGACCGTTCAACTCAGGCGCCCCGGTCAAACCAGGAGGCGGTTTTGCGCGTCTAACTGCTTCATGTTTGGTTCCTTCTACTTGTATTGGAACGGACAAGGCGACAAACTAGATGGGGAGAAGGGCCTGCATTTGACAACTGCTAAGCACGACGGCGGAGATATTGTGGATCGTAAGTACCTGCGTGCTGCGGTCGGTTTTCTGATCATGCTGCCGCTGGTTTGGTGCGGCTTCGCATCCGGACAGGCGACGGAGCAGAGCGTTGAGTCCGATCCGACGGCGTTGGTGCGCCGTGCATCGCACAATGAACTGGCCCCGGGGAATGGTCACCCATATCGTTACACACTGCACAAGATCGACGATGGCAGGGTCACGACGAAAGAAATTGTCGAGACCAAAGACGGCGATGTTGCGCGTCTGGTCGCCACCGGAGACAAGCCTCTGGCCGGCGATGCCGAGCAGGCAGAAATCGACCGGCTGAATAATCTGCTGGCTCATCCAGAGATCCAGCAACATCGTCACCAGAAAGAACAGGAAGACAGCAACCGGGCCAACGAAATGCTCCGGATGCTGCCGGACGCTTTCCTCTATCACTTCGAAGGCATGGTGGAGGGCCCAAACGGCCCTTGCTACCGGCTCAGCTTCAAACCGAATCCTAACTTCACTCCACCGGACCGCGAAGGCGAGGTATACCACGGCATGGCGGGCGAGTTGTGGGTCGACCAGAAGCAGGAGCGGATGGTGAAACTGGAGGCGCACCTGATCGCCGATGTGAATTTCGGATGGGGCATCCTGGGCAAGCTCTTCAAGGGCGGCACGATCGTAGTGGAGCAAAAGGACGTGGGCGAGGGGCACTGGGAGACGACCCACATGAAGCTGAATCTCCAGGGCAAGATATTGATGATCAAGTCGCTGGATATCGAGACGACGGAAGACGCGAGCAACTTTGAGCCGGTGCATCCTCAGATGGGCTATCAGGAAGCGGTGCACATGTTGCTGAACAACGGCGGCCAGGCGCAGGCAGGGCAGACACAGACAGCGGCACGAAATTAGAGAGGGCCTGAGCGTCCGGACTTCGCGGCAGGTGAGCCAGAGCCGGTTAGTCCTGCGCGACACCGTCGCGCCGTTGCGCTACGTGCCAGAGCACACCGCAGGGATCGACAACATAGGCAATGCGGAGTCCCCAAGGCTGCATCGCCGGTGAACTCGGAGCGGCTACGCCGAATTTGCCGGGTAGGTCCAAGGCGCTGATGCGAGACCACCAGGCGTCCAGGTCGTCTACCATTAGCTGCATCATGAAGTTCTCGGCCCATTCCTTCTTGTAATAGTTCTGCAGGATAAAGCCGCTGCGACCGATCTCGAAGATGGCAACGTCTCCATCGAGAACCTTTTCAAATCCGAGCGCTTCATAGAAACGCTTCGACAGGTCGAAATCCTGTGAGGGCAGGAACGGACGCGCCAGTTCTGTTCCGGAAGGGATGGGGCTCACTCGGATGCTCCTGATTTGAACGCTCTCCATTTTGCCATGAAGAGCTGAATTTGACGCGAACAGGTTAACTGCGAGCTACTCCTCGCGAAGAACCTCGAGCGGCTTCTGGCCGAGGATGCGGAAGCTGGCGATCCATCCGGTGACGATGGCAAGGATGGCGGTTGCAAAAACGGTGAAGCCCGAGGCGAAGTAGTCGGCGTGCCAGTGGATGTCCATGCGCTGGAGCAGGATACGGGCGAGGACGTTCGCGAAGAAGACGCCGACGGCTCCGGAGAGCAGGCCGAGGACCAGGAACTCTATCGAGAAGACCTGGGCGATGCGGTTGCGGGTGGCGCCGAGGGTCTTGAGGACGACCACTTCGCGGATGCGGCGGAAGCGTGTGCTGGCGACGCTGGAGGCGAGGATGATGGCTCCGGAGAGGATGGAAAAGCCGGCGAGGAAGCGGATGACGAGGATGATGTGCCCGGCGACGTCCTGGATGGTCTGGAGGATGTCGGCGAGGTTGATGACGGTGATGGTGGGATAGGCGCTGAAGAGCGTGCGCTCAAGCTGCGGAATGCTGGCGGGAGTGACGTGGATGGCTCCATACCACGTCGCGGGAACGTCGCGGACGAGGCCGGGAGCGAGGATGAACTCGCTGCGCGCGAATGCATGCTCGCCGTCGACCTTGTAGATAGCGACGACTTTCGTCGAGATGGTGCGGTCGGCGACTCCAAAATCGACCTGCGAACCGATGTGGAGATTGAGACGGCCGGCCACGCGGTCGACTACGGCAAGGCTGGGGACGGCGAGACCGGGATCGTCGGCCTTCTTCCACCACTCGCCCTGGGAGATTTTGGTGCCCGGAGGGACGCCTTCGGAATAGGAAATAGGGGCGGAGCGAAGCATGCGGCGCGGATAGTTCTGAAGCTTGAGCTGGTCGACGGACACGCCGTCGATGCTGGTGATGCGCGAGGAGATGACGGGGATGGTTTCGAGCTTGCCCTGCACACCGGGCTGCCTTGTGAGCAGAGATTGCACACCGGAGAGTTCCTCGGGCGCGATGTCGATGAGGAAGACGTTGGGCGTGTCGGCGGCGACCTCGTTGTGCATCTCGCGCACGATGGCGTTCTGCATGAGGAAGACGGCAAGGATGAGCATGACGCCCGCTCCGAGCGCGGCGAGGACGGCCGAGGATTGATTGCCGGGGCGGTAGAGGTTGGCGAGTCCGTGGCGCAGGGCTGAAGGCAGGTGCAGACGGGTCTTGTCGAGGAACGCTCTTAACGAGCGAAGGGTGAGCGCGGAAAGCCCGAGGATGACGAGGAGCACCGCACAGAGGCTGGCGGCGAACCACTTGCCGATGGTCCAGGAATCGGAGAGCGCGGCGGCGATGGCGGCGAGGCCGGCGACGATGAGGGCGATGGCGAACCATTGCAGTTTGCGCTCGCGGAATTTCCGTCCCCAGAAGCCGTAGGTGACGACAGAGATACCGAAGGCAAGGTCGATGGCGAGCACGACGAGGGACCAGCGGAAATTGTGATGGCGCAGGCCGGCGATCCAGAGGCCGAGCGATGCGAGTCCGACGATGAAGGTGGCTATCAGCAGCCAGCGCTGGATGCGAAGCTGACGCGGGCTGCCCGCGGGGCGAAGCAGGCTGACGCCTTCTGCGGTCTCGACCATCTTGCGCAGGACGGCGATGGGGCGCACGTGGCGAACGTCGAGCAGTGGCGGCAGGCAGAAGAGGATGGTGGTGAGGATTCCGGTGGCAAGCGCAGCGGAGACGGGCTTGATGGCCAGGGCGAGCGGCGGGCGTAGCGGCAGCAGCGATCCGAGGAGCGACGGGAAGATGTATTCGACGCCGAGGCCGAGGGCCACGCCGATGAGTCCTCCGGCGAGGCCGAGGAATATGGTCTGCAGCAGGTAGATGCGCAGAATATCGGACGAGCGCGCGCCGATGGACTTCATAATGGCGAGGATTTCAATGCGCTGCTGCAGGTGGGCGCGCATGGCCATGGCCACGCCGATGGCTCCGAGGACCATGGCGACAAGACAGATGAGGCTGAGGAGTCCGGTGGCGTTGTCGAGGCCGCGGGTGAGTTCGGGGCTGGTCTCGCGGAAGTCGGTGATTTGGGCGTCGGGGAGAATCTTTTCGAGCTCGGAACGGAGGGTGCCGATGTCCTGGGCTTTACCGTTTACGGGGTTGTCGATCTTGAAGAGATAGCGCTCGCTGGCGCGGCTGCCGAGGCCGAGGAGTCCGCTCTGCAGCATGGCGCTCCGGGTGATCATGACGCGCGGGCCGAGGCCGACGCCGGCGGTCATGCGGTCGGGCTCACGAAGGATGACGGCGGCGATGCGGAAGTGCTTCGTTCCGATCTTGAGGGTGTCACCGACTTTGGCGTTGAGGCGGACGAGGAGGTTGTCGTCGACGAGGACAGTAGAGTCATTGAGCAGGTCGCTCAATTTTCCGGACGGGTTGAGAATGATGTGTCCATAGAAGGGATAGACGGCGGGGTCGACAGCCTTGAGCGAGATGAGCAGCGGCACCGGGTCGCCCTGAACGGAGGCCATGGAGACGGTCTCGGTCACGCTGGTGCGCTCGACGCCGCTGATAGCGAGCGCGTCAAGCTGCTGCTGCTCTTTTGGCGTGGCGAGGCGGTACATGCGCGCGGAGAGGTCGGCGGCCATGATGCCGCGCGCGTCGCCAAGAAGAGCTCTCTGAAATGCATCGCTGAAGCCGCGTACACCGGTGAGGGCAGCCACTCCGATGGCGACAGAGAGCAGGACGAAGACGAATTTAGCCCGCGACGCGCGCAGTTCGCGCCAGGCAATGCGGGCGGCGGTCGACCACGGCAGCGCGGGCTTCGAGGGCGTGGTCATCCAATAACCTCGGTTGGTTGCGCGTGGGCGGTCAGCTCGTCGGCGACAACAAGGCCGTCGCGCAGGTGTATTTCGCGATCAGCGCGGGCGGCGATGTCGGGATCGTGCGTGACCATGACGAGCGTGGTGCGGGCTTCTCTCTGACGGACGGTGAGCAGGTCGAGCACATGCTGGCCGTTGACCGAGTCGAGGTTGCCGGTGGGCTCGTCGGCGAAGACGATGGGCGGGTCGAGTACGAAAGCGCGGGCGAGGGCCACACGCTGCTGTTCGCCGCCGGAGAGCTGGACGGGGTAATGGTGCAGGCGGTCGGCGAGGCCGACGCTCGAGAGAAGGGCGGTGGCGCGGGCGCGGCCGTCTCCGCGGGCGTTAAGCTCATGCGGCAGCAGGACGTTCTCGAGCGCGGTGAGTGTGGGAATGAGCTGGTAGGACTGGAAGACGAAGCCAATCTTCTGACCGCGCACCTGGGCGAGGTGGTCTTCTTCGAGGTGGCTGATGTCGACGCCGTCGAGAAGGACTTCACCCTCGCTGGGTGAGTCGAGTCCGGCGAGCAGGCCGAGTAAGGTGCTCTTGCCGCTACCAGACGCACCCATGATGGCGACGAACTGTCCCTGCGGAATGAGGAGGTCGATGCCGCGCAGGATGTCGACGGTGCGGCTGCCGTTGCGGATGGATTTCTTCAGGTTGCGAACTTCAATCATTCCGGGGTTCCTCTTGTAGCGCGTCGCCTGTTACCAGTTTCCCATGCCGGCGAGAGCGCGTTTCGCTGCCCGGGTTTCGCTACAATCGCGAAGTGAAGCGATTTTTGGCCCTGCTGCTCTTTACGCTCACGCCGTTTGCTCCTGCGAAAACAGGCGTTCCGAAACCAGTCATTGTCTGCTTTGGAGACAGCATCACGGCCGGTTATGGGATCGATCCAGGCCACAGCTGGCCAGACGGCCTGCAGCAGCGTCTGGACGCGCATGGAAATAACTACCGTGTGCTGAACTTTGGCGTGAGCGGAGCTACGACCAAGGACGGCGTGAGCCAGCTTCCACAGGTGCTCGCCGCGCATCCGCAGATTGTGGTGGTTGAATTTGGCGGAAACGACGGGCTGCGGGGACTGCCCATAACATCCACGCGCGCCAACCTCGACCAGATCATTCAGACGCTGCAGGGAGCGGGAATCAAGGTCGCTCTGGTGGGAATCGTTATGCCTCCGGATTATGGGCCGGACTATTCGAACGCTTTCAAGGAGACCTTTGTCCTGGCGGCGAAGAAGTTCAATGTGCCGCTCTTCCCTTTTGTTCTGCTGCATGTCTACAAGGTTCCCGGAGCGCTGCAGGAAGACGGCATTCACCCCACAGCGAAGGGCGCGGATATCATCGCGGATGATATGTACGACTTTCTCAAGCCGATGCTGAGAAAGTAGCTCAGACGAGAACGATGGTCGGCTGAAACAGCGTGCCGGCGATGCGCTTACCGATGGCGACGAGTTCCCTCTGTCCGTAGAAAACTTTGACCAGCGGAGCCTGCGTAAATTCCGGCAGGTTGATCTGCATGCCGTTGCGCAGACGGGATAGAGTCTGCTCGTCGGCGGTGACGGATGGGAGTTCGGGCAGCAGCGTGCGCGGGTGCGGCAGATGCGCGGCGAGCCGGCCGTCGCGGGCGAGGGATTCGGCTTCTGGCAGCGGGATGGCCTGTTCGATGGTGAAGGGGCCGGAGGCGATGCGGCGCAGAGTGGCGAGATGTGCACCCGGATGTGGTTCGGGGCCAAGAATCTGGCCGAGCTCGTGGGCAACGGAACGGACGTATCCACCAGAAGAGATACGCATGCGGAACGCTGCGAGTTCCCCGTCGAAGGACGTGACGGCAAACTCGGCAATGTGGATGCGGGCGGGCTTGAGCTGGGGCGTTTCGCCGGAGCGGGCGATCTTGTAGGCGGCCTTGCCGCCGATCTTTTTGGCAGAGATGGGCGGCGGAGGCTGGTCGATGTCTCCGCGGAAACGCACAGCGGCGGCGCGAATGTGCTCGAGGGTGAACGAGGGTCTTACAGGGGCGGATGTTGGAGTGCCTTCGGCGTCGTAGGTGTCGGTGGAGAAACCGAAGCGGATGCTGCCGGTGTAGGCCTTCTCGTGGGCTCCGTAGAACTGCGCGAGTCGCGTGAATTTGCCGAGCAGAAGGGGCAGAACTCCGGTTGCCATGGGGTCGAGCGTGCCGAGATGTCCGATGGACTGTTCTCCGGTGGCGCGGCGCAGTCGGGCGACTACGTCGTGGGAAGTCATGCCGGAGGGTTTATCGATGATAAGGAGCCCGTTCACCCTGTCTACTATAGGTGCTCGATCCCAGGTCCGAAAATCCGAACCCGGGGCACCCAGAGCGGACGGGATCAAATGTTGTTCGGCGTGCGCTCGCGGACGAGGGCGAGAAATTCGTTGCGCGTGTTCTGCTTCTGGAAGACGCCGACCATTGCGGAGGTAACCGTCGAGGAGTTCTGCTTCTCGACGCCGCGCATCATCATGCAGAGGTGGCGCGCTTCGATGATGACTCCGACGCCCTGGGGAGCGATGGTTTCCTGGATGGCGTCGGCGATCTGGCGGGTGAGGCGCTCCTGCACCTGCAGACGGCGTGCGAAGACTTCGACGAGGCGCGGGATTTTGCTGAGTCCGATGACCTTGCCGTCGGGGATATAAGCGACGTGCACCTTGCCGAAGAAGGGCAGCATGTGGTGCTCGCAGAGCGAGTACATCTCGATGTCCTTGACGATGACCATCTCGTCATAGTCGACGTCGAAGAGGGCGTCGTGGAGGATGGCGTTAGGGTCCTCGTTGTATCCCTTGGTGAGGAAGGTCAGGGCTTTTTCGACGCGCTCCGGCGTGCGCTCGAGGCCGTCGCGGGTGGGGTCGGCGTCGAAGCGGCGGATGATCTCGCGGTAGATGTCCTGCGTGGAGAAGTCTTCAAGGCCGGTGACGCCGATGATTTCTTCTTTCAGAGCGGCGCTGGCGTGGCGGTGGTTGCTTTTCATGCCGTACTTCCCTGTTGTGCGATGAAGTCGCGGACAGGGTACTCGAAGGAATTATTCGAGGTCTCTTCCACGCGCACTGAGATGATTTCTGCCTGCCTGAATGCCGCTGTGAGCAGGCGATGCACTTCGATGTTGAAATTTTCGGTTGTCGGCACGGTGCGTTGAAAGCAGGCGTGCATGTTGAGATTGGTGTGATCGAAACGGTCGAGGATTTCTTTCTGCACACAGGAATCGAGCGCGACGAGATCGCAGACCATGCCCGTTACCGCATCGATGTTGCCGCCGACGATGACTTCGATGACGTAGTTGTGGCCGTGCCCGTAGGGGTTGTTGCACTTGCCGTAGACGGCGCGGTTGCGAGTCTCATCGAAGGCGGGCGAGTGCAGGCGGTGCGAGGCGCTGAGGCGATAACGGCGTCCGAAATAGGCTCTCATACTTCCATGTAGCCTCAGGCCTCACCGTAGTAGTCGGCAAAGAGATCCGGCAGTTCGTAGACGCGGACGCGGTGGAGCTTCGCGCCGGGGATTTTGCCGTCGAGACGCTTCCAGATGGCGACGGCGATGTTTTCCGTAGTGGGATTGGCAGTCTTGAACTCGGGCACTTCGAGATTGAGGTGACGATGGTCGTAGACGCTGACCACTTCGCGCTCGAGGACGGTCTTCAGATCCTTAAGATCGACGACGAAGCCGGAGACGGGATCGATCTCGCCGGAGACGGTGACTTCGAGGGTGTAATTGTGGCCGTGTCCATTGCGGTTGGCGCATTTGCCGAAGGCGCGGCGGTTCTCCTCCTCGGACCAGGCGTCGTTCCAGTAGTAGTGAGAGGCGGAGAATTCGGCTTTGCGGGTGAGCAGGATCATGAGGTCCAACTAGATACCTTAATGATAGATGAGGCTGGCAGAGCAAGGGTTCAGCGGTTGTGACTGGGATAGTCGCGGCCCTTCCAACTTACCCGCCTGGTTACGGTGTGACTGAACCAGCTGCGGTAGAGCAGCGCGGCAAAAAGCGGCAGGGCGATGGGCGTGATCAGGCAGTCCGCGAAGGGAAAATTGGATTTGGCGACGCGGCGATAGTATCGCCATACATTACGCAGCCAGATAAGCAGCAGAGCAAATAGCCAGACCAGCGGCAGATTTCGTTCATAAAGAAACCAGGCGAGCACCGGCAGGCCGACGAGCAGAACCAGATCGAGGATGCGCCAGGCAGCGAGCGCCACGGGATTACCGAAGAGCAGCGCGAGATTTTTGGTCCAGCCTTCGATCATGGCCCCGAAGCTGCGGTACATGCGGGTGGAGACGGCTTCGGGCGCGTAGCGGAAGCGCAAGCCAAGCTTGCGGCGCTTGATGATGCTGGCCAGTTCTACGTCTTCGAGGACGGCTTCCTTCACGGCTTCGTGTCCGCCAATGCGGAAGTAGGCATCGCGGCGAACGAGCAGGAATTGGCCGTTGGCGGCGGCGATGTGCGTTTCGGGATCGGAGACCTTGGTGGGTGGATAGGCGAGTGACAGTTCGCTGAAGACCAGAGGCATGAGAGCGCGCTGCCAGAGTCCGGTAACGATCTGGCGCGGCGAGTAGGAGAGCATGGCGGCGTTGTGGCGTTCGGCTTCGACGATGGCGAGGCTGAGATGGCCGGGCTCGTGCATGGTGTCGGCGTCGGTAAAGAGCAGCCATTCGCCGCGTGCGGCCTGGGCTCCGGCCCAGACGGCGTTGGCTTTTCCGGTCCAGCCTCGTTCGAGAGCTGGGGCGCGCAGAACGGCCACGTCGGAAAAGCTGGTGGCGATGGCGTGAGTCTGGTCAGTGGAGTTGTCGTCGATGACGATGATTTCCCAATCGCGTCCAAGTTGCCAGGCGCTCTCGGACTGGGTGACGAGCGAGCGCAGGCAGTCGCCGAGGCAGTCCTCTTCGTTGCGGGCGGGGATGATGACGGAGAGCTTGAGCTGGGGAGCTTGATCGGGCGCGGAGTCCACTGTGGTCTTTTATTATAGAAATGTGAGTTGGTTCAACAACGGGTTCTGGCGGGGTCGCTCGAAGGGCGCATTCGCTGTACTGATTTTGCTCGCCGCTACCTTGGCCGGAACGGGCTGCGATCGCGGCAACCATCCGGCGCAGGTCGGGATGGTTGCTCCGGATTTTACGGTTCACGACCAGGGGCAGACGGTCAGCCTGGATCAGTATCGCGGGAAGACGGTGGTGCTGAATTTCTGGGCATCGTGGTGCCCGCCGTGCCTGGAAGAATTCCCCTCCCTGATGCAGCTGGAGAAGCAGGTTCCGAATGTGGTGGTGCTGGCGGTGAGCTTCGATACGGATGCCGATGCCTACCGGCAATACGTTGCCGACAATCATTTGGGCAACATGGTGATCGCGCTCGATCTCTCGCAAAAGTCGAACCTGGCGTTCGGGACGACGCGGCCGCCGGAGACTTACATCATCGACCCGAAGGGGCGCATCCGGCGGAAGTTTATCGGCGCGCAGGACTGGACGAGCCCGGAGATTGAGAACTATCTGCGGAACCTGTAGGGTCGGTGAACGGGGCAGCGCAGCTACCCCTGTCCGAAAGGGTCCTCCAGAGAGGGCGACTGCGGAGTGAAGAGCTCGGCTCCATTTTCGGTAATGTGCATGTCGTCTTCAAGGCGCACGCCGAACTCACCGCGAAGGTAGATTCCCGGCTCGTCGGAAAAGGTCATGCGCGCCGAGATCGTCTGACGATTGCCCTTCACCAGGTACGGCCACTCGTGCATGTCCATGCCGATGCCGTGACCGACGCGATGCGTAAAGTGCGCGTAGCCCGGGCCGAAGCCGGCATCATCAATCACCTTGCGTGCGGCCGCGTCGACGCTTTGGCATTCGACGCCTGGCCGAGCGGCAGCCAGCGCTGCTGCCTGCGCCTTGTGCACAACTTCGAACACCGACTTCATCCTGTCGGTGGGTTTGCCGAGAACCAGCGTGCGCGTGATGTCCGCCTGGTATCCTTCGGCGACACAGCCGTCGTCGATCATCACCACCGAACCTTCGCGGATGACCTGCGGCTGCATCGAGCCGTGGGGCAACGCGGTGAACTCGCCCGTCTGCACACTGGCATAGCCCTGTGGGAATCCCTGCTGCGCATAGGCGCGCATGATCAGGTCAGTGAGATCGTGCGTAGTCGCGCCGTCGTGGATGCTCTTCCAGGCCGCTTCATAGGCGGCAAGCGTGACCTGGTTGGCGAGCGTCATCAGCGCTAGTTCATGGTCGCTCTTGATGCTTCTGCAGCCTGCGGTCACCGGGGTAGCGCTGGTCAGCGTAAAGCCGGGGCTCGCTTTGGCTACGCCATCCACGTATACGAACATGGTTCGCTCTTCTATCCCGATCGTGCCGGTGGCGAGTCCGGCGTCGCGGAGACCGCGGGCTAGCAGCGGGTACGGGTCGTCGTCTTCCTGCCAGATGAGAATGCGAACCCGGTCGCCATCGGGAAACTGCTTCATCTGCTCGCGCAGCCGTTCTTCTTCAAAGGCGGGCGCGATGCAGAACGCATCTCCTTTGCGCGGGAGCACGAAGCCGGAGAAACGCTCGCTGTTTCCCCATCCGATGCCGGTGAAATAACGCAGAGATGTGCCTCCGGCCATGAGGACGGCGTCGATTTTATAGTCGGTCATCAGTTCACGGGCCCGCTGCTGGCGCGCTCCACGCTCTGCCGGGGAGATCGGGCGCGCCTCGTCCTTGCGGCTCTTGAGAGCGGCGATGGCGGGAGGAAGCGCGGGCTTTTCGGTTTGGGCAAAGGCATCAGACTGGTGAAAGACGCCGGAGGCCGCCGGGAGCAGCGAGCTCACAGCGGCTGATTTCAGGAAGATTCTGCGATCGATCATGTTATTTGCATTTGTATATCAGATAGCCGAGCCAGCAGTTGCTTTTATCACCTGCGATTGCATTTGCTCGAAGGCGCTTCGCCGCTGCTATGATCTCCCTATGACGCAGCTCGAGGTCCTCTACAGGTACGAACAGCATCCCACCGAAGCGGCGATGTTTGCGCTGGGCAAGATGCGCGAGGTGTACGGCGTGCGGCGCATCCGGATGAATCCCGACTGGAAAACGGTGCAGGTGGAGTACGACGCGACGCGGCTGAATAAGGCCGTTGTCTACGAATTGGTGAGACGGACAGGGCTGGATATCGTCGAGGAGCTTCCGCTCATTCCTCCGCAACCGGCGGTAGAAGCGGCTCCTGCTCCCGTTCAGACCAAGTAGGTCTACTTTGTCGCCCGAATAAGGATGTTCTGTGACAGAATGGCTCCGCCTGCGCCCGTTTCCGCGAGCAGCAAAAGCCGGTGTTGAAGTGTCAGGCAGTCCCATAAGACGCGGCGGACGACGCTCTTCGCTCCGTGGATGACGGGCTTATCTTCGTAAGTTTCTACCTTGCGAAAACCGAGGGAGCGAAAGATCTGGTTCGCCGATTTTGCGGTAAAGGCTAACCGGTGCGTGAAGTCGCCGTACCGAACGCGCATTCCGTAGAGTCCCTCGGCGTTGGGGACGTGGACGAGGCAGGTTCCGCCAAGCACGAGCACGCGTTGAACAGAGTCCAGCAGATCGAAGAGTTCCTGAGGCTCGAGGTGTTCGATAACATCCATCAGCAACACGGCGTCCAGCGATCCGTCCGCGTGGCGCGCCAGAAATTCAGCCACATCGCCACGTTGCGCCTGCGCAATGCCGAGCTGATGGGCGAGCTCGATCTGTTCCGGCGATGTGTCGACTCCCTCGATGCGGGTATAACCAGCGCGGGAGAGAAAATATAAAAGTGCGCCATGGCCGCAGCCAAGATCTGCAATGCGCGAGTCGCGTTGCTGAGGGAGATAATGTGTAATCAGATGGCCTACGTAGGCCTTGCGTGGACGGAACAGCTGTTCCGGCGTTATCGACTCGCCCTGATGCCCCGCTTGACCGCTGGAGACATACGTGTCGTACAGGCGTCTCTTCCATGAAGCTGTGGTTGCTGTCTGCATGTATCGTTTGCCTTCCTGCCGGGGTGCATGGCGCAAACTACAGCGATCGACAGGCGCAGTATACACGAGGATGCTGCCGGTATCTGGCGTAAATGCGTCGTCTCCCGGCGCATTTCCCAATGGCAGTTTCAGATATCTCGCGTTGCATGGCAGCGCGTAAATTGATATCTTTAGAAGAGTTCGCAGTCACCCTTCTTTAAAGTGCGCCCATAGCTCAGTTGGATAGAGCGATTGACTACGAATCAATAGGCCGGAGGTTCGAATCCTTCTGGGCGCACCATAAAATCAACAACTTAGCGGCTTCATTTACTGAATCGCACCATCACTGTGCCGTAAACTGTGCCGTAAATTCGTTGCCGCATTGTCTGAGTTGCGTGCGTTCACCGTCTCAGCAATGTCTTTCAACTCTGGATGCAGGTATTTTTGTGTGGTCGTGACGCTTTCATGACCGAGCACATCCATCACCAGCTTGAGATTGCCCGTCCGGTCTAGCAGGTCCGTAGCGAAGCTGTGCCTTGCGGAATACAACACCAGTTCCTTGGGCAGCTTGGCATCTTCCCTTGCCTTCCTGAAGGGCTTCTCAATGGCTGTGTGACCGATATGGCCGCTCTTGCTGCGCTTGGACGTGAAAACCCATTCCGTCTTGGCTCCCTGAGCACGTACACGCAACGCAGCGCGTACACGGTCACTCAGAGGGACGTGGCGAGTGGATTTTCTTGTCTTCCCTTTCGGCACGAATATCAGATTCTTGTCCCAGAGGATGTCATCCCACTTCAGGTGGATGACTTCATCGGGTCGCATCCCTGAGTCGTGGCAAATGAGGAAAACATCTTTCAGCGGCTGGGGAGCCACCTTGAGCAGTGCTTCCTCTGCCTCAGCATTCCATACCGCCGTCCGCTGGTTCTCTTTGCGGAGTTTGATACGGGGTGCAGTCGAAAGAATCCCATACTCGTGAGCCAGAGACAGAATCCGACGCAGTGTACGGAGGGCCATGTTCTGATTTGACCCGCTGCCGTGAAGCTTCAGAACGTCGGCAACGGAGGTCGTTATTGAGTCGAGTCTCATGCTTGCAACGGGAGTCGATTGAAGGATTCTCCAACCCGCCGCATAGTAGCGTTTCGATTGCTCTGCCAAGGTGCTGGTTTCGACGAACGGCAGGAAACGAACCTCGACGAAGCGGGAAAGGACAGGAATCGGCCCCTTGCGAGCCAGTGCCGCGCCTGTTTGAGCCTGCCTGAGAAGTTCTGCCGCTACTTCCATCGCCTTTGCCTTTGTTATGGCTCCCGTACTCTTCCTGAATCGTTGTCCGTTAACAGTGAAGTCCGCGAGCCAGTGTTTCGTGCCTTTGCGCTTGTAAACGTCCATCGTTATCCCTCGAATGCAGCCCGCACTGAAGAGGTAACGCGACTCTGAGCGATGAATTGCTGCAAGTCAAACTCAGCATAGCGCACGGCAGCCTTGATCCCATTACCCATTTTTATGAAAGCGGGTCCAACGCCCCTGCATCGCCAACTGCGAAGAGTGGCAGCTGAGACGCAGAGCCATTCGGCTGCTTGTTGATCGTTCAGAAGAGGGTTGTTCATGCCGTCACCCTCTTATTGAACGCGATCACGTCTGAAAACGACGAAAGCGAGCGCGGTTCTTTAGCGCGCTCGTAGTGCTTCAGTGTTCGCTTGTAGGACGGGACACCGTCATCTTGGCCAACGCGATAGCGCTGGAAACGTTCCTGCTTCGATGTTCCCAAGCCAGCGGCGTTCGCAATGTAGCGAGCGACACACTGGACGCGATTGCGCGAAAGTGAGTCTGGGGAGTTCGACCGCTTCAGTTGATAGGTGAAAGTACGCATGGCTTGCGTGATCTCTCGCGCGAACTGCTTCTCAATTTGCATAAGGCGGAACACAGCGACAGGCTTCAGGGTCTGCACTAAGACGACAATCGTCTGTAGCAGGCAAGCGGGACAGTAGTAGCGGGGTTGGCTGTTGGCGTCGGGGAGACCAGCGTAGGGTACTTCGTCGCTGGTGATGTGATCACAGATAGAGGCATTCATTTAAGATTGTCCTTTGCAAAACGAATGGGCAGACCCAATAAAGAGCCTGCCCATATTCGTGACAGTGATGGTTACGGTTTAGCTCGCCGCGGTCGTCAACTTGACAAGCGCCGATGACGCGATCTGCGTAGGCGAACCCGCGTAACGGGTCTCCACTACGAACTCGGTCATCATCTGCTCAGGCAGCGGGTTAGCGCTATAGATTCGGTTTGCATACTGATACGCAAAGGCGAGATCAAATCGACCGTACAGGGCCTGCACCGTCGATGCGCCGTATGTCGGGAAGTAGTTCGATGTCCACACGGGCTTGCCGAGCACAAACAGGTTGCCGTTCTCGTCAAACTTGTACAGCGGGCGATTCTGGCTATCGAGGAAATTAGTGAGAATGAATCCGCGCATCTTTGGAGACACCAAGAACGCTGCTCCATCGTTGTAGGCAACGTCTGAGATACTGTTCACAAGAGCAACTGCGTCCGTGTACTTCCAACCAGACGCCAAAGAGCCAGCGGCCTGTACGACGCCAGAGGTCACGGCACCGAGCAATCCACCCGAAACGCTGTTAGGCAAATTTGTGCCCGACGGGTCCGTGTTGCGTAGGATCGCGCTATCGTAGAACCGTGCCACACGTCCCTTCGTCACAACACTAATGAAGTTCTCCATGTTGAACGCAGAATCCTGCAACAGTTGCCAAGATACCTTGACGACACTTACTCCAGAGTCAGTATTCGTTGCTTGATAGGACACGAAAAGAGGATCAGCCGACGCTCCGACATTCGAGCCTTCGGGCGAAAGAAGCGCCTGATCACTTGAAACATCGCTCACGCTGAACAGCTTCGTGATTCGGGATGCTTCAGTGCTCTGTGCGGTGGCGGCCAGCGGAGAAACGACTTTAATGGCCGACTGATAAGTGGACTCGAAACCTGCGGGCACTAACGCTATACCAGAGCCAGAGCCAGTTTGCGTTATGTCGCGCGTCTCTGGAAGTCGTCCATCTTTCAGGAAAGAACGATACCCTGCGATTACTGCCGTACGGTCCTCAGTAGCCTTCTCAGCGATTACAGCGGATGTAGGAATGGCATCCTTAACAGCGGTCACTACTGCGCCAGTCAGTTGCTGGTTAACGCGTTCGCGCGCTTCCTGCTCTTCTTTCTCTGCTATCGCTTGGAACGAAGGGCGCGAAATAATAGAGCGCAAATCAGCGATATCAGATTCAGCGTTGGCTATCGCCTGCTGCAATGCTCTCGCCGCTGGCGTATTCTCCTTCCCCTCGAGGGTGAGCGTACTGAGCGAGCGGAGCGACTTGTTTTTGTCCTCGGTGATTCTTGCGATGGCTGCTTCGGACTGGGCGATACGATTGTTAGACATTTGAATCCTTATTGGTGAGGGTTTGCCTCACGGGGTTGTTTGTTTTGGTTGTTGTGGTTTGGAGAGCGAACACACTTCGGCGATAACGTCAGCGTGGACGCTCAGAGGATGGAGCAACACTTGTGAAGGGATTAGGCGGCTAGTTCGTGAGTGCTTCCTGAATCTTTTCTAGCACGCGCTTCGCAATGTAGATGTCGCGGTCAACGAGAAGCTTCACCAGCAGGACCGCATTCAACAAAAACTCGTCCGAGTAATGCTGCTCATCCAAAATGTCACGAACTTCTTTGTAGAGTTGCGGTGTCATTGTGCAGCCGCCATCCTAAGTAAGAGAGCGGCACGCTGGCGACGGCTGCGCGCGTCGGGACCGCTACCATTCAGCATGTTGTCGTAATTGTCAAAGCAGGTATCACAAAGAGACCTAGGAACTTGTTGAAAAAGGGTTAGACGGCCCTAAATTGTAGTGGAAGTCGAAATCTACTTCGCACTGAAATGGGCCTACAAGGCGTCGATCGAGTGTTGGCATACATTTCCTATCACTCATTCGCACCTTGAAATAGCCTCCGAAAATCGTTTTTCAACAAGTTCCTAGTGCACCTGAGACACACCCCGAAACGAACTGGAAGAAGGTTCATGTCGATTGCGCTACGCTTGTTTCTGATCGCCTGACAGCGGGTACAAAGGTTCTCTGAGCATGAGTCACAGAGGTCAAGGAACTCGGGGTCGGTGTCGTCGTCCATGTCGCCGTCCGTGTTGTCGTTGTCCTCGGGATCGATTTCAGAAGCGTCACCAGCAATGCGCTTTGCGAGCGCAGCACGGACAGATGCAGGAGCGCTGCGCAATGACACTGTATTTTGGCTGTAGGCAGCGTCCCCGTTACCGAGAATTGAAATCTCGAATACAGTCGCGGCCTTGACGGTCCTGATGACTTCGCCGTTGGCTTCAGACCACGAATCGTCATCGCAAGCGAAGCCGAATGAGACTGAATCCGTCCCATCGAATCCAATGTCGCCGCGCTCAAGCAGCGTCTGAACGTCTCTGCCCAAGGTGGTATTAGGCAGCGAGACTTCGTAGTAAAGCCCGTCACTTTTGTCAGTGACTTTCATCGTGCCCGCTCGCACGGTTCCCAAAATCTGAGAATTGTCGTGAGACCATAGACACTTCATTGAGGGGTCGATGGTGAGCGAGTTAGGCAGGAACTTTTCACGGAATCCAATATTCTTGCTCAAGACGCCGTAAGTGATACCTCGGCCTGACACGGTGCGGCCTGTGTCGGTTTTGCGGAGTGTGAGTGCTGAAGAGAGAACGCGTCTCTCCTGTTTGTTAGCTGGCATATGTTTTCCTTGTGTTGGTTTTTGTTGGTGCTACGGGATCAACCCGCTGCCAATGTCGCAGGGGTCGAAGCGTTCACCTGCTATCCGATGGATGGCAGCAGGAATGTTTTTGACGTTGAGCGCGACTTGGCAATCGTCGCTCCAGTCTTCAATCCAGACGGTCTCCAATTCTGGCCATTTCGCCAACGTGGCGTTAAGCGATAGCGGAAACCGCGGCTGAGTGGGCGCAGGTGAGGTCTCGGTTGGCAAGCTGTGTGCGTCAACGCTGTGAACGAATCCGTGAAATGAATCCTTCCATGTGCGGATAGCTCGCGAGGATGCGCCACCTTTGCGGGGTCTGTTCTGAGACGGGTTCATGCTGTGAACACCTCGGTGCCGTCCTCAAAGTAGGGACAGACTTCGAGACGCCACTGATTACGCTCTGCGCTCTCTTGGCGTTTGCGCTCATCGCGCTCCATATCGTATTGGCGTTTCTGTTCTCGCCTCTGTTCGCGCTCGGCTGCCTCTCGCTTGCCAGCGTCACTCTCAAGGTAGTCGCGAAACTCGCAGGCTTCCTGCAACGTGGTGTGCTGAGTAGTGATCGTACATGGAGACCACGTAGACGTTCGCCAAGGCACCAAGGTAATAGATGTATCGGTATAGGTTTTCGGAACTGTGCTGCTTTGATTTGCTGCTGCTGTAAGACATGGATGTCCTCTCTTGGTTGGAGACAAGGACGCGCGATCACTTGTGAAGCGTGATCGTAGGATGGAGAAAAACGGGAGCAGGGGAATCCATCAAAGGAGCCTGCTCCCACCGCCAAAGCGCGGAGTGCTGAGGCGAAACTTGGGGCACAAATAGAAAAGGCTCGCCAGATGGCAAGCCCTGTTGCGTGTACTGAATCGCCTTTGTCATTTTTGACAGAGGCGATCTTGTCAGTTAGTCCTGCGTTGCTCTAGCAAGCGATGCAGTAGTCCTCTTTGTTTAGAGGTGATTCGGCCTTCGAACACACACCAGCCTACAATCTCCCCGATCTTGCGATCTGGGAACCTGAAAGTGTGTCCTGCGTTGTAAATCTCCAGTGCTTCAGACAATCCCTTGGCAGCGAATTTGGCCGTCATGTTGTCCGGTGTCAATCTCATGTCACTCATAATGCTGCTGCCTCCTCAGTCTTCGGGCGGTAAGGTTGTCGCGTGCGGTATTGCGGATTCGGTGCCGAGTCCACGTGTTCGCTTTGTTCGCGTCGCAGGTTCATAAAGAAGTCCGTCACGTTACGGTATGCTTGTCTCTCATCGACCCCGGAGATTCGCTGCTCAAACGCAAGCACTCTGCCACTTTGCTGAGTGCCGCAGAAGCATGACCACGTCCCGATGCGGGAATCGATGTCCTCTTTCAACTTTACGGTGAATTGCTTTTTCTTGCCGTGAAAGGGACAGGTGCCCACCAACCTGTCGCCATCATCGACGGCGTCGGTGAGATGCTGCCTATAGTAGGCTTCGATTTCGTCGCTGGTGCAGGTCTCAAGATCGAGATAGCGATAGGTGACTGGGAGCGTAAACTTCCATACGCCCTTACCGGGTGCCTGCTCGATCTTCACAAGGCCGCTGTGGTTCAGTTGCTTTCTGGCTGCGATCCACGAATGACGATGGATTCCAGTCTCTTCCAGAATCTTTGCAGTCGTCAGTGTGAACGACGCTTTGCTCAAGTTCTGCGCGAAGCCGAGCACACGCAAAAGGATCACAATAGCTGCCCTGTCTAGGTTTTTGGCGACGATTGCGTCGGTGAAGTCATACCGCCATTGATGGTACCTGTGAACGGTGCCGTTGTAGATGTTGCTCAAGTTGTCCTCCGTTGGTCGCTCCTGAAACGGAGCGCCGGATTTAACCCTTTACAGGGGTGAGTTTGTCCCGCTGACGCAAGGTGCGTCGGGGGTTCAATATGTAACAGGAGTTGTTACGTCAGAAGTGTCGAACGAATCGACAGGACAGACGGCCAAGTGTCGAACGAGTCGACAGTAAGTGTCGAATGAGTCGACACGTGCCGTCTGTAACCGTCATAAAATACAGACAGTTAACATAGGGGTCGCCATTGTTATATGTGATTGTTGGAAGGAACAGGGATACGCGTAAACAGGAAGTGTGTTTTTAGACTGTGATTGTTCACGTGTAGATCGTCGACCGTTGCCACTGGCGTAGCTGCTCGTGCAGTGCTACTGCACTCACGATCAAGTTGAAACGCAGGCGAAGGCAGCGAGCCAAGCAGCGCTTGGCGAGCCACTGAGCCGTTCTTCAAACGTGAACAGCTTTAGCGCGAAACTCCCAATTTCTAAAACGACAATCCGCGAACCGACTTTGGGCGCGATCCTGCATTTACGCTGCTACGCTGCTACGCTGACTTTGAACTTTGAGATCGCAGCGTCGGATACCAAAGTGCGGCGACCGACCTTGATCGTATCCAGATGGCCACCTTCGATAAGGTTGCGAACGAACTGCTCGGAAACGTTCAGCTTGGCAGCGGTCGCGGTAAGGGTATTCAAATTTGACACGGTAGTATTTCTCCTTGAATTGGGACCGAATAGGGACGGAATATCTTTGGATATTCTTCCCTCTCACTTAGAAGTCCGTTCTCAGAAGCCGAAAAGTAACAAAGTCCTCAGCTTTTTTTAGATTTCTTCTCTTTTCCTGTTTTCCGCATTCTCTGTACGCGCATTTTGACCGCTGCCTCGGTCATCCCCAGATACGGCCCGATCTGCTTGTGCGTTTTACCGTCCATGATCAGTTTGCAGATATAGCGGTCGTCGCCGGTGATCCATTCGGGAATCTTGATATAGCCGTCTAGTCCTTGGTCGTTCCGAAGTTCGGGATACATTTTGATGTTTTCTGTTTGCCGCACGAAGCCGTCTTCGTCCTCGTGTTCTTTGTACAGTCCATCTGTCTTACACGTGGCGTCAAAGGAATCGTTAAAAAAGTCCACACGGTGTCTGCGGCAGATTGTCTGCAACCAGCTTAAGAACTCTAGGGGCGTCCTCCCTCGAAAACCCGGCAAACTGCTCTTAACGTCTAGAATCACTTCCTGGGTGACGTCCTCTGCGTCCACCGCTGTCTCGCGGAAGTTGTGCTCCTGCTCAACACGTTTCACTTTGGTTCGCGCGAAGTGTTCAATCGACCACGCTAACCGCCATTGGTCGTCTTCCGCTTTGTTGCTGCGCGCGTATGTTAGGTACGCAGTAGTCACGTGTGCTTTGTTGCGCTCGGCCTTGGCCGCGGCGTATTTGTCTTCTTTCGCCTCTTGAATCGGTCCATCTACTTCCCGAATCTCCGTTTCGTTCCTTTCGATGTCCATGCTCGCTGTGCCAGTTCTCCTTTCACGACTAATGGTTGAGGTTGAGGACGCGCACACGTATAGCGCACGCGTCCAAGGGCTGTGGTGCGTTGTCGGTTTAGTTGACGGTCGTGGTGGTGGTTGTAGCGGCTGCGATGCGGGCCTTTGCTCCTGTGGCAAACCTCATCATCGTCTCGCCCCGCTTCTTCGTGACCTCGATGTAATGGGTGTTCTCGTATGAGTCAGCCGTTATCCGCAAGATTTCCGCAATCTTGAGCAGTGACATCTTGGCTACGGTAGCTGCGACATCGGGCTCCATTAGCTCGCCAAGCACGCGGGCATAAATAAACCGTGCGTCCGGACCCATCTTGTCCAGTTGCTTCCTTGCTTCTTCTGGCTTGAACTTCGTTTTCTTCCAGACCGTCTGATTTACCTTTTTGAGTGCCAATTTCTACATTCTCCTTTTCGGTTGCTGTTGCGTTGTTGTCATAGGCGCGTCGTGCTGATCGCGCCCGGCTTAGCCGGTCACACCTGGAGAGAGATGCCTATATTTTGACAGTGACACATAGGGACACTTTATGTCAAGCAGCATATGGCCTATGCCTCTAATCGTGGTACTATTGGAGACATGCCTACACCCCCGTTACCAGAAAAATCACCATTTCTTGCAGGTCTGTGGCAGGCTGTTCTCGCTGAGAAGCACTGGACCGCTCGCGAACTGGCACGCAGGTCTAACGTCGGATATAACTGGGCGCGGTGGGCCGCCGACGGCAAGGTCATCCCCAGCCGTAACGCTCTAAGCCTTATGTGCACGGCCGCGGGTCTCGATTTCGGGGTTGTCTGGTCTACTCTCCACGATAGGAAGCTACAGGGGCAGACCGAAGAGTCGGCGCGCGCACTGGGAGCGGAGATCGCACGCACGGCTAGGCTGCCAAACGACACACCAGAACAACAACAGACGGCAGACGGAGACCGTCTCCTGCCCGAACTGGCCGCGGTATTCGCTGCCCTACCCTTGGCGGTCCGGTACGAGTTAATGAGCACGGCCTGGAGACTCGCGAACGATCACGGTGTCAAGGTGGCAGGGTTTGAAAGGTAACAAAAGTGTTATAAAGTGTCGCTTTTTGGTTGACAGGGCGCAACGGGTTCTGTTACCTTCTACTCATGGGCAGGTTCAAGCCAATTCGACACCGATTCCACAACATCAACGGAATCAACTGGTTAACGGCTGCCAACGCAGACGTTAGCGCGATGGTATTGCAATCTGTAATATCGCGGGGCTGAGTCGGTGAGGGCCCACGTGGTCCGCGGTCGCAACGTCGTCGAATCTCCTCGATGGCCTATCCCCCTCTGTTATCAATCATTTGTCCGCTTAACATCGACTTAACATCCTGTTACCGTGTGTAACGGTCACGTTGTCGCACGAATCGCGAGACGGTCACGTGGAGGCATCCCGCGTTCGTGAGAGGATCGCGAGCGTAGCACCAGCCGTTTACCGGATTAGCACGGGCCGAGTCCGAGGTGTTCAGCTTGCCAGCAGCCGCCAGATCGAACCAAAAATAGGCTTCTGCAAAATCTTGGGGCACACCCTAGCCCGCTCCGTACAAGATGCCAAGGCCAGCCTGCGCCATGGCGTCACCTTGCTCAGCAGCCTTGCGAGACCAAAACAGGCCCACTAAATTACATCGGCGTGGGACCTTTGCCGGGGCCGCCGGGCCAGTTCGAAATCGTTCCGCCTTGTCCTGCTGGGGGCGGTGGAGGAGTTACGGTGTTGCCATTCTCGTCAACGAACTGCCAGAGCTGGTAATCGTTGCCGCCAGGCGCATCCGTCGTCTTCGGCAAGTTGACTTGGAGCAGCGTCTTCGGCCTTTGGCTGCCCCCCTGAATCTCAATGACGAGCGGCTGCGAATCAGGACCAGCAGTTGTAAACTGGCTCGTAATGAAGAACCAGCCGTCAGCGGCCGGCGCTGGTACGGACCACCAAAGCTGGGAAAAAGAGACGCCGCTCGCACTCGGCGTCTTTGTGTAGACATCGAGGTGCGTAGGGGCCACGTTACTGCTTCCCTCAATGTTGATGACAAGTTTCTCTCCCTTTGCACTCGGCTGTTTGCTCTGGAGGAAGTAATAGCCCTGCAAATTTTCCGACGCCGCTGGCTCCTCCAAGATCCAGAGCTGGTTGTCTTGCTTTCCGGACGGATTCTTTGTGTAGGCATCGAGCGGCGTTTTGGCTGCGAAAACTCCCCCCTGAATGTCGATGACAAGCCCACCTTGGTTACTCACGATGAAGAAGGCCATGGTGAATCCCCTCCATGTCGAAGGGTACCACCGCGGTGGAGTGTAGGCCCAGACTATCTTTGGGGCGGGTTTGGCCCACTCAAGCTTTGTGTTGGCATAAGTGGGGCAGTTCAAGTTGGTGTGCTGTCGGCAATCCGGAAGTTGCGCGGATGGGGATGCCCAAGAAACTTGGCAAAAATCGGCCCGGAAAGGGTCCGGGCCAACTCGGAAGGAATGTCTCATGCAGGGTGCGTTGCCGAGACATAGAGCCATCCGGTCGCCAATATACTGTCTGCGACGCTCGGGCTCTTGCTTTACAAGATGCGCGTCATTCGACCGCTTCACAATTCCCCACTTGAATTAGCCGACATCAATCTGTAACCGTCGCCGCAGTTTGACGACCTAGGGAATCTCTGAAGAACTCCCCAAGCCACAGTCTATGCGGGTAATGTGGAACGAGGAGGAATAAAGGCGGATGCGGCAACGGACTTTTGCTTCGCAGGGGAGTTTTGAGCGGTACGGGAAGAGAACACGGCGAGAGGAGTTTCTGGAAGAGATGGATGGGATCATGCCGTGGGCGGAACTGGAGTCGTTGATCGAGCCGTACTATCCCAAGACGGGTAACGGGCGGCCGCCGGTAGGGCTAAGTATCCTGCTGCGCGTGTACTTTCTGCAGCACTGGTTCAACCTGTCCGATCCGGGCGCGGAAGAAGCCTTGTATGACTCGCCGGCATTGCGCAGGTTCGCAGGCGTGGACCTGGGCCGAGCGCCGGCGCCGGACGAGACGACCATCTTGAACTTCCGTCATCTGCTGGAGCGGCACGATCTGTGCGGGGCGATGCTGGATGCGGTCAACCATTACCTGGAGAGCCGGGGCATCCGCATTGGCACGGGCACGATTGTAGATGCGACCATCATCCATGCGCCCTCGTCGACCAAGAACTCGACCGGCACGCGGGATCCTGAGATGCATCAGACGCGCAAGGGCAACCAGTGGTACTTCGGGATGAAGGCGCATATCGGCGTGGACTCGAAGGAAGGCGTCGTGCACTCGCTGTGCTCGACGGCTGCTTCTGTGGCGGACAAGCATATGTTGCCGGACCTATTGCACGGCGACGAGCGCAAGGTGTGGGGAGACGGGGCCTATCAGGGACAGGCTGAGGCGATCCACAAGGCCGCGCCCAAGGCGCAGGACATGACATCGCGCCGAACGAAATATAAGCAGATCGTAGACCAGTTACAGAGGATAAAGAACCGAACCAAAGCTAAGGTGCGGGCCAAGGTAGAGCATCCATTCCGCATCTTGAAGCGAGTCTTCGGTTTCGTGAAGGTGCGCTTCCGCGGGTTGAAGAAGAATCACGATCACCTGTGCGCCGCCTTCGCCCTGGTGAACCTCTATCAGCACCGCAAACGGTTGGTCCCACTGGGGGCGTAGTGTGTCCGGAGAGCGCCGAAAACGCGCTCTCCAGCCAAAAACCTGAACCAACAAGACTCAACTGCACGCCTGCAACTCGAACCCATTCGCCCGCAGTCAAAAAGAGACTTGCTCAGAGCTTCCCTAGAGCATTCGCATGGATTTGTCCAAGATGCCAGACTGTCCGGGCGCTCGGTCCAAGAGAGACTGGTTGGACATCTCAGACACACTCTCAGGCATCAAGGCGAGAAGAAGGAAACACGTTCTTGACATCGGGGGCGCATCCCCCTTCCGTGCGCCCCTCTTTTTTTGGGTTCGTTCCTGCCGTGCTCGTCGGGATACTTTCTCTCCAAAGTGACCGAGTAAAACGGGCGCGCTCATGGTGAACATTGTGGGCGCGTTCGATCTATCGAACTAGCCTCATGCCGCCTATGTAACCTTCGTCGATACGCTTCTTCACTTCGTCAAGCCAAACGTTTCCGCCACTTGTTTGGAGCAGACCTTCGGCGATCAGATTTTCTATTTGTTCGCGGGTGACGTTGCCAAGAAGTTTGGCTGCATGGGTTGGTGTGGTCTGAATGCGGTGCTCCATGAGTCCCATCATGATCTTCAACGGCTCGATCTCAGTGACCTTCAGGAAGTGCCACAGTGGACTCCGGTACTTCGCCAATGTGTTGTTGGGCCACACACAATATTCTTTTACCGTTTTCGCGATTACATTCCTGTCAACTTCCACGACTGCTGACTTGGTGTTATCGCTGTAGAAAAGGCGTACTTTCGTCTTGGGCCTATTGGTGTTGTTTTCGCAGCACAGGAGTGTTTCTCCCTCGGTCTCGGGTGGTCGGTCGATCTCTTCGAAATCCATGACACCATGTTACGGCTTCGTCGACTTCTTCTGCGTCGCCCATCTCTTCTTTTGAGCCGTGCTGATTCGCGCTCGGGCATCTGCGCTCATTGTGCGCTTACCTCCGCGTGGCCCTGTGCTTGTGCTGCCAGCGAGCAGATTGCGGGCTTGTTGTAGTCGGGATATCTCGGCGTCAATAGATGCGATCAATTTGGGCGTGTTCATAGTTGCTAAGTTTAACGCAGGTGAGCAGGAACCATGATTGCCACTATCTGGCGTACGACAAGACGGCCCGCAAAGGTGTCGCCATCGCGCCGAACAAAGTGCACCCAAGGGCATTGTTATTTTCGATACCACGCCCGGTCTTTGTCTCCACAACTCCTGATGGCGAGCCATAGAATTTAACCAGATATGGAGTCACCGATATGAAAAAAGAATCACGAACGATGGAAAGTTTCAGAACGGATCACGGATTTGCTTTTTGTTGCGGCCTTTGCTCATGGGGAAGGACGGCTCCTCATAATGTAGACATGTCTTGTGTTGATGAGGAATTTGCTGCCCATTCTTGCGAGAGCCATCTACGACCGTCACAGCCCGCCTACAAGGTGAACTGATGTACCATCTTGAGCCCGTGTTCATTTCGCTTTTCGCTGCTGCGCCCATCTCTTCTTCTGAGCAGCGCTGATCCGTGCTCGCGCCTCTGCACTCATGGTGCGCTTACCTCCGCGTGTCCCAGCAGGATATTCGGACAGGTTTTTTGGGCAATAATACTGGCAAACTTCGTTACGGGCCGTTTTCGTTCTTTGTCGTTCTGGGAATGGCGGGTGTGATTCGTTGAGAATCAGCCCACCGTTTCGGATCGTTGTACCATTCCGCCATGAAAGTGATTCGGTGGTGCGGAGCGCTTTACCTGATCTTTCTTCTCTGGCTGCTGCTGTTTCCGCCGTGGGTGCATCTGCCCTACGGACAAGTCAATCCGGATTCTGCTGTCATCGGCCGTCTAGGTCACCATTGGAGGTTCACGGTTCCACTCGACTGGGCATGGGATGAACATGTCGGCAGCGTGCTCAAGCCGGACATTCGGGCAATCATCGACTATCGGCTGATGCGCTACGAAGCTGTCATCGGATTAGTCGCCGCTTCTCTATTGGTCCTTCTGTTCCCCATGCTCGAAGCTCTGATTCGGAGCACCGTCAGCTACTCCAAAAGCCATCTCCCGCCAACGCGGAACCCATGAGAACCTACTGAGCAATTCCCCGAAGATCACTCAGCTTGCAACTGGCATTGAGTTGACATAGATTGATTTTGGCATTCTGAACTGGCCCACTATGGCGGTTTAAGTTGGCCCACCCTGGGCAGAGCGGACTTCTAGTCTGGACATGAGCGGAAGCTGATGTCCGGAGGGAAGTTGGACTGGAGAGCCAAGGTGGAGTTATACGAGCAGATCCGCAGGGAGTATGAGTTCGGAGCGGGCACGATCCAGGGGGTAGCGCGGAAGTTGGGCGTGCATCGGCGCATGGTGCGGGAGGCGATTCAGAGCGCGGTCCCGGCACGACGGAAGAAGACAGAGCGGCCTCATTTGAAGATGGCTGCGGCAGCGCCATTCATCGAAGCGATTCTGGAGTCGGACCGCAAGGCACCGCGCAAGCAGCGCCACACAGCGCGGCGCATTTACGATCGCATCCGCAGTGAGATTCCAGGATGTACAGCAGCCGAACGCACAGTGCGGCAGTATGTGGAGCAGCGCAAGCATGCGCTGGGACTGAGCCATCACGAGACCTTCGTGCCGCAGAGCTACGCCTGGGGCGTCGAAGCACAGACGGATTGGTATGAAGCCTATGCCGATCTGGGCGGAGAGCGGGTCAAGCTGCAGGTGTTCTCGATGCGCTCGATGGCCAGCGGCGCCGCGTTTCATCGCGCCTATCTGAGAGCCACGCAGCAGGCGTTTCTGGAAGCGCACCAGTTGGCGTTCCATTATTTCGGCGGTGTCTTTCGTCGCTGCCGCTACGATAACCTGACCAGCGCGGTGAAGAAGATTCTTCGTGGCCAGGAGCGGGAGTTGACGGCACGCTTCATCGCGTTCCGCTCGCACTGGCAGTACCAGGCAGAGTTCTGCACGCCCGCAGAGGGCCATGAGAAGGGCGGCGTGGAAGGCGAAGTAGGATACTTCCGCCGCAACCACTGGGTGCCGGTGCCGGTTGCGAACGACCTTGCGGAGTTGAACAACCAGCTTCTGGAAGACTGCCGCCGGGATGAGTGCCGCGTGTTATCGGGCCGCACGGGGAACATCGGCATCTCGTTGCTGGCCGAGAAGGAGCACCTGCTTCCGCTGCCCGTGGAGGACTTCGATCTGGCCGAAGTCAGCTTCCCGCATGTCGATCAGGCGGGATGCGCGAAGGTGCGCACCAACTTCTACTCGACGCCGCTGAAGCCGGGCACGACCGTCGAGGCACGCGTCTACTCCAGCGTCATCGAGGTATGGAGTGAAGGTGTTTGCGTTGCCAGCCACGAGCGCAGTTATAACCGTTCGCAGCAGATCCTTGATCTCGAACACTATCTCGAAGTTCTGGAGCGGAAGCCCGGAGCCATGCGCGGATCGAAGCCTCTGGCGCAGTGGAGAGTGCAGGGGCGATGGCCTCAGAGTTATGACCGGATCTGGGAGTTAATGACAGCGCGGCATGGACGCCAGGGTGGAACCCGAGCCATGGTCGCACTCATCCGTATGGGCCGCGAGTTCAGCTACGCGAAGCTGGAAGCAGCTGTCGAACGGGGACTCGAACTGGGATGTATGGATGTGGCCGCGATCCGTCATCTGCTGATGACCGATCAACTGCAGCATCCAGTTGCCGAGGTGATCGAGATCGGCGCTCTGGCAGCGTACGAACGACCGTTGCCAACCATGATCGAGTATGACCAACTGTTCTCCAACTCCACTTCGGCGGTGCAGGCATGAGCCTCGGAACCGCGAGCATCGCCCAACACTGCAAGGCGCTGCGGCTGGCTGCCGTCGGTGCGCAGTTCGCATCACTGGCCGAGGAAGCCAGTCAACAGAACCACTCCCATCTGCATTACCTCGAAGCTCTGCTCCATGCCGAGGTAGAGGACCGCGAACGCCGTGCGATCGAGCTGCGCATGAAGGACGCGCACTTGCCACGAATGAAAACCCTGGAGGAGTTTGACTTTGCGCAGTCGCCGCATATCCCGGCCTCACGCATCCGCGCTCTGGCCGAGGGCGGCTATCTCGAACGCGCCGAACCAGTCCTGCTGGTTGGTGAACCAGGCACCGGGAAAAGTCATCTTGCCACCGGCCTGGCTATCGCCGCCTGCCGTCAACGGCGGCGCGTGCGCTTCACCACTGCTGCGGCGCTGGTCAATCAACTCGTCGAAGCACAACGCGAACAGAGCCTGAGCCGAATGCTGGCCCGCTGGTCGCGAGTAGAGTTGATCGTCATCGACGAGCTGGGTTACGTGCCGCTGGCGGAGGTCGCTGCGGAACTGCTCTTCCAGGTCATCGCCGAACGGGCGGAAAAAGCCGCAATCATCGTGACCACCAACCTGCCCTTCTCAGAGTGGCCGCAGGTCTTCACCAACGCCCGTCTTTGCAAGGCCGTGCTCGACCGGCTCACCGATCAGGCTCACATCATCGAAACAGGTTCAGAGTCGTACCGCTTCCGTAGAACGCTGCGGAGGAAACCAAAACCGTAATCCCGGAGGCCACGCTCCGTTCTACTTCCGCTTCGCCCTCCGGGCTACGCTCCAGCAGAACGGAACATCCTCTCAACCATCAACGTCCCATGGTGGGCCAGAACAAACCGCCGAAGTGGGCCAAGCCAAGTTGCCAAACTCATAGATGCCCATCTTTGAGAAAACCGTCAATCAAATCTAGCTTATCTGATGGGGTCAGATACAAGCCTTTGATTTTCTCGACAGCGTAACTCCATGTCACGCCAGTTACGAACCAACCGATAGAAGGTTCACCAATTTCGCTGTGCGCTGCAAGGTCCACTAGAATGTCATCCCCGCACGATGTTTTAGGGGCAATATAAATTGCATAGTCACGGACGTTATTAACATTACTCATTTGGCTTATTCTCCGAGGTCTTTGCTCTTAATGGTATCCCCGCCTATGCCTTTGTGATCCGTTCCGGAACCTTCCTGAATACCCGATTGAATATCTCGTGCGCAAGTTCGACCGACTCATCAATGGCGTGACTCGTTGGGATCACGCGCGTGTTGACTTGCCTCTCACGCGCCAGTCGTATCCCGGCAATCAATGCACGCGCCCATGTAAATCAGGGTGCGATTCGGACGCGGTATGTGTCCGTTGGGATCGAACGTGGCTCACCTTGTTCTGCCCTGTGCGCTCCGCACGGGCTTCCTGACGAGCGGATTCGTGGCAGGAAGCGGGGGCCGCTCAAAACCCATTAAGGCGCGTGGTGCGATAAGGTCCAAGGAAAACTATGATCGTTGCGCTGTCGGGAAATGGCGATCCTAAGTCAATTCCTCAAGGGGAAGCGGGAAAGAGTCCCGATGGAATGGGCACACGGCCTGTAGATGTTCTGTGAGCCAGTATTCCTGACCTTGTCGAAGTTCTTCTTCTAAGTCTGGCCCCGGACCCCACACAGCGTAAGTTTCGCGACACTTCGCACAGGAAACGTCGAAGTGGTGAATTAAATCACCCTCAGTTGCCTCGTTTGCCAATCCAGTCGCTCGAATAGCCATGTACGGGGTTGCCGTCGCCATAATCAGTCTGATGCGCTTTTTCGACCGCACCATAGCTCAATGTGCAGCGTTCCTGCGTCACAATTTTCATGAGGTCTTTGCGCTGTGGCGTTCTCTAGCATTCCCGAAGAGAAGCCGGTGCTCAAGACAGCGATTGTCCGCGAGTGGCTGTACGCGGTCGGCGGTCTGATGGGTGGCCTTGTTTTTACCGCACTGGCGCAGCCACATGATTACGCTACCGGGTGGTTGACACTGCTAGCGCCATACGTCGTGTTTCAATCGATCCGCTGTAGTGTTCGGACAGCTAAGGCGCTGAGGCATCAGTGAGGAAATCTGCGCATCACAGTATGTATGAGGTCTTGCACTTTGGTGCCGGGCCGGATGCGGGACAATCCAAAGGAAGCTGTAAACAATCTGCGACGGCTGGGCCACGAACTTCGCGAACAATTGGACATGGTCGGGAATTTGATCTATTTGGCCAAGCTTCCGAACGCGCCCCACTATAAACGAATCAAATACCTTGCGCTCACCGAGGATGTGCTCAGCCAGATTCGGAAAGCGATGCTGTTGACCGAGGCGGACCCGCATAGGCATTCACGGTTTCCATACTGTCGCCTCTGAGTATGTGGACAGGAAATACTGCTGCGCCTTCCGCACCTGCCGCAACACCAAGTCCAGTTCTGAAATCACCATCTTGTAGCCGTCCAGCCTCATGTTCTGGAGCACCTGAATCCTCTTTTCGATGCGTCCGGCGATGATGCCGAACGCGGCTGCCGGGGTGATGTCTCGTCGGGGCGGCATAGCGGAACAGTAGAGCGAATAAAGGGCGAATCTGGCGCAATATGTCGCTACAGCTCCGCGCCCTAAGACATTGCATTATTTAGTGTATGGGGAACTATGACATCTTCCCTTGCAATCAAAATTTCGTTGAACCCCCTTCGACTCTTGAGAGGAACCATTATGAGTGGTTTCAGTCATCGCCCAAACAATGACGGCAGCGTCGATTCCATTTGTCTCCGTTGCTTCAGAACAATCGCTTCAAACAACAAGGGGAGAAGTATCGCCATGATGGAATCGCAACACGAATGCGATCCTGTGGACCTCATGAGGTTTGAGCATTTGGAAATCGAGAAGAAAAGGCAGACCGAGCGTATTGATGGGTCGGATAGCCACTCTCTTGGCTAGCGACTATTTGTCACGCAGTTCACAACTCCTTAGCTTGCGGATTCGATCTTCGAAGTCTTCGGCTCACCGGTCGTTCGTGCTCGTCGATGATAGGTTTTTTGGCAATCGCTGCAATGCCAGGGATAGAAGCCAAGCAGGTTGAGAACGTCCCGCTCAAGTAACCCGTGACGGTGCCGACGTTCGAGAGATTGATCACATCTTGGGCACGTCGGTATCGTCATTGTCGCGATTGCAACATCCCCCGCAGTGCGAACGGTCCCTCCGTGGTCTCCGCAAAGAGCCCCACCCCATTGGAAGAAGGCGGGGCTCTTTCGCGCGTCCCTTTTTTACGCAGACCGGAAAACGGATTCGATGCAGCGGGGACAGCCGCATCTGTATTGGGGATAGACCTTCAGATGCGCGAGCGTAGTCCAGTGCTGGCTAGATGACCAAAATGTAATCGATCTTGTTTAATAACAAGGCTATCCATTCATCCGGGAAGAGATAGAGGAATCACACCGGTGCCGCCCTCCACGTTTGGCGCAATTTGTCGCCAATCGATCTTCATTATGATTCCACCGCACCCCATGTCCTACCGTCTTCAGTCAGGCGCAGCCTGCGACCAGAAGCTGGCCACTCAAGCAAGCCGCGGTTAACCAGGGCGTGCACGGTTCGCGCACTCACGATCTTGTGAACATTGTCATTGGACAGGATGAACCGATATCCGAGTATGGTGTATTCACCAACGCGATACAAAATCGAACCGCGTTGCAGACTGAACACCACGTCCTTCTGGCTCAACGTCAGTTTGTTGTTGAGCGTCTTCACGCCTCCACCTTAAATCCCTCGCTGATGATTACTTCGACGATAGAAGTAATCGGTCGGGCTTCTCCAAACAAGGAAAAAGCCCTGCCGTCTCCGATGATTCTGGAAACAAGCAGGGCGCGGGGTGTGTCCGCATCTCTCAAACGTCAATACGCTTCGTTGACTGTTGACATCAGTCAACACGCTATGACGGCTCAGAGATGAGGATGGACTGTGCCGTAACTGTGCCGCACAGTTTTGGAAGTCCTTGTAAATGCTTGAACATACTGCAACAAACTTAACGTTCTTCGGCGCGGGCTGTCTTGGTTAAGTTGCTTTATTATCAATAGCTTACTGACGATATGTTGGAGTGACTACGAATCAATAGGCCGGAGGTTCGAATCCTTCTGGGCGCACCATAAAATCAACAACCTACAAGTGATTCGGTCAGAGTCAAAACCCGACTGTGACGTGAAATATGACATTGGCGCTCATGCTGCTGCCTCTGCTTCCCTTCCTTGTTCCTCTGATTGACAACCTCAGCGATGTTTTTGAGCGCAGGATGCAGATGCTTCTGCGTCGTGGTGACGCTCTCGTGCCCGAGCCCATCCATCACCAGCTTGAGTTTCCTTGTTTGGTTCAGCGGGTCTGTGGCGAAACTATGCATCTCACTCTCTTGCCGAGGCAATTGTGCTCCGCGGCTCGGAGTCACGCCACTACATGGTCAACGATCTCTGGTACAAGGACGCCGTCATCTACTGCCTTTCCGTCGCTACATTTATGGACGCGAGTGGCGATGGCGTAGGTGATTTCACAGGGCTGATGCGTCACCTGGACTATCTGCAGGGGATGGGCGCCACTGCTCTATGGCTGATGCCGTTTCAGCCGTCGCCATTCAAAGATGATGGCTACGATATCGCGGACTATTACGGCGTGGATAAGCGATTTGGAACGCTGGGCGAATTCGTCGAGTTTATGCAGGCCTGCAAGCAGCGCGGTCTGCGTGTGTTGATCGACCTGGTCGTCAACCACACCTCCAACGAGCATCACTGGTTTCAGGAGGCGCGATGCGATCCCAAATCCAGATATCGCGACTGGTATGTGTGGTCAAAGAGAAAGCCGCGCGATGCTGCTTCAGGAATTACGTTCCCCGGTGTCCAGAAATCCACCTGGACCTATGACCCGGTGGCCAAAGAGTATTACTTCCATCGCTTCTACAGCTTTCAACCCGATCTGAACACCGCGAACCCCGAAGTCCAGGCCGAGATACTGAGGATCATGGGCTTCTGGTTACAGCTCGGCGTGTCCGGATTTCGAATGGATGCGGTTCCATTTGTGATTGCAAAGAAGGGTGCACACATTGCGAAGAAACCCCAAGAGCAGTACGACATGCTCAGAACCTTCAGCCAGTTTCTGAACTGGAGGGAGGGTGAGGGCATCATCCTGGCCGAAGCAAATGTTTTGCCGGACACCGACATGGAATATTTCGGCAAGGCTGGCGAACGCCTCCAGATGATGTTCAACTTCGAGGTGAACCAGCACCTCTTTCTGGCAATGGCCAGCAGTGATTCCAAACCCCTGGTTGAGGCCATGAACGCAACCAAACAGAGGCCGGCCACCGCCCAGTGGGGACAGTTTCTGCGCAATCACGATGAGCTGGACCTCGGACGTCTCACCAAAACGGAACGCCAGACCGTCTTCGACGCTTTTGGGCCAGATCCGGATATGCAACTGTATCAGCGCGGAATCCGTCGCCGGCTCGCGCCCATGCTGCATGGAGACCGGCGCCGGTTGGAACTTGCTTACAGCCTCATGTTGACCTTGCCGGGCACGCCCGTGCTTCGTTATGGCGACGAAATTGGAATGGGAGACAACCTCGAGTTGCCGGAGCGAAACTGTGCCCGCACTCCAATGCAGTGGTCAACGGAGCCGAACGCGGGGTTCACGCAGAGCGATCGCCCCATCAAGCCTGTTATCGATGACGGTGCGTACGCCTATCAGCATGTGAATGTGGCGACACAGCGCCGTGATCCGAACTCGCTTCTCAACTGGATGGAACGCATGATCCGAATGCGCAAGGAAGTTCCGGAGATTAGCTGGGGAGACTTCTCATTTATCCGCACGCGAAATCCGGAGATCCTGGTTATGCGGTATGACTGGAAAAATAACGCCGTTCTTTTTATACACAGCCTTCATTCCGAACCGAGAGAGGTGCGATTTTCCGTCGATTACGAAGGAGCGAAAGAGCGCATTCTGGTCAACCTCCTTTCGGAAGATCACAGCCATCCGGACAAGGGCAACCGGCATTGTGTCCTGATGGAGCCGTACGGCTATCGCTGGTTTCGAGTAGGCGGCCTCGATTATCTTTTCAAACGAACCAGCAGCTGAGTCAGGCGAAGCGCGCCAACGTGTGGCATTCGTTTGCGCATCCTATCCACTGAGCGCAACGAAATCATCCTCAGATTGGGAACTGCGCAACAGGTGGAAATGAAAAATCACACAACGGAGAAACAGGTGGTTGTCGTTACCGGAGCTTCTGCAGGCCTGGGCCGTGCAATTGCGCACGCCTTTGCCGCACGCGGCGCGAAGATTGCATTGCTGGCCCGCAATCCTGAAGCCCTGGGCGCAGCGGCAGAAGAATGCCGGATGCGAGGCGGTGAGGGCCTCGCCATTCCAACCGATGTGTCGGATGCGGCGGCTGTAGAAGCGGCCGCAGAGCGCGTCGAACAAGAGCTTGGTCCCATCGATGTGTGGGTCAACAACGCCATGGTGAGCGTCTTCTCGCCGGTCGTAGAGATGGAAGCGGCAGACTACAAGCGTGTAACTGATGTTCTGTATCTCGGTTTTGTACATGGAACGATGGCGGCGCTGCGGCGGATGCGCAAGCGGGACAGGGGAACGATCATTCAGATCGGATCGGCGCTTGCGTACCGGTCGATTCCGCTGCAATCGGCCTACTGCGCCTGCAAACATGCCATCACCGGCTTCACGGATTCTCTGCGATGTGAGCTTCTGCACGACGAGAGCAGGATTCAATTGACGCAGGTACACATGCCGGCGATGAATACCTGGCAGTTCTACTGGGTGAAGAGTCGCCTGCCAAATAATGCGCAGCCGGTTCCGCCGATCTTCGAGCCGGAGATTGCGGCACGCGTAGTCGTGGCCGCAGCAGAAGCCCACCGGCCGCGCCGCGAGTACTGGGTGGGCACGTCGACCGTCGCTGCAATTATGGGACAGAAATTTGTTCCCGGAATGCTGGACCGCTATCTCGGCAGGACCGGTTACAAGTCACAGCAGATTGAAGACGAGCCGCGGGATCCGAGTGCTCCTGACAACCTGTACGAATATGTCCCGGGTGTTGACGGGACGCGAGGCAGGTTTGATAGCAGATCCAAATGCTCCAGCGCGGAGGTTTCTCTCTCTTTGAATCGGACCTGGTTTGCCCTTGGGGCGGCAGCGCTTGCAGCCGGGATAACAGCCATCGCCAGCCAAAGAGTGAGGTCTCGGGGCAGATGAATTCAGGGGAGATGAATTCGCGTGATCGGGCTGCCTCGAATGTGGCGGTTGTGGCAACGGCCGGAGCAATCCTCTCCCTGTTGCCGGTAGCCGCACGTCAAATCGGGTTGATTAAGCATCTGCCCGATCCGCCTGGGAGAATCTTCGATTCGGACAGGATTACAACTTCCCGCATGGCCCATCCTTTTGGCGTGCCCGATGCGCTGCTCGGGGTGGGTAGTTATGGGATCACACTCGGATTGCTGTTAGCGGCACGGCACAAGTCATACGCGAAGCCGCTGCTTCGCGCCAAGCTCAACGCCGATGCGGTTGCGGCGGCAACAAATGTCACACGGCAGCTCATTACGTTCCGCCGGATTTGCTCCTGGTGCACAGCCACTGCTCTTTGCACCGCGGTCATGGTTTGCTACGGGCGGCGAAGCGCTCGTGTGCAGTAATTCCCTTCTCGCAAATTGCACGTACACCTTTTCCCGCTGCGATGGCGTCCTAGTAAACAGGCACACCAGTTGCTGCAACTGACCGGCTGGATCACATCTTCAAGGGAGATTGCATGAATGCCTCGGACATTCTCGTGGCGCGACTTATCGACTGGGGAGTAGACACTATCTTCGGTTTGCCCGGCGACGGCATCAATGGAGTCATCGAAGCCCTGCGGAAAGCGCAGGACAAGATTCGCTTCATTCACGTGCGTCATGAAGAGTCTGCCGCTTTCATGGCGTGCGCCTATGCGAAGTTCACCGGCCGGCTTGGCGTTTGCCTGGCTACATCTGGCCCGGGCGGCATTCATCTTCTTAACGGCCTTTACGATGCCAAGCTCGACCAGCAGCCGGTGCTCGCGATCACCGGCATGCAGTACAACGATGTGACCAATACGTTTTCGCAGCAGGACGTGGAGCTGGACAAGCTCTTCATCGATGTCGCCTGCTACAACAACCGCGTCATGAGCGGAGCACACATGGAGCCGGTGGTGGACCTTGCGATCCGATCGGCAATTGACCAACGGGGGGTCGCTCACATCACGATTCCGATCGATGTGCAGCAGCAGCCGATCAAGCAAAGCCGGTCAGAGCGCAATAAGCCTAACCACACTTCGACGCGTCGAGCGATTTCGGGCAATGTGCCTTCCAATGCTGAGTTGCAGGCGGCTGCCGAGCTGATCAATCGCGGCAAGCGGATTGCGATTCTCGCCGGACAGGGTGCCCTGCAGGCCAGCGATGAGCTGCTGCAACTGGCGGAGACGCTGGGCGCGCCGATTGTAAAGCCGCTGCTGGGCAAAGGGTGCGTGCCGGACGATTCTCCATACACAACGGGCGGAATCGGCCTGCTTGGAACTGCCCCCTCTGAGGAAGTGCTGGAAGAGTGCGACACGCTGGTGATGATCGGCACCTCGTATCCATATATCGAATATCTGCCCGGACCGGGAAGCTGTGCCTGCGTGCAGATCGACTCGAATGCGCAGCGCATCGGACTGCGTACCCCGGTGGAGGTAGGGCTGGTGGGTGATTCGAAGAAGACGCTGCGCCTGCTGCTGCCGTTGCTCAAGCGAAACAGCTACCGCAAATTCCTCGAAAAGGCGCAGGACGGGATGAAGGACTGGGATGCCATCCTTCAGAAGGAAGGAACCAGCGAGGCAATGCCGATGAAACCGCAGGTCGTCGGTTATCAGCTGAGCAAGTACACCCAAGAGAACGCGATCATTGTGTCCGACTCGGGGACCAACACTACCGTTTGGGCCCGTTATATGAAGGCCAAGAAAGGCCAGATGCACTCCTGCTCGGGCAACCTGGCTACTATGGCCTGCGGCATGCCATACGCCATCGCTGCACAGGTCGCGTTCCCTGATCGGCAGGTCATCGGCGTCGTCGGCGACGGCGGATTCACGATGCTCATGGGTGAAATCATCACAGCGGTCGCATATAAGCTGCCGATCAAGCTGGTTATCATCAAGAACAACACGCTCGGGCAGATCAAGTGGGAGCAGATGGTGTTCCAGGGAAATCCCGAATATCAGTGCGAGCTTTTCCCAATTGACTTCGTTGCTCTGGCGCAGGCTGTCGGTGCACAAGGCGTGCGAATCGACGATCCGAAGACTGCAGGCGAACAGTTCGAGAGGGCGTTGGCAATGCCTGGACCAGTGTTGATCGAAGCCGTAGTCGACCAATATACGGCGATGCTGCCGGCGAAGGTCAAGCCGGAACAGGCGAAGAAATTCAGTGAAGCGTTGATCCGTGGCGAGCCCAATCGTCTCCGCATCGCCCTGACAGCGGCGGCGGATACCGTGCGGCAGGTGGTATAGCGCCATCGAGATGTCTTCACCGACCGCAATCCGCACCGGCCGCAGCCGGTCGTACACAATTCCGACTGACGCTCCGGAAGCGGATGGCACAATTGCGTGGGAGTCGACGACCATGGTCCTGGTGGAGCTTGAGGCCGGGGACCAGACCGGCCTTGGTTACACCTACGCTCACAAGAGCGCGGCGCTGGTCGCACGGGAGCTGGTGGAGAAACATTGTCTCGGGCATGACGCGATGGACACCCGCGGGCTTTTCGACATAATGCGGCGCTCGCAACGCAACTACGGCAGCGAAGGCATTGCGGCAACGGCGCTTTCAGCGGTCGATATCGCGCTGTGGGATTTGACGGCGAAATTGCTGGGGCAGCCGCTGGCGAAATTGCTCGGCATCTGCCGTGATTCCGCGCCGGTATATGGATCTGGCGGATTCACTTCTTATGACGACAATCAGCTGCGCACGCAACTCGGCGGTTGGGTGGAAGAGGGCATCCCTCGCGTGAAAATGAAGATAGGAACTCATCCAGAGCAGGATCCTCATCGTGTGGCGACTGCACGTGAAGCGATCGGCGACACGACAGAACTTTTCGTCGACGCCAATGGAGCCTACTCTCGCAAACAGGCGCTGTATTTCGCGCAGTTATTCGCTGAAGAGCAGAGCGTCAAGTGGTTTGAAGAGCCGGTGAGCTCGGATGATCTTGAAGGTCTGCGGCTGTTGCGTGACCGCGCTCCCGCGGGTATGGACATTGCCGCGGGAGAGTACGGCTGGAACGCTCTGTATCTCCACAGAATGATGGATTCGGGCGCAGTCGATGTAATCCAGGCTGATGCGACTCGCTGCGGCGGGGTTACCGGCTTCATGCAGGCTGTAGCGTTGGCCGATGCACACCCGCTACCCCTCTCGGCACACTGCGGACCCACCATCCACATGCACCTGGCGTGTGCGGCTCCGCCGTTGCGCCATGTCGAGTACTTCCACGATCACGTGCGCATCGAGCGCATGTTCTTCGATGGATTCCGCGAAGCAGCGAGTGACGGCGCGATGCATCCGGATTTCACCCGGTCCGGGCTGGGCATCGAACTGAAGAAGAACGACGCGGAGCGCTTCGCCGATGATCTATGACCTCGCTCAGGCGCATTACAACCATGCGCCGCAGTTTCCCGGCCAGCCTCCAAACTCAATCGGCTACGAGCAACTCGCTGTGGTCAAGGGGGCTACTGTCGAGCGGTGCCAGTTTATGACGCATTCGGGTTCGCATGTCGACGCTCCTTTCCACTACATACCTCATCTCGCATGCATTCACGAACTGCCCCTTGCCCACTTCTACGGGCCGTGCATCGCACTCGACCTTCGGCCACTGGAGCCATCGCATCCAATCTCAGCGAGTGATCTGCGCAAGCATGAAGCTCAAATTATCGAGGGAATCTTCGTTCTGCTGAAGACCGGGTGGGGAGATAAGCGCGGTAACACCAAGGAATTCCTGACGGCATGGCCATACATGACAGGCGAAGGAGCAGAGTATCTGCTGGATCGCGGCGTCAAGGGCATGGGCATCGATGGACTTTCCACCGGCGGCTATCCCGGCGAGCATGCTGAATCCGATGCACACAAGGTATTGCTTGGCGCTTCCAAGTTGCTGCTCGAGGACATCCGGATACCTGACGAATTGCTTGATGGCCACCGCCGACACTTCGCGGCCTTTCCTATCCTGATTGCGAACGCCGGCGGCGCGTGGGTTCGACCCATCGTCTGGGACAGCGGAGATCTGGATGGCGACCATAGTGTGCCGGAGATTCCCGCCGTCATCCCGAAAAGTATTGCCGGGATCATCGATCTTCAGCGGAGTGGACTTTGATGCGTTGCGGAGCGAACTTCACATGTTAGACACATCACCTCGCGCACTTGCCGGTTCCCTGCCCTGGCCGCTTCGCGAGCCTGCCGAGACGGCGATTGAGCACATTCAGCAAGGCACATTCCAGCGTTCGATGTCGCTGCTGGTTGCCGGCACGAGCGTCATCAGTGGATTGGAGGTGGCGTATGAGCACTACAAAGGCGGCTATTCCAATCCGGTCATGTATTCTCCGGTCATCCTTTCCGGTGTGCTGGCTTCAGCGGCTGTTGCGGGAGTCTTCAGCCGCCTTGCAGCACGAACATTTCTCCGCTACGCGAGCTACGTTACACTTGCCGATGCTGTGATCGGCTTCGGCTTTCATATTCGGGGCATCGCACGCAAGCCGGGCGGATGGCGATTGCCGATAACGAACATCGTTATGGGCCCGCCCATTTTTGCCCCTTTGCTCTTTGGCACGAGCGCCTATCTTGGAGCGATCGCCAGCTATCTGCAGCGAGAAGAGGACTTCGGGCTACGTGGACGCGCGGCGGGATTCGTGCTCTGGCGCCGAAACGATTTTCGCAACGATATCCGGAGGGGACGCTTTCAGCGGCATCTTTGCGCAGTGGCGGCTCTGGGGACGCTGGCATCGGGTGCTGAGAGCTGGTACTCGCACTACAAGGACAACTTCAAGTACCGCGTACAGTGGTCGCCAATCCTGCTTACCCCGCTCATGCTCTTCGCTACGCTCGGTTCACGCAGGAGCAAGCTTATCGCGAATACTCTGCTGCCCGTTGCTTCCGCGCTGCTTATGCTGAACGGCACCATCGGTGTTGGATATCACTTACGTGGAATTCTGCAACGGCCCGGCGGAAAGAAGAAGCCGCTCTACAACATCCTCTACGGGCCTCCGATCTTCGCGCCAATGTTGTTCGCCGCCTGCGGGCTCCTGGGAATGCTCGCGTATCTGATGCGCCGGGAGCCTCGCGCATGAACCTCCTGCGAAACCTGGCAAGCCGCGCGACCGGTTCGGATAACGAAGCCGCACCGCTCTCTCCGTTGAAGGATCCTGCGACTGGAGGGCACCTTCCGGCACGGAGACAACCGGGCTATTATCCCGGCTTCAGCACGCTGGCTCAGCAAAAATACTGGGACGCTGCGACGCGCATGCTGATACACCGGCGAGTTAACAGATCGATACCGATCCGATTTTTTACACCTGACGAAGAGCCGACCATGCGCGCGGTCGTCGATCGCATTCTGCCACAGGAGGATCGCCTGCATAGCCACCGAATCGATGTTCTCGCAGGCATCGATGAGCGGCTGTTCGAGAATCGCCTCGAAGGTTACCGCTACGCAGATATGCCGCCGGATCAGGACGCCTACCGCCTTGCCGCGCGAGCATTCGAAGCGATGGCCCACGAGCAATACGGTAAGTCGTTCCACGCGCTGGACACCATGCGGCAGGAAACATTGTTACGCAGCGTGCATCACGCCGAGCCGCTCGCCGCAAAAGAGCTCTGGTCTCGGATGAACATCAAGCGCTTCTGGACAATGCTGGTCGCGGACTGCTGCTCCGTCTACTACGCACACCCGTATGCGTGGGACGAGATCGGATTTGGCGGGCCGGCCTATCCACGCGGTTATATGCGGCTAGAAGAGGGTGAACCTGAGCCTTGGGAGGTGGACGAGCAGCGATATAAATGGTCTGCGCCGGATGACAGCCTTTCCGATGCAGAAGAGAAGCAGGGTGGCGACGCCGAACACCAGACGCAACACGGACAGGCAGGGACGCATTGAGTCTCAACGAGGATCTGCCATTTGGGGGCGCTTTCGAAGAGCCCGAGGATGGCGCCGAGGTCAAGCGCCTTGGCCCAATACAGACTGTCCGGCTTCCGCGACGCCGTTTTCGCGACTCGGATGTTGTCGACGTTGTAATCGTCGGTGTCGGCTCCGCCGGCGGAGTATTGTTGCAGCGGCTCGCACGGGCCGGATTTAGCGTCGTCGGGTTTGAGGCCGGCCCTTTCTGGGACACCGAGCGTGACTGGGTTTCCGACGAGGCAGGCTCTCACAAGCTCTATTGGAATGAGCTGCGAATCACCGGCGGTGAGCATCCGCTGGTGCTCGGCGCAAATAACAGCGGGCGCGGAGTTGGCGGTGGCTCGGTGCACTGGGCCGCATTTGCCCCACGCTTTCATCCTTCAGACTTTGAGGTCTACACGCGCGACGGCGTCGGCGCGGATTGGCCGATCACGTATTCCGACATCGAGCCTTACTACGAGTTGCTAGAGCAGGAGATCCCGGTGGCGGGTCCGGCGTGGTTTCCCTGGGGGAAGCCACATGGTTATCCTTACGGCCCGCACCCCATGGGCGGCGTCGGCGACACGCTGATCAAGGGCTGCACGGCGCTTGGCATTCCTGTCGCAGCAGGTGGGCCTGTGGCGATCCTTTCCGCTTCGCACGGCGATCGCCCGCACTGCATCTATCGCGGCTTCTGTATCCAGGGCTGCAAGGTGGGCGCGAAAGCATCCACGCTGGTGACGCATGTACCCGATGCGCTGGCGAACGGCGCCGAGATCCGTGACAACAGCATGGTCGCTCGTGTCTCTCTTAGCAGGGATGGGCTGACCGATGGAGTTGTCTATTTTGATGAGCAGGGCGGTGAGCACTTCCAGCGCGCTCGCACCGTCATCGTCTGCGGATATGCCATCGAGACCCCGCGCCTGCTGCTGAACTCCGCATGTCCCGGGCATGAGAACGGGCTGGCCAACTCGTCCGGGACGCTCGGCCGCTATCTCATGGCGCAGGCGGGCAATGTCATCCTTGGCCGCTTCGATGACCTGGTGCGGATGTACAAGGCGCCGCCCGCACATGCGCTTACCGAACACTTCTATGAGACTGACCCCAAACGTGACTTCGCCCGGGGCTTCGCCGTGCAAACCGTAGGGCCTCTGCCGATTGCGTTCGCCAAGCAGATGATGGCCGCCAAAGGCTTATGGGGATGGGGCCTGCGGCGCGTAATGATGGATTACAACCATTGGTCGGCGCTCGGACTGCTCGGCGAAATCCTTCCCTGGGAAGACAATCGCGTCGAACTCGCCGATGGGCGCAATGGCCGTCACGATGCTCGCGACCGTTTCGGTCTTCCCGGGGCGCAGGTCACCTTCACACTTCATGAGAACGATAAGAAGCTGATCGACTTCGGCGGGAACACGGTGATGGATATCATGCGCGCCGCAGGGGCTACCGACGTTGAGCAGGAGTCGCGCTATGCACATCTCGTCG
>CAVRNK010000030.1:0-69404 GCA_963721995.1 uncultured Acidobacteriaceae bacterium | reverse complement strand
CTTCACCTCCGAGCCCGGAAGCACCGAGTTTGTTGTTTCCCTGCCTGCGCCAAAGTAGGTAACTCGGACGGGGACAATTCCGGAACCGGGTATACGAGTCCGGCTGGCTGGGCGAAAACGCGACTGGGCACGACGCCCCCTCATTTTGATCCGCTTCTGTGACATAAAAACGTCGCCAGACTTCGTGCGCCTCTTCCCGCATCAAAGATGCCGAAGCCTATGCGGTCGAGGTCTTACAAACGGAGTTCCTGTCCGTGGCGCCGTCTCGAAGGGCAATTCCTGCTTTTTGCAGCTATGGCCGTCCTGACCGCGTCAGCACTGCCAGTCCAGCAATCGAGCGCAGATAACCTAACTGTTCCCGTAAACGTCGCCAACTTCAATCGGGCCGAGACCGACAGCTACTTTACCCGGACCGTCAGTCAGGGAGCCTTCGGCAAGATCCTCCACAACCGCGACGTAACGTTGGTGGCCAAACAGAACGCGCCGCGTTCCAGCCGCGACACGCTCTACTCCGCGGGCGTCTTTGACTTGGAAGCCGCGCCGGTCACCGTCACGCTGCCTGACACCGGCGGGCGCTTCATGTCCATGGAGGTTATCTCCGAAGACCATTATGCGATCGATGTGGTCTACGCGCCGGGCCGCTTCACCTTTACACAGAACAAGGTGGGCACCCGCTACGTGATGCTCGTCATTCGTACCGCAGTCGACGCCGACAATCCGCAGAACATGAGAGCCGCTTATGCGCTGCAGGACGCCGTTCGGGTTGAGCAGTCCAGTGCCGGCTCATTCGAAGTTCCGAACTGGGACCCGAAGTCGATCGGTGAAGCCCGGGATTCTCTCGTCGTTCTGGCTTCACTCGGCGTTGGTTCCGCGATTATGTTCGGCCGTAAATCAGAAGTCGATCCGGTCGCCCATCTGATCGGCACGGCCACCGCCTGGGGAGGAAACCCTCCCGGCGCTGCCGTCTTCAAGGATGTATTTCCGACCCAGAACGATGGAGCGACAGTGCACCGGCTCACAGTGAAGGATGTTCCAGTTGACGGCTTCTGGTCCATCAGCGTCTACAACGCCAGGGGCTACTTCGAGAAGAACGAACTCGATCGATACTCGACCAGCAGTCTGACGGCGAGGCCGAATACCGACGGCTCCATCACCGTGCAGTTCGGCGGCTGCGAAAAAACTACGTCGAATTGCCTTCCCATTACGCCGGGCTGGAACTATACAGTGCGCATGTACCGTCCGCGTGCCCCTATCCTGAGTGGAAGCTGGCAGTTTCCAGTGGCGGCACCGGTGCAGAGTACAACGCACGCTTTCTGACGCCGAAAGAGAGTCGATATTCGCTGCCCGGCAGAAAATAGCGAGAGCCGTCTTATTTGACAGACTCCCGCCGCCCGGGTGAAAGTGTTTTCGGTCATCGGGCGACAGATTTCTCACCGCTTAAAGAAGGCGCCGGCGTATTGCAAGCGTGCATGCGGGGCAAGCGCTCGCGCTTGTCTTCTCTCACTCACGACTAGAGGAAAACCGTGGCAGCTGAAGTGTTGAAGCATTCCTCCGTTTATAGTCCGCGTAGAGCTCAGGCCCTTCTGCTTCTTCTGATCCTTATGCTTGCCCCGAATTCACCTGCAACGCTCACCGCTCAGACGGCAGCCGCCGGCGCGCCGCTGACCGTCAATGACAGCAACTTCATCCGCGCTGAAAGCGATCTTTATTTCAGCGAGACCGTGAAGACCGGCGGCTTCGGCAAGTTCTACAACAACCGCGAAATGACGCCCATCGACAAGCAGACCGTGGTGCGGATGAACCGTGACACCCTTTACTCCGCCGGCGTGTTTGACCTTGATGCCGCGCCGGTTACCATCACATTGCCCGATCCGGGCAAGCGCTTCATGTCTATGGAGGCGATCTCCGAGGACCAGTATGCGATTGAGGTCGTCTACGCGCCGGGCCGCTACACCTACACGAAGGACAAAGTAGGCACGCGGTACGTCCTGTTTGCCATTCGCACCCTGGCCGACCCTGAGAACCCAGCCGACTTGAAAGCCGCCAATGCGCTTCAGGATGAGATCAAGGTGGAGCAGGCAAGCACGGGCACATTTGAAGTGCCGAACTGGGATCCCAAATCACAGGGAGAGGTGCGTGACGCCCTCGCAGCCCGCGCACCTCAGCTCAGCGGCTCTGCCGTGATGTTTGGCACGAAGGCCGAAGTCGACCCTACCGCCCACCTGATCGGTACAGCGATAGGCTGGGGCGGGAATCCGCTGAGTGCCGCCGTCTACAACAGCGTCTATCCAAAGCAGAACGACGGAAACACGGTATATCGGCTCCGGGTAAAGGATGTGCCCGTCGACGGCTTCTGGTCGATCAGTGTCTACGATGCCAAAGGCTACTTCGAAAAGAACGCTCTCGGGGTCTACTCGGTCAACAGCGTCACGGCGAAGCCGAACCCGGACGGCTCGTTCACGGTGCAGTTTGGTGGCTGCACGAAGGGCACGCTGAATTGCATACCGATCACGCCCGGCTGGAACTATACGGTTCGGACGTACCGGCCGCGCAAAGCAATCCTGGACGGAAGCTGGCAGTTTCCGGAGGCTTCTCCGGTGCAGAGCACAACCCATGCTTTTTAGCGCTGATTCCAACATTCTAAGATCGCTCTAACAAATTGCTGTCAGCGCCTTCTCCGTTAAGCAACGGCACTCTTCCGCCGATACAGTCAACAAGCGACTCCGGCTGCCGGCAGTCTTGTCCCCACTTCAAGAACGAGGCGTGTGAATGTTTGCCATCATCGGAATCCTGCTGGTCTTCGGAGCTGTCATCGGCGGCTTTCTGATGGAGAAGGGCCATCTCGCGGTCCTGATGCAGCCGGCGGAATTCCTGATTATTGCCGGCGCCGCACTGGGCACGCTGCTGATTGCGAATCCCATGCACACCCTCAAGGGCATCTTCTCCGGCGCGCTTGGTGTCTTTGGCAAGTCGCATTATGGCAAGCCGCGCTATCTCTCCACGCTCAAGATGATGTTCGAGCTTCTGAACAAGGTCAGACGCACCGGGCTGTTGTCGATTGAGATGGATATCGAGAAGCCGGAAGAGAGCGTCATCTTCAAGGAATATCCCGACTTCATTGGCGACCATCATGTGCGCGGATTCGTCTGCGACACGCTGCGCATGGCGGTGACCGGCGGCATCGATCCATTTGATCTCGACCAGATGATGGACCTGGATATGGAGGTTCAGCACCGCTGCGCTCATCAGCCCATCTCCGCACTGACGACGGTGGCGGACTCTCTTCCCGGTCTGGGCATCGTTGCCGCGGTGCTGGGCGTGGTGATCACCATGGGCGCGCTGGGCGGCCCTCCGGAGGCCATCGGGCATAAGGTGGCCGCGGCGCTGGTAGGCACTTTTCTCGGCATCCTGCTGTGCTACGGCCTCGTCGGGCCCATCGGCTCCTATATGGGCAAGGAAGCGGAGGAAGAACATGCCTTTCTCTATGTGCTTCGCGTCCTGATGATCTCGTTCATTAAGGGAAACGCTCCGGTCCAGGCGGTAGAAATGGCGCGCCGTGCGATCCCGCTGCATGTCCGGCCGACCTTTGAAGAGGTGGAAACCGCGTGTCACGGCCAGCATGCCTCCGAGGGCGCGGCGGCCGAACAGAAGATCGCGTGAGCCATGCAAAAGAAAGCGATCGTCATCTTCAAGAAGGCCAGGGCCCACAACGGCCACCACGGCGGTGCGTGGAAGGTCGCCTATGCTGATTTTGTAACCGCGATGATGGCATTATTCATCGTGCTCTGGCTCATGAACACCAGCGATCACGTGCGCAAGGTCATCGCGGGATACTTCAACGATCCGCGCGGCAGTTCCGCACTGACTGGATCGGATCGCTCGGGCTCCGCGGACAATCTGCCTCTGACTCGCGAGAATATGCAGCAGTTCAAGGAGCGGCTGGAGAAGGCGATCATGCAGACGGACCATTTCAAGGCTCTGTCGAACCAGATCGAGATCACCGTCACCCCGGAGGGGTTGCGGATTGAGCTGCTCGAATCGAAGAACGGCACGTTCTTCGATACCGGCAGCACTGCTCTGAACGAAAACAGGCGTGAGATGCTAACCATGCTGGCCGGCCAGCTCAAAGATGTGCCGAATAACGTTTCCATCGAGGGCCACACCGACTCCCAGCCGTACGCAAACGACGCGGACTACGGCAACTGGGAGCTCTCCACCGATCGCGCCAATGCCGCCCGCCGCCTGATGCAGGACAAGGGGCTTCGCCGGAACCAGGTCTCACAGGTGCGGGGTTACGCCGACCAGCGCCTGCGCCTGCCCAAGTACCCCTTCGATCCTTCGAATCGCCGCATTTCCCTGATCGTGCAGTACCTGGATGCGCCTGCGTCATCGCCTGCGGAACCGGCGAAAAATGTGGAAGGAGCCTCAGTCGGCGGCCCGGTGACGAACACCCGGACAGCATCCGCAGGAACGCCGAAGCACTAATTCAACCGGCAGGACCACGCGGCTGCCCTCCTTGGGGAACTCATCCCGCTTGAGCCGATCGAATAGCAGGCCGGCGGCCACCCGGCCGACCTCATCTGCGGGTTGCCTCACAACCGTCAGCGTGGGATGCAGGATCTCCGCCAGTTCGAAATCATCGAATCCAATCAACGCTACATCTTCCGGCACACGTACCCCGAGATCGACCAGGGCGCGGAGAGCATAGCGGGTAGTCAGATTGTTCGAGCAGAAGAAGGCAGTGGGCGGGTCTTTTTCCCCAATTGCGGCGGCCACGATTGCCGACGTCAGCTCCTGGGTGGCGCACTTGAACGATGGCTCGGGCTGCAGGCCGGCCTCGATCATGGCACGGCGATAGCCCTCAAAACGCGCCCGCATGGTGTAAAGCTGCCGGTTCAGTCCGATGAAGACGATGCGCCGGTGGCCGTGTTCGGCGATGAGGTGCTGAACGGCGCGCTTTGCGCCGCTCTGGTTCTGCACCAGCACGCTGTCGAAGCGACGGTCCTGCATGGGCCGGTCGAGAGTGACGATGTGGGTCTGATCGAACTCCCCGCGGCTGAGGCGGGAGCGATGCACGTCGGCGGGGATCACGATGAGGCCATCCACGCGGCGCTGCAGCATTAGCTGCGCCTCGGCAAACTCCGAGTCTGGATCTTCATTCGAGGTGGCAAGAATCACCGAGTAGCCGTGCTCCTTGGCAAGCGTGTTGACAGCGTGCGCGATCGTCGCAAAGAACGGATCGAAAAGATACGGAACGATGATGCCTATCGTGTGCGTCTTGAGACCGCGCAGCGCGCGCGCCATCTCGTTGGGCCGATAGCCGAGCTTTTCGATGGCCCGATAGACCCGCTCTGCCGCTTCCGCCGAAACCGGTGCGGATTCGTTCAGGACGCGCGACACGGTCATCGTGCCCACGCCGGCCACGCGGGCAACGTCATTCATTGTTGGCTTGCGATCCATACCACTCTTTCTGGGATGTATTTCGCAGCCAGCGACGTGGACACCGGATGCAAACGTACACAGCAAATCTTCCACTTCGCCAGAGTGACGTCAAGCGACAGGCGGCCTCAGCCTCGCGCGTCAATTGACCCCGCTTTCCCTGCGCGGTCTTGCCCTACAATAGGCTTTTCCTGACGGAGAAGTCATTGTATGCGTGGATTTTACCTGCCCGTCCTGTTGCTCCTTATCGCTCCATTCTCCCTGGCTCAGAACCTCGTCTTTGACCGCGCATCATCGCTGCGCCACGGCATCAACCTGTCGGGATGGTTTGCCGGCTCGCACGACCTCACCCAGCAGCACTTCGAAACGTTTACCACCGGCGCCGACCTGAAGCTGATCCACGACATGGGCTTCGACTCCGTCCGACTCGGCATCGAGCCGTCGCTGATCGTTCGCCACGGCAGCCTCACACCCGCGAATCCGGAGGCGCTCGCCGCGCTCGACCGCGCGGTAGATCAGATCCTCGTCAACCATCTCGCCGTGATGCTCTGCGTTTTTCCCAACGATGATTACAAGCACAGCCTCTCGACCAGCAACGGCGTTGACGACTTCGTTCTCCTCTGGCGCGTGCTGGCCGCACACTTCGCCAAGGCCGATCCCGCGAAGGTATTCTTTGAGCTGATCAACGAGCCCGAGGTGCCCGACCCTTACCGCTGGATGGGCATTCAGGCGCGCGTGGACGAAGCCATTCGCGGCATCGACACAGAGCACACGATCATCGCCACCGCCGCGAACTACGGCAGCCTGCCTGACATTCTTCAGCTCGAACCACTGCGCGATCCCAACGTGATCTACAACTTCCACTTTTATGAGCCGTACCAGTTCACCCACCAGGGAGCATCGTGGGGCGCCAGCGACTGGGTCTACTACAAGGACATCCCCTACCCTGCCACTCCCGAAACGCTTGCTGCGCAGATGAAGAACGTCCCCGGCGACCTCGCCCGCTACAACCTCTTTCTCTATGGAGCCAGTCACTGGAACGGCGAAGCGATCGCCGAGCGGATCGCGTTTGCCGCCGCATGGGCCCGCGAGCGTAACGTCCCGCTGATCTGCAACGAATTCGGAGCCTACCGCGACACCGCCAATCCGGCAATGCGCGCCCGCTGGATCGGAGACGTTCGCGCAGCTCTCGAAGAGAATCACATTGGCTGGGCTATGTGGGACTATCGCGGGAATTTCGGAGTCGTCGAGCACACGGACACGCAGATCACGCCTGATCCTGCGGTCCTGAAAGCGCTGGGTCTCAACGCGAATGCTCAACCGGTCACCATCAGCGGCCGCTAATCACCCCTAGACGAACCGGGCGAACTTCGCCCGCCGCGTTTCCCACTCGTCGGTGGAGAAGAGCCGGGGACCGACCTCGATGAGCCGGGGAAGCATGTTGAAGACGGTCACCCGGCTCCACGGCTTGCCCGAGCGGGTGCGGAATCCCTTTTCGTTCAGGTCGCTGACCACGTTCGAGAGCGGGAAGTCCTGCACCATCAGCTCCATCATCAGCACGAGGGCGGCATTCTCGACCGGATCGACCTCCAGCCGTTGGCAATCATCGGAGATGCGCAGGCCGTAAGGGATCTCCTCGTTGAACGCACCTTCCGAAGGAGCCTCATTCACCGGCAGTTCGCGCCGCCACTCGATCGAAACCAGCTGCCAGCCCGCCGCCGTCCGCTGCTGCATGATATCGGGGCTGAACGGCCCTGAAATCACATCGCGAATCCGCTCATAATGCGCCATCCCCAGCCTCCCGGTGAATCAGCATACACTTCAGCGGTCTGCTCAACAGCAAATTTCGGGCCAGAATGACAACCGGACACGCAGTCCCCTAAGATCAAGCGGCACAACCGGATGGGGATGAAGCTGCAGCTCAGAGGGACAACCGCCGATGTCCACTGATGACAAACATCGTTCGCAGGTGGACACCGCAATCATTAACCGGTGCTCGATCCTGAGGTGGATGATTTCGGCCTCCCGCGCAGAGTAGACTGTGGCAGAGGTTTAACCGCGTGGTGGATTCCGCAGCACATTACATTGAGCGGGTCGTCGATCTTACCGACCCCGCCGCAAACCAGATCTACAATATGGCCCTCGACGACGCCCGGCGCGTCCTGCTGGATCAGCCTGTCGAAGCAGTGCAGGGAATCGAGGGTTCATTCGCCTTGCTCGCCCGCTCCGGCAAGACCGTGAAGATGGCTCGCTCGCTCGACCGCCCCATGCGCTACTTCCTTGCGAAGAGGTCAGAGGGTCCGGCCTTGATCGTAGCCCCGCGCATTGACATTATCTTCGACTGGCTTAAGTCTGAAGGTCTCGACGGGCAGTTTCATCCGAGCTACACGCGCATGGTGCCGGCGCACCACGTCGTCGAGCTGCAGCTCATCGGCTGCCCTGACCCCGACCCCGTCTACACGCGCTTCTTCACACCGGCCATGGGAACGCTGCCCGCCGACCTCGACACAATCGGCCGCACCTATACCAGTGCCCTCGCCGAAGAAATCTCGCGCTGGCTGCGCACCATCCCGCAAACAGAACCCATCGGCGTCTGTTTTTCGGGAGGTATCGACAGCGGCAGTGTCTTCCTCGCGACGTACTACGCGATGTGCAAGCTCGGCATGAATCCCGCACGCCTGAAGGCCTTCGTCCTCGACCTGGGAGACGGCCCCGACGTCGATCAGGCACACGCCTTCCTTGATCGCCTCGGCCTCTCGCTCTTTCTTGAGCCCATCGAGGCGCACGCCTCCGCGCTCAACGTTGCTGAGACCATCCGCGTCACCGAGGACTACAAGCCGCTCGACATCCAGTCGGCCACCATGGCCATGGCCCTCTGCCGCGGCATCCGCGAGCGCTACCCCGACTGGCGCTACCTCATCGATGGAGACGGCGGAGACGAGAACCTCAAGGACTACCCCATCGAAGAAAATCCCGAACTCACTATCCGCAGCGTTATCAACAACCCGATGCTCTACCAGGAAGGCTGGGGTGTCGGCAAAATCAAGCACTCGCTCACCTACAGCGGAGGGCTCAGCCGCTCCTACACGCGCACCTACGCGCCCGCACATCACTTCGGCTTTACAGGATTCAGCCCTTACACACGTCCCGCGGTCATCGCTGTCGCTGAGGCCATCCCCTTCATCGATCTGACGAAGTACGACGTCAGCCGGCTGTATGAGTTGAAGGGCGAGATTGTCTCCCGCGGAGTCGCGGCTGTCACCGGATTGCAAATGCCCGTCTTCCCCAAACGCCGATTCCAGCACGGCGCGCTCCCGGCAGAGGTAATGCAATCGCGCCTGCCGTATCGCGAGGCGGAGTACCGCAGGCAGTTCCTGTCGCTGTATCAATGAGGGCGCCGTTGTCGTCGTCGTATCCCGAAACCCCGGCCGCGCGGGACGCATGGATTCTCTCCCGCCGTCCAGACCTTCATCGCGAGCGTGGGGCGCTCGACCCGTTGCGTCCCTGGGCCTTCTTCGTCGAAGACGAAGCGTGCCCCGTTCTGAGCGAAGCGCAGAGTGGGAGCCACAGATCTGGATGCCCCACCCTGAGCCCCGTGCCCTGTGCCCTGAGCCCCGTTCCGATCGCAACGGTCTTCCTTGCGAACCGCGAATGCCCCTGGCGCTGCCTGATGTGCGATCTCTGGAAGAACACGCTGACGGAGACGGAGCCGGCGGGAGCGATTCCTGCACAGATTGACTACGCTCTGGAGCGACTCGCGCCGGCGCGGCAGATCAAACTCTATAACAGCGGCAGCTTCTTCGACCCGCGAGCCATCCCCGTCGAGGATTACCCCGCCATCGCGAATCGCGTTGCCGGCTTCGAACGAGTCATTGTCGAGTGCCATCCCGCGCTGGTTAGCGAGAACTGCTTCCGCTTCAAAGAACTTCTGACCGGACGTCTCGAAGTCGCCATGGGCCTTGAGACCGTGCATCCGCAGATTCTCGACCGACTCAACAAGCGGATGACCACCGATCAGTTCGCCGCTGCTGCCGCCCGTCTGCGCGAGCACGATATCGACCTGCGAGTTTTCATCCTGGTCAAGCCGCCCTTCATGCTCGACGACGAAGCACTCTATTGGGCCGAACGCTCCCTCGACTTCGCCTTTGACTGCGGAGCGACTGCCGCAACCCTCATCCCCACCCGCTCCGGCAACGGAGCGATGGAAGAACTGGCTTCGCTCGGCAATTTTTCGCCGCCGCGGCTTGCCACGCTCGAAGCCGCCCTCGATTACGGCATCCGTCTGCAGCGCGGACGCGTCTTTCCCGGCCGTCGCGTCTTTCCCGGCCGTACCTTTGTGGATCTCTGGGATCTGAAGCCCGGCAGCGATTGCCCCCAATGCCATCCCGCTCGAGTCGCACGCCTGCGCGACATGAATCTCCGTCAGCAGATCCTCGATCCGGTCGCCTGCGCCAGCTGCGGAGAGATGAATTGACCGCCAATTACGATCTCGCTATTGTCGGCTCCGGCTTCTCAGGTTCGCTCCTCGGCATGATCGCTCGGCAGCTCGGCCTCTCCGTCGTGATGGTCGAGAAAGGAAAACATCCGCGCGTCGTAATCGGAGAATCCTCGACGCCTCTTACCAACCTTCTTCTGGAAGAGCTCAGTGATCGTTACGATTTAGCGTCTGTGCGTCCGCTCTCGAAGTGGGGAACGTGGCAGCGCACCCATCCCGAAATCGCCTGCGGCCTCAAGCGTGGCTTCACCTTCTATCACCATGATCTCGAAGGTCCACGATCCCCGGATGGCGCAAGCCTGAGCGAAGGCGGCTACGCAGCCACAGCCTCTGAGCCCTGTGCCCTGAGCCCTGAGCCCTGTACTTTGAGTGACCGCGCACGCCAACTCCTCGTCGCGGCCAGCCCTCACGACGAAATTTCCGACACCCACTGGTATCGTGCCGACCTCGATCATTTCCTGGTGCGTGAAGCGGAAAAGCTCGGCGTGGATCACCTCGATAAGACGAACCTCACCGGCTTCACCGAATCCGACAGTGGACTGCGTCTCGACGGCATTCGGGATGGCCGCCGCTTGAGCATTACCGCCAAATTCGTCGTCGATGCTTCCGGTCCGCGTGGATTCCTGCATCGCGCTCTCGGTCTGGGCGAGATGGAACTTCCCGGCTTCCCGCCAACGCAGGCTCTTTACAGTCATTTTGAAGATGTCGGCCGGATCGAAGACCTGCAACCAATGCCCGACGGCCAGCCCCCGTATCCGGTAGACGACGCAGCCGTCCATCACGTCTTCGACGGCGGATGGATCTGGGTGCTCCGCTTTAACAACGGAATCACCAGCGCAGGCGTTGCCGCGACGGATGAGTTCGCAGAGAAGTACAGCTTCAGCGAAGGAGCCGACGCATGGCAGCGAATCCTCGAGCGTATACCGGTACTCGAATCGCAGTTCGCCACTGCCAAAGCGGTCCCGCCTTTCGCGCACATCCCGCGGCTTGCCTTTCGCAGCGCAGAGATTACCGGCCAACGATGGGCTCTCCTGCCCTCGGCGGCTGGATTCGTTGATCCGCTGCTTTCGACCGGTTTTCCGCTGACCCTCCTCGGCATTGCGCGCCTCGCACAGATCTTCGAGAGCGACTGGAACTCACCTCGTCTTGAAACGAGTCTCGCCGAATACGCGGCCGAGACGGATGCCGACCTCGTCCCCACTGCCCGCCTCGTCGCGGCGTTGTACGCGAACATGAACAACTTTCCCGTCTTCGTGTCTTTGTCGCTGCTCTACTTTGCCGCCGTCAGTTATTCCGAAGCTGCACGCAGGCTGGGGAAGCCACATCTCGCCTCGTCCTTCCTTTTGCGCGACCACCCTGTCTTCGGAACAGCCTGCGTGCGCCTCTTCGACCGTGCCCGGCAGCCGCTCACGGAAGAGGAATCTCAGGCTCTTTCCAGCGAAATCCTTAACGCCATCGAACCCTTCAACGTTGCTGGACTCGGCAACGCCGCCCGCCGGAACTGGTATCCCGTCGATCCCGACGACCTGCTGCAGTCCGCCTCCAGGCTCAACGCGACCGAAGCCGAGGTGATCGCCCTCCTGCGGCGTTGCGGCTTTGAACTTCGACACAGTTAACGTTGGCCGAGAATTACGGCGAAATCACTAAAATAGAAATAGGGGAAAAATTCCCGGGCGACGGATGGCTGCCCGGACATTCGTCGTCTGGAATGAAATCGCCGCAACTCAATTGAAATCAATGACTTTCACTTAAGTCATTTGTTTTCAATGAACGCTTGTTAAGGGGTCTGTTTTCTATGAAGTAGCAATATCTGCTTTGTTAAGAATGACTTAGCAACAGCCTTCGTCATGAAAACCCAGCAGAATCAATGATTTATCCGGGATAGGCAGCAAAGCAGGGGGAGGGGTGCCCCTCCCTTTCCCATTTTGGAATGCCCTACTTCGGCGAGCTCGCAGGAGGCGAAAACGCAATCGGTTTGGCAGAGATCACGCCTTTGCCTTCCTGAACGGTGATGAACTGGTTCGGCTTCAGGTCGGGAATCGAATCCTTCTTTCCACTCGGCCAGACGATCTCCAGGCTGACCGTCCTGTCACCTTCGGGCTTACCCAGCCCGAAGGTGACAGGCAGTTCGCTCTGCGAGAGATAGCTCGACCCGCTGTGGACCATGGCAAACTGCCGGACGCCCTTGTTTGTCCTCAGCGTGATTTTCGCGCCGATGCCATCGCGGTTCGATCGCGTGCCAATGGTCTTTACCCGCAGCATATCGTTTTGGTTGGCGTTGTCATTTCGGAAGAGGCGCGCCGGACCGTTATTAACCGTCATAAGCAGGTCCAGATCGCCGTCCAGGTCGAAGTCCGCATATGCCGCGCCCCGGCCGACAACCGGACGCCGCAACGCCGGGCCCACCCGGTCGGTCACGTCCTCGAACTTGCCATTGCCTTTGTTGCGAAACAGGAACGGAGCCTCGGCATAGTGCAGCGTTGGCTGCAGCACGCTGATGTCGTCCGCGACATGCCCGTTCGCGGCAAAGATGTCCGGCCAGCCGTCGAGGTCGTAGTCGAAGAAGAGAGCACCGAATGTCAGCGAGCGCAGCGATGGCTCGTTGATTCCCGACGAAGCCGATTCGTCGGTGAACAGACCTGATCCATCGTTGTGGTAGAGTGCCAGGCCCTCATTGGTGAAGTTACCGATCAGCAGGCCCTGATGCCCCGAGCGATCGAAGTCCGCTGTGTCCGCGCCCATGCCAGCGCGCATCGTGCCCGACTCGCCGTAAGCGACTCCTGCGATGACAGCCTGGTCGGTGAATGTGCCGTCGTGGTTGTTGTGGTAAAGCTTGTTCGGCTGGGTGTCGTTGGCGACGAAGAGGTCCATCCATCCGTCGTTGTCGTAATCCAGCATGACGATGCCGAGCGACTTGCTCGACGGATCATACAGGCCAGCCCGCCTGGTGACGTTCTCGAAGACCCCGTTGCCCTTGTTGTGGAAGAGCGTAGCACTCTGGCCCTTGTAGAGCTGAGGGGTGCAGTAGGACTTGTTCTTGTTGTCGAGCGAGCAGTACTGATCTGTTGCCTCGGACCAGTCAACGTATTGTGACACGAAGAGGTCCAGCTTGCCGTCGTTGTCGTAGTCGAACCAGATAGCACTGGTGGAGAAGCCCGGATCGCTGACTCCGGCCCTAGCCGTCACGTCAGCGAACTTGCCGTTGCCGAGGTTGCGAAAGAGGTGATTGCTGCCCACCGCAGTGAGATAGATGTCGTCGTAGCCGTCGTTGTCGAAGTCGCCGACCGCGCAGCCCGTCCCATAGGTCTCGATGGCGAGTCCCGCCTCGCGGGTTACGTCGGTGAAGGTTCCGTCGTGATTGTTATGGTAGAGCGCGGGGTAGGACTTGTGAGACTTATGATCTGGCCAGTCCATGGAGTTGACTAGGAGAATGTCTTGCCAGCCATCGTTGTCGTAGTCGATGAAGCAGGCTCCGCTCCCCATGGTCTCCGGCAGCAGCTTCTTCCCATACGCCCCGCTGTTGTGCTTGAAGGTAATGCCGGCCTGAGCGGTCACGTCAGTGAACTGGATGGGTCCCGATGGCCGTGTTGGAGCAGAGGCGGGTCCCGGGGCAGTTGTTAATGCCGGCGCGGGCTGTATCTGCCGGGCCGGGGATGACAGCGTAGCTGCCTGCGATTCGGATGGCTTCTGCTTGCATCCTGTGATGGATGTGGCAAGCACAATGCAGGCGACTAGTTTGGTACTTAATGTCATGGGTTCCAATTTCATTCGGAGGTTGTATGTTTCTCCCGTCGAGGGCTTATGCGGGGACGATGACAGCCTTCCGTCTGCGGGACTGCAGCCACATCTCGATGAGGAGCGCAGCCGGTCCAACCATGAAGAGCGCGTAGAAGGGTGCGTAGATCACCTGATCCAGTCGCAGCAGCATCTCGGCCAGCGCGACCGAGAAGGCGACGACGCATTGGCCGGTCTTGCTGCGCACAGTGGTCTTCGGATCAGTGATCATGAAGAAGATGAAGAGCTGATATTCGGGGCCTGTGATCGGCGCAATCTCAGACAGCCACGGCGCGCCGGTCATCCATGCCCTAAGTAACGCAAGGATGAGGAACGAGACGACATAGGTTGCGGTGATGTGAAAACGCCGCAGCCGCCAGATGATCGCCGCACCGAGAGCCCAGATCACGAGCATGGGGGCCAGGAAATTACCCCACTGAATGCTGAGGCTGGCGGCGACGTCGCCGGCGAGGAAGAGAATGGCGGAAACGCCGAAGTTCGACGGGTTCCAGATGTGGCGGTCCTTCACTCGCAGAACGTACTTAGAGGTAATGGAGATGAGAGCACAAAGCGCGAAGGGCCAATAGGCAGGTGAGCGCACGAGGATTCCTACGCTGATGCCGGTAATGTAGGCGCTGGCAAGGTGGGGCCACTTGCCGAAGAAAATGCGACCCAGAATAAGCTCGGCCGTGATGCTTACTGCAATCGCCAGAAGTGTCTTAGGATAACTTTCGAGGATGCCGAACGAGAGGTGGCCTACCAGCAGGATGAGGGTGATAAAGACCGGAGGGACGAAACGGTTTTCGAGGCTGAGCCAGCTCTTCCACCCGGTGCGCATTCCTGTGGGCGGCGCGGCGATCACTTGCTGACTCATTCAGGCTCCTTCACGTTGTGGAGCTGGTCAGGCGCAGGATGGTCGAGGGTTTGAACGGTTCCTGAAGGCCAGCGGATGACAGCCTTCTCGATCTGCGGATCGCGGCCTAGTCCGAAATGCAGACGCCGCTGGTTCTGCGCGGAGAAGCCGCTGCCTCCAGAGACTTCCTGGACCTGCTTCTGCCCGTTCCAATACAGAGTGACTTCAGCGCCGATTGCGCTGCGGTTGCTCTTTGTGCCTTCCAGCTCAAATTCAATCCACTTGTTATCAGGAGAAACGGTGTTTTTGTAGACAAGCACCGGCCCACGCTGGTTGGCGACAACTACGTCAAGAACGCCCCGATTCCAAAGGTCGGCCATCGCTACGGCGCGGCCGTCATAGGTATCGGTCACACCTACTGCCTGGGCAACGTCGACGAACTTTCCAGCACCGTCGTTCAGCCATACATGCTTCTGCTGATAACCGGAGAGGCTGCGATTATCCATCGCAGGCCAGTTGTCGGCATCACCAATGATTGAGCTGTTTCCGCCGGCTACCTTGGAAAAGTCGTACCAGTAGCTGCGGTTGCGATCAAGAGAGACGTAGCCGTCGGTCAGATATAGATCGAGGGTGCCGTCGTTGTTGAGGTCGCCGAATTGTGCGCCGAAGCTCCAGCCGCCTAACTCGACTCCAAGATCCCGGGCGAGGTTTTCAAATTGCAGATTGTCGCCGGTGGTTCCATCTTTTGGAACCCACATGTTGTTCCCCTGGATCAGCACTCCTTCTTCAGAGATGTTCGAAACGTACACCGAGTATCTTCCCTGATTGAGGATATCGCCAAAGGCAACATTCATGCCGCTCTTGGGTGCGAAGCCTACGCCCGTCTGCTCGCCTGCTTCGTGGAAGCGCTTGCCATCGTTCAGATAAAGCTCCGACACGCCGTAGTCATTCGCAACAAATAAGTCAGGATGTCCAGTTCCGCGCAAATCTGCGGCTGATGCAGCCAAAGCCCAGCGGCGGCTGTTGATTCCCAGTTTTTCACTTACTTCTTCGAACCTGCCATTGCCCAGGTTGTGAAACAGATATTTGCGGCCGCCATTTTTGGCGTACTCAAAACTGTCGGGCATGATGCGCGTGGTATTGAGATGCCACAGGTCGATGTCTTCCGAGTAGTAGCCGCCGACAAAGAGATCGAGAAGGCCATCTCCGTCGTAGTCGAACCACACAGCAGTGTTTGCATTGATCCATTTGGGCAGGCCGGCTTGCTCGCTTACTCGCGTAAAACCGTGACCATGGTCGTTGTGATACAACTCGGGGCAGCCCCATTTGATGAGGAATAGATCTTCGTAGCCATCGTTGTCGTAGTCCCCCCAGACTGCGCCCATCGATACACCGGTGCCGGGTTGGTTGACGTCGGCGATGCCCATCTCAGGCGCGACGTCTTTGAATGTGCCATCGTGCATATTGCGGTAGAGGACATTCTTGCTGCCCTCTTTGCTGTTGGTGACGTAGATGTCAGGCCAGCCGTCACGATCGAAGTCGACGATAGAGACTGACGCACCCATGGATGCGACCTCAGGCATGATCCCCTTCAGCTTGGGATCGAGCGTCGGCGCCTGGTGTACAAAATCGATGCCGGCGGCGCGGGATACTTCCTGAAAATAGAAGCCGTGGCGAGCCAGAGCAGCATTCGCATTGAGATTTACCCTGGCTGATGCCCGCGCGGCGGAGACGCGTCGGATAGCCATTGGAGTGGCTAACAAAGCGATGAAGAAAATACCAAGTAAGATTCGTGCTACGGGACCGCGTCTCATCTGTCCGCCTTACTACGTAGTTCACCGAGGAGAACTCCCGGGGTTACATACCGCGTCTGATAGGTCTGCCAGTCTCCAGGATGATGCTTATATACCCACTCGTCTTCAAGCTTTCCGGGTGGCGTGTCATATGTTGTTCTGTCGTGATGAGGCAAAGGTAATACTGTCCTCGAGTAAGTGGAGTTATAGTCGCCGTCCTTGATCCATCCGTCACCGGCGATGATGTAGTCACGGACCCATCCTGCGGCTGGAGCTGAAGGCGCTTGAAAATGGAGCGACATCTCATCGCCTGCGTTCATGATCACATAGCGGTCGTCGATACTGGCGAGCAGCTCGCGGACATCACCGTATCGGGTGTAGTAGCCTTCGAGATCGCGCCAGATCTGCGTCGTACTCGTGAGGTGGTTGTAGTCGGGGATCTCCGGCGACGAGTTGTTCGCCTGATGGATGACGGAATAGCCGCGGTAGTGCAGATCGGCCACAGAGGGCGCCAAGTGCGTGACGCGGATCGGTGTGTCGGGCAGCCCGCGCGCCCATTCGATGGAATCCCAGTAGACTTCGAGATTCGTTCTAAGGCGAACCTTATGAGGCGTACCGGGACGAAATATGTTCGTGATGTCGAACAGGCAAATCTTTTTTCTGCCCGCGGGGAAGCCGAGATTGGGCCGTGCGACCATCCAGCCGCCGTGTCCGTCGGGGACTTCGAGGCTTAACGGGCGAGCCTGCTCGTGAGAGCCCTGGCTGATTGCCACGTTGATCGAGGAGTCGGATGGATGGACCCAGCCCCTGGCGATAAGGTATAGCGGGCCGCTTGTGGGAAGATCATCGCCCAGGTCGATCTCGACATAATGATCGCGCGTGACTCCCTGGTACTGGCCGCGCCCGAAGGTATCGAGATACCGGTTGTCCAGATCGCGGACGATGTCGGTCACATCGCGGCCATTGTCGTCGATGGCACGCGCGATCTTATGTGGCCTAGCGACGGTAATGATGCGCGGCTTTACTGCGGGCACTACGAATCGCTCATCGGTGAAGACTTCAGTTCCTGACGGATGATCGACGGTCATCAGGCCGAGATAGTCGTAGTAATAAGTCTCCCATAGCTCGCCCGTAATTCGCAGATCGTAGTAGCCATCGTGCGGCACTAACTGGTCATGCGGAATCTTGTACCACTCTTCGGTAGCAGCGATGCTCGCCGTGCCCAGATTATTGATGCGCAGGCCGATTGCGGAGCCCCACGGCACAGCATCCTTCACAAACTCCATATCCTTGCCGTTGTAGGCGAAGAGGAACGGGCACGATCCCTTGAGGCGCTGTTCGGTGACCACTTCCTGGTCGGCCTTTAGCGCGAATTCCGCGCGTACGGAGCCATTCGGCCAAAGAATGCGAGCCACATCCACGCCCGTCTGCTCTCCCAGCCCGAAATGCATTTGCGGACCGGTAATTGGTTGCATCTGCACCAGCAGGCCGGAGCGAATTTCTATTGCGCCGCCAACGCCAAAGGAGTTGATGCGCTGATCTCCAGTGGCCTGCTTCGCGCGTGGGCGGATGATCTGCCAGTGATAATTCTTCGATCCGCGATTGACGGCCCGCGCGGGTTGGCCATTTGCCGAGAGACCCACGAGGTCCAGGCGACCCGTGGTTTTGAAGTCTGCGGTGTCGAAGACAAGAGCGGGTCCAGAAACAGGCTGTCCCGTAGCGAAGCTGCCCTTTTCATCGCCGAGCCACATCAACGCACCCGGAGCGCTAGGGCTTGCAGATGGTGTCACCCGGCCGAGTAGAAGATCGATGGTGCCGTTGTTGTCCAGATCGGCGGCATGCAGGCGAACCTCGCTGGAAAGAAAATCTGCGGCGTCGGGCACGCGGGCAATTTCGACCCGCTCCCATCCTGAGTTGTCCGCCTTCTCGGAGAGGCGGATGACGGCGCCGTCGTCCTGAACCGCCAGCAGGTCGAGAATGCCGCGGTGGCTTGCATCGGCGGCGGCAATCGCCTTGAACTGGCCGGTGACCGGGAGAGCCGATATCTCACTGAAGCGGCCCGACCGTTCGTTGTTAAAGACGTGCAGCTTTCCCGCCCCGTCGATGAAGACGGCGTCGGGATTGCCGTCTCCATTCAGGTCAGCCCAAAAAAACGCGCGTACTCCGGATATTCCGGGGAAGGTATGTATCGGCGAGAAGGTGTTGTCGCCGTTGTTCCGGAGCACTACCGGTTCGCCCTCGGCTGAACCGAGCACGAGGTCGAGGTCGCCGTCAGCCTCGATGTCGACCGCCCATCCGCCGGTATAGCGGCCGTTCAGGACAGGGGCGGGCAATTTGGTCTGTGCGGTGACGTCAGTGAAGCTGTCGGGTTTGTCCTGACGAAAAAATCGCACGCCGCCTGCTCCGGCCAGCACCAGATCGGTCTTGAAGTCGTAGTTAAAATCGATCGGAACGATGCCCTCAGGAGAAGGCGCCGTCTTTGCCGCTCCACCAGGAAACGGGAACGTCGCTCCAGTGGAGAGACGGACGGTGCTCGCGTTGGCTTCTGCCACCGTCGGTGCGCCAGTGCCGGTTAAGGAGACGGTGCCGATCCAGTTCCAGACGGTCTGGTTGGGATCGGGCAGAGGCTCAACAGCGAAGGTCATCGCCGTATCTGGCGGAGCGGGCGAGAACTGTGGAGTCGCCAGGCGAAGGAAGTGGGTGAATGGCTGCGCCTCGTCGCCGGGCGCCGGCTTGATGGCGGAAAGGTTCTGGCGGAAGTCCGGAAGGCGCATCAACGCATTGCGAAGGAAGGTGGTGCGCGTTGCCGCCGCACGCGGGTCGGTTCCTGCGGCTGCCGTATCGAGCGCGGTGAGTTGCTCCTTCACCTCCGGCGGCCATCCCTGTGACTGCTTATCGATCCGCGCGACAGCCGCTTTCAGCGATGCAGCGTCGCCGCGTTTTGCCGCCACACGGCTGAGTTCGAGCAGAGCAGCCATATTGTCCGGTTGCGCCGCGACGATGCGTTGCATCAGCTGCTGGAATTCGGCGTCGCTGTTGGGATCGCCCTGGCGCTCAATCTCTTCTGCGAGCCGATAGGTTGCGATCAGGTTAGTCGGATTGATCTCTACGGCCTTGCGAAAATCGGCGATGGCTTCGGAGGATTTCCCGCGGCCGGCCTCGACGAGACCGAGGAGGTAGCAGATAGCATCGTTCTTCGGGGCAAGCGCTCGCGCGCGTTGCAGCCTGTCTCCCGCTGGATCGAAATCCCTTTGACGGAGCGCGAGGATGCCCCAATTGGCCCACGCTGCCGGCTCGCCTGGAACGATCTGCGTCGCGCGCGCCAGCTCGCGTTCTGCGCGAACGTCATCGCCGACCTGAAGCGCAGCAAGCCCGACGTAGAAGGCCGAGACGAAGTCCGCGTAGCTCTTCGATGAGCGATCAGGGAGCCGGGAGCGGCAGCCGGCGAGAATCAAAACTGACGAAGCCGCCAGGCAAACCAACAGCCTCGCGTACCGTCGTCCGGCACAGCCTCTCGTCATTGCGAAGCTCTGAGTCTGATGCTTCATACGTCTTTGTTCAGGGGGACACTGTCGAACATATCCCAGTGAATTGCACTACAAGAAACCGCGAATATTCTCATACCGCCGACTTCTGCGTCTTTCTTCGCTGCGCCCTTCGCCTGTTGTCGCGCTTGGTTGCGATTGCCTTGAACCACAGCAGTCCGACTCCAAGAAAGGGAAGTGCGTAGAGTAAAAGATCCCAGCGCCCGAGAAGACCTGGAGTAACAGAAACATCGGTGCTGGCTTCGCCGCCCCCAGCCGAGCTGGCCAGCATGACGCGCACATGCCAGGTCTCCTCTTTGTCGAACGGAACGATGGCCTTGAACTCTATCCGGTTACGGAGTTTTTCACGCCAGGCGTCGTAGGTTTTCTCGGGAAGGCGTTTGCTTACGGGCTGGACCGCAACCTGAACCTTCATATCAGCCGGAACTGCGCCTCCCCGCGGCGGGTCGATGATGACGAAGAAACTCCCCGTGCCGACATCAGGATTGCTCCAGACTGCAACCGTGAAGGGTCCGACCTTACGATCCTGCATGATCGGATATGGCGGACCGATGTGTGCCCAGGCGGGAATGCTTCCGCAGATGATCAGCATTGTCGCGACGATGCCGATCCGCCACCGGATCCATAGCCCTTTATGAACGCCTGTCATCATCAAAGTCAGCATCTTCATCCCGCCATCATGGTGGCGCGCATGTCCATGGGTTGAGTCATAAGCCAGACGGAGGCCAGGAAGAGCAGAAGGCAGACTACAGCCCAGGGCGAAAAAGCGCGGAGGGCGTGTTCCTCAGAATCTTCTTCTGCAAGACGCCAGGCAACGAGGAGCGATCCTGCCAGGCCCAGCAGCAGGAATCCGAACTCGATGGGCTGCACGATGTACTTCGGGATTCCAAGCAGCGTCCAGCGAGGCTCACCCAACAGAGGCCGGCCCAGGCTGGCGACCGCATCTTGTGTGACCGGAATGATCGTATAGAGGCCGGTCAGAAAGTGAAATCCATAATGAGCCAGCCACATGCCGAAGCCTAGCGGCACCAAGGAATAGGTGTAGCGGAGAATGAGCGGCAACCAAGCGCGCTTTACCCCGGCCCAGGCGCGCGTGACCCACGCGGCACATCCAAGTAGTACGGCAGGCTCAACGACGAGAAAGATTGTGAAAAGCAATCCCAGGATCGCCGCTTCGTTCTCGATGTGCAGCAGATGGCCCAACCAAGTCTCGACGATGTATACGGGGCTCACCATGCCGAATGCATTCATCAGGGCGCCAAAGCAGAAGACAAGCACCAGAGCGGCAATGTCTTTGCGTCGCGAGAAATACCCGACGCCGGAGCGCCTTGGATCGCTCATGAGTTCGCCGGCCGGCAAACGGCTCAGGATGCCGATGTTGTCGTGCGGACAGGCGTGCACGCAGTCGAGGCAGAAGGTGCAATCCATGTTGCCGGATTTGGCGGGCAGAAAAAGAGCCAGCTCACAGCCGCGCTGGAGCACAACGAGATCGGAATCTGGTGCGTGACGGCCGCGAATGCAATCCTTCGTGTGACACTCCGAGCAGACTTCCTGATCGCGCACTTCAACCTCAAGCGGCGAGACGGTCGACGCGATGAAGTTGAACTGACCGAGCGGGCAGACATACTTGCAGAAGGTGGCGTGTTTGAAGAGCCCGTCGATCACCAGAACAGCGAGAAAATATCCGGCGATGATCCATGCTGTCAGCCAGGGTGACGACCACAATCCGAAGAGCTCATACGCAAACAGGATGAGCGCGAACAGGATAACGGCCATCCACTTATTGCGCAGCTTTCGCGGCCAGTTGAGGCGCGGATGAATGAATCGCCGCATAGCGTTGCGTGCCAGCATGAACGGACAGGCCATGCAGAAGAAGTTTCCCGCGACGAGGATCACCAGCACCAGGGCGCCCCGGAAGTGCACCCATGTAAGCACAGTGGCGAGATTCTTTGGCGAGATGGACGGCCCGAGCAGGCCGTGCAGAATCATCACCAGACTCACCGCAAGAAGCGGAATGCCAAGAACGGTTCGCGAATGGCGCCACTTCAAAAAGCGCCCAAGGACCGGCACAAGCAAAAGATCGAACGGCGGAGATTCCTGGTAATCGTCGTCGAAATCGTCTTTGAGTCCGCTGCGCGGCTCAGGCGAATTGGATACAGTTGCAGGCACCTAATTCGATCGGACGCCCCTCACGTCCAGCTGGCGCTCAATCTTCCGCCCATCGGCCAGCTTGATATGCAGCAGCAATATCCAATCGCCGCCCATGTTGAAGTTGACACTTGCGCGGTAGCTGCCCGGCGTTAATTCGCTTGCTTGGGCAAACACGGGACTCATTCCCGGGTGAGACATATCGGCTTCGACCATAATAGCGGCATCGGTAACAGGATTGCGTGCCGCGTCTGCAAGCTGAATAGAGACGGTGGCGGGACCAACGCGTGCCGGTCGCGGTGTTATCTGTTCCCGAACGGTTATTTCCGGAGTGGCATCCGCGCCCCGATGGCAAGCGGTTGCTGCCAATGTTGCCACCCAGGCCATTACAAAAAGCACTCTACAAAACTGAGGGGCCGCCAGCAGGCGCCCCCCATTCATACGCCCTCTAATCAAATTTTCCCCGACGTACCACCTGCGGGCTGGTAAGGAATCAGGCTGCGCAAGATGCACCGTCTTCCACTTCATCCGTATACCAGGAGCAGGTGCATGTTGCTTCGCGCGCTTCTCCCTTGGGTGGAAACATGTGATAGTACACACCGATCACCATGGGGATGAATACAACTGCATTGTAAAAGAGGTGAAGCTCCACGCGCGGGAAGAAAAACTGCAGCACGCTGAACGGCACCGGCTTGCCCATCAGATTGTGGTGGAACGTCGCCTGTCCAATCAGTAGCAGATGCTCGATGTGGTGCCAGAACTGGATCATCAGAGCCACGGTCCACCACTTCCGGCTGAGGCCGGTGAAGCCCTTGCGAAGCACCCAGAGTCCGATCAGCATAACCAACGCGTACGCGTAGTGCAGAACCTCCGACTGGATCAGCCATGGATACCAGAGGCCGAGAATTCCGTTGGCCTTCGGACGCGGCCATCCCATGACCCATATCTGGTAGGCCTGCACAAGATGCTCACCCCAGTGGGCGAGGACGATGGCCATGAAAACAAAAACCGCGCGCTCGTGCCATTGCGAATTCAGCTTGTCATAAAAACTCTGGCCGGTCTGAGGAGCGACTGCAATGTGCGGGATGCTTGGATTGGAAGCTGCCATAGAAAAATCACCTCGTTCAAGGCCGGGGAACAGATCGTTCCCAAGCTACTGAATCTGAATGTTCACCGTCTTCCGTCAATCGATGGAGCATTATCTCCAACTTTTGATTGACGAGCCTGGCAAGCTACATGCGTGCTTACTGGTTGGAGGTAAAGATCAACCTTTAGTTGGTTGACCTTCCCCGCCCTTTGCCTTCATCTTTGCTCCAACCGGTGCCTGGAAATCCGCTTCACGCTCCTGCCTTCGGTAACCTCTGCATCTTGCGATGCTACCGGCAGAAAATCGCGCCAAAAGCGGGGGTATAACCGCAGCCGGACAAAAGCCAGTTTGAATAGCCGGGAGGCTTCATCCCGGTAGATATAGCGTGCAGTTTCATGGAGGCAAGTTTGCGCCGTTTTATTTGCTCAGCAGTACTGTTGTCCGCTGTCAGCTCTTTGCCGTTATTCGGTCAGGCTCCCCAGCCAGCCCAACCCACCCAGCCAGCCGCGACGAGTCATCCAGTAACCGCCTTTCTCGACGATCGTGCTCGCGGAGTCGGCTGGGACTGGTTTGAAGCGCCGCCATATGACAACTCGTACGGCTATGGCGAATCTTTACTGCGCTTTGGATTCTCGCAAAATCTTGCCAAGTGGGACTGGAAGGTGGAGATCACTCAGCCGACGATTCTGAATGCTCCGGACAATTCGGTGAGCGCGAATACGGCGCAAGGGCAGCTGGGTCTGGGCGCGAGCTACTATGCTGCCAACGGCAATAACTCGTGGCCTGTCGCCGCGTTTCTAAAACAGGGATTCATCCGGTACGATGCTGCCGCCGACCAAAACATCAGGATCGGCCGCATCGAGTGGTTCGAAGGTCTCGAAACCAAGCCGAAGAACCCCACCATCGCCTGGCTCCAGCCGAATCGTGTGGCGCAGAGGCTGGTCGGCAACTTCGGGTTTACGGTTGCGCAGCGCAGCTTTGACGGAATCGATGCGCATTACGGCGAGGGAAGCTGGGAGGTCACGACCATGTTCGGGCGCGCGGATCAGGGCGTCTTTAACATGAACGGCAATCCCGAGATCAACGTCGACATACAGTACCTCGCGTACACGAAGTCTGACTGGAGCGATCGTTTCCTGTGGCGCGTGTTTGCGATCGGATATCACGACGGCCGCACCGGGCTCACAAAAACCGACAACCGGCCGGCCGCAGTGCGCGCGACAGACCACCACAACATCCGCATCGGCACATATGGCGGTGACTTTCTCACAGTCATTCCAGCGGGCTCAGGGCAGTTCGATTTCATGGGCTGGGGAGCGCTGCAAGATGGGCGGTGGGGGATACAGGAGCATCGCGGTGGAGCGGCTGCTGCCGAGGGTGGATATCAATTTCTTCACGTGGCAAGCACCCCTTGGATTCGCGGCGGCTGGTGGCGCGGCAGCGGCGACAACAATCCCAACGACGGCAAGCACGGTACATTTTTCGAGATTCTTCCGACGCCCCGTAACTACGCGCGAACTCCGATCTATAACCTGATGAATCTGACGGATGACTTCGTACAGGTCATCGACCGTCCGACAAAGAAGTGGGAGTTGCGCAGTGACCTGCACTGGCTGCAACTCACATCGGGTAAAGATCTCTGGTATCAGGGCGGCGGCGCCTACGACAATAAGGTTTTCGGTTTCACAGGACGACCGAGCAATGGGTTCACGTCGTTCACGAATCTTGCCGATATCAGCTCCGACTGGCACGCTACTTCGCATCTCGACGTCAACCTCTACTACGGGCATGGCTGGGGCAAGACGGTGGTAAAGAAGATTTACCCTGCCGGTCAGACAGCCCAGCTTGGCTATCTGGAACTGGTTTATCACTGGGATAGCCCCTTCTCTGCACATCACTAAGACTGGTGAGCGGCTCACCATCCAGATGGGCCGCTCTGTCTTCACACCCTCTTAGGTGCTAAACTCAACGGTTTTCCTACCATTGAGGAGTCGCATGTCACCTGAAGCTGCCAGTCCCTGCCCTTTGACCCATCTGAATGAAGACGAGCAGTTGTTCCGATCGAGTGTGCGCGAGTTCTCGCAGCAAACCATCGGACCGCTGGTTCGGCAGATGGACGAAGAGCAGCACTTTTCCGCGGATTTGTTGCCGCAACTGTTTCAATTAGGGCTGATGGGGATTGAAATCCCCGTCGAATACGGCGGCGCGGGCGGATCGTTCTTTGAGGCCATTCTGGCCGTTGAAGAAATTTCCGCGGTTGACCCCTCGGTCGGGGTGCTCGTCGACGTCCAGAACACACTCTGCGTGAATGCTCTGCTGCGATGGGGGACAGAGGAGCAGAAGAAGGGATTTCTGTCGCGCATGGCGGTGGATACCGTCGGTGCGTACGCCTTGAGCGAAGCGGCTTCGGGCTCAGATGCTTTCGCGCTTCAGGCGCGAGCCGAGAAGCGTGGCGGCGAATACGTGCTCAATGGCCAGAAGTTATGGATCACCAACGCCCGCGAGGCAGGTCTTTTTATCATTTTCGCGACCCTTGATCCGGCGGCCGGATACAAAGGCATCACTGCCTTTCTTGTCGAGAAGGATTTTGCCGGATTCACAGTGGGCAAGAAAGAAGACAAGCTCGGCATCAGAGCTTCCTCGACATGCGAGCTGATCCTCGAAGACTGCCGCGTGCCCGAACAGAACGTGCTCGGCGAGCCGGGTAACGGATACAAGATCGCCATTGAGACGCTGAACGAGGGCAGGATCGGGATCGGAGCGCAGATGCTCGGCCTTGCACAGGGCGCCTGGAATCATGCCGCAAACTACGCGCAGGAACGGAAGCAGTTTGGCAAGCCGATCGCCGAGTTTCAGGCAGTGCAGTTTGCGCTGGCCGAGATGGCGACCGACATTGAAGCCACACGTCTCCTGGTTTACAACGCTGCACGCCTCAAGGATGCGAAGCTGGACTACGTTCGCGAAGCAGCCATGGCCAAGTATTTTGCCTCGCAGGTGGCAGAGCGCGTGGCCAGCCAGGCGGTTGAGGTCTACGGCGGCTACGGATTCGTCAAGGACTACCCGGTAGAGAAGTATTATCGCGACGCAAAGATTGGGAAGATCTACGAGGGCACATCGAATATGCAGCTAGCGACGATCGGGAAGCTGGTTCTCGGCGGCAAGCGCCGCTGAGCTTTCCTGATATCGCGCCCTTCGGAGTACCCTAGGTCTGAGGTATTTGTTCTCTGCGATGAAGGCTCTCCTGCTCTCTGAATACAGCAAGCTCGCTGTCACCACCGAGATGCCGCGTCCCGTTCCGGGGCCCGGCGAGTTGCTTATAGGCATCGCTGCCTGCGGCATCTGCGGCAGCGACGTGCATGGGTATGACGGCTCGTCAGGGCGGCGGATTCCGCCGCTGGTGATGGGGCACGAGGCTGCGGGTATAGTGGCGGAGGTTGGCTCTGGGGTCCGCCAGTTCAGCATCGGAGACCGCGTGACGTTTGACTCGACGGTTTACTGCGGGGATTGTCAGTACTGCCGCGCGGGCGATGTGAATCTCTGCGACAACCGGCAGGTCGTGGGCGTCTCTTGCGGCGACTATCGGCGGCATGGAGCCTTTGCGGAGTATGTTGTGGTGCCGGAGCGCATCGTCTACCGGTTGCCTGATGAGCTCAGCTTCACCGAAGCCGCGATGCTGGAGGCCGTCTCGGTCGGGCTGCATGCAGTGCGCGTTGCAGACCTGGGCGGAGGCGAAACGGCGCTGGTAATCGGCTCCGGGATGATTGGATTGCTCACGCTTCAGGCTGCGCGTGCGGGGGGCTGCTCCCGGGTCTTCGTCGCGGACATCGATCCTTCGCGACTCAAGCTTGCCCACGACATGGGAGCCGATGAGGTGATCCACGGCTCGGGCGTGGATGTGATAGCGGAGGTCCATCGCTTGACGGCGGGCAAAGGCGTCGACGTCGTCTTTGAGGCTGTAGGCCGCAACGAAACCATCGCGTCATCGATCGACAGCGTGCGCAAGGGAGGGACGGTGGTCCTGATCGGCAACATCACTCCCGAAGTGAAGCTCCCATTGCAGAAGGTGGTCAGTCGACAGATCCGGCTACAGGGGACGGCTGCGTCATCGGGTGAATATCCTGAGGCCATCGAGCTGATGCGAACCGGCGCGATCAGAGTTGGGCCGTTGATCACGGCGGTGGCACCGCTCGAGGATGGTCCGCAGTGGTTCGAGCGTCTGCATCGCGGTGAGCCCAACCTGATGAAGATTGTGCTGACTCCGTCAGCGTCCGGAGAGCCAGCACGATGACCAGCGAGCTCTTCGATCTTACGGGACAGGTTGCTCTCGTCACCGGGGCGAGCCGCGGACTTGGCCAATACTTCGGGCGGGCGCTGGCGAAGGCGGGCGCGGACCTGATCATCACCAGCCGCAAACGAGGGGATCTCACGGCCTTCAAGGCGGAGATCAAGGCGCTTGGCAGACGAGCGGTTTCAATCGAGCTCGACGTTCGCGATCATGGCAGCATTCAGAAAATGGCTGAGGCTGCACAAACGGCGTTTGGGCAGATTCACATCCTTGTAAACAACGCCGGCTGCAATGTTCGCAAGCCAGCTCTTGACGTCACGTGGGACGACTGGAACCTGGTCGTCGAGACCAATCTGCGCGGCAGCTTTTTTGTGGCGCAGGCGATGGCGCGGCAGATGGTCCCAAACGGGTATGGCCGGATCATCAACATCGGGTCGGTCACCAGCGTCTTTGGGTATGCCGGGCTGGGTCCTTATACGGCGAGCCGGGGTGGCATTCGTCAGCTGACCATGAGTCTCGCGGACGACTGGGGCAAGGACGGCATTACGGTCAACTGCCTCGCTCCCGGATGGTTCAAGACCGAGCAGAACCGCGTGATGTACGAGGACGAGGGCTGGGTTGAGTATCTGAAGGAGCGCATCCCGCTGAAGCGGCCGGGGGCGCCGAATGACCTGGATGGGGCGATCGTCTTTCTCGCCTCGGAGGCAAGCCGGTACATCACCGGGCAGACGCTGCTGGTCGACGGCGGCATTTCGACGGGAGCGATGCGGGCGACGGTGCAGGCGCGTTGAGGGAATCTCTCGACTCACGCGAGTTGACCAACCGGACGGAACTACATCGAATACCGCGTCGCCGATGGAGGATTGCTATCCTCCTCGGCATCGGGGTGCTGGTCAACTACTTCGACCGCGTCAACCTCACCGTTTCGCACACGGCTCTCTACGTCGCTTTCGGCATCTCCAACGTCACGTTCGGCTATCTATCGGCGGCCTACAACTGGACCTACGCCGCCTGCCAGCTGCCGATCGGCGTTATCCTGGACCGCTTCGGAATCCGTCGCATCGGGCGTATCAGCACCTTCATCTGGAGCATGGCATCCTTTGCCGCCGCCATCACCCCAAGCATCGGGGGATTTTTCGCAGCGCGGCTGCTGCTCGGTGTTGGAGAAGCGCCGACGTTTCCGGCCAACGCCAAGGCGATCGGCTACTGGTTTCCGCCCGAGGAGCGCAGCTTCGCTACCAGCATCTTCGATGCGGCGGCTAAGTTTGCGCCGGCGATCGGGGTACCCCTCATCGGCGTGCTGCTGCTGCGCGTGGGCTGGCGGCTGAGCTTCGCCGCCACCGGCCTGGTCAGCCTGCTCTACTTCGTGCTCTTCTATGTCATCTACCGCGACCCTAAGGACGATCCCGGGCTGAGTGCGGCGGAGAGCGAATACATCGAGTCGTCGAAGACACAGGAGGTGGATGCCGGCGAGCGTGCTTCGCTCGGCTATCTTCTGCGGCAGCCGAAGGTCATCGGTCTTTGCCTGGGGTTCGGGTCGTACAACTATGTTTTCTACCTGCTGCTCACCTGGCTGCCCAGTTATCTTTCAGCCGCGCTGCACATCAGCCTGATGGACTCCTTCCTCTACACCGGGGCCCCCTGGCTGGTGGCTACCGCGACCGACCTGCTGGTCGGCGGATGGTTGGTCGACGCCCTGGTCCAGCGCGGCTGGAACCCGAACCGTGTTCGCCTTACCGTACTTGTGGCGGGTACTGCGCTCGGCCTCGGCATCCTGGGCGCGGCGTACGCCCACACGCCGGGACAGGCCCTCTTCTGGATCAGCATGTCCATTGGCGGACTGGCGGCGGCCGCTCCTGTCGGTTGGTCGGTGCCATCGCTCATCGCGCCGCGGGGAAGCGTGGGGACGCTGGGGGGAATCCTCAACTTCTCGAACCAGCTCTCGGGCATCGCCGCGCCGATCATCACTGGTTACGTGGTGACTGCATGGCATTCCTTTACCGGGGCCTTCGCCGTGGCTGCCGCTTACCTGGTTGTCGGCATCTGCGGATACATCTTCCTGTTGGGGAGGATTGAGCCGATTCGGGGAGAGTCCTGACCCCTCCTCCTTCCCCCTCCCCCCTTTTCGCTACTTCATACATTTTATTGGGTTTATTGAGGGGGTGTGCCTGTATTTCATAGAAAACAGGAGACTTGCTGTACTTCATAGAAAACATGAGACTTGCAGTGCTCCATTGAAAACAGGAGGGTTACAGTCGCGTCATTGATTTCATTAGGGTATCCCCAGCAATGTCAAAAGCCCGAGCGCTCTGCGACCGGGCCTTCTCGTCTCTATTTCCATTATAGCGAGTTGAGAGAAATGGTCGGCCAGTAAAGGCAGGGATTAGGGATTAGGGATTAGGGACGCCAACAGCCAACAGCCAACCGCCCAACAGCTCTCCAAAGAAGTAAAGGCCCGCTCGAGCGGACCTTTGGGGCTTCCCGCCCTATTTTATATCTTCAGGTGGAACGGCCAGCCACGGTTCGCGATCATTTTCTTTTAGGAATGAATGAGTTGCAGGAGAAGCGTCCGGTCAGGGCCTGACCTGCACGTTCCGACCTCGCATCGGTTCCCTCACCGCACCAAAGCTGCGGGGAACGGTTGCGGACCGGCTCAGGAGTTAAGACTTTTCCTCGTTCGGGTCCGCCGCGCCGGGAAGAACCGGCCGCAGTTCGGGCGTCGGCACGGAGAGGAGGACGGCGTCCGCTACCGACTGGACCAGCCGGACAGGTAGGTCGAGCGTGGCAGCGCGGAGCAGGCCCCCTTTTGCGCCGATCTGCTCGGCGGCCGACTTATTCAGTTTGATCTGGAGCGCGATGATCGTCCATGTGGAGGTATCGACGAGCAGAGCAGACACTTCGCCGATCGCCTGCCCGTCAGCCGCAATAACGGTTCGTCCGCGGAGGCGTTCATCAGAAACTTGCATTGTCGGACCGCCTCTATGGGCAATTTGATACCTGAACTTGCCGCGCCCCGAGTGTACACCTCTCTTGTCAAAGGTATGTATTGCGGGTCTGTATTGCAGGCCCGGTTTCCAAACAGCAAAAGGCCGGGACGAGGTCCCGGCCTGCGTATTTTTGGAAGCAGCTTAGGCGGACTTCTTCGCGGCCAAGCTAAATCGGCTACTATTCCTTCGATCCGACACTTTGCCCCAGGAGATGATTTTGGCGCCGGAGCCGCAGACTGCTTTCATCAGCTATTCGCGTGAGGATTCGGAGTTTGCGCTGCGGCTGGCCGGCGATCTGAAGGCCGCTGGAGCGGCGGTGTGGCTGGACCAGTTGGACATTGCTCCGGGGCAGCGGTGGGCGCGGGCGGTTGAGGATGCGCTGAACGATTGTCCACGGATGCTGGTGATTCTTTCGCCAGCTTCGGTTGCTTCCATAAATGTCGAGGATGAGATTGCGTTCGCTCTTGAAGAAGGCAAGACAGTGGTTCCGGTGCTTTACCGGGAGTGCAGGATTCCGTTTCGGCTTCGATCGCTCCATTACGCAGACTTCAGGAGCGATTACGCACGCGGATTGAAGGAACTAACGAGAACATTAGCGCCGCTAGGCGGATCAGCTTCAAATCGAACAGCGGTATCAGGACCTCCGGTTGGTCAGAAACAAGAGAGCCGGGAGAATGAAGGGTCATCCGAGGGCAAAGTTGGCGCAATACCGGTCGAGAGCCGGGCGACCTGGGCAGCACCGGCCGCTTCACCGGATCCGCTGCTGAGCCGGTGGATCCGACTGGGGACCGGTACAAAGACGGCCTTGCATTCGGTAGCGTTTCCGACTGCGGAACTCGGTTGGGCGGTTGGCGCCGAGGGAATCGTTCTGCATACAAGCGATTGCGGAGACAGCTGGAGAAGGCAGACCAGCGGCGTGACCCGCGATTTGCGATCGGTCGCATTCGCGACGGCGCAATTGGGGTGGGCTGTAGGCGAGGGCGGTGTAATTCTACACACCGCAGACGGCGGGCAAATCTGGGTGCGACAGGAATGCCCCTCGTTCTCCTCGTTGTTCTCGGTGGCGTTTCCGACATTCGAACGGGGTTGCGCGGTCGGAGGGTCTCGCGTGGTCGTGCATACGCAGGATGGTGGTCGAACCTGGCAGCCAAGTAGCGGTTTGCCCTCGGCCCTGACATCGGTCGTATTTGTGACGCCGGAGTCAGGCTGGGCGGTGGGAACCCGCGGAACGATCGTTCATACCAGGGACGGCGGGGTGACATGGGTGAAGCAAAACAGCGGACATAACGGGGCGCTGCATTCCGTTTCCTTCGCATCCGGGGAACTGGGCTGGGCAGTGGGCGACGGTGGCGTGATCCTGCATACGGGCGACGCCGGGATGACATGGAAGTCATTAGACAGTGAAGTCAGCGAAGCACTGATGGGCGTGTCATTTCCGACGGCCGAGATGGGGTGGGCGGTCGGGGCGGATGGAGTCATCCTTCGCACTGAAAACGGCGGCAAGACGTGGGGCAAGCGAATGACCGGTAGCCATGAAGATCTCAGAAGTGTGTACTTCCCGACGCAACAGTGTGGCTGGACTGTAGGAGACTATGGCACTATTCTTCGCTGGCGTGCCAAAACAGCAGAATAAAGGCCGGGACGGATCCCGGCCTTTGTGTTTCTGAACTGAGCTTAGGCGGATTTCTTGGTGGCCAGAGCCTTGACGCGGGCGTTCAGGCGGCTCTTGTAGCGGTCAGCGGTGTTGGCGTGGAGGACGCCCTTTTGCACGCTCTTGTCGAGCGCCGAGGCGGTTGCTTTGTACTGCTCAGTTGCGGCCTTGACGTCGCCGGCGTGGAGGGCCTCACGCAGAAGGCGCAGGCTGCCGCGAACACGGCTCTTATTCGAGCGGTTGACCGTGGTGCGCTTTTCGGTTTGACGGACGCGCTTGAGCGCGGAGACATGGTTTGCCATGGTGGTTCTGAACTCTTTTCTGGAATATGGGATGCAGGCAATTCAACATCCCCTGCAATAGATAAGTTTACGGGATTGCGGGGGAAGAGGCAAGGGTTCAGCGATCGGCGTTCAGGGGCCCACTTTGCCGGGCCTGGCGCGTCCATCATGCCTTGCCGCGCAAGGTTCCTTCGGAACTCGCTAGCCCAGGTTCGAAAATCCGGACACTCGGCAAAGTGAGGCAGCCACTGGGTATCCGCATTTCAGCCCTCATATAATCAGGCGCATGCTCGGGAACGTCGCTGTCGTAGAGCTGTTTGTCTGCTGGGTCGTGTGGGCGCTGGCGTTTGTAAAGCCGCGCCAGCAGGCCGCTGGCCAGAGGGAAGTGAAGAGGGCTCCGGCTTCGAGGTGGGGGATCGGGCTGGTGATGCTGGGCTTTGCGCTGACGTGGTCTTATCTCCGGCCGGCAGGGTTTGAAAAGTCTGAGCTATCGTTGGTTGTGTCGATGATTCTCGGTCCTCCGTCGGTTGCGCTGGCATGGGCGGCGACTCGGCACCTGGGCAAGCAGTGGCGATATCAGGCGGCGGTGAGCGAAGGCCATGAGCTGATCCAGACGGGGCCTTACCGGTGGGTGCGGCATCCGATTTATGCCTCGATGCTCGGGATGATACTGGCTACGGGATTCTGCTGGACGTGGTGGCCAATGTTCGTGGCGGCAATTGTGGTTTTTCTGATTGGAACGGAGATTCGGGTGCGTACCGAGGACCAGCTGCTTGGCGAGCATTTCGGGGATTCTTTTTCGGCTTACCGGGCACGGGTGCGTGCTTATATTCCGTTTGTACGTTGAACATGCGGACGTGCGACCGCGGAACGCCCCGGTGAAGCTCACTGTTCCGCGTTTGATACGTTTTCGACCAATAATTCACCAAACAGGCATTGACGGGCTCGGGAACCGGCGCTACTCTGAGCGCATCTTCATCAGGGGCGCATCGTCGGACAGCGGTTCGGTGTGGAACACCGGGGTGGTTTGTGCGGCGGATCGGGAAACGCCCGGACTGCATGCCTGCAGAACGACGGCCTGCAAGAGCGGGGCGTACGGGGCGGCTCCTGACGAGTCCAAACAGCAAAATTCAGCATCGAAACTACATGGCTTCGTTCATGGAGCCAGCGGAGGGATTTTCACAGCTTGACCAAAAAAGAGCTCGACATCACGCCGAATCTTGAGTCTCTGTTCGGGACCCGCGACGAAAACCTCAGGCTCATGGAAGACATGCTCCATGTGCGCATTGATTTGCGATCGGATGCCGTGGTGGTGGAGGGCTCGGCGGAGAGTATCGGGCGCGTGGAGCGCATCTTCTCCGACTATGAAGCCCTGCGAAAAGCGGGAGTGGGGCTGCAGAACGGCGAGCTGAATGGGATGCTGCGGCTGGTAGTTGCCGATCCCGCAGTGTCGCTTCGCAGCCTTGCGGAGACGGGCAAGCAGAGGTCGGCGGGCATCAAGCGGATGGTGCAGCCGCGATCGCTGAACCAGAGGATGTATCTGGAGGCGATCGACCAACTGGACATGGTCTTTGGCGTGGGACCGGCGGGAACAGGCAAGACGTATCTTGCCGTGGCCATGGCGGTGTCGGCGCTGCAGGCCAAGAAGGTGAGCCGGATTGTGCTGGTGCGGCCTGCGGTTGAGGCCGGGGAGCGGCTGGGATTTCTGCCGGGGAGCCTGCAGGAGAAGGTGGATCCTTATCTGCGGCCGCTGTATGACGCGCTTTACGACCTGCTCGAGCCGGAGCGGGTGGAAAAGATGCTGGAGAAGAACGTGATCGAGGTGGCTCCGCTGGCGTTTATGCGCGGGCGGACGCTGAATGACGCGTTCGTGATCATGGACGAGGCTCAGAATACGACCAGCGAGCAGATGAAGATGTTCCTGACGCGCATGGGAAACAACGCGCGGGCGGTGATTACGGGGGACATCACGCAGATCGATCTGCCGAATCCGCGGAAGTCGGGACTGATTGAGGCGATGACGGTGCTGAATGGGGTTGACGGCATACGCTTCATTCATTTCGAAAGCGGCGACGTGGTGCGGCACCCGCTGGTACAGAGGGTGATCCAGGCGTACGACAACTTCGGGCGGGCGCAGCAGGAACTTCCCCTGCGCATGGGTGAGGCCGAAGGACAACCGGCTTCAAAGCCGCAGTAATTGCGATTGTTGCGGCAAGGCTGCGATACGATTAAGAGGAGGGCCCTCGGCCCTCCTTTGCTTTTCCGCCCCAGCGTGGCGCGAGGCACGGTTACCCGCCATGATTCTGATTGAACCTGCGATAGAGAAGAAATTTGCCCGCTCCGGATTGAAGAAGCGGGACATCGCCGCATTTCTGTCGCGAGCGATTGAGGCGGCGAAGCTGCCAGGCAGAGTTACGGTGCTGCTGACCGGCGACGAACAGATGCGGCACTTCAATCGAGTATTCCGGCGGAAGGACAAGGCGACGGATGTGCTGTCGTTTCCGGCGCTGGAGATGAATGGAAATAAGAAACTGGCGGGCGATCTGGCCATCTCGGTGGAGATGGCGGCGCGTGAGGCGAAGGAGCGGGAGCATCCATTGCATGTGGAGCTGAAGATCCTTCTGCTGCATGGGGTGCTGCACCTGGCGGGTTGGGACCACGAGACGGATTCAGGCGAGATGGCTCGAAAGGAAGAGCTACTGCGGAAACGCCTGGGGCTGGAGCAGGGGTTGATTCTTAGAAGCAGAGCACAGAGTCCCACCTTTCGCTCCGCGAAAGATAGGCCATCCAAGTCCGTGGCACGTAAAACCGGCCGGAGCGTGAAGCGATGAGCTGGGCGGCGGCGATTCTGATCGTGGTGTTTCTGGCGTTGCTTACGCTAGCCTCGTACGTAGACCGGCTGTATTCGGAGATGGGCAAGTTCCTGGCGCGGGAGTTCCAGGAGAATATCGATGCCTGGGAGCAGCAGGTTGAGCCGCGGCTGCGCCTGGGGCGGAATCATGTGCGGTTATCGGCGGCGATCCTCGCGCAGATTTCGCTGGCGTGCCTTACGCTGCTGTTCGGCATGCTGCTGTTTGACCGGGCTCCGGTTTACGACCGGCCGACGGCGGCGGAGGTCGGGCAGGTGGTGCTGGGCGTGGTGCTGGTGATCGTGCTGTTCAACCAGCTGCTGCCGTTCATATTTTTTACGCGAACGCGGGGGCTGTGGATTGTGCGGCTGCGCGGTCCACTGCGGCTGATGTTCTACCTGGTCATGCCGATCACGTTGTTTCTGGGCTTCCTGCTGTCGATTGCGGCGCTGGCGGAGGCGTCTCCCCGGAATGAAGAGGAGACGCCAGGCGAGGCGGTGGAGGCCCTGATTGAGGCAGGCGAGGAAGAGGGAATTGTCGAGGAGAGCAATCGCGACCTGGTACGCTCGGCGGTGGAATTCGGCGGCAAGGTAGTGCGTGAGGTAATGACGCCGCGTCCGGAAATATTTGCAGTGCCGGGATCGACGACGATAGAGGCGTTTCTGCAGACGATCGAGAGCCGGCCCTACTCGCGCGTGCCGGTGTATGACGGGACGCTGGATCACGTGACCGGCATCGTGTTCGCGCATGACCTTCTTCATATCCGCGATGAGGACGCGCGGACGCAGACGGTGGCGAGCATCGAGCGCTCAGCGACGTTTGTGCCGGAGACCAAGAAGGTGAGCGAGCTGCTGCGCGAGATGCAGCACGAAAAGCAGCACATGCGGATTGTGATCGACGAGTATGGCGGGGTCGCCGGGCTGGTGACGATTGAGGACCTGCTGGAAGAGATCGTGGGCACGATTACAGACGAGCACGAGGACGATCCGGAACGGGTGCTGCATGATGCGGACGGGTCGTGGATTGTGCCTGGGAATCTTGAAATCGAACGGCTGGAGGACCTGCTGGCGGGAGAGGCGGAGATTCCCGAAGACTCCGAGGCAACTACGGTGGCGGGACTGGTGAGCGAGGCGGCGGGGCGGATTCCGCAGGCGGGCGAGGTAATCGAGCGGTACGGCGCACGCTTTGAGATTCTCGCGTCGACGGACCGCCGCATCGAGCGGCTGCGTGTATCGCGCATGGCTGTCGATACGAAGGGAGCGTAAAGGTGCGTTCGGGATTTGTATCGATTATCGGAAGGCCGAATGCGGGGAAGTCGACGCTGCTGAATGCGCTGGTGGGCGAGAAGGTGGCGATTGTCACGGCCAAGCCGCAGACGACGCGGACGCGGATTCTCGGGGTGGTCGAAGTACCGGCGCGCAAGGGTAAGAATCAGGCGGCGCAGATTGTGTTTGTCGATACTCCCGGGGTGCACAAGCCGGGGTCGTCGCTCGACAAGCGGATGATGCAGGAGGTCTACGACGCCCTTGAGCAGCGCAACGCGGTGCTGCTCATCGTGGATGCGACGCGACGGCTGGACCTGCCGGAAAACGCGACCGGAGACGAAAATCCCGCGCAGGGTAAGAGCCGCGGAGAGAGCGAAGACGCTTTCGTATTTGAGCTGATTCGCAAACTGGACTGCCCGGTGTTTTTGCTGATTAACAAGATTGACATGATCGAGCGCGCGAAGCTGCTGCCGCTGATTCAGCAGCTTTCGTCGCTGCATGAGTTTGCCGAGGTGATTCCGATTTCGGCGCGGAAGAAGGATGGGCTCGACCGGCTGATGGACAGGCTGGTGGCGGTGCTGCCGGAGGGTCAGCGGTATTTTCCCAAAGATCAATTCACGGATCAGCCTGAGCGGTTCCTGGTTGCGGAATTGATCCGCGAGCGGATTCTGGTAGAGACAGGCGAAGAGGTTCCTTACGCCGCGGCGGTTGTGGTGGAGCGGTTCGAGGAACCAAAGCCGCTGCCTAAGGGCAAGAAGGCCGCACGCGATGCCAAGCCGCCGCTTACCCGCATCTCTGCAGTCATCTATTGCGAGCGCGATGGACAGAAGGCAATTCTGATCGGCAAGGGCGGGAGCAAGCTAAAGGCGATCGGCACGGCGGCGCGCAAGGAGATTGAATCACTGCTGGGAACGAAGGTTTTCTTGGAACTGCACGTGATCGTAAAAGAAAACTGGCGCGAGTCGCGTGGGTTTGTTGAGTCGCTGGACTGGAGAAGGCAGTTGGAAGATATGAGCTCAGAGCAGGGCTCAGAGCAGGGCTCAGAGCAGGGCTCAGAGCAGGGCACAGGGCACAGGGCTCAGGGCTCAGGGGATGGGGACAAACGGTGATTTAGGTTTGAGTGCGAATCACATGCGCGATCAGACGAAGGTAGTCATCGGATTCGGATCTATATGGGGTCTATTTGCGCTTGGAGTCCTGCTGGTAGGGTCATTCACAATTGGAGCCAATGATACGGTTCCTGAAGTAGTGGCGCTGGTTCTCTACGGACTCTCAATTCTGCCGTCCTGTATTCTTGCGATCTGGTACCGAAAGAGTTCGGCCGTTTGGCTCATTGCTCTGTCTGGCATCGCTCTAATTGGTTTCATCTACCAAGTAATGAATCAAAGAGGGCCGGGAGAGCCGTTCGGTTCGCTGCTCGGGCATCTGATCACTGCAGTTGTGCTCGCTGCGGTGCCCGGTATCCTTGGTGCGTTGCTGTATCGCCTCGAATAGGGCGGGGCGGCTCAGGAGACAAGACCTTCGCGGATGCTGATGCCCAGCGTTTTCATCTTGCGGTAGAGATGGCTGCGTTCGAGGCCGAGTGATTCGGCGGCGCGGCTCATGTTTCCGTGGCACTCGTCGATTTTGCGCAGGATGTAATCGCGCTCGTAGGCTTCGCGGGCCTGCTGGAGAGTGCTGAACTCCTCACTGCGGCGCCCGGCGGCGCGATGCACCAGGCGCGGGAGATGACGCCGCTCGATGCGGTGGGCCTGCGGGTTCAGGATGAGAACGCGCTCGAGGATGTTCTTCAATTCGCGGACGTTTCCGGGCCAGGGATAGTGCTTGAGCAGGTCGAGTGCGTCCTCGGCGATCTCGACGCGCGGGCGGCCGTATTCGCGACCGAAGATGCGGAGGAATTCGCGCGCGAGTGAGGGGATATCCTCTTTGCGCTCGCGCAGCGGCGGCACGAAAAACGGAATTACGTTCAGACGGTAGAAGAGATCTTCGCGGAAGTTTCCTTTGGCGATTTCCTCTTCGAGATCTTTGTTGGTCGCGGCGATGACGCGGACGTCGACGCTGATAGGCTGCGCCGCGCCCACGGGCACGAAGCTCTGTTCGTCGAGAGCGCGCAGAACCTTGGCCTGCGTTTTGAGGCTCATGTCGCCGACTTCGTCGAGAAAAAGCGTGCCCCCGTTGGCTCGCTCGAAAGTGCCGCGTTTTTCCGGCGGCCCGCCGGGGATGGCGCTGTTCCGGTAGCCGAAAAGCTCGCTCTCGATGAAGTCCTCTGGGATGGCAGCGCAGTTCAGTTCGATGAAGACGCGGTCGTGGCGGGGACTCTCGGAGTGGATGGCGCGCGCGATGAGCTCCTTGCCGGAGCCGGATTCTCCATAGATCAGGACGCGGCCATTGGTGGGCGCCATGAGCTTGATCTGCTGGCGCAGCGCTTTTGCGGGGACGCTTTCTCCGGTGACGGTGCTTTCGACGGTGAGCTGGCGCTTGTATTCGAGGTTCTCGTTGCGCAGCCGCTTGGCCTCAAGAGCGTTTTTCACGACGATGAGCGTGCGCTCAAGGAGCAGGGGCTTCTCGAGAAAATCAAACGCGCCGAGCTTGGTGGCTTTCACCGCGGTTTCGATGGTGGCGTGGCCGGAGATGACGATGACTTCCGGCTTGTCCTCCATTTCGAGAGAACCGAGATCGGCGAGCACGTCGAGACCGTCGCGATCAGGCAGCCAAATGTCGAGGAGCAACAGGTCGTAGGGAGCGTCACGCACCAGGACGCCGGCCTCGGATCCGCTGGCGGTGCTGGAGACGGAGTATCCCTCTTCGCTGAGGATTTCCTCGAGCGACTCGCGGATTTCCGCTTCGTCGTCCACTATGAGGATACGATTCATTCGCCGGCGCCTGCGTGGAGTGGAAGGACGATGTCGGCTGTCTTGTGGCCGTTGGTGCCGTTGCCATTTTCGGCCAAGGGCAGTTCGAGGATGAAGCGCGCTCCGGCCGGCGAGTTGTTCTCGGCGCGAATCGCACCGTGGTGCTCCTGGACGATCTTTGCGGCGATGGCAAGGCCCAGTCCGGTTCCGCGCTGCTTGGTGGAGACGTAGGGAAGGAAGAGCCGCTGACGCATTTCGCCGGTGAGGCCGTGGCCGGTGTCGGAGAGAACCAGCTCGGCCATGCCGGGATTTTCGCTGAGGCGGGTTTCGATAGAGAGAACGCGCAGAAGGCTGTTTTCCATGGCCTCGGCGGCGTTGTCGATGAGGTTGGCCAGAGCGCGCTTGAGGGCCTGGGCGTCGGCCATCACCGGAGGAAGATCACGAGTGAGGCGCTGCTCGATGCTGATGTTCTGCAGCCGTCCGTGAAACAACATCACGGCGCTCTCGACGATGGCGTTCAGATCTGAGGGTTTCGGCTGCGCGGCAGGGAATTCGGCGAGGACGGCGAACTGGTCGACGAGAGTGCTCATCGACTCGACGGAAGAGAGGATCACGTCGACGCAGCGGCGCATCACGGAGGGCGATTCGGGGAGATTGCGGTCCATATGGCGACGGATGCGTTCGGCGGACAATGCAATCGGCGTGAGGGGGTTCTTGATTTCGTGGGCGACGCGCTGCGCAACTTCCTTCCACGCGAGCTGGCGCTGGGCGCGGAGAAACTCTGTCACATCTTCAATGACGAGAATGGAGCCACGCTTTGCCGTGCCGAGGTCGAGCGCGGAGATGGTTGCAGTGAGGCTGAGGACGCCGGAGGAAGAAGGCATCTCGAATTCTGTGGATGCGAGTCCCATGCGCTGGGCGCGGCGTTCGAGGACACTCAGTTCGGAGGCGACCTCCGGAGCGAAGAGCGATTTGAGCGGCACGCCGGTGAGATTCCGTGGATGGTGAGGAGTGACGAGGTCGAGAAAGGCGCGGTTGGCCTGGAGGATCGAGCATTCGGAGTCCAGTGTCACGACGCCGCTGGGGATGGTTTCGAGGATGGTCTCGAGCTCTTTACGGCGGGATTCCAGCGTGAGATTGGCCGCGGACAGCTGGCTGGCGGAGGATTCGGCCAGGCGCCGGCTCTGTTCGAGATCGGACGCCATGTGGTTGAAAGAGCGAACCAGCTCGCCCAGCTCCGCTGTTGCCGAGACGGTAATGCGCTGTTCGTACTGGCCTTCTCCAATGGCGTTCATGGCGTCGGCCAGGGCCTCGACGGGCCGCGTGATCTGCTTGGAGAGATAGAGGGCGAGCCAGCTGCTGGCAAAGAAGACCAGCGTAGTAAGTAACAGCAACAGGAGCAAATAGGTGCTGCGGATGCTGCGGCGCTCACGATAGAGGGTCCAGTATTGAGTGGCGCCGGTGCGAATCTGCTGGACGGTGGTGGAGAGTCCGGCCGGCATGGGCAGACCAACGACAATGAGGCCGCCGCTGTCGATGGCGGCATCGCCCACGGCGTACTGATTATTGCCGACGGTGAGGATCGGCTCATCAGTTCGCTGGGCGGCGGTGAGAGCAGCAGTGGTGAAGTCTTTGAACTGGTTGCCTGTGCCGTTATCCTCATCGATCCACGCGCGCACCATTGCGGGTCGCGAAGGCTGCGGCAGCTGGTACTGGGCGACGGGAACTCCGTCGCGGTAAACGATGGCGAAGCCGCCCTGGAGGGTGATGCGGTGGGTGCGGATTTCATCTAGGAGGCGGGACTGATCGCCGCTCTCGTAGTGCTGCGCGAAGGACTGCGAGCGGGCAAGAGATTCGGCCTCCGCGCGTGCGTTGAGGCTGACGTAATGAGCCAGTTCAAGCGCGATGCGGGTGGAGTTGTCGCGCAACTCGGCGACGGGCTGCGAGAACCAGCGGTCGATGGAGCGGTTCATCAGCAGGAAGCTGAAGAGGAACATGAAGAGCGCCGGCGCGAAGGAAAGCAGAACGGCGCCGATGAGCATGCGCGATCGCAGCCGCGAGCCGAGAACACGGCTGCGTTCATCGGCAAGCAGCTTAAGGATATTGCGCAGAAGAAGAATGAGGAGGGTGACGAAGAGCAGGAAGACGATGACGGAAAGAGCGGTGAACAGGAAGATTTGCCCGCTGGAATCAGGGTGCAGGAAGGTGAGCCGGAAAGCATTCAGTGCGCCAAGTATTAAAACCAGAAGCAGAGTTCCCGTGCCCAACGCCACTACGGTTGCACGCCTGTGTTTTGATTCGGCCAAAAAACGCTCCTGCGGAAAGATTATAGGCCTGCACTGCCGGGCAGCATTGCGGAGGAATTTTGAGCCACCGAGGGTCGATATGGCATCATATGTTCCGTTATGAAAATCAATCGAGTGTCCGCTGCGATTCTCCCACTCGCTCTGGCAGGCCTGCTGCTTGCCGGGGGTTGCAAGAAACAAGACCAGCAGGCCAGCAATGAGGCACAACCTGCGGCCTCCACTCCAGCGCCGGCGACGTCGCCCAGCACGGGCACGCCAGCGGCACCTCCAGCTACGTCAACACCCGCGCCAGCTACATCAGAGTCAGCTGCGGCACCGGCAGGAGCGCCTGCGACAGCTCCAGCTCCGGCCACGCCTCCGCCGCCACCACCTCCACCGCCGCCTCTGGTTATTCCGGCGGGAACGCACATTGCGGTGACGACGACGCAGGAACTGGGGTCGAAGATCAGCGAGCCCGGCCAGAGCTTTACCGCGACGGTGGCGTCGCCGGTAACCATCCATGGCGTCACCGTTATCCGTGCGGGATCGACGGCAGTGGGGACGGTAACCGACGCGAAGTCCCTGGGCAAGTTCAAGGGAGCAGCATCGCTATCGCTGCGTCTCGATACGGTTCGGGCACGCGGTGTGATCTATCAGATCGCTTCGAGCACGATTGAACGAGCGGAGAAGGGCAAAGGCAAGCGCACGGCGGGGTTTATCGGTGGCGGCGCTGGTGGCGGCGCCCTCATTGGCGGCCTGGCCGGCGGCGGCAAAGGTGCGCTGATCGGCGGGCTGATCGGTGCGGGCGCAGGCACAGCGGGCGCGGCGTTCACGGGCAATAAAGAGATCGTGATTCCGGCAGAGACCACGCTGACGTTCCGGCTGGAGCGCTCGCTGACGGTTCCAAATCCGGCAGCGAATTCTCAGGAGGGACCGCCGCCAACCCATTAATGGATTCGGCGGGACGGGTACCAAGGGGCGTGGCAGGTGGCCACGCCCTTTTCCTTTAAGCGAGGTGTTATCCGAGCAAATCCCGGACGGGCTTCCAGGGTTTCCCTTGGGAGGCAGCGACGGGTTCGCAGGCCAGGTTGCCGGCGTAGGTGTTCACGCCGTCGCGGATGCCGTCGTCCTGGAGGATGGCGGTACGGGCTCCGTTCTGCGCCAGCTTGAAGACGTAGGGGAAGGTGGCATTGGTGAGGGCGTGGGTTGAAGTGTAAGGGACGGCGGCAGGCATGTTGGTGACGCAGTAGTGGACGACGCCGTTGACGAGGTATGAGGGATCGCTGTGGGTGGTGGGGTGGGCGGTCTCGATGCATCCGCCCTGATCGATGGCGACGTCGACGATGACTGCGCCGCGCTTCATGCGCGAAACCATCTCGCGGGTGACGATCTTGGGTGCGGCGGCTCCGGGGATGAGCACTCCGCCGATGACGAGGTCGGCTTCCTGGGTGGCGTGGCCGATGTTGTAGGAGTTCGACGCCAGGGTGAAGAGCTTGCCGTTGAAGATGTCATCGAGCTCGCGCAGGCGGTTGAGGTTGAGGTCGACGATGGTGACCTTCGCGCCCATGCCGACAGCGATTTTCGCGGCGTTGGTGCCGACGATGCCGCCGCCGATGATGCAAACGTTGGCGGGGGGTACCCCGGGTACTCCGCCGAGGAGCACGCCGCGGCCTCCGTACTCGCGCTCGAGGAAGGATGCGCCGACCTGGACGGACATGCGTCCTGCGACCTCGGACATGGGAGTGAGCAGCGGGAGCGTTCCGGCACGGTCGCGGATGGTCTCGTAGGCAATCCCAGTGACCTTGGCGCGGAGCAGCGCGTCGGTGAGGTCGGGCAGCGGGGCGAGATGGAGGTAGGTGAATAGCACCAGACCCTCGCGGAAGTGCTGATACTCCTGCTCGACAGGCTCCTTGACCTTAACGACCATGTCGGCGAGTCCCCAGACGCTGTGAGCGGAGCCGACGATTTCAGCTCCGGCGTCCTGGTACTCGTCGTCGGTCAGGGCGGAGCTGTCTCCGGCACGGGTTTCGAGGAGGACTTTGTGTCCGGCCTCGGTGAGGGATTTGACTCCGGCAGGGGTGATGGCCACCCGGCTCTCGTGGTCTTTAACTTCCTTGGGTACTCCGATGATCATTCTGGCGACCTCAGCGAACTTTCCATCGTAACCCAGGTGCATGAAGTGGTGGTTTGCGGGGTCTGACCATTGTGTTCCCCCCGGTTAATTTTGAGGGGAGGGGGAAATTGTAGGCTAGGTTCCTGTGTTCAATTAACCCCCAGGTTGCTAGCCCCCATGTTGCGGAGCCGGAGCGCAAGGTCAGCTCGACCGTACAGACTTTGCCGCGTACGCCTGGCACAGCACCTGCAACTCCTCACGCAAGCGAGCCACCATTTTAGGCGGTGCTCCGGCTTCCAGCACCGCGCGTGTTGCTCCGGCCATCGCTGAATAGATCATCAACGCAACGAACTCCATGTCGCCCGGCGGCGCGCCCGCAGCCTCGGCCAATGCGGCGGTCAGCGCCCGGTGTCCGCGCTTCGAAATCCTCCGCACGATCGCCGCACCATCCACGTCCGAGCCCGCGGCATAAAGAGCGGTCGATACATCCGCGCGCTCCAGTTTCGCGTCCACATACGCTGGGACTATCGCGGCCATCAGTTCATTCACGGCAGCGCCGCGGTACGCGCGGCACGCCCCTTCCACCGCTTCGGCCACCCTGGTCAGATGTGCCTCCAGAACCGCATGGAGGAGCGACTGCTTGTTGGGATAGTACTGATACAGCGTTCCTACCGAAACTCCAGCCCGCTCCGCCACCCGCGTGGTCGTCAACCGATCCGATCCCACCGCCAGCAAAACCTGAATGGTGGCTTCCGCAATGGCCTCCACGGTAACCGTCGAACGCCTCTGGATGGGCGTCTTTCTTGGCTGAAACGCTTGCGCAGGCGCAGTCTTCACAATGCGAACTCCGAACCTGAAGGATTCTTCATCTAATGATCCTAGAAGTCTGATTCCAGAAGTCAAGGAGAGAGACGAACATGCATCATTCCTCACCAAAGATCGCGCTAGTGACGGGAGCCAATAAGGGCATTGGATTCGAAGTGGCTCGCCAGCTGGCAGCATCGGGCTGCACTGTCCTTCTCGGCGCCCGCAACAAGGCGCTCGGCGAAGAGGCGGCACAAAAACTCAAGGGAGAAGGCCTGGACGTCCGGTACCTGGCTCTCGACCTCAACGATCACTCGACCATCGTTGCCGCACCTGACACTATTGCCGCCGAGTTCGGCCATCTGGACATACTTGTCAATAACGCCGCATCAGCGATCCCTCAGACGGTCTTCCCTCGACGGCCAAGCTTGACGCAATTGAGCGCGTCTTCCGTACCAACTTCCTGGGCTCTGTTGCCGTGACCCAGGCGATGCTTCCGCTGCTGAGAAAGGCTTTGTCGGCGCGCATCGTTAACGTATCCAGCGGGCTGGGCTCGCTGACAAAAAACAGCGATCCCGCCTACCCGTACGCCACAGTCAAGCTGATCGGCTACAGTGCTTCGAAGGCTGCGCTCAACATGTTTACTGCGCAACTCGCCTACGAACTCCGCGGCACACCCATCAAAGTCAACTCCGCCGACCCCGGCTACACCGCTACCGACCTCAACGGGCACAGCGGACCCCAGACGATCCCCGAAGGCGCCGCGGAAACCATCCGCCTGGCGCTGCTGCCTGACGACGGTCCCACCGGGACCTACTCGGACAGCAAAAGCATCATCCCCTGGTAACGCTGAGTGTGGCCGCGGCGCCTGGAATGCCGGGCGTCGGGGGGCCCTCCTGACTGTCGCAGGCGGGGATGAGGTGCGGAGGGAATGACTTTGCGTCGGAATCCGATTCATCGGGTTAACCCTCCTGCCTCCCACTAAATAGCTTCCAAAAACGAAATTCGCATATATGATGTTCGCCAGCGGCAAAGTCCACCCACAGCTCTGCCCGAGGAAAGTCCAGGAGGCGCCTTGAACATCCTTTTGCTCTCCATGCCCGACTCCTTTGAGCACATGCCCACCGTCGCCATCCGCATGCCCAATGGCGCCCTTACATCGCTGGCCGGCAACCTTGACGAGCACCACAAGGTCTCCATTGCTGATCTCATCCTGTGTCAGAGATCGGTCAGTGAGACCGTCACCCGCCTGGTGCGGGAGACCGACCCCGATATCGTCGGCATGTCTGTCATGACTTTCCAGCGGCGCAGCGCCGAGCGGCTCATGCACCTCGTCCGCAGCCTCAAGCCGGGCGTCAAAATCGTCGTGGGAGGCTACGACCCCAGCCTCGACACCGCCGCCTATCTCAATATGCCGGTCGACTTTGTGGTGCGCGGCGAGGGCGAAGTCACCTTTCGCGAACTGACTCGCGCCCTCGAAGGCCAGGGCAGCATGCACTTCATCTCCGGCCTCTCGCACAAAGATGGCGATAAGTGGATTCACAACCCGCAGCGGGCCCCGCACCGCCTGGAAGACAACGAGATCCGCCTGCCCAACCGGGACGCCCGCGTGCTCAAGGGATATACGCTCCTCGGCCGCCCGGTCGACGTCATCGAGACCTCGCGCGGCTGCACCTTCGACTGCAGCTTCTGCTCGATCATCGAAATGCGTGGCCGCAACTTCTTCACCTATTCCTTCGATCGCGTCCTCGACGACATCCGCGATGCATACAACCACGGCGCGCGCACCATGTTTCTGGTCGACGACAACATCACCCTCAACATCCACCGCTTCGAAGGGCTCTGCAACGCCATCATCGATGCCGGCCTCAACAAGATCGACTACTTTGTGCAGGGCATGACGTCTGCGATTGCTAATAATGGTGAAACGCTGGCACCTCTGATGCGCAAGGCGGGATTCCGCTATGTTTTCCTCGGCATCGAAAACATCCTGGAGAGCGACCTCGTGTTTCTGCAGGCCTCGGCCAAAAACACCGCGCGCTCCAATGGCAAGAAGACCGGCAACGCTACGCTGCAGGCCATTGACTATCTCCACAAGAACAACATGTACGTCGTCGGAGGTCTTATTGTCGGCAGTCCCGGCGATACCGCCGAGTCTATTGAGACCAACCTCGAATTCGCGCGCAAGTACGTCGACTGGCCCTATATCCAGCACCCCACGCCGTACCCCAAAACCCCAATGACGGCAGATTTTCGCCGCCTGGGCCTCATCGAGAACGAGCGCCTCCATGAATACGACGGCACCACGCCCATCGTGCACAACGAGAATCTCTCCCTCGATGAGATCGAATACCTGCGCTGGAAGGCTGAGCGCGGCATGAAGACGAAGCATATCCCCGCCGTATTCCGGCACGATCCATGGTTCGTCCTGCGCAACGCTCCGAAGATGGCCGCGCACACCTATCGCGGCTCAACTCTGCGCACTTTCCTCGGCCTTGAAAGTGACCGTGCCGCCTTTGCTCGTTACAAGGAGATTCGTCGCCGGGAACGCGAATACGTTGAGCCACCTCAGGCTTTCCCCAAGCCCGTTCGCTCCGCGGATTCTAACGATGAGAGCCGCGAGCAGCCGCAGTGGGCAAACTCGATGGCAAAATAGCCGTCATCACCGGAGCCGCCCCGATCTAACGATTTGATCCCGTCGAAAGCTCTTTCGCTTCTTGTTTGAAGATAGAATTACGATCGTAATATTATTCAGACGGATGCGATATCCGGCGGATCACAAGCAGCAAACCAGCCAGCGGATTCTCAACGCCGCCTCCACGCTCTTCCGCAGTCGCGGATACGACGCCACTGGCATCGACGCCGTCATGGCCTCCGCCGATCTCACTGCCGGAGCGTTCTACGCGCACTTCCGGTCGAAGGAAGACCTGCTTGCCCGCTCACTGGAATTCGCCTTCTGTGAGTCGGGCACGCGCTGGTCGCGCCGACTGGCGAATCTCCGCGGACGGGACTGGGTGCGCAAATTCGCGTCCGTGTATCTCAGCAAAGCTCATCGTGACAACCCCGAACTCGGATGCCCGATGCCTGTCCTTGCTTCAGAGATCGGTCGCGTCGGAGGCCGATCGCGCACCGTCTTCGAGCAGCGCCTTCGCGGGCTGATCGATAGGGTGGGCGACGAGATCGGCCCGAATAGAGATGAGGCTATTGCCGCCATCGCCCTCTGTGTTGGCGGACTGATGCTCGCCCGCGCCGTCGACGATCCGAAGCTGTCCGACAGGATTCTCACCGCATGCCGCGCCGCGGTTGTTAAAGAGAGCGCGTCGGTTACGTAATGTCAGGCCGTAACGTCGGGCCCCGTACCGTCGGCCCGTAGCGTTGGCCCCGTAGCAAGACAGGAGCAACACCATGCCCCAGACAGTCCTCGTCACCGGCGCATCTTCTGGAATCGGAGCCGCGACTGCCCGCCTTTTCCATACTCGCGGCTTCACTGTCTTCGGAACTACTCGCTCTGCGAATCCGGTCTCGCCGTCCGAATGCACCATGCTTTCGCTCGACGTCACCTCTGACGATTCTGTTCGAGACTGCATTGATCGCGTCCTATCTCAGGCTGGGCACATCGACATCCTCGTCAACAACGCGGGCTACGTGCTCAACGGAGCCATCGAAGAGACCAGCCTCGCCGAAGCCAAAGACCAATTCGAAACGAATTTCTTCGGCTGTGTGCGAACCGTCAACTCCGTCCTGCCGTCCATGCGCCAGGCCCGTGCAGGTCGAATCATCAATATTGGATCGCTCGTCGGTCTCATCGCGGTTCCTTACAGCGCTTACTACTGCGCAACTAAATTTGCGCTCGAAGCCCACTCGGAATCTCTCTGGTACGAACTCAAGCCCTTCGGCATCGGCGTCAGCCTCATCGAGCCCGGATACATCCGCACCGGCATCAGCCACTCCGCTCGCACAGCGGTTGGACTGTTGCCCGCGTATGAAGGACCGCGCGATCGGGTCACGGCCGCGATCAAAGACGGAGTCGAGAAGGGTTGTTCGCCGGAACTCGTCGCCAAGGCTGTCCTCCACGCTGCAATCAGCCGAAACCCTCGCCTGCGATACCGCGTAGGCTCCGATGCTCTCTGGCTGCCGCGCCTCAGAAAAGTCGTTCCCTGGAATGTTTTCGCCTCCGGCCTGCGCCGCCAGTTCGCCCTCGACGCCAAGTCCTAGCCGCAATTGAAAGGAAATCACCATGACCGATGAACTCCAGACCTTCATCCACTTCTGGAACTATGAAGCGAAAAAGACCGCCGACCTGCTCCGCACACTGCCCGCCGATCAGTACGACTTCCGGCCTGACCCGGAGGCCCGCTCGCTCGGAGAGCTTGCCTGGCACCTCGCCGAGGTGGACGCCTATCCAGCCTGGGGAATCGAACAGGGTGGATTTCAGCCCGGTGCCCGTCCTCAGGGCATAGAGCGGCCACGATCCATCGAGGCCCTGGCCCCTGGTTACGAACGCATTCACGCCGAGGCCGTGGAACGCATCCAGCGCCTTTCCCTCGCTGATCTCGACAGAAAAATCGTCAGCTTCACCGGCAAGGAAATGCCGATCCGTGACCTCCTCTGGGGAGCCATCCTCTTCCACCTGATCCACCATCGCGGCCAGCTCTCCATCCTCACGCGCCTTGCCGGTGGTACCGTGCCCTCCATCTTCGGCCCGAACCGCGAGCAGATGGCCGCCCTGCGCGCTGCGCGAACATAAGACGATCAGATTCATCCCGCTGTGATGAATCCACTCCAGGTCTGAATCATCTATTTGGACACAGGAGATTGCATTTATGGCACAGGAGAAGAAGGTCGCTCTGATCACCGGGGCGAATCGCGGAATTGGTTTTGAGACCGCGAAGCAGTTGGGCGAACAGGGCGTCACTGTCGTGCTTGGATCGCGTAAGCTGAGCGATGCTGAAGGCGCAGCCGCCAAGCTCAAAGGCCAGGGCATTGACGCTTACGGTATTCAGCTCGATGTAACCAAACCCGCCGACCGCAACGCCGCCTACAAGTTTCTCGACGGGAAGTTCGGCAAGCTTGACATCCTCATCAACAATGCCGGAATTGCCGGCGGAGACTTCTTCACAAATACCACCTCGAAAACGACTGAGGAGGAGCTCAAGAGCGTCTACGAGACCAACTTCTTTTCCGTAGTTGCGCTTACGCAGCAGTTGGTTCCGCTTGTAAAGAAGAGTGATGCCGGACGCATCGTCAACCTCTCCAGCATTCTTGGCTCGCTCACCCTGCATGCCGACCCCAAAAGCCCCATCGCAGGATCCAAACTCTTCTCTTACAACTCCTCGAAGGCCGCCCTCAACGCCTTCAGCATCCACCTTGCTGACGAGCTCAAGAACACACCCATCAAAGTGAATTCGGTGCATCCCGGCTGGGTCAAGACCGAGATGGGCACCGACGCCGCTCCGATGGAAATCCCGGACGGCGCGAAGACCAGTGTTGCGGCCGCTCTGCTCGGCCCCGACGGCCCTAGCGGACACTTCATCCATCTCGGCCAGGAACTTCCCTGGTAAGCTGCAGCCCTCCCCCGCAGACGACAAAGGCCGGCGCACTCTGCACCGGCCTTAGTCCTTGAGGGCCCTCTTCACACCGTCATTACCTCCACGCCCCTTGCATGCAGGTCAGCAACCACGTCGGGAGACACTCCCGTGTCGGTGATCACCATGTGGACTTCATTCGCCGGACAGATCAGCCCGGGGCTCACCATTCCCATCTTGCTCGAATCGGCGACGACCACCACCTGCCGCGCCTGCCGGGCCATCGCGCGAAACACCACTGCCTCGTCAATCTCGATTGTGCTCGCACCGCGCTTTGCATCCATCCCGCAGACGCCGATGAATGCGCGGTCAACGTTGATCTCGCCCAGTGATTGAATTGCCGCCGGACCGATCAGCGAGAAAGACCCGGCCCACTGCACCACTCCGCCAGTGAGTGAAGTCTTCAACCCCGGCTGATTGCACAGCTCCATCCCGATATTCACCGCATTTGTCACAATCCGCAGGTTGCTGCGGTGGCGGATGCTGCGCGCAATCTGTGTGGTCGTTGTGCCGGCAGTGAAGGCGATTGTTTCGTGTTCCCGGATCAGATCCGCTGCCGCCAGCGCGATCCTGCGCTTCTCTTTTACGAAGCGTTCCTCGCGCGTCTGGAACTCCGCGTCGAAGCGAAACGGCTCGTAGATCTGTGGCCCGAAAAGCTCTGCGCCGCCGTGTGTGCGGCACACCAGGCCGCGCCGCTCCAGCTTCACCAGGTCGCGCCGAATGTTCGGAGCCGATGTCTCAAGCTCCTGCATCAGGTCTTCCATTGATGCACGGCCGTGCCGCAGCAGTACCCGCAAAATCTGATTAGCTCGATCGTCGGTCTTGAGTGACATCCCAGGGCTCACGAATACAGGTCCGCAGATCAGGGTAAATCAATCCGGCTACGCATCCTCAAGGGAACTCTGCGTCACCGCGGCACGCTTGCCGTCCACTCGCGTCAGCTGATCTCGCAACGCGCGTACATCATCCTCGCGCACCACATATCGCGTGTAATCGCGCTCGAGATCCGCGCCCAGAAACAGCAAATCATTCCGCCGCCGCACCGGGCTTTCAACGCTGGTGTTCAGGCTCGCATGAAATTCCTCGGCTCCCGTCTCCTCGGCAACTGTGCGGATGTTTTCCGGATTCAGGCCGCCGCCGGCCATGATGGTCAGCCTTCCCCGCGTCCGCTCAATGGCCGCCGAGATATCCTGCGTGCTATCCGCCACGCGACGTCTGCCGCCTGAAGTCAGCACACGCTGGGCACCGCTCGCGATAATCCGCTCCAACGAATCGGCAAAATCCGCCGACACATCCACCGCGCGATGGAACGTTACCGGCAGCGGTTTTGCCAGCTCCACCAGTTCGCGGGTGCGCTCGATGTCCACGTATCCTTCGGCATCCAGAATCCCCAGCACCACGCCATCGGCGAAAAACTGCTTCGCGTGTTCGATATCCGCCTTCATCACCGCGAACTCTTCGTCGGTGTAGCAGAAGTCGCCGCCCCGCGGCCGGATCATCGCAAACACATCGATTTCGACCCGCTTGCGCACGAGCTCCAGCAGCCCTGGGCTGGGCGTAATGCCGCCCTCCAGCAGATCGCTGCACAGCTCCACGCGCTGCGCACCTCCGCGCTCCGCGGCCACCGCCGACTCTACCGAATCGACACAGATTTCAAGAACAGCCATCGACCTCACCTAATTCGAACAAGACCCAAATCCGTAGTTGAGGATCACAGAGCCGGTCCGGAAATCGCACTACACTTTTCACGGCTCCGGCTACCCCTGGCGAGGTAGCCGGCCTTCACCAGCGTAACAATGCCTGATGAAATTTCCGTCACAGCAACCCGGCCCTAGAACCGGTAGTTCGCCGAGAACTGCAGATGGCGCTCGGTGGATCGCACCGCTCCGGAACCCTGGTTGGAGATATTGCCGAAGTTGCTGTCGGTAATTCCCACATCCGGATTGCCGTAGCTGGCAATGTTGAACGCATTGAAGGCGTCGAAGCGGAAGCCCAGCGTCTGACTCTCAGTAATATGGAAATCCTTGAAAGCGGACATATCGACGTTGCGATAACCGGGCCCGCGGATATTGCCGTTCCTTGCCGTTCCAAAGGTGTTCGACGCAGGCACGCCGTAGGCGCACACGCCGTTGTCAACTCCGGGAGTTGTGCATGGAGTTGCCGAAGGATCGGTGCCGAACCAGTTATCGATCGACTGGCCCACAATTTTCAGCTTGCGATACTGATTCGGCCGGGCCTGGCCATAGCTGTTTGAGTTGTTGCCATTCGGTGCGGTGAGCGTCTCCGGGAACCCTGTGTAGCCGACGCCGACAACCGCGAACCTCCAGCCGCCGATTGCCTCGTCGGCCCAGCGGTTGATGTTGTTGAGATACTGCTGCCCGCGCCCGAAGGGAAGCGCGTAGACCATCGTGCCGCTGACATTTTGCCGAACGTCGTATCCTGCCGGACCCCAGTCGGCAGCGCTGTCATAGTAGTTCTGGAAGGCGCCGCTGAAGCCGTTGACGTTCAGCGCGTAGTTGCCCAGGCTGTTAGTCAGCGCTTTCGCGTAGGTGTAGTTGAGGGTGAACTCAAGACCGCGGTTGACGCGCTCACGCAGCACAGCCTGCAGGCCGTTGTAATTCATCGCCGCCCGCGATTCGGTGATCAGCAGAGGGCTGTTGCCAATGCTACCGATTGGGGCGTTCATTCCGATGTACGGGTTGTTGTAGTAAGGAGCGGAAGTAGGATCACCGTTCACCGTCCACTGATTCACGTTACCGTAGTCCTCGATGTGCTGGCCCTGCTCACCGAGGTACCCAACCTGCAACGACATGGTATTGGTCAGCGCATATTCCGCCGTCAGGTTCCACATCTGTACGTATGCCGGCTTGATGTCCTTGGGGTAGACGTTATAAGTTCCGCTGGCGCTGACGGTGCCTCCGGTGAAGCCTTCTTCCGCCGTGCGTGGAACGTTATACGGAGCCGCGTTCGTTGGCGAAGACGATGGAGTTTGTATTGCCTGGATAAATGGCGTGATCGAGGTCAGACGTTGGTTGGATGAGTTGCCCTCGAAGAAGCTGGTTGCTCCATAGCCGCCGCGAATCACAAAACGGTTGGTAGCCTGATAAGCAAATCCCAGGCGTGGCACCACTTCATTCTGCGCGTTGTAGCAGCCGTGATTGCTGCACAGGCCAGACCCTACAGGCGCTCCGGCAGGAACCGCGTGCGCATAGATCACCTGCCCGGTTGCGAGATTGATGTTGCCTGTTTTGTTGTTTTCCTCGACCCAAGGCTCGTCGAATTCATAGCGAGCACCGAAGATGAGTGTAAGGTTCGGCATGATCTTGTAACTGTCGCTCACAAAGCCGGCAATGCGCCACTGCCGCTGGCCGACGTTGATACTGTTCAGTGTTGCTGCAACCTGGCTTACGCGATCGAGGACGAAGTCTGCGCCGCCATAACCGCCTGCATTGGCAAGCGAGGGGTTGGTGGTGAAATTGCCACTGTAGGTGAGACTTCCCAGGTAGCCATAGTTGTTGGCGGTGGGATAGTTGTTCTGGTAGCGAAGCGCCTGAATGCCAAAGTCAAGGGTGTGCTTGCCCCGCTGCCAGGTGAGGTCATCGATGTAGCTGTAAGTGTTGTCGATGAGGCCGCCGCCGTACACGGGATTGCCTCCGGCAGTGATGCCACCGCTGATGCTCTGGTAGGAATAGCCGTCATAACTCTGATTGGGGAATGGAATTCCAACTTTCGCGTTGCCGGAAGTTCCAAACAGGCCGGTAGGATCGGTTGGAAAGTTCTGCGCCCATACAGTACGCGTGAAGCCGATTCGCGCGGAGTTCACGACAGCCGGTGAAAAGACATGGACCCAGTTCGTGCCAAAGAGCTTCGTCGGGTAGTGGTTCGGCCCTGGGAAGCTGATGTCCAGCACAGGGGTCGTTTCGTCATAGGCCGTCGACATTGCATAGAATCCGGTGATTTTGTCCGCGGCGCGTGGGTCGTACTCGATTTTGATATCTCCCTGATTGTTCGTCTTGAACTGACGTGTCGGGCCCTGGAAATCGTTCGCCGCGATTCCATCCGTCGGCGTCGCATTGGGCAGCGGGTAGATTTTTTGATTTGCGAACAGGAACGTTGCCACAGGATTGATGATCGGAACTCCTTTGTCGCCGGCATAGGGAGCGTATCCGTTTAGGGGATCATAGAGCTGGATCGGATTGCTTCCGGAGAGTAGCGCGGAGAAGTCTCCGTTACGCATCGCCTGCGTGAAGACGCTCGCCGTTCCGGTTCCGCCCGTGTGATAACGCGATCCCAGGTAATCCACAAAGAAGAACAGCTTGTCGCGCTTGATCGGGCCACCGAAAGTGCCGCCAAACTGCGACTGCGAATACGGATTCACCGGAATGATCGGAACCGCGTGATTGTTGCTCCACGAATTCGCGTTGATCTTGTAATCCTGCAGATACCCAAACGCCGAGCCGTGGTAGCTGTTGGTGCCGCTCTTGAGAACAGCAACGATCCCGCCGCCATTCACATTGCCGTAATCCGCCGGAGAGTTCGCAGTCAGCACCTTCAATTCCTGCAGCGATTCAGGGGACGGGCTGTATGAGATCAGGTTGTTGAAGGTCTCGTTTAGGTCGATGCCATCCAGGGTATAGTTGTTGGCCTGCGCGCGGTTGCCATTCAGATTGATCGAATCCGTGTAATAGGTGCTGCGCTCGATCTGGGTCGTGCCCGAGGTGCCCGCCGTGCTGACCGCGCCCGGCACATACAGCGTCAACGCTGAAAAATCGAGCCCGTTCAGGGGAAAGTTCTGGATGGTGTTCGCCGTGAAGGTTCCGCTCAGCGTGGGATTTTCCGTATTCAGAATCGGAGCAGTTGACCCATTCACGTTGACCGTCTGGGTCTCGCTGCCGACCGTCAGCCTCACATCGAACTTCGCAGTCTGGTCAATCTCCAGGGAAAAAGCTGGAACGGTCTGTGAGGTAAACCCGCTCTGCTTCACTGTCAGCTCATATTGCCCGATCGGCAAAAAGTGAATGAAGTAAACGCCGGACGCATTCGTCGTCGCCTGCGACTCCACCCCCGTGCGGACGTTGCGCGCCGTCACCGTCGCCCCCGGAACCACCGCTCCGCTCGCGTCCGTCACCGTGCCGGTGATGTTGCCCGTGACCGTTTGCGCCTGCGCCGGCCTCATGCTCAGGCTGAGCACAAAAAAGAGCGCGGTGGCGAAAACCACCGCGCCGCGGGAGAGCCATCTAGGGCAAAACTTTTTTTGGGAGAGCATATTTTTCTGATTCCTCCTGTTTCCGTTGCTGCAAACCTGGCCTCGCGATCGCCCGGCATAGGCTCTCACCAGAGAACCAAATGGGCGGAATCGCTCAATGGGCCGCAGTATAACCGCGCGGAGAGACGATTGAACAGAAAAATTGTCTGCTTTTGGGCAGAATGAACAATTTTTATGGCGGATCTGGCACCGATTGCGCCAGCATCAGCTATTTCCGGTCCGGCAGCAGCTCCCAAATCGCCGGATCCTCCTCACCGAGAACCCACGAGCAGAAGCCTTCGAGACCGCGCTCCTGCACCAGCTTGTACCGCTCCTCGAACGTTCGCTTGTCGGTGAAGAAGACCCACTCCCGCATCTGGTCGCGGTTGATGTAGAACCACGCCGTGCGATCGTCCGGGTCCCACTGGATGGCGCTCTTGTATTCCTTCGCCAGGAGCTCAGCGTTTGGCGCACCGATATAGTCCCCGGTTGCATTCGGATATTCGACGACCTTCTTCGTTTCCGGATCCTCGCGCCGGATCGGTGCTCCCGCATACCAGTGATAGCCATACACGGGAATACCCAGCGACAGCTTTTCCTTCGGGACAAATTTGAGTGCGTAGTCGAGATTCTCGACCGTCCAGTTCCATCCCGCCACGGGACCGGGCATCGTCCAGCGGGTGTTCTGGTCGTAGGTCATCAGGCAAACCAGGTCGACCGACTGCCCGATCGCCGCAAGATCGTATGCACCACGCCAGTTTTCATAGATCCACTTCGCAAACCCGCCCTTGCCCGGATAGCCCGGCGCATTGGGCACGGTCGCAATCGAGAGCTTCAGCCCCTCCGCATGCAGCGCATCGGCTGTCGATTTTACCAGCGCCGACAGCGCATCCCGGTCGGTCCACGAGATGTCCTCGAAGTCGAACTGAAAGCCGGTATATCCGTGGTCCTTCGACTCTCGAATCAACGCCGCGATCATCGCTTTCTGGCCCGTTGGATTCCCAAGCAGCGTGTGGAACGCGTCCTTGCCCGCGGCGACGACGATCGGCATCACCGGCAGGTGCTCCTTCTGCGCCACCTCCATCACCAGCGGGTTCGGACCGCCCGACACCAGTCCGTTCGCATCGGCCGTGTACCACATCGGCACAAGCAACCCGATCTTTTCGGAGTGCGCCAGGAACGACCGGACCGAGTCCGGAGTCTCCGTCATGTAGAACAGCGAAACGGGACGCGTCTCCGCCCGCACCGTAGCGGCGAAAAGTGCAACGAATGCCAACCGCAAAATCACTTTCATCGAAATCAGCCCTCTCTGAGTGGATCGCATGAATGTATACATTACATGCAACCGCACGAGGGCCTCTCTTTGGACTCTCGGCAGACGCCGGTCATACAACGGAAGCTCAAGCCTGAAACACCGATTGCGTGACGAATCGACATTGTGCTCCAGCGCGGCGCCAGTTACCCTTCCTCTTAGCCATGACCAAAGAAGACTTTCAGCAGCTCTACGAATATGACCGCTGGGCAAACAAGCGTGTTATTGAGGCCGCTTCCGCGCTCACCCTGGAGCAGTTCACGCGCGATCTTGGCGGCAGCTTTCGCTCAGTGCGCGACACCATCGTGCATATCGTCGCCGCCGAGTGGATCTGGCTTTCGTATTGGACCGAGCCTGCACCTGGCTCTGCCACCTTCGCTGAGCTGAGAATCAGGCGCGACGCTATCTTCAATCCCAGCCTGTTTCCCGATTTCGCTTCGGTGCAATCAAAATGGGCTGAAGTCGAAAAGGAGCAGCTCGCCTTCCTGAGCCGCCTGACCGACGACCTCCTGCAGAAACTGCTTCCCACTCGTCTGGGCGATGTCAGGCTTGCGCTTCAGATGCAGCACATGGCCAACCACTCCACCTACCATCGCGGCCAGGTTTCGCTGATGATGCGGCAGCTCCACGCCCAGCCAGTCGGCACCGACTTCGCTCTGTTTCTCGCCGAAGTACTCCCCCAGCCCGCAACCGCGGCGCAGCCGTCCTGATCGGGCTTATACTTCCGTCATGGATTCCGAGCTCAGCAACAGCATCTATCGGCTGCCGAATGCCCGGCGCATGATCGTTGAGCGGTTTGGCGTTCGAATCACCGATAAAAACGGAAATACCATCCTCGAGTCCGGCAGCAAGAAAGAAGCGTGCTTTGAACGGTCTTTGAGCGAAGCCGACCGCCGACTGCTCTCCGAACTCAAGATCGGCCGATAAAGAACTGGGCCGCAAGCCGCGAGGAGCCAGGATGCGAGGGCATTCCCATCGCAGCGGAAGATACACGACAAGGTGTTGCCACCTTCCCGGCATTCTCAACCATGACGTTACCGGGCTGTTGCTGCCGCGGAAACCTGTAACTCGGTGCACGCTCCTCGTAGCTTGGTTGAGCGTGTCGGAGCCGGGGAGGTGGTTATGTGACGAGTGCGGGCGTCACATCGGTGATTGGTCGATAAGGCGTGTGGCCTGTTGGTGAAGCGCAGGCAACTTCTGTTCAATCACATCCCAAATGATGCGGTCGTCGATTTCGGCATATGCATGAATCAGAACATTGCGGAAGGCGATGATTCGTTGATATTCACTGAATTGTGCTGCCAGTGCGGAATCGAGTTTGGCGAGTTGCGAGAGGGCTTCGCCGATGATAGTGAGTGCTCTCTCAACTGCGAGCCGCAGCATTGAGTCCTCCTGATAATCAGCGAAAGTTTTGGCCTCCGTGAACTGAACGATCAGGCTGGCGGCCTGCTGGATGTCGTAAAGGTATTTCTTGACCTCAAGCCGCATAGAGACCGTGCTTGTTTCGCTGAACGCTCTCGAGAAAGTAAGGATTCTTAATGGCCGATTCGACGACAAGGTCAACGGGACGCTGGAAGACCGTTTCCAGTGCTTCCTTGAGGTCGAAGTAGGTATCGGCGTAGGTGCCGGGCGGAAGCGGTTGGAATTCGACCAGAAAATCCAAGTCGCTTTTTTGCGAGTCGAAGTCGTCGCGCAACGCCGAGCCGAAGATCGCGAGGCGCGCCACGTGGTAGCGGCGGCACAGGTCGGCTAATTGCTCGCGTTTCTGGCCAATCTGTTTGTCCACCCGAACAGAATAGCAAGACTAGTCGGCCGTTATTCGCGCATCCCAATTCAAGATGAGTGTTGGAGCATGTTCCGAAAGAAAATGAATACTGGTAACTCGAAAATCATCCCCGTGAACCAGATGATCTTCCACTGCTCGATATGCGTAAGAATGATCGCAAGCACTATCGAATGGCCACACAATAGGATTGTTGTCAGTGCCCAGAATGACCAACGTCGAAATAGCAGACGGGTATCAGCGATGAAGTACCCGAATAGAACAGCACTGAAACCCGCAAGGCCAACCCACTTAATAAAGACTTCATGGCCCCACTTCAGCTCGACCGCGAACGTCACCCCCACGAACACTATGCCAATTCCGATATATAAGACGAAATCGGTCGCTCGCGCGTCAATGCGACTTTTGCGCTCAAGATCGGAGTTCATAAACGCCGTCTTAGACTCACTCTCCCGTATCGATCTGCGCTCTCTGCAGCGTGTTGGAATAGTCGATGTAGACCGACTTCCATGTTGTGTAGAAGTCGAGGGCTCCCGTCCCGCCTTCGCGGTGGCCGTTGCCGGTGTGCTTGACTCCGCCGAAGGGGAGATGGACTTCGGCTCCGATGGTGGGGGCGTTGATGTAGGTGATTCCGGCTTCGAGGTCGCGCATGGCGCGGAAGGCGAGGTTCACGTCGCGGGAGTAGAGCGCGGTCGAGAGTCCGTAGTCGATGCCGTTGGCGATGTCGAGGGCTTCGTCGAAATCTTTGCACTCGATGAGGCTGACGACCGGGCCGAAGACTTCTTCCTGGGCGATGCGCATGCCGGGTTTGACTCCCGCGAAGACGGTAGGCGCGAAGAAGTGTCCTTTGTCGTAGAGGCCGTCTTCGAGCACTGATCCGCCGGTGAGGAGTTTTGCGCCTTCTTTCAGCGCGATCTCGCAGTAACGGGTGGAGGTCTCGATCTGCTGCTGGTTGACCTGCGGGCCCATCTGTACGGATTCATCGAGGCCATCTCCCACTTTGAGGGCATCGGCGCGGGCGACGAGTTTCTGGCTGAATTCGGCGGCGATCTTCTTGTGCAGGATGATGCGGCTGGTGGCGGTGCAGCGCTGGCCAGTGGTGCCGAAGGCTCCCCAGAGTGCGCCTTCGACGGCGAGGTCGAGGTTGGCGTCGTCGAGGACGATCATGGCGTTCTTGCCGCCCATTTCCAAGGAGCAGGGTTTGAAGTTGGCAGCGGCGGTTTGTCCGACTATGCGGCCGACCTCGGATGATCCCGTAAAGGAGACGGCGCGGACGCCGGGATGCGAGACGATTGGCGCGCCAGCGTCGGGTCCAAAGCCGGTGACGATGTTGACGACTCCGGCGGGCAGGCCCGCGTCGATGAGGCACTGGACGAGGTTGTAGGTGGAGAGCGGAGTGTCCTCGGCGGGCTTGATGACGCAGGTGTTGCCACAGACGAGCGCCGGGAAGAGCTTCCAGGACGGGATGGCCATGGGGAAGTTCCACGGCGCGATCATGCCGCAGACGCCGACCGGCATGCGGACGGACATGGCGAACTTGGATTTCAGTTCCGAGGGCGTGGTCTGTCCGAAGAGGCGGCGGCCTTCGCCGGCCATGTAGTAGGCGGTGTCGATGGCCTCCTGCACATCTCCGCGGGTTTCAGCGAGGACCTTACCCATCTCGCGGGTCATTTCGCGGGCGTACTGCTCTTTGCGCTGGGTGAGGATCTCGCCGGTCTTATAGAGGATTTCGGCGCGTTTGGGCGCGGGGACGAGGCGCCAGCTCTTCCAGGCTTCGGCGGCGGCAGCGACGGCGTCGTCGATGTCGGCGGCGGAGGAGGACTGGAATTCGCCGACAATGTCGTCGGAGTTGGCAGGATTGATGTCGAGGAAGGTCTTGCCGGTGCGGGAGGCGACCCACTCACCGCTGATGAGGTTTTTGTAGAGCTTGTGCGACCTGGAATCTTGAGGCATGGGATCTGCTTTCGTGGATGCGATAGTCAAACATTTCAGGATACTGCATGACGATTGGCGTGGCTGGGTTGCTGTCCGGAAGGTTCCGGATGTTCAGGCAGTGGGAAGTCTGCTCGCGGAGTGTCGTTTGAACCACGAACGGAGCCACTTTCGCATCGGCTCCTCCCAGTAGAGGAACACGCCGATGGAAAATACGACGAGAATCAGCGGGCTGAGAAAGGTATCGATTCCACCGGTTGCAACACGCAGATCGGTAGAGCCGGTGACGGCGAAGTGCGTCCACGAGCGCACGGGTTCCTGGAGCAGGTAGATGGCATAGCTCGCGCCGCCTAGCAAGAGGAAGGGCTTGCAGCCTAGTAAGCGGATCAGAAATGTATCTCCAGCCGCCAGCTCGTAGATGAGGATAGCGAGCGGGATGGCCAGAAGTGACAGCCAGGGCCCTTTCACGAACATCAGGATGACGATGGTCGCCAGGATCGCAGCGTAGGCGAGCGGTAATCGACGCAGCCGGTGGGGAGTGCGGAGAAAGATAAGACCCAGGGCCATTCCCGCAAGGAATTCGGGAAAGCGAAATACGGGAAGAGGCAGGGAGGCCGGTGAGGGGGTCAACGGAGGGTGTCATGGTATGGCCGAGGAGGACGACCAGGATGGCGGCCGCGGCGAGGTATTTTAGTGTCCTGATCGAGCACTTCTCGAGCAGCGGAAGAAAAACGGAAACAGAAGGTAGAAGAAGGCTTCCGTGGAGAGCGTCCATGCAGGAGAGTTCCATGCGCCCCCGTAGTTGACGTGAAAAGGATTCCACGCCTGCACCATGGTAAGGACGGCCATCGAGAGTCCCAATCCAGGATCGCCACGGAATGGCCACGATAAGAGAAGGGCAAGAAGATATACCGGATAGATGCGGGCAAAACGCGCCTCCCAAAAGCGCAACTTTCCTCCGCGCCCCGCAATTTGGCCGGAGTAGGTATAGCTGAGGATGAAACCAGAGAGGATGAAGAACAGAGTAACGGCGGTCCAGCCGTTTGTGAGGAGGTTCGTGAGAGGTCGCGGCAGATGATGCCTCTGCGCGAACCCAGAGCCGAAGTGGTACAGCACGACTTGCGTAGCCGCGAGGAATCGAACCCCGGTCAGCGCGGGCAATGGCGCGCGGTGCAGAGTCAGCGGAACTGCGGCGGCCGGTTGTGGCGCAGTCGATTGCGCAGTCATGATTCCTGTCCCCGGAGAAACGAGCCGAAACGCCGGACGAGATCGCTGGTCCGCTGTGACGAAGAAGATAGTCTCATTGTGCCCGAGCGGGGGGCTCTCCAGTTGAAGCGAGCTGCGCGGTTTTGCAGCGATTCTTAGAAAAACCCAAGAATTCCACCTCCTGCTGCGGTGCAGTAATTGCCCCTGTGGCCTTACAATAGGCACGAGTCCCAAAAAGAAAAGTCGTCTATTTCATGTCATCGAACGGTTTTCATTCGCGTCCTTCGCGCTCGCACGGTTTGCGTTCGCTGTTCAGTGTTTTCTCGAGCGATCTGGCGATCGATTTAGGAACGGCCAACACGCTGGTGTACGCCGCGGGCAAGGGCATCGTGGTGAATGAGCCCTCGATTGTGGCCATCAACAAAAACACCGGCGAAGTGGAGGCTGTCGGCAAGGAAGCCAAGGAGATGCTTGGACGGACGCCGGGCAATATCGTCGCTATCAAGCCAATGAAGGACGGGGTGATCGCCGATTTCAAGATCACCGAGAAGATGCTGAATTACTTCATCCAGAAGGCGCACAACCGCAAGATGATGGTGCATCCGCGGATCGTGATCGGCGTGCCTTCGGAGATCACGCAGGTGGAAAAGCGCGCGGTCGAGGACTCGGCCTATCGCGCCAAGGCGAGCGAGGTCTTTCTCGTGGAGCAGGCAATGGTTGCGGCTATCGGCGCCGGGCTGCCCATTACCGAACCCAGCGGTAACATGGTGGTGGATATCGGCGGCGGGACAACCGACATTGCGGTAATTTCGCTGTCGGGCATCGTCTATTCGCGGTCGGTCAGGATGGCCGGCAACCAGATGGACGAAGCCATCATGAACTACCTGAAGCGGAAATATAACCTGCTGATCGGGGAGCGCACGGCGGAACAGATCAAGATCGAACTGGGGTCGGCTTATCCCCTGGACAAGCCGCTGACGATGGAGATCAAGGGGCGCAACCTGATTGAAGGCGTTCCGAAGACCATCACGATTGAAGACAGCGAAATTCGCGAGGCGCTGGGCGAGTCGATCTCGACAATTCTGAACGCGATTCGCGTGGCGCTGGAGCGGACCCCTCCGGAACTGAGCGCGGATATCAGCGATCGCGGCATTGTGCTGACGGGCGGCGGGGCGCTGATCAAGAACCTCGACAAGCGCATTCGCGAAGAAACCGGATTGCCGGTGTCGATTGCGGACGATCCCCTGGCCAGCGTGGTGCTGGGTACGGGCAAGATGTTGAGCGACTTCCGGCTGCTGCGGAAGATCAAGATCGATTAGGTATCGCGACCAGGTATCGAAGGTGGCACTCGTATAAGCCGCAGCGCGCGTCAACGCAGGCAACGGCGGCTTATAATGTGGGTACTTCCGCCCGGATCGCGGGTTAAAACTGTGTCGCGCCTCGAGGTGAGAATGAGCGGGGCGAGAATCGGCAAGTAGCGGGTGATGGCATTTTTCGGAATTACCGTGCCCCGTTCGAAGCGTACAAGGTCGCCGCTCCCTGATGGTCGCGTCGACTCTCAATCTACGGTTTCGGGATACACGCATTCCGAAAATGCAGTGAGCATCCACATCAGGCCCCATGGAATCATTCTTCAGCCGTTATAAGAACGCCCTGGTACTGATCGTGGTGCTGGTTGCCCAACTGCTTGCGCTTGCCGTGCAGGTGAAGCGTCCCGCGCCGGGGAGCCCCGACCAGGAAGGCGTCAGCCTCATCCGCTATGTCGTAGTGAGCGTGGTGACGCCACCGGAGCGCTGGATCCACAATGTCGGACTCGGGATTCGCGGCCTCTGGTTCGGGTATATGGACCTGGTGCACGTGCGCCAGCAGGATGCCGTGCTGAAGACGGAAATCGAACGGCTGAGGCTGGAGCAGGCGAGCCTGGCCGAGGATGCAAAGCAGGGGCAGAGGCTTGAGCAGCTGCTCGACTTCAAAGAACACTACGTCTATAAGACAGTGCCGGCGCAGGTGATTGGAGCCTCGGGCACGGACCAGTCGCGGACGCTTTACATCGACAAAGGAACGAAGGATGGGCTGGCTCCGGACATGCCGGTGGTGACGGCCGACGGCATCGTGGGCAAGCTCAAGGACGTCTTCGACCACAAGAGCCTGGTGCTGCTGGTGTCCGACCCGACAAGCGGAGTGGGTGTGATTCTCGAGACCACGCGCACGCGCGGGATTCTCAAAGGTGTGCCTTTCGGGCAGCTGCAGGTGATCAATGTTTCGCCGGATGGCCGCATCAAGGCGGGCGAGCGGATTGTGACCAGCGGCGGTGACCAGATTTTTCCGCGCGGCATGCCGGTGGGGACAGTGGAGGGGGTGGAGCCCGATCCTGACCGGGATCCGCTGGTGGATGTATCGGTGCAGCCGGCGGCGAACCTGTCGAGCCTCGAAGAGGTGCTGGTGATTACCAATGTCGGAGACGCGCTCTCGAAGCAGGCGCAGAAGGATCTGGCAGCCAGCGAGGCGGAGGGCGAGGAAGAAATGAGGCGCGCTTCCGATGTGCTGTCGGAGCGGCTTCCGGGACGCCTGGATGCAAAGGCGCCCGCGGATACGAATCCCGATCCCAATGTGGGTGAGACAGCCAGCGGAGTTCCTGCCGATAATGTGAGATTGCTGACGCCTCCGAGGCCGCTGCGGCCGGATCAGTACAGTCCGGATGCGACGCCCCAGGCGGCGGAGATGACTCCGGGGCAGAGGCGCGCGCCAGTGGCGCAAGGGACGGAAGATATCGTTGCGCCTGCACAGAGGAAGGCGGTAACCGCTTCATCGGCGACAGCAGAGAACGGGCTGAGTGGACACACGGCGGCGGTAAGCGGCGATAGCGCCAGCGGCGTAGCGAAGAGGACATTACCGGCGTCGGCAATGTCGTCGACTGCGACCGGCACGGCAAGGACGACGCCGTTGGCAACCGGTTCCAGACCGGCGACGGCGAACGCCGCAGGTGGTGGAAGTGCGACGGGTTCAGTCGCTTCCGGTTCCGCTGTATCTGGTCCGAGGCCGGTGAGGCCGGCGACTGGGAACATGTCGCCAGCCAGCGCGACTGGCACCCCAACAGGTGGACCGAGTCGTCCGGTGACTTCAGCGACGGCAAAGACGGCTTATTCGTCGTCCACGGGCGGGGCTGGCGGAACGGGCACGGTCGCGAGTACTCCAAAGACGAAGGTGATCGTGGACGGACCGATTACCAGCGCAAGCGCCCGGCCGCGGGTGGGGGAGAATCCGCCGAGCGAGGGAGAGGACGCTGTACCGGCTAAGAAGAAGAACCCGGAGATTGTTCCAGATGATGGGAGCCGGCCGCCTTCCGCAGCTAGGCCCGCGGCCCCCAGGCCGAAACCGGCCGAGCCGACGACGCCTCCGAACGGAGGCCGGTAGCGATGGCGCTGATGGCATCAACGCGGCGCGAGGCGGACGAGCGGTCGTTCCCGCTGGCGATCTATGTGGTGGTTCCAGCGGCGGCGCTGATCCTGCAATCGCTGATTTCGCTGCACTTTCCACTGTTTGCCACGCTTGATCTGCCGCTGATCGTGGTGATTTATTTTGCGATGACGCGGCGGAGCCCGGCGATTTCAACGATCGGCGGCGCGCTTGTGGGCATCGCGCAGGATGCGCTGACGCGGCAGCCGCTGGGTGTGTTCGGAATTGCGAAAGCGGTGATCGGGTACGTGGCCGGGTCGCTGGGCGTGCGCATCGACACGGAAAATCACGGGATGCGGCTGCTCCTGACGTTTCTGTTTGTCCTGCTGCATAACGCCATCGACTGGGTGCTGCTGCGGCACATGCTGGCCGAGCCGATGGTGTGGAGCTGGGTACGGGAGCCGTTGCGTGCGGGGGTGAATGCGCTGGTCGGCGTGGTGATCTTTGCGCTGCTGGACAAGGCCAAGTCGCGGGAGAGTTTTTAGAGCGGCGCCGGATGGCATGGCAGGCGTTATGATCGGCGAAAGAAGCAGCAGACGATGGATATTGGACCCAAAGAAGAGAAACTACCGGCGATCAAGCTGACCATCTTTCAGTACCTCATCGTGGGCGTGATGGTGGTGCTGATCTTCGGCCTGTGGCGGTTGCAGGTGGTTGGCGCGCAGAACTATCGCGCCCAGGCGGAGGCGAACCGCATACGCAAGGTTCCGATTCTCGCGCCGCGAGGGCAGCTCTTCGATCGCGATGGCCGCCTGCTGGTGGATAGCTATCCTTCGGTGTCGTGCTTCCTGGTTCGCGAGCAGGGTCATGACTATGAGGCCGACCTGCCGCTGATCGCGCGCGGCCTGCATATGACGGTCGACCAGATCCACGCGATTCTGAAGAAGTACCGGGCGGCTCCGAAGTACACGCCGCTGCCGCTCAAGCAGGACATCACTCCGGATGAGCAGGAGTTTATCGAGGCGCATCGCGACGAGATGCCCGAACTGGAAACAGTCGACGAGCAGCGCAGACTGTATCCCAAGGATGGGTTTGCGGCGCACCTGATCGGGTATGTGGGCGAGGTGAGCGAGGACATGCTGAATGATCCTCGCTATGCGATGTATGAGCCCGGCGATGTGGTGGGCAAGTCGGGCGTGGAGGAGTCGTACGACGCGATTTTGCGCGGGCAGGACGGGTCGCACGACGTGCTGGTCGACAGCCACGGACGCGAGGTGGGAAAGCTGGGAACCGAGCCGTCAAAGCCGGGTCAGAGTCTGAAGCTCACCATCGATCTCGATCTTCAGAGGGCGGCGGAGAATGCTTTTGGGGACCGGAACGGCGCGGTGATCGCGATGGACCCGCATACGGGCGAGATTCTGGCCATGCTGAGCCGGCCGACGTTTGACCCAAATTAATTTGCGGTGCGTATCGGACGGGACGAGTGGAACCGGCTGATCACCGACCCCAACCATCCGCTGCTGAACAAGACCATCCAGGCGCAGCTTGCGCCGGGTTCGACATTCAAGATCATCATGTCGCTGGCCGGGCTGCAGGAGGGCGTGGCGGAGAACCTGACAGTGAATTGCGGGGGCGGCGCCTCATTCTACGGGCACTTTTTCGCGTGCGACAAAAGGCATGGCGCGCTGAACATGCAACAGGCGATATCGAAGTCATGCGACACCTACTTCTACACGCTGGCGGTAAAGCTGGGAATCACGACGATCGCGAAGTATGCGCACGAAGTGGGGCTCGGACAGAAGACGGGCGTAGATCTGCCGGACGAAGTCTCGGGGATGATGCCATCGGAAGAGTGGAAGATGAAGACCTTCCATGAGAAATGGTACGCGGGCGAGACGGTTTCCGTCGGCATTGGACAGGGAGCGGTCGCGGTTACGCCGATTCAACTGGCGCGGGCACTGAGCGGCATCGCCTCGGGCGGCGTATTCAAGCGGCCGCACATTGTGTTCCCGGACGAGCTTCCGGCGGATTACCGGAAGGCGATGGCGGATACCTTTCCGGGATCAGGAGATGTGACCGTTCCGATCGATCCCGCGAACTGGGAGACGATCACGGACGGCATGGCGGGAGCGACCGATCCGCGGGCTGGCGGGACGGCGTTTGCATCGCACCTTGACAACATCGATTTCGCAGGGAAGACGGGCACGGCGCAGGTGATAAGCCACAGCGCAGGAACGAACAAGGTATCCAGCGTGATCGCGGAGCGGCCGCACGCATGGTTTGTGGGGATGGCGCCGCGGCGGAACCCGGATATTGTAGTCGCGGTACTGTGGGAGCACGGCGGATGGGGTTCGGGATCGGCGCATGTGGCGGCGCGAGTGATCGAGGCATTCGTTAACAAGCAGCGGCGGCTGAATCACAACCTGGCGACGGATACCTCGCAGCCAGTGGAAGTGGGCGCGGTCTGGTCCGATCCGTCCGACCCGGATGGCATGGGCGGAAAGCCGGTAGTGGCGAAGGGTTCGCCGAAGAATCCCGAGTTCGACGCGATGCGCGCCGGGCACTTCTTTGTCGATGTACCGCCGGCCGCCAAGCAGGCGGATGCGCTGGCCGCGGTGGTTCGGTAACGATGCGGCGGTTTCTTTCCTTTCGCGACTTCGACTGGACCCTGCTCGGGTTCGTGATGATCCTCTCGATCATCAGCATCTTCGAGATTTATTCGGCGACGCTGCATACCAAGTTCGTCGGCTTCTATAAACAGCAGATCCTGTGGCTGCTGGGCGGGCTGATCGCGATGTTCATCCTGTCGCTGATTGATTACCACCGGCTGATCGACTGGATCCACTGGATTTACGGCTTCTGTGTCGTTTCCCTTGTGGCGGTGCTGGTGGTGGGGACGAAGGTGCTGGGCGCGCGACGGTGGATCAAGCTGCCGGGTGGCATTCACTTTCAGCCCTCGGAGTGGGTAAAGCTGATCCTGATTGTCGCGGTCACCCGCTATTTTCTCGGCCTGGTCGGCAAACAGCTCACCTGGCCGGATATCTTCAAGGCGATGGCGCTGGTGGGCGTGCCGATGCTGCTGGTGTTGAAGCAGCCGGACCTCGGGACGGCGCTCACCTATTCGCCGATTCTGCTGGCGGGTTTGTTTCTGGGCGGGATTGACTGGAAGAAGGGGGCGATCCTTGTCCTGGCGGGGCTGCTGCTGGTGACGGTCGCATTTACCAGTGGGAAGATTCTCAAGCCATATCAGAAGGCGCGGCTGACCAGCTTCATGAACCCGGATGCGGATCCCAAGGGCAGCGGCTACCAGATCAACCAGTCGAAGATTGCGGTCGGAGATGGCGGCGTTTTCGGGCGCGGCGCGACCAAGGGCACGCAGACGCAGGGAGATTTTCTGCCTATCCCATACACGGACTTCATCTTTGCGGCATTTGCCGAGGAACATGGGTTCATCGGCGCGGTAATTGTGCTGCTGATATACTTCTTGATATTGATGCGTTTGATTCAGAACGCACAGACAGCCGCAGACCTATCAGGTACTTTCCTGGTGATGGGCGTGGTGGCCGTGTTGATCTTTCAGATCGCGGCAACGTCGGAATGGTCATAGGGCTGATGCCGGTCACCGGGATACCCCTCCCGCTTATGAGTTACGGGGGCTCCTCGGTGCTGTTCACGTTTCTGGCTCTGGGCATGGTGATGAATGTCCGCATGAGCCGTTTCGTCAATTGAAGCCCCGGCGATGATTTGAAGGTTTGTAAGGACGTTCGCTGAGGCGAGCGAGAAGTTTAAACGATCAACCGGCCGGGCAGATCACGCGGCCGGGCAGGATTCAGGCATGAAGGCGCAGAGACGGGACCCGAACCCCGCCGGGAAGATCGGCAGCAGTGGTCACAAACTCTTTGCGCTCAGAAGCATCCCGTACGACAGTTGGTTTTTTCAGTGAGCGTCCGCCGGGCTCCCGGCGAGAGTGCAGCTTACTTCTCACGCAAAGAATCTTCCTTAATATGGCTACGTCTTCTTCATTCCTGAGCCTCTCCGGTTCTCCGCTCTGATCTGTCTCGACCGTTGCCGCGCGGTGAAATTCGCGCGGCGAGAGAGGCAGCATGGCAAAGGAAATATGCATTTCGACAACGCCGCATGAGACGCGGCTTGCGATTCTTGAAAACGACGAGCTCACAGAGATTTACTACGAGCGCGAGAACGAATACACGCTGGCGGGTTCCATTTACAAAGGCAAAGTAACGCGCGTGCTTCCAGGCATGCAGTCGGCGTTTGTCGACGTCGGCCTGAGCGCGACGCGTTTCTGTACGTGACCGACTTTCTGGAGGAACAGGAAGACGGCGCGGATTTTGAGAACGCCAGCGGAAGCGGTCAGAGACCACGCCGCGAGGGCGGACGCGAGGCTGGACAGTCCGGCAATGGGCGGGGCCGCCAGCCGG
>CAVRNK010000029.1:0-56258 GCA_963721995.1 uncultured Acidobacteriaceae bacterium | reverse complement strand
CACAAACGGAGTACTTCTCCCAACCGCACGATGGCGACAGGACGAAACAATACGCAGCGAAGTTCATCAGTGACCCGGGTCGGCAAAATGGCTTGTACTGGAAGTCGCCGGATGGGCAGCCGGCGAGTCCGCTGGGGCCGCTGGCAGCACTCGCAACCACCGAAGGATATAGTGCAAACCCCCAGGGGCACACGGCATTCCACGGCTACTACTTCCGTATGCTGAAGGGACAAACTGCTAAGGCGCCTGGCGGCGCTAAGGACTATATCGTTAATGGGAAGATGACGGGCGGATTCGCCTTCGTCGCCTATCCGGCGGAGTATGGCAACTCTGGAGTGATGACCTTCATGATCAACCAGGATGGCGTCCTGCTGCAAAAGGACTTGGGGAAGAACACGACACAAACGGCTACCACGATGACTGAGTTCGACCCTGACTCCAGCTGGACCATAGTAGAGGGATAGGCCTATTCGCCTACCGACAGCGACGCGTGAACACAAGGACCAGCAAATCAAAGGTGTTCGCAGAGGGCGCCCGCTCGCTTTCCAACATAGAACCGGGCCCTATTTACAGTATGAAGGCTCTGTCACAGGAAGAGAGGACCAAACGTTATGAGTTCAGCCGTAGTCAGCTCGATAGTCTTTGTATCCATCTTTGCCGCAGCTCTCATCGGCATGGCTGCCCGGCGGCTTCTTCCCGAAGATCACGTTGGATCGGATCCAAAGGAGGTAGTAAGGCTCACAACCGGGCTGATTGCTACCATGGCCGCACTCGTCCTGGGGATGCTAGTGTCTTCCGGAAAGTCCTTCTACGATGCACGTAAGAACGATGTCGCGGAGATATCCACGCAGATTGTAACCATAGATCGAACGCTGGCAAGGTATGGCCCGGAGACATTGGAAACTCGCGGCGAGTTTCGCCAGATGGTTCAGGCCGGGCTCCGCCGTGTCTGGCCAGACGAGTCGTCACGTGCGGCCGAACTCAAGCCGATTAGGTACGGCGAAATTGTTTTGGACCATATGGAACTTCTGACGCCGAAGAATGACGCACAGGCCGCCACCAAGGCCCAGTCCATCTCCCAGATTCTTGCCTTTCGGCAGACCCAATGGCTCCTGTTCCTCAAATCGGAGCAGAATGCCGTACCACTCCCACTTCTGATGATTGTGGTCTCGTGGCTGGCCGTCATCTTTGCCAGCTTTGGTCTCTTCACTCCGCCGAACTCCACTGTAGTCGTGGTGTTGGCCCTCGGCGCAATCGCAGTCTCCTCCGCTGTCTTCGTCATCCTGGAGATGTACAAGCCCTTCAGCGGAGTGCTGAGAATTTCGCCAGCCCCAATTCTCGACGTACTGAGCGAGTTGGGACGTTGAAAGCTGATTACGGCGATGACCTGCAGCAACGGTTTTCTTTCACACGTCACACCAGTCAAGGAGGCAATAATGCAAACATGCCGCAGCTCAAGAAGTTTATTCGCGCCGCTCGTTGCGGCTCTACTGTTGCTCACCGCGGAAACATTGTCCGCGCAGGCTCCTGCGGGAGTCCCTGTTTTCGCATTTGACAAGGCAAAAAGCTCCATTGGCTTCAATGTGAAGGCGTCTGTCGCTATCGCCGGTAAGTTCGACAGGTGGGACGCCACCCTGACCTTTACGTCTCCCGATATCTCGACGGGCGTTTTGGACATCAAGGCCCAGGCGGCCAGTGTCAATACCGGAAGCGGCATGAAGGACGGCAAGCTGAAGAGCAAAGACTTCTTCGACGCCGAGCATAATCCGTACATCACGTTCCATTCGACGAAGATTGTTCAGATCGGTCCAACCACCTTTGATATACCGGGCACCTTTACGATACGCGGGGTCTCTAAAGCCGAGACGCTGGCACTGAACCTTGTTTCCGGCGGCCCGGCGACAGGCCAGGGCGAGGTTAAGGGGATCATGGCCTTTGACCGCAAGGACTACGGCATGAACAGCGGCATCCCGTTCATCAAGGTCGCCGACCGCGTTGAGGTGGATGTCGACCTCGTTGGCAAGCGCGTCAGCGGGCCCCCGTTGAAATTAGAGAAATAGCGTGACCGCGTTCTGTGAATCTGAGGCTAAAAGGCCTCCAGACGGCTGGTGCATTTGCTGGCGGACAGAATCAAATCATCCCTATGTAGTCTGGCGCCCTCTGAGCACTGATCGGCTGGAAATTTTCCGACTAGCTGCGACGGGCTCGAGTATCTTGCCCGTGGCAGATCACAATTGATATGAGGAGCCTATCGCCATGACGAGGTTCGGACAAGCGCCGAAGACCAATCTCGGAGCTGAGTTTTGTTTCGAAGGTGGATGTGCTGTTGTAGCCACGGTTCAACTTGTCCTGCTCCTGGCATCCATCTTGTGTTCCGGGGCATCCGCACAAAATGAGCATCGATCCGATTACGTCCGTAGCTCACAACCGCCACTGTTAACGTACCAGGAGTTGGTGACTCTCGGTGAGCAGGAAACGGTCGATCCCGCCCTGGCGGCGAAACTCCACACTTTGCTGACGACGCCGTTTGTCAACAACGAAGCGTATTTCAGTGGCATAAAGCCGATGCGCCCTCTTGTCAAAGGTGTGGGGCCCTCGTTACGCATCGTCGAGTGGAACATTGAGAGGGGAGCCGAATTTGACGCGATCAAGTTGTCGCTGACCAATAAGGACGGGTTCATCGCCAAAGTACACAGCGAAGCTGCCAACAATACGAGCACCACAAAGGTAGACGACCAGGTGCTAAGCGCGCAGATGGACGTGCTTCAGTCGGCAGACGTGCTCGTGCTGAATGAGGTCGATTGGGGCATGAAGAGAAGCGACTACCGTGCTGTCGTAAAGGATCTCGCCGATGCACTCAAGATGAACTGGGCCTATGGCGTCGAGTTTGTAGAAATCGATCCCAAGGTCTTAGGCACCCAATCGTTCGCGAACGTGGAGAACGAAGCCGAGCGAAAGGATCTGGACGAACTTTTCAGCACCGACAAGGCGCGCCTTCTTGCGCTGCATGGCAATGCAATTCTTTCTCGCTATCCCCTTCGGGATGTGAAGCTCGTTCCCTTTCAGTATCAGGCTTACGACTGGTACAACGGCGAGAAAAAGTATGGGGCCGCTGAAGCTGGTAAACGTAAGGGCGCAAGCGTGGTCTTCGGAGAACAAATCGTGCGCGAGGTACGTCGCGGAGGCCGCACCAACCTTATTGCGACGATTGATGTGCCTGATCTCCCGGAACGGGAGGTGACCATCGTTTCGACTCACCTTGAGAACCGCACGACTCCGAAAGGCCGAGTCAAGGAGGCAGATGAACTGCTCGACATGATTCGTCCGATTCACAATCCGGTCGTCATTGCGGGGGACATGAATACGATGGGGCAGGATGGCACGAATCTCAGCTTAAAATCTGCGGCGCTCAAAAAGATTAACGATCCCGCGTTTTGGGCCACGCAGGGAGTTAAGTACGCAACAGGAGTGGGGCTCATCATCGACGTTGCCAGTTTCGGTTTTAAGACGGCGAAGTTCCAAGCCGACCCGACTGCCTCGGGAGTTCCTTTGCTGGCGGCCAATCCCGAACAAAGATTCTTTAAGGACCTGGATAAGTATCGTTTTGATGACGGAACCCGCATCGATTTTCGCGGGGATGCCACACTCTCAGTAAACGGCCGCGGGGGCACGTTGGGTAATTCGAACGAGCGTGCCAGCAAGGGGTTCGTTATAACTTTCGCCTTGCCCCGAACCCTGGGGGCAGTGGGAAAATTCCGGCTCGACTGGATATTTGTTAAGAGCTACTTGAAAGACGATCCTGAAGCGGCTGACTCCTATCGATTTGCGCCAGCCTTTGCACGCACCATGAATGAAACGAACGAAGCACTGGATCCACGTCTGTCAGACCATGCTGCAATCAGCGTAGATCTGCCTATCACACAGCCGGCTATGCCGGGGTCGAAGAAATGAGCCGCACGCCTGAGCGCTGTTATCGTCACCCGGCCGCCGCAGATCCCAATTCCAACCTGGCGGCGGAGGTACTATTTTGGGGAGGCGAGGGGGATGTGCGAGTGAAACACTACTCGAACCAGCGACTTTTTTCGATCTGGACCAGCCCGGTGCGGATCCAGACGCATGACCGATTTGGTTGCTGCCGCTCGGTGCGACGACCGGTTTGACACTGGCAACCGATACGGACGCCATCCGCGACATATCGCACGAGCGGACCTTTAACAAAAACAGTGTGAACGCGTCGGACTTTTCAAGGGCAATGTGCACGCGCGCGAAACTGGCATCCTGAGTGGTGAAGCTGTTGCAGATAGTGTAGCAGTCGAAATAATCACGAAAATCATCTTTCGGCGGGAGCGTCCTCTCAACAACAATGCGGCAGGGGACTTCTTTCGTCGAACGCAGGCTCGAACGGCTCGTTTCCCTCGTCGCACAGCATGCTGGCGTGGACGCTGGCAGGAGTATTGGCGGGCGAGTATCCGTCGAAGTGGATGCAAGCGGGAGGGTACTCTGTCGCTTCGGGTGTGAGTCTGACCCGCGTCCTCGGGCAAGAACATTTCCCGACGGATGTCCTGCTGGGCGGCGCAGTAGGATAGTTGATCGGGCATTACGTGTTCGAGAAGCACCACGTGTACCACTCACCCCGTCCTCTGCGGGCGAAGCTCTCGCTGGGGAAATGAGCGCCGACACGGGCCGGACGGCCGATCGCCGAGTTGGCTGCAGCGTAGAGTTGCCGATCGCTCATCCGGCTCTGCCGCGATCGAAGAAATGAATCGTATCAGGCCGGCCCCGCCGGTCTTTATGCGGGCTAGCCCCCTTAGACCGCGACTTCCCCGATATTTCGGGTCTTCGCCCGAAATATCAGGGCAGGCGCGACTCGCGGTATGAAGCTCGCCCGATTCGGTTTACTAATCTACGCGCGTGCAATAGGTTACGATCCAAATTCATTTGGTCTGAGACTTGCCATGCTTTTTTTGACTGCGGCGTTTCTTGGATTTCTGCAGGCGCCGAATCAGGCTGATATTCCAGGCAGGAGGAGTGATGACAAATCGCAAGATTGTACTCGGAATGGTGGTTGTTGCGTTGTGTGCGTTGGGCTTGAATGCGCGGTTCGGGCATTCACAAGAAAAAACCACCGTGGCTGGCGCTCAGGTTCACATGGTCATTGCCGGCGAGGGCCTTAGCGATGACAGTGAACTTGCCACGATGAAGCCCAACAACATCCAGGTGAAACAAGGAAAGAATGCTCTCAAGGTGAACCAATTGATTCCAGCCCGCGGCGACAATGCCGCCCTCCAGCTCTTCATCCTCATCGACGATACATGCGACCACAGTATCGGAAACAATCTCAACGACATTCGTGATTTCGTCAACGCTCTGCCGGCAACGAGCGTAGTCGGCGTCGGCTACATGTCGAACGCAACCACCCAGATTGTCCAGAACTTCACTGCCGACCACGCCCTCGCGGCCAAGGCAATCCGTCTACCGCGCGGCAGTCTGTCTGCGATGGACAGCCCTTATTTGTCTCTCATCAGTTTGGTGAAAGGCTGGCCAGCGCAGAAGGTTCGACGTGAAGTATTGATTGTGAGCGATGGAATCGATCGGCTCCGGGGCGAAAGGCCATCGGCCGCGCCACTGGCGGCCGCTCACCCCTCACGGTCCCGCACTGCACCTGCCGGCGAGTCTATCAGTATGCCTACCAGTATGCCGACGATTAGCGTGGACGCGGACTCTGCGAGCCAGGCCAGCCAACGCTACGGTGTGATTGTTCACGGCATTTATGCCACCGGGGTGGGGCGGGCCGGTAGGAACGCCTGGGAAGCACAGCTTGGCCAATCCGGCATCGCCAAGATCGCAGACGAAACCGGGGGAGAATACTACTCACTGGGAACTCAGAACCTGGTCAGCTTCAGGCCGTACTTAGATCGTTTGCAGAAGGTATTTGACAACCAGTACTACCTGGTTTTTGAGGCGACTCCAAAAAAGAAGGCCGGGCTGCAGCGCGTCAATATTTCAACTGAAGAGCCAGGCCTAGAAATTGCGGCCGCCGACAACGTTTGGGTCCCGGCCGTCGAGTAAGCTCCGCTGGCCATTACTTAGAAATCCAAGCCATACCGGAGAACCGCATGTGGAGGTCATGGTTCCGTTCCGGCGAACGCCTGAATTACGTTCTCCGGAGAGTGGGAGACGGTTCCACAGTTAAGTGGAGGACGAAGCGGCGCATTGTTTGTGTTGTTACGGTACTGTGTGGTTGCGTCCTTGCCATTCCTGCCGGAGCACAGCAACAGCCCCTGCCTGAGGATCCCGAAGACGAGAAGCAGATTGGGCTTTGGCTCGATCAGGGAATTTCCACGCCCTCCTCAGGCAATAAATCTCTGGAAATCGAATTCTATGAGCGGTTCGACGAGGGAGCGTCCAACCTGTTCGAGTACTTCGTTCAGGGCGGCGTCGCCTTTCGTCTGCGACCATGGTTCACGTTGATACCGATCTACCGTTACCAGCGCTTTCCCGGTAACTCCGCAATTGCTTACGAAAACCGGCTGCAGCTCAATCTCACCCTGAGCACTTCCCGTGGCCCATGGAAGCCGATCCTCCGCACCCTCATTGAGGGACGCTTTCCCGATAACCGGCCTGCTTCGGCCCGGCTTCGCTTCCGCCCGGGTGTCGAGTACACCCCGCCGCTTCGCTCGGTATGGCGTCCGGTCGTAGTCGTGAGCAATGAATTCTTCATCGTCCCCGGGAACAATCCCTTCGCCAACGGTGGCAGCAGCTACACCCAGAATCGCTTCCAGGTAGGGGTCCGACTCCCCATCGCCGATTCGGTCTCCGTTCGGCCCTACTACCTGTTACAGTCCGTTAACCTTCCACCGGGATGGGACACAAACGAAATCTTTGGAATCTCGCTTGCTTTCAAGATTCAGCGTAAAACCAGGTGAGGCTTCGCCGTTAAACCGCTATAGGTTGCATAAACCCCAACGCTTTGATTTTCCGAAGAAATAGAATGCACCGGGATACGATTGCTTCGCCGTGAACAACGTGAGGAGGACTTCCAGTGAACAGTGTCCCAAACTCGTCCGAAGCCGCTTTCTCCCGCCGCAAATTTCTCGGCACGGCCTTCGCCGGAACAGCCGCTACCCTGGCCGGCGGGGCCTCCGTGAGCTTCTTCGCGGCCGAACCCGCGGTCGCCCAGAACAACCTCACCCCTGACGAAGCCCTGAAAGCCCTCGTGGACGTTAATAACGAGCGCTACGTCTCCGGGCGTCTCAGCAGCTTCGAGGAGGACTTGAAAATCCTACGCGACCACACTGTCGACAAGCAGGAACCCTTCGCCGCCGTCCGCTCCTGCGCTGATTCGCAACGAACCGTGCCTCACAAGAATCGGCGCGATTGTGGTAATTCGACGCAGTCAATGGGGATTCCGGTCAACGAGTTTAGAGCAAGTCTTCTCCTGATTGCGTTGCTCACTACCTTGAGTTCTTACGCCAATGCGCAAGGTTTGCCGCCGGTAGCTGGTCAAACGGTTGGCAACGAATTTCGGTATACCGTCAGGGCTGGTGACACCCTGGTCAGCATCGGCGCTCGCAATGGAATCGAAAGCGGGACCCTGGCAGCGATGAACGGGCTTAAGGCAAAGACAGCATTGAAGCCGGGTCAGGTGCTCGACATCGACAACCGCCATATCGTTCCGGCGGATCTGCCTGATGGCATTCTGGTCAATCTGCCACAGAGGAAACTCTTCTTACTAGATAACGGCAAGGTCCAGGGAAACTATCCGATCGGTCCCGGTAAGGCGGTCTTTGCGACGCCCATCGGCAGCTTCTCGGTCATTCAAATGCGCGAGAACCCGACCTGGTACGTACCCAAATCAATCCAGGACGAGTGGGCGAAAGCTGGCAAGGTGGTCAAGAAAACTGTACCGCCCGGCCCGAATAATCCATTGGGCGGTTATTGGATTGGGCTGAGCTTTCCATCGTACGGCATTCACGGCACCAATGCTCCGCTCTCGATCTATGACTTTCAGAGTCGCGGTTGCATTCGGATGCATCCGGACGACGCTGGCGCCCTTTTCCGGCAGGTCGAAGTCGGCCAGCGCGGCGAGATCATCTATGAGCCGGTGTTGTTGGCGCAACTCCAGAACGGCGAGATCCTTCTCGAAGTGCATCGCGATCCGTACAGAAAGAAAAGCGATGCACCGCTGCAATTTGTCCGTAGGTTGGCAGGCGCCAACGATCTTGCCGAACGTATCGATTGGGCCAAGGCCACCGAGGTAGCGTCTCGCGCCGAGGGGGTAGCTCGCGAGATCGATACGAGCGCCCACTGATTATCGCGCGTCATCGAGCGCGGGAGAAGTTCGATCGTTATTGAATGCAAGTCTGAATAAGACTGAGTTCGCTACATCAGCATCAAGAAGGAGCAGGAAAATGAAAGCAATTCGTCTACTCGGGATGGTCAATATCCTGACGCTGCTGTTTCTCGGCCTCACATCCGGAACAGCGGCCGCACAATCCACCAAGGTTCAAGGCCTCATCAAGAGCCGCAGCGGCCCAGACATAATATTGAGCACAAGCCAGGACCCGAACATGGTCGTCATGCTCACTGACAGTACAGACGTGGGCCAGGTGGAGGGTCTGCTGAAGGCGCGCAGCAAGCAGATGTCCATGGCCGCCCTGATTCCCGGACTCGCCGTTTCGGTCGAAGGCGACTACAACAACCAGAACGTCCTCGTTGCCAGCAAAGTACGATTCAAGGGCAGCGACCTGAAGAACGCCAAAGCCATCGCGGCCGGCATGCACGATACCAATCAGCAGGTGCAAAAGAACCAGGAAGAGCTGCAAAAGCACAACGCCGAGCTGCAGGCTCAGAATGAGGCTCTGCAGAAGCATCAGGCCGCCATCGAAGCCAACGAAGCCAAGATTGCCGCCAACAAAGCCGCCGTAGACGCCGCTATCGCCCGATTCGGCCAGCTTGACGACTACTACATCATGGACGAAGTCACCATCCTCTTCGCCAACGGCAAAACCGCGGTAGATCCCAAGTCCATCTCCCAGATCACGACGCTGGCTCAAAACGCCAGCAAGGTCGAAGGCTACATGATCGAGGTAAAGGGCTATGCTTCGGCCGTGGGCAGCCCGCAGGTGAACCAGAAGATCAGCCAGGAGCGCGCGCAGAACGTGGCCAACATTCTGCTTCAGCAGGGCAAGGTTCCTCTTACCAGAATGCTTGCCCCCGGAGCGATGGGCGAAAGCGAGCAGGTGGGGACTAACAAGACTGTGGAAGGCCAGGCAGAGAACCGCCGCGTTGTTGTACGTGTGCTTCAGAACAAGGCCATCGCCGGAATACCAGCAGCCTGAGCTATCCGGTGCTGCTCACGGCAAGGCCGGAGCAGCACCCAACGCGATCGCTTCACCGAACCTGATCAGGCGGTTTGTCGCGGATCCAGATCGTGCGGCCTGTCGGGGTACGAATCTGATGGACGTAGGCGAGGCCATAGCCCAAGGTGCCCGTGATGGCGATGCGGCCCACTGGCTGCATCTTCCTGAGGGCATCCACCAACCCCCGGCTTTGCCCTTTCTTGAATGCAGCAAACTTTATCTCAGCGCGTCTGCGCATTCTCTTTTCTCCCCCATTTCTGAAACGGCTTTAGTACGGACGGGCTTGTTCTTGTAGCAGCCTTTTTCGAAGAGACCTTCTAAAGTTGGGTGCCACATCGCTTGCAATAGAGCGCATCCCGGTCGTGGGGCTGCAGGCTACACGCGGAACAGAGTCGGACGGGTCCTGTCGACGAGGCCCGGCCAAATTCGAAGGTAACGATTCCGGTCGGCACTGCGATAATTCCATAGCCAACGATCATCAACATAGAGGCCAGGACGCGCCCGACTACAGTTTTGGGCGAGATATCTCCATAGCCGACTGTAGTCACCGTGACGATGGCCCAATACATAGCAGTGGGAATACTGGTGAAGCCGTTCGCCTCTCCTTCTATCTGATACATCAACGCGCCGACAATGATGACGATGGCGAGGACTGCAAAAAGAAAGACGACTATCTTACGGGCACTCTCTCGCAGGGCAACACGCAAAACAGCAGCTTCACCGATATATTCTGTTAGTTTCAAAATGCGGAAGACGCGAAGCAGACGAAGAGAGCGCACTACAGTGAGGGAGTGCGCAACTCCAAACAGAAAACTTAAATAAATAGGTGCTATTGCGAGCAGATCTACGATGCCGAAAAAGCTCGTGGCATAGTGTTTAGCATCCCGAGCGGAAATGAGACGAGCAATATATTCGAGAGTAAACAACGAGGTAACGGTCCACTCTGAGACTCGGAGATAGAATCCATACTCTTCGCGGATCGAACGCACGCTCTCTAGGAGCACGATGAAAACACTGAGGAAAATCAGTGTAAGAAGGATTACGTCAAAGAGTCGACCAGCAACTGTATCGTGACCGAAGATCACCTCGTTCCATTTGTCTCGCCAGGGAGCGCGGTTGCGATCAACTAGGTGGGAATCAGCCATAGTGAAAACCAGCCAGTAGCGATGTCGAGGTAAGCATACAGCAACCCAATGTCAAGGCCGTATTCGCCCTATTTGAGAAAACGCCAACGACTGCCGCGCATCCTCAGCACGGAATAGATTGCGGGCCGAATCAACGCGTTGCTCCGCGCGGAATTGTGCCGCAGACCCTGGTCTTCCTCACAGACCTATGCGGCGCATTCCCGAGAGAAGCTCCTGCATACCCGGTGTAGTGGGCCTCCACTGAAACGCGGCCGGGCACCATTCGGGCAAGTGATTCTAATGGAAGCGGCGTAGCACTCAAGCTGGGTGGCGATGCTGTATGTGGGAAACTCGTAAACGAGATCGTCGGCGTCGCCGAACGTTATCAATGATCTGTACGCAGGCTCCAGACCCTTGCTTCCAAAATCGGGCTGTTTGAAGCACCAATGTCGGCGCGGGCTGTAGCTGTCATCCGATCGGCACCAAACATCATCGCTCGACTCCTGTTCCTTTACATCCTGTCTGGCCCCGGCCAGATGCACGCTCACCCACAATTCTTTCCAACTCAATCTCCCGCGGTGTTGTTCGTTGAATTAAGCTGATTCCGAAACTTATGGTTATTCCATTCGGTTAACCGGTAGGATATTGACCGGTTATTTACCTATTTCGAAACTTTGGTGCTAGCATTCGTTACGCTCGCATTGGTCATTGCTTGTCAGCTTTGATTTGCAGTGCATCAACCGCTCTTTTAAGTGAGAGCTCCGGAGCAAGTGATGGGTCTCGCGATCGGTCGCACTCGCAACGAGTGGCCAGCCCAGCCCAACGGTCTCCATCCGATATTTTCTGCGCAACTGAATTTCATCTTTCCCTTCGGGCTCTGTCGGGCCATCCTGTTCATCTTGCTTGGCTCAACATGTTGTTGGACCCAAACGGCATCGACGGGCGCCGTGACCGGTGAAGTATTGGATCCGTCAGGAAGAGCGATCATTCATGCTTCAGTCGAGGCCAGGGACCCGGATACGGGGATTAGTCGCTCGGCTTTGACCGATGAGGAGGGTAGCTTTGCGCTGCCGCTGCTTCCGCCTGGAACTTACCTGGTAATGGCCACAAAGGCTGACTATTCTCAGGCGCAATCGATCTCGGTGCAGGTCCTCGTTACCGAAAGCATTCGTGTCTCGATCCCGATGAAAGTCGCAGGCATCACACAGAAAATCAAAGTTCAGGCTAACGTCTCGCAGCTGCAAACGGATTCGATCGCACTTGGCCGCGTCGTGGACAATCGCACAATCCAGACTCTGCCCCTAGCTGCAAGAAATTTCACGCAGATTGTGGATCTCTCACCCGGCATCTTAACCGGCGTGAATAACGCTGGCGAGTTGGGTCTTGGCGGGAGCGGGATGGCTCAGATCGATCCCGGCACCGATGGAATATTCGCTCATGGATCACGCTCCTATGACAACAGCTATGAATTCGACGGCGTGCCGGTCACCGATCTGCAGGCCAGCAGCATCGCGAGCGGGGGAATTCCGATTCCCAATCCCGACTCCATTCAGGAATTCAAAGTTCAGACCGGCCTATACGACGTCTCTTTCGGAGAACACGCGGGCGCCAACATCAGCCTGGTCACCAGATCTGGTACGAACAACATTGACGGGAGTGTCTTCGAATATTTCCGAAACAATGACCTGAACGCGAACGATTACTTTCTCCAGAGCGCGGGCCAACCCCGTCCTGACCTGAAACAGAACCAGTTTGGATTCGCGATCGGAGGGCCAATTCGCCGCGACCGCTTCTATTACTTTGGGTCATACCAGGGAACGCGACAGATCAATGGTCTGGCATCGGGGCAGGCGCGGATCTCATGCACAGCAACCGTGGCGCTGCCACCGTTAACCAACGATCGCTCTGCGCAGGCGCTTGGAGCCATGTTCGCAGGAAACAGCGGGGCATTTGGCGGCGTCGCCGTTCAGGCGGACGGATCCAATATCAACCCGGTTGCCCTGGAAATCCTGAATTTCAAGCTTCCCAACGGCGCCTATCTTATTCCCACTCCACAGGTCGTCAGTCCGTCGCTTCCGCTTGCAAGTCAGGGATTTAGTTCCATCAGCACTCCGTGTCCATTCGACGAGGACCAGTTCCTCACGAACTTTGACGCCAATCTGTCGCAAAACTCCAACATCGCGATTCGATTCATGTGGTCCGACGGCACGATGAAGATCACGTTCCCGGGAAACGGTCTGAATGGGACCGGTAATATTTCCGGTTTTCCCAGCAATATCGACAACCGTTTTCGCGTGGCGTCAGCTTCTTGGGTGAAAACCATGAGCCCTCGACTGCTCAACAATGTTCGATTCGGATACACGAACACACTCGGATCTAGTTCGGCGCAGGCGCCATTTGCCTGGTCTGATCTCGGAGTTGCAGCGGGAACAATGAACAACGAGAACGGATTGCCGAGTCTCGGGATTGAAGGATCGATCAATCTTGCTACGGCCTTTCCCCGTACTTCCAACCAAAAGCGTTTCTACTTCGCCGACAACCTCACGTGGTCGCGCGGTCAACACTTGATCGAGGTAGGGGGCTCTCTATCCCGGATTCTTGACGATGTGAACATCATCGGGCTTGGTTCGCTCGTCGAGTTTCTCAGCTGGCCGGATTTCCTGCTCGGGCTCAATGCAGAACAGAATGGAACAAATTTGTTCAGCAACGTGTATACGTCGATCGACGATTACGGATTGCTCGACCGCGAATGCCGCAGCTGGGATGGATCGCTGTTTATAGGGGACCATTTTCGAGCGACAAGCTCACTCATACTCGAGTTTGGGCTGCGATATGAAAGGATCGGTCAGCTCAATGATGCTCTTGGGCGCAATGCCACGTTTGACGTAAGTCGGGTCGACCCGAACCCTCCGTCAACAGGTAGTCTGGACGGATACATAGTTGCAGGGAATTATCCCGGCGCAGTGCCGCCGGGTGTCTTCCGTGCCGACAATGATTCGGCGACCTTTGGGAGCGGGCAGAATGGGCTGGCTCCCCGAATCGGCTTCGCATGGCAACCTTCCATCTGGGAATCCCGGCTCGCTATCCGCGGAGGCTACGGCATTTACTCCTCGCGCCCGACAGGACAGACGTTCTTTCTAAGTGTTTTCGCAGCGCCATTTTCTTACGGTCATCAGAATTTCGGTCAAGGGAATGCCAAAATGACATTTAGCAATCCATTCCCACAGCCGTTTCCCACTCCGGGGTTCTTTCCATACTTTCCTGCATATTCGCCGGACAGCAATATTTCCATCGCGACTGTTTCGCCGGATTTCCGCCCCGCACTCATCCAGCAGTACGGTCTGAATTCTCAGATTGAAGTTGCCAGGAACTGGATGCTGGAGATCGGATACGTCGGCACCGGAGGCTGGCACCTGCTAAGGCTCCGTTCTCCGAACCAGGCGCTCTCGGCGTCGCCGGCAAACCCTATTCGAGGAGCCGTCTCCAATACCGTTGCAAATATCGGTTTGAGGGTTCCTATTCAGGGTGTTGCGCCCCAATCGATGACATTGGTTGAATCCGAGGGAATGTCGGCGTACAACGGTCTGGAGGTCAGCTTAACCAAGCGATTCAGCAGGGGATTGCAAATGCTGGCCTCGTACACATTCTCCAAGACATTGGATACCGACGGCAGCAACATCAATGGAACTTCCGCTGGAAACGCTCTTACCAGAGGAAATCAAAATTCTCCAACGCAACGGTGGGGCCGGGCCAGCTTCGATCGAACACATCGCTTTGTATTGAGCGGGGTGTATGCGTTTCCTTCGCCTTCGGAGGGATTCTCGAAGGCCCTGTTTGGAGGTTGGTCCACTTCTGGTGTGCTTACGCTGCAATCTGGAACCGCACTCACAATCTTGTACAACAACTCGAGCAACGTCTTTGGAATTTCTGACGACCGTGCTCAACTGGCGCCGGGTTGCACCAAGGGAAATCTCGTTACCTCAGGGTCCATCACAGGCAAGCTCAGAAAATACTTCAACACGTCGTGTTTTTCAGCGCCTCCCATCGTGGGCGCCGACGGCATTGGAACTACTTTCGGAGATAGCGCGACGGGAATTGTTGATGGCCCTGGTCAATTCAACATCGACCTGGGAATTTTGCGCTCAATTCCGATTCGCTTCCCAAAGGAAGGCAGCAGCCTTCAGTTCCGGGGGGAATTCTTCAATGCACTGAATCACCCGCAATTTTCGAATCCGAACACCACCTATGGATCTTCTTCCTTCGGAGTCATAACCAGCGCATCAGCAAACCCTCGCGTGGGACAACTGGCGGTGAAACTGGTTTTTTAGATCGCGTCATGACGCGCTGATAGAGGCTTGACAATCGTTAACAAGCGGTATCCGGGCGCGCTACAATCCCCTCAATTCCCGGCAGCCTGGCGGGCACCGGGCCCTCTTCGCGTTTCTGTTGGATCATGTGCTGCCCTCGCGATGAAGAGTGAGTATGGCGCGGCGAGACGGTGCGCAGGGTGCAGCTAAGGAACAACAAAGGAACGCTCCGGCGTCAAGAAAGCGACGAAAGCCGTCGGAGCCTCCCGCTCAGTAATTCAACTGGATCAGCTGACGGCAGCTACTTTTTTGACAAGGACAGTACTGCTGAGATAGTGACGCTAGAGAATAGGGTCATCTGTCACGATTTTTGTTTCTCCGTTTCTCCAAGACGATGCGCAATTCTTCTGAGTTGTGATACGCAATTGTGATCGGTGCAGGAAAACAGGGGTTTCGTGCCCAGTTAGCATCAGCACGATCTAATAAGGTCTTGGACGCCCGATTCAGGACCGAGATCTATCCCGGACAGCCGGGTCACCAAAGGGCAGATGGTGAGTCCAGCAAAGTTGAGCATTCGGCCCGACGAGCGCCAACCAATTAGAGTAGGGGTTCAGTTCTTCCACGATCAGGTTTGCAGAACCGAGCTTGGTCCGAAATTTGGTCCAGTTGCGCGCCACAGGGACTCCAAATATTCCTGTGTGCTCTTCTCTACTCCGTTGATAACATACGTGCTCCAGCGTTTACCCTTCGGCTGTTAACCGAAGGGCCCTAGGAACTTGTTGAAATAGGTACGCCTCCGCGGCATTGCCCAGGGGCGATTCGTCTTATCGATATGCGAGGAGACGAGCGGGTTCAGGACGGGATGTTCAGCTATGTTTCGTTGGAGCAGAGGGTACCGGCAGATCATCCGTTGCGTGAGGTTCGCAAGTTGACCGACGCGGTGCTGCGCAGGCTGAGTCCGGAGTTCGATGCGCTGTACGCGGACTCTGGGCGGCCGTCGATTGCGCCGGAGTACATTCTGCGAGCGCTGCTGTTGCAGGTGTTCTTCTCCATCCGTTCTGAGCGGCTGCTGGTCGAGCAGATCGATTACAACCTGCTGTTTCGCTGGTTCGTAGGCCTGGGCATGGATGATGCGGTGTGGAATCACGCAGTGTTCTCGAAAAACCGCGACCGTCTGTTGACCTCCGAGGTGGCGCAACGGTTCTTTGCCGAAGTGAACCGGCAGGCGAAGAAGTTTATGTCCGACGAGCACTTCACCGTGGACGGCACGCTGATCCAAGCCTGGGCCTCGCAGAAGAGCTTTCGTTCCAAAGACGACTCCGGGGACGGCGATGGCACCAGCTTCCGTGGCCAGAAGCGCAGCAACAAGACGCACCAGTCCACCACGGATCCCGATGCCCGGCTGTACAAGAAGAGCTACGGCAAGGAATCGAAGCTGAGCTATCTGGGTCATGCTCTGGTGGAAAACCGCAACGGACTGATCGCCGCAGCCATGGCCACTCATGCCGACGGATTTGCCGAACGCGATGCGGCGCTGTTGATGCTTCAGCGTAAGCAGGTGGGCCGCTCCCGGCGCATCACCGTGGGCGCAGACAAGGCCTACGACACGAAAGATTTCGTGCGCACGGCGCGAGAGTTGAATGTAACTCCGCATGTGACTAAGAACGACAACAACCGCGCCAGCAACCTGGATCGGAGAACCACGCGCCAGCCCAGCTACGCCGTCAGTCTCAGCCGCCGCTGGTTAATCGAGAAAAGCTTCGGCTGGCTCAAGCAGACCGGACCACTGCGCCAGGCCAAACTGCGCGGACTGAGCAAGGTCGATTGGCTGTTCGTCTTCAGTTGCGCCGCGCACAACCTGCTGCGCTTGCCCAGGCTGCTCGCGCAACAACAGCGGTCAACGCTTAGGGAGCAGTGTGCCTGAACCAGGCACGTGGGCCCGGGATCGCCCCTCCCGGGAGCCCGCAACCCCGCCTGAACACTCACCAAAACACGATTTCGAACCGATCTGACGGGGCGCTCGCACCAACCCCCCAGCAAACAAGCACCATCCACGCCAATTTCAACAGCTTCCTAGACCTCTGCCGTTGCTCGGCAGAGGTCGGGGCAGGGAAGACGAGGGTGCTGAGGAGGGTGCTGAAGGATTTGCTACCAGTGTTTTTCAATGCTTTTGAGTGCTTTTGTTAGCCATCGGTGCTCATCTTTTCAATAGGTTACTTCTAAACGCACTTCTGTCACGGCAGAGGTCGCGGGTTCGAGCCCCCTCGTCCCCGCCATAAACCACAAGAAAACAAAAGGTTTATGGCAAGAGATTAAAAATTCACAAGACCCGAGGGTGCTATAGATCTTTGCGCCGTTTTCGCTTTTTCTCCCCGCGAGGGTGCTGACGAGGGTGCTGAAGCACCTTCCTCTTATCCGCGTCGAACATCATCCTTATCACCCGATCGAAGACGGTGATGTGGTGCCCCAGGGCAATGGTGCAACAACCTGTTGCACAAATTCGAAGTCCGGATAAGCTTCCGCAAAGGTCCGCATATATTTCAGGTTGCGGACCGATTCTCAGTATGTTTTCCGATACGCGAATTGTCTCAGCGACTCGGAGACAATTCGCGTATCGATACCTCTGCTGACGCACGCGAAAGGTTTGGTCATTAGGTTGAAGTTAAGCAGCGGTGCAAACCACTCGGCGTGCGCCTGGAGCAGTTCCAGAGCCTGCTGCGTCTCGTGGTTCGATCGGCGCAGGTTGAAGATGGTGAGTTCCTTGCGCCTCATTCCTGAACCATCCATAGGGACGGAGGGGGATGAATGAATACCTGTGAGCGCGATGCGACCGGCATTGCGGGTTACTTGAATCGCCTGACCGGTGGTATGTTCTCCAGCCGCACAATCAATTGCGCAGTCCACACCACGCTGCCCCGTTCCGCTGAGGATTTCCTCGACAGCCTCTCCGGGCTCGATCACGACGTCAGCGCCAATTCCACGGGCCAACTCGCGGCGATGTGCCAGTGGTTCCACAGCCCAGATTCGTGTCGCCTTAGCGGCTCGCAGTGCGGCGATCGTCAAAGCCCGATTGGTCCTGCACCAATGACTGCTACCGTTTCGCCCGGGTGGATCGAAGCCAGGCGGATGGAGTGCAGGGCAATCGCCAGAGGCTCGGCCAATGCGGCTTCGCCGAACGACATCCCCGCAGGGACGGGACGAAAGTTGACGACCGGTAAGTTAACCAGTTCACGGAAAAAACCGGGGTAGTGAGGGTTACTCAGAAAGCGAATGTTCGCGCACACGTTGTGGTGACCACTCAAACAGAATTCACAGTGATAGCAGTAAAGCGCGGGCTCAAGTGCCCCGCGGTCGCCGACAGCGAGTCCAGTAACACCGACGCCGGTCTTCACGATCCGTCCTGCAGGCTCGTGTCCGAGCACCATGGGGTAGACATTGGGAGTGCTGCCGACAGCGCCCTCGGAGTAGGCATGCAGATCGGACCCGCAAACGCCTACCGCCTCGATCCGGACCTGCACTTCGCCGGGTCCGGGATCTTCAATCGGCATGTCAGTAAGACGGAATGTCAGGTGATAGATGAGTTCTGCAGCTCGCATCGAATGCCCTTCCTCTCAAACGATACCCGTACAAAAGGCGAGACGGCTACTCAGTGGCGCGTCTTAGGAACGAGATCGGGGCGCTCGATCTTGTCGCAGTTCGAGGAGATCGAACCGATTGGAAAAGGGGGCAGGTATTTCTACCGTTTGCGTTTGAGAATCCAATACCGAGGGCCAGGACCCCAGCGAGCAACACGATCTCCGGGATTGGCAAGCCGGCACTGCTCCAGTGACAGACACCCACATCCTATGCACTGAGTCAATCCTGCCCGAAGGCGCTCGAGTTCGGCAATTCGTTCGTCGATGCGAGTGGTCCAGGTACCGGACAACTTCGCCCAATCCGGTTGCTCCGGAACGTGGTTTTTCGGCAGCTTGGACAACTCCACGGCGATTTCCTCTAGAGTCAGGCCGACTTTTTGCGCAAATACGATGAAGGCGATTCGGCGAAGCACGGCCCGGTGAAAGCGACGATGGCCGGTGGATCCGGTTCGCTCCGATTCGATTAATCCTCTGTCCTCGTAAAACCGCAGGGCGGAGGAGGCCACCCCGCTGCGCCGCGATATTTCTGAAATTGTGAGCACGTCAGTCATGGAAATTCCGTGCAAAAATTTTGAATCTCAAGTTAACTTTAACTTTCATCTCATCGAGTGTCAATGCATCACAAATATCGATTTGGAGAAACCGATGGCAAAGTACAAAGCTGAAGGATCCGGAACGACAACGACAGAGCCGACAAGCGTTTGGAATGGCATGCGAGTGGCAATTACAGGCGGAACCTCCGGCTTGGGGAAGGCATTGGCCGTTGCACTGCACGATTCGGGAGCCAAGGTCGCCTTTGTCGCCCGCAGTCAAGCCCGCGTCCAGGACCTGGTCCGCAACGTGCCTGCGCTACATGGCATTGTTGGAGACGTTTCATCCAAGGACGATATCTATCCCATAGCGATCCAGTTGGTCGGCGCACTCGGGGGAGTGGACGTTCTCATCAATAATGCTTCTGCGTTGGGTCCGATTCCGCTCGTGCCTCTTGCTGATACAACCTGTGAGAACCTTGAAATTGCGCTGCAAACAAATCTGCTCGGTCCATTTCGACTTACCAAAGCGATGCTTGGGTCTCTGGCTGCTTCGGCACGGGACGGGCGCCACGCGGCGGTTCTGAACATCTCCAGCGACGCCGCGATCAATGCTTATCCCAATTGGGGCGCCTATGGTGCAAGCAAGGCTGCGCTGCATCACCTGAGCCAAATCTGGGATCAGGAACTCTCGCTACAAGGCATTCGCGTTCTTTCTCTGGATCCCGGAGATATGGACACGCCGCTCCACGAGCTCGCAGTGCCGGACGCAGATCGCTCGACACTTAAGAGTCCCGAAAGCGCAGCCCGAGAAGTGCTCGCAACCCTCCAGAACTTGCTTTTAGAAACAAAGGGCGACTTTCATCCCGAAAAGCCGAAGGCAACGCAATGATCGCTGCCGCCATTCCCGTTCAGCGTCCTTCTGATGCAAGGCTTCTAGCGATCAATGCCGCCGGGCAAATCACACACATCCTGCGATCGAACTTTCCCGACCTGCTGCGCGCAGGAGACGTTGTGGTCGCGAACGACGCGGCCACTTTGCCTGCGAGCCTCTTCGGCATCCACGGCCGTACCGGAGCCACTATCGAAGTGCGCCTCGTCGGCAGGCCGTCGCTCGAGCCCCAAGCAGTGCGATATTTTTCCGCGATTGTGTTTGGCGAGGGGAACTACCGCATGCCAACGGAACATCGTCCGAGTCCGCCCGAGCTGCGCCCCGGCGATGGCCTTCGTCTCGGACCTCTTCACGCGACTGTGGCCGGCTTGCTGGATCATCCTCGCCTCATACTTCTTCGCTTCGAAGGTTCCTCGGAGGAGATCTGGGGTGGGCTGGTTCGTCACGGCAGGCCGATCCAGTATGCCCATGTTCCCGTGCCGCTCGCGCTTTGGGACACATGGACTCCGATCGCCGCACTGCCAGCCGCGTATGAGCCGCCATCAGCGGGCTTCATCCTGAATTGGAGCACTCTCGATGTCATAATTCGTCGAGGGGTTTACTTCGCCACGGTGACTCACGCGGCGGGAATCTCATCGACTGGAGATCCGGTGCTCGACGCACGTCTTCCTTTCGACGAGCCTTATCGGATTCCGGAATCTACGGCAAGACTAGTCCGGGAGGCTCGGGAGCGTGGCGGACGCGTGATCGCAATTGGCACAACAGTAGTACGGGCTCTCGAACACGCTGCAGAAATCGACGGGGTGCTACGAGCAGGCGAGGGACTGGCAACTCGGAGAATCGGCAGGGAAACGACGCTACAAATTGTCGATGCGATCGTCTCTGGAACGCACAAACCCGGCACCAGCCATCATGAGCTCCTGCGTGCGTTCGTCGCTAATGAGGTACTTGAAGACATAAATGCGGAACTGGAAGAACAGAGGTACCGCACTCACGAATTTGGCGATTCGATTTTTGTGGAACGGATGAATTTAAAGGGAGCGAGTGTCAGTCCAAGAAAGCACACGGGCGAGCCGCCCACTCGGCTCCCTAAGTGGTGAGGGCAGACGATTACGACTCTGTCAATGGTCAGACTTCTAGCGCATGCGGAAACTGCGTCCAATTTGCGTCCAATAACGCTAGCCAGGGGTATCTAAAAGGCCTTCAGGGAGCCATCCGTAGCCTATATTGTCAATGACTTACCCGCGTCCTCAAACACTTCCACGGCGACATCACGGATTCAAATCCCTCGGGAAGGCCAACATTCCATAAAACTTATACGCATACAGCCCTCGACCGCTTCCTTCGATAACGCAAAGGTAACGAATCCCGTTGGGGTTCGCGTTCGACTTTTTTGGCTCGGGTGCGGGAGGTGTGAGCAGGTTTAGGATCCGACGCGCCTGTTCAAGCGTATGGGCAGCGAGCTTGCGCTGCCGGTGACGGTCCTGCGCGTCGAGCCAGGAGCCCGAGACCTGTCCGGGGCGATCCTTGGGCGCGTGTAAACGCTCGTAGGTGCTACGGATCTCCAGGAATGGCCCGCTGCTCTCCGGCCCCTTCAACGGCTAAAGGCCGGAGGTCTTGAGCGCCAAAAGTTCTAGCGGAAGGGAAGTTCTGACGTCGAAGATGCAATACAAGGCAGGACATCTTCATTGCTGTGGTCGCGGGCGGGAAGCAAGGCAAAAAGCATAAGGGACGGTTTGGATTCGGATGCCCAGCTTGCTGAGCGTCTGAAACAACGAGACGAACATGCCTTTTTGCAGCTTTACGATCGGCATCGGGGCTCCGTCTATCGGTTCTTGATGCACATGACTGGCTCCATTTCAACGGCCGAAGAGCTCACACAAGAGGTGTTTTTAGCGATCCTGAATGCGATGTGTGCGGGAAAGATGAAGCAATTCGATCCGGAACGGGGAACTCTGGAGGGCTATCTTCTCGGAATTGCCCGCAACGTGGCCAGAGTGGAGCTACGCCGCGCGCGGCGTCTGCTTTCTCTGGAAAGCGTCCTCGAAACATCTGAGTGGAACCGCAATTTTGAGCAGCTATGCCGTGAGAATCGTGCCTGGGACCCCGCAACAGCTCTGGCGGTGCGATCTGAATTGCGAGATCTCTACCGTGCCATCCAGGAGCTGCCGGAACATTATCGAGTCATCGTCGTTTTATGCAGCTTGCAGCAGAAGAGCTACAAGGAGGCAGCCGCGCTCCTGCAATGTTCGGAAGGAACGGTCGCGTCCCGCATGAATCGTGCCAAGGCATTATTGACGGGCAAACTGCGACGGTCGGCTGCGGATGAAGTGGTTGCGTCGGCGAATTGAGGCGGGAGAAGGGAGAGACCAGGGTGCTGCCAAAAGAGTCCATGCAAAATAAACCCGCGGAGGTGCGGCGCTTGGACGATCTTCTCGGATTACTGGGATACCTCTCGCCGCGCGATCCCTCGGCTGCGCTGCGAGCACACTTGAGCGAACTATGCACTCAGCGTTTGAAGCAGAAGCAGATTTTCCGCGCTGAGCAGCCAGGCACTTTCAGCTGGCTACGAGCAGCTTTTGCTGCTGCCGCCTTGTTGGCTGCCCTGGGGTTAGTTGCCGCTTGGGTTGTTCATCTCAGGCAAGCAAAGGATATGCGGGCGGGAAACGAGCCCATCGGCACTTCGCGTCCAACGTCATCTGCGAAGGACGCAGTTGTTGTGGTCTCCGGATTTCCACCCACCCCGGCATCGCCAAGAAATCACCCCTCGCGGCCCAAACTGCACCCGCCTCAGAGCGCCAAAGAAATGGTCATCCGGCTTCCGTATTCCAATAGCTCCGTCGATAACGGAACCGACGCGACCATCCAGGTATCCATGTCACAGTCGGAACTTTTGTCGTTGGGATTTCCGCTAAATGCAACGCTTCACGATCGACGAGTGGTTGCCCAGTTGACGCTGGGAGATGACGGTCTGCCCCGTGCGATCAGCCTTCCCTTACCGCTGGAACTTATCAAGGAGGAGAAATGAGCCGATTCTCTTTTCCCAGGACGTGCTGCGCTTTCATAGCTCTGTTCTCAACCATGTCAAACCCTGGGCACGCTCAGATCGCGATGGCGATGGACCAGGATCAGCAACCAAATACCAGCATCGTTCTCACTCCGATGCCGGGACCTGCTCAAATCGGAGTCCTTTCGACGCGTGGCGGTTTCGCACTCCAGGAAAATGCCGAAACGGTTAAAGACCTGCCGTATCAGGCGCAGGCGACCACAGAAATCAAGCAGACGCTTTCGGATGGCTCACACATTGTCCAGACCACGACAGCGACCGTGGCGCGCGATAGCGAGGGACGCACCGTCCGTATCCAGAAACTGAGCACGATTGGCCCATGGAAATCCAAATCCGATTCCTCTGAAGGAACCGCCACAACGCTGACGAGCATCTTCGACCCGGTAGCAAAGACACACATCGACTACACCTCAGATACAAAGGTCGCTCATGTACTGCCGCTCCCCCCCGACTTGCCGTCAGGCACGGCAACGACGGTGACGGCCAACGGGTTCGCGGTAGGATCTTCGGTTACGCCAACTGCGAACATGATGTTCTCTGTGCAGAGTCGCGCAGGTTCACCGGTACTGGACAACGGAGAAGAGAGCGGCAAAACCGAATCATTGGGCACAAAGGCCATCGAAGGCATTCAGGTTACGGGGACGCGCAGCGTCAATACTATACCCGCCGGCGCCATCGGGAATGACAAGGACATCGTGGTCACACGCGAGACCTGGTATTCCTCCGAACTCAAGTTAGTTATCCAGAGCACCCAGGATGATCCGCGCTTTGGCGAGACAACGTATTCACTTACAAATATCCAACGGAATGAGCCGGATGAGGCATTGTTCCAGATACCAACAGGCTACAAGGTCGAGAAGCCTCGCATGCTTATCAACACGCATCCGCAGTAACGTGATCCCCTCGCGCAGGCCCGGACGGGGTCCCGGCTTGACTGCGTATCACAGGGTGGCGAATGTGAGTGCCAGTTGCGGATTCAGCTGTCGCGATTGAAACTAACTGGTCATTAGCTTCATCCGGGGTCTTGCCTTTCACATCTGTGCAACCCTTCTTACATGCCTGACTGGGTGGAAAAGCAGAGGTCATTTGGACAGAAATCGTGGGTTCGTTAAGGGTGCACTAAGAGTTTCCACTTGCTTCTCAGGGCGCTAAAGGTGTCGTCCGTTGCCCCCTGTTTTCTATTAGTTACGTGTTCCTTTTTGCTGTCACGGCACAGGTCTGATGGTAGATGGATGAGATTAGTACTGCCAAACGCGCTTCATCAACTCTGTCACAGGACAACGATGCAAAGGCGGCTCGCCGAGCGGGGCCGAAAGTTTCTTAGTCTTGATTCAGGGCAATAGAGTGTTGCATCGCTTCCACCTCTGCTAAGGTTGCGAGAGACGGTTGCGCACCAGACCGAGTTACCGATATTGAGGCGGCGGTATTCGCAAAGTAAGTTCCTCTCTCAGGACCGAATCCGCGCATCAATCCAACAGCGAATGCGCCGTTAAAAGCATCTCCGGCAGCCGTCGTATCCAGCACACGCACACTGGGGGTGGCGACCGCTACCGGACGTGACCCTCGCTCTGCGATTAAGGCTCCTTTGTCCCCGCGCTTGAGAACCACTCCTTGCATCCCAAGTGAGAACAGTCTCTCAAGAAGCTCTGTGTCAGATCTCCACTGGTGTGCGTAGAACAGCACCTCCGCTTCATTCGGAGTAAACCAAGTTATACTGGAGAGGGTTGCCGGGCTCAGTGTCTGTGTGGGTGCCGGGTCCAAAATCAGAGGTACCCCCCGGTTCCGGCAAAGCTCAGCCAAGCATTCTACGGTTTCTATTGGAATCTCCAGCTGTGTGAGCACCACACCTGCCCTGGTAATAACGTCTGCCTTCGACAGGAGCATTTCTGGCGTTAGCCACCGGTTTGCTCCCGCATTGACGGCAATACAGTTTTCCCCTAGTTCGCTTACAAAAATGCAAGCTGTTCCTGTGACGCCTTCCGCACTACCTACATGCGTCACATCCACGCCGTTCTTCGCGAGCGTACTGCGCAGAGAATCGCCGAAGGCATCCGTCCCGGTCATGCCAATCATCTGTACCGGATGGTTCAGCCGGGCGACAGCAACTGCCTGATTCGCTCCCTTGCCACCGGGATAGGTGTTAAAGCTCAATGCATTGACAGTTTCCCCGATGGTCGGGATCCTGACCACCGCCGATACCAGATCCATATTCAGGCTTCCTACAACAACAATCGGACGTCCGTTAGTTTGCATATGTAACCGTTAATGTGAAAGCCAGAGCGGGGCAATCGCAATAGCCGACAGCCCAATAAGGAAAAGGACAAACATGAAAGTCAGAAGGACGTGAACACGTCGAGATGAGCCGCGGAATTCTCCCCAAACGAAAACTCCCCAAGCGGCGGAGACCATGGTGGCGCCCTGCCCGATCGAATACGAGACGGCCGGTCCTACAAAATGAGTAAGCGACGCAACAAAATTTGTGACCGCTCCAATACACCAGATTATTCCGCCCAAGAGTCCAATCAGATGAAAGCGCCCAGGGACGGCGCCGAATTGGGAGATGGAAACCGCCTGCTGGCGGTCCAGTGGCCTCCGCATAAGCAAGTAATTGGTGGGCAGAGCGCAGAGGAAGACGCCAAAGACAAAAAAGAGCGCCACGGCGTAAGGTCCGGGCGCACCGGGAGTGAACAGTGCCTTCGAAACGAGCGGGTAAAAGCTTCCCATAAGAAAGCCGGAAAGAAGACTGAGCAGAATTCCTTTTCTGCCGCCACCCACTAGTGTCTTCTCTCTCAAGTGGTACGCACCAGAATCCAGAACAATCGCCGCCAAAACCAATACAATTCCGCCGAACAATAGCCAAGGGTTACCCTCTGGATGAATGAAATAGTTGCTCACTGCTCCGATGATGAGTGCCAGACCGATGCCTACGGGAAATGCCACCGCAAGGCCAGCCACCTCGATAGCAGCCACCAACAGCAGATTTGCCACATTGAAGACCGCGCCCCCGGCGATCGCCATTCCAACGTGATAAACGTTGGCTTGGGTCACCGCGACAAGGAAAGGTGTCCCGGAAGCCCCCATACTGCCGAGAGTGATCCCACAGAGCACGGCGCCTATAAACAGTCCTCCCAGATAGTCCCAATAAAACAGTTGGAACCGATAGCCTGGGTAGAGCTTCATTGTGTTCGCCCACGAGCCCCAGCATGTCATGCTGGTCAGCATGAAGAGCAAGGCAGTCACGTAAGTTTTTGGTTGATACATCTGCTTGCCCTTCGTAAACAGAGATTTCAGGACCGATCTTTTCGCAAGCTCGAGAATGCGGTTCTCGCGCATGCCGATTGGCAGCGCCAAAAGGTACACCTCATACAGCCGTCCGATGTGTAGCAGGCATTTGCATCCGTCAATTGTGTGTGACTAACAATGTTGAATGCGTCCACTCGGAACTCCGCAAGGAGGGACTGATACCTTGGAAATGTCTTGGCCTGAGACAAAGCTGTCCTGAGCCGGTCCCTCCACTGCGTCGAGGCCTAGATTGCCTCTTTTTGGTCAGACACCCATCGAAATCCAGGTTTGTTCGCCAGCGCGTTGTCTCAGAAGCGGAAGTACGCCTCAAACTGAAGCTGGCGCGGCTGATTTGCTTGGCATCCAATCTGACCGAAGTTTGCAGCTGCGATATTGGTGCCTACGCAACCGAATACCGTTCGATTAAAGAGGTTGAATGCGTCAGCTTGCAATTTAAGATTCATGCTCTCATGCAGAGGGAACTCCTTCGAAAGAGAGAGACTTTCATTTAGGTACCACGGATTGTTCAGACCATAGGGGGCTGTACGCGGGGTATCGCCGAAAGTATAAGGAGCTGCATTCTGAAAAGCGTTCACGTTGATATAGCTCGTACCCGACTTTGGGTTCCCGCTTCCATAGGAGCCGTTGATGCGGGGCGAGCCGGCAAAGTTTAGGTTGTAGCTGGCATAGCACCCATTCGTGTATGGCGTGTTGCAGGCGCCCCCGATCGGTCCCAGAGGTGTTCCGGAATTGTAGGAGTTAATTCCGGATATCTGCCATCCACCGACGATCGTGTTTAGACCACTATTCAGGTTGTTGGCGAAGGCCCGACCGCGCCCAAAAGGAAGCTGGTAGACGTAGGAAATGGAGATGACTTGCGGCTCATTGGCGCCGTCTTCCGCATACTCCTGTTTGAGGTTGTAAGCTGACCGAATGTTGGACGAAACCCATGGGACCATATTCATGCCGCTGTTCGCGAGTTCCTTGCTCCAGGTATAGGAGATCAGGAAGAGAAGCCCGTGCGACATGTTCTTTTTGAGATAAGCCTGCATCGAGTTGTAATTTGCAGAGGAGAAGAGGGCGAAGGGATCGGAGACGGAGGAATATTGTGGGAAGGGCCGCACCATCTGACCAATTGATCCTGAAAATCCGCTATACGGCACGTTTATTCCAGGAATGATGGCCTGGGCTGCGGCAAGCGTCGAGGGCGATTCGATTGCCGTTAGTAAGCTGCCAAGCGCCAGATATTTGGGGTCTATCTGATCCGAGTAGATACCATAGCCACCGGGCGTTGTACTGTGGATGCTTCTGCTGCCGGCATAGCTAAGTGAAAAGACGGTACTCGGCGTAATTTGCTGTTCGACCGTCAGGTTCCAGTCCTCGGTGTATGGCATTCTTCCGGCGGTATCCGGCCTGGCATACGTGATTCCTCCGCCGTTGGGGCCAGTGATCGCATTGAAGCCTGTGTTGAGCGTTGGATCTAGGAACGGCGGCGGTGTGTAGCTTGGGAATGGGCTGTCCCACTGGAAGGCTGGCGTAATCCCTCCGTTGGGAGACGTCGGCGACGGGCTTGCCGTATAGCCGAGAAAGCCGCTTCCCTGAAAGTAAGCGTTGCCATTGAGGAGGCCGGAATTATATCGAATGATCCCGTAAGACCCGCGGATAACGGACTTGCCACCAAAGTTGTAGGCAAAGCCGAGGCGAGGGCTTAGCTGGTTGTAGTGTGTCTGCACAACGGTACCGCAGTTGCAGCCTCCACTTACATTACCCGCAAACTGCAACACTCCGGGATAGCCGCCCACGGCGGGATTGGGGATGGTGGCATTCAACCATGACTGGTAGTTGTGAACCTCGATCCCAGGCTTGGGAATGTCGTAGCGGAGGCCTGCATTGATCACGAGGTGCGGAGTTACCTTCCAGTCATCTTGCGCATAGAGGGCGTAATCGGTGTAGCGCATGCCCGTGGTACCGACGATCGAGTCGCTGATTCCGGCGCTATCTATTTCACCCAGTAAATAGCTGGCGTAGGAGTTGCCAGTGGTGGAGTCGATGGTCCCGTCCGGGAGAAGTCCTGCAGTCTCGTTATTGCTGAAGTTGTATCCGTAGTTCGCGCTCGGGAATAAGACGTTGTCCTGGAAGCGCTGAATCTGGCCACCAAAGGTAAGACTGTGTCTTCCCTTATTCCACTGGACATTGTCCTGTGTGGTGAAGGTATTGGTGGTCTCCTGCCAGGAGTAGGCAAACTGATATCCAGACCATGGCGTAGGGGAATTGAGGCCATTGAAGCTGACGGGCGGGAACTCGGTCTGCGGCTCGCCGACGGGCAGGTTACTCAGTCCAGCCTTTGTCGCATAATTGCCATCCCTCGTAGGATTGATGAACGGTGTGAAGAATCGGTTGAACTGAAAACCGAGAGTGTTCACGAGATTAGGTGTCAACGTGGCCGTGTCCGTGAGCTGCTGAACGGTGACTACGGTAGAAGAATATCGGCTGCTGGTATAGGGCAGTGGGAGCTGCGGACCCCCGTTCGGAGGCAGGCCGATCGGGGAGTTGTTGCCGTGCTGCGTCAATGAGGTAATGTGGTTTGACTTGGTCAACTGATAGTCGACGTTCGCCGAGTACATGTTTTGTTCAACGCCGCCAGTGAGCGCACCAAGATAGTTGTTTTGCACGCTCCCCTTTATCGTAGGGGGCAGGAATGATTGAAGATAATTGGACGCATTCGAGATGCGATTGCTCGGGATGACGTTACCCGGGAATGGCTGACGCGTGCAGATCCCATTTGCCGCGCAGGTGGTAGTCGCGGGATCATAGATAATTTCGCCTTGGGCAAGCAGGGCGCTGAAGTCTCCGTTCCTCTGAGCCGCCGTGGGGATATTGTAATAGGCGGGGTTCGCTCCCTCCTTGAAGCGGTAACCGTCATAGTTGAAGAAGAAGAAAAGCTTGTTGCGGAGAATCGGTCCGCCCAGCGAGGCACCGAATTCATTCTGTTGCTCGACCGGTGTTGTGCTCGCAAAGTACCCGGCAGCATCAAACACGGTATTTCGGATGTTCTCGTAGATGTCGCCGTGAAATTGATTTGAGCCAGATTTCATAATGAGATTCGTTACACCGTTTCCCGCGTAATATGCTGGAATCCCGCTGGTCAGAACCTGAAACTGGTCGACTACTTCTGTTGATGTCTGCGTCTGTATGTTGCGAATATCGCCTTGAAGCGAGGAAGTCGCAATGGGCATGCCATTTATGTAGAAGAATGAGGTCTGACCTGGTCCTCCATTTAAGTTCTCGCCAAGAAACATGCCAGGTTGTGCACCGGGAATCAGCGAAAGGAATCCGAGAGGACTCTTGGGCGAGTTATTCATCTCTATAGGAAGATTCGTGTAGGCTTGATTAGACAACGTAATCTCTAACGTGCCATTGCTTGTGTTGAGTTGCGGGGGCGCAGCGGAGACGCTTACCGTTGTCGACGCCATTCCCACCGATAGTCGCAGATTCAACGCTGCGACGGTCAGGGCGTCCACTTCCACATTCTTCTGCACAACCTTGCTGAAACCCGGCGCCGATACGGTGATGGTGTATACACTGGGAGGCAACGCATCGAGTCTGTAGTTACCACTAGAACCGGTCTTCTGCGAAGCAACGAGCCCAGTTCTGTCATCGATAGCAGTGACGCTGGCTCCCACTATTACGTTGCCGCCGCTGTCCTCGATTGTTCCTTGTATTGCGCCGGTGCCTACGGTCTGAGCATGAATCCGAATACCGCTCAAGAGAGCCACCGCGCACAGGAGTGCGACGAAATCTCTCAGCAATTTCTTCATATTGCCTCCAATTGAATCCTGCTTCTTCCTGGTAGAAAGCTTGCGTCGGCGACAGCTGTACGAGACGCGTTTCTTCCGAAGCCGTTTTTTGCCGTAACGCCGCATAACGGCTCGTTGCACATGGATTCTGCGATTATTGATCAGCATTATTTGAATGCTTTCAATTTCGCGGTAAAGATAGTAGACGGCAACTAAAAATGTCAACTGTTTTTTGAGCCGGACCTCAGTCCTAATCCTCAGGAGGGGGCAAACCCTCACAGGACAGCATCGGTATAATGAAACTATTCAAAATCTACTGCAGGCGCATATATCCGCCCTTGAGGGTCAATGTGGCAAGCTCACATCGGGACACAAAGCACCAATCCAAAGAGGAACATAAAGAGAAGAGCGGGCGACGCGCGACCTCACATCAGATCGCAGAATACGCGAATGTTTCCCTTGGAACCGTGTCGCATGTGCTAAATGGCTCCGCGACTGTAAGTGAGGCAAGGCGCAAGCGTGTATTGGATGCAGTAGAGGCCTTGGGCTATCAACGAAACCAGCTCGCCCGGGGGCTGCGTCGCAATGCAACAACGATGCTGGGTTTGCTAATGCCCGATATCGGAAATCCGTTTTTCCCGGGAATTGTTCGCGGTGCCGAGGACGTCGCTTACAAGCATGGATACCGTCTTGTCATTTGTAACACTGATGATGACCCCAACAAGGAGCTCTCATATTTAAACGACCTGCGATCATTTTTACCGGCAGGGTTGCTCATCATTCCTGCCGTTGGCAGTAAGCTGCTGAAGAATCTCCGGCACTCCGACCCGGCCATTACCTTCCTGGACCGATGTCCGGAAGGATGGGATGGTGACTTCGTGATGGCAGATAACGCCGCTGGCGGGTACGAAGCGGGCGCGCATCTGGCGGGACTCGGGCATCGGCTAATCGCTTTCATTGCTGGGCCTCACGACTTGGGCAACGTTACAACCCGCCTTGAAGGATTCCGACGAGCGCTCAAAGAGGCTAGAATCCGGCTGGATTCTGGCTATATCCAAGAGGCGAGGTTCAATGCGAACAGCGGATATATCGCGGCCAAACGGCTGCTCCAGATGTTGCCGCGGCCGACGGCCATATTCGCTTCCAATGACCTGTTAGCGTGGGGCGCGCTATCGGCTGCTCACGAGCTTGGTCTTCGGTGCCCCGAGGATATCTCCATCGTTGGATTCGATGACCTCGACTTCGTTGAACATGCGGCGCCGCCGCTTACGACAATCCGTCAATCCGGCTATCAGATCGGTGAGACCGCGTGCAGGATTTTACTCGAGCGGATCGAAGACTCCTCGCGCGCGCCCGTACGTATCACTCTTCCCACACAGCTCAAAGTACGCAACTCCACTATGCGTCCGCCGGAGGCCGCGAGAAGACAGGCTGTCCGGAGTTCCTCGGCTCGTTCCAATGCTGCTGGCCCTGTTAAGGGACCGCAGACTGTCCCTTGACGAAGGGCAACGGCGCGGACAATTCCCACAGGTCGTAAGTCCATTCTGCACGTGACACGCAGGAGAAATTGCTGCTCGATGCGCAGCTTCGCGTAAAGACGACTGTCAGCCGGCCATTCCCCGCGAGATACCCGTCGGCATCGCGCACCAAGCCCGCATTGTGATTGCGGGGAAATCCTGTCAGTTCAGGTCCAATCTCCCCTTCCACTCGCCAGGTCCCGCTTCCTCGCACGAGTTCCTGAGGATCAATAGAGAGCACTGCCAAGCGGGAAGTGATGAAGCCGGGGTAGTCCTTATGCTCTGTCCTGATGTCTCCAACTGCATAGATGCGCTTGCGGCCGGGACTATAGGCGATATCGATATTGCTGACCTCCGGACGTTGTTTTGTCAGGTCCTCAAGGCCCTTCGTCGAAACTTCAATCGGCTGACTTACGTTGATGTGATCGAGGTCCCTGAGATCCACGATCGCAGCATGCAGGCCATCGCCAGAATAAACAACGAGGAACTTCCCCTTGTCGTCGAGTGGCAAAGCCGAGGGTTGACCGATGCCCCAGCCCTCGTCCTCGACGCGTGAGAGCACGGGTGTTGGCAGCTTCTCCCATGGGCCTTCGATCGTCTGCGCCAGTGCCACCCCGATCTGATTTCGCGCCGAGCGGTCAACGTCATTGCCCAAAAAGAACATTACCCAGTGATAGACGGTCTTGTTGAAGACCAGTTCTGCACGCATGACGGAGGGGTCGCAGATGTGAAAGCTATCCCAACCGAAAAAGCTGTGTATGAGGACCGAACGGTCTTCAGTCAGGCGGCCATTCTCCCATTTCGCCATTACGATGTCATCGCGAACCACATTCGGGACGTGATTGTGGCAGGTCCAGATATACAGCAGGTTGCCCATCTCGACTATGGATGGGGCATAGGAATAGACTCCGTCGGGATGGGAGTAGATCTGACGTAAGGAGTCGGCTTCAAACTGTAGCTGCGCGCACGCGGTAGACCCACAAACGACTGTTGCTACGATCACGAAGATTTGCAGCGGTCTCATTCCTTTCCTCTTTGGCCAGTCTGAGATCATGCGTTGGCAACCGAACGAAAGGATTTCCACCATTCCGGAAGTGCCTGACGGAGTGCCTGCTCGTATTCATGCGGGTCGCCGCGCTCGAAGATCAGAAAGTTTGTTTTTTCTTGTGTGAATGTATAGGAAATGCGACCGTCTTCTCTCACACCCAGAAGGCAAGGGCGGAGGTCATTTTTCAGCACTTGCTCGCCGTCACGTACCTGTTCCCGAGAAACGATCCGCCACGCGTCCTCGCGATAGACCACTTTGCGCCCAGACACGTTCAGCCATATCGCGGTTTCCCATACGTGATGAACGCGGTTGAGACGGTCCTGCGCCTCCCCCTCATCGAGCGATCCGTCCAGCGCCCGCAGAAAGTCAGCCAGCAAGAGGCGGCCGAGCGCGAAAATGACATAGTTGCGCAGCCGTGGATCCATTTCGCGTACGAAGTGCAAATCGGGCAAGTTCCAGTAGGTATTGTGATTGCCATAGGCGAAGGCTCCATCAACATCTGCGCAGGGATAAAGCGCGATCGGCAGATCCGATTGCATGATGCGAATAAAAGCCAGTGGATCCAGCGCGACATTCCATTCACCGCCTGGAATACGGTTGTGCTCTTGTGATTTACCCAGCTCAAAGTTCCTCGTAGCAGCGCCTGCACTCACATGAATTCGCCGAGTCTTCTCTCGAACAAGCGCGGGCTCGCGGTTAAAGGCAGCAGCAATGGTTCGCGCCGATCCGAACGAGACAATCTCAACCGGCTTCTTGCTCTCATCAAGAGTCTTGAGAATCAACTCTATTCCAGCCTGCTGCAGATTGGGCACATCCGTCATGGGGTCGTCCAGTGACTTCATCGCTGTAAATGGACCATAGGCGTATGGGATGTTCCTGCTAAAGAGCGCGTTTAGCTGCGCAACAGGGATGATTCCTGGCTCGCGAGGCCCGTTAGGGTCGTGCCATAGGACGGGATGGTTTGCGATCGGGAGACGAAAGGCATCTGTTATGTCCAGAATGATCGCGCGGAGGTCAACCTCCGGAAGGCAGTGCGCCTGAATTAGGTCGAGATTATCTCCAGGATCTTCGAACGGATGGTAGAGGTCTGTCACGTCGATAACCGGCGTGCTTGAGCCCTCCGATTGATTGATGGCCGGATGCCTGGTGCACAAGGTCAGTTTCGAATCAAAAAGCCCTGGTGCAGTCATTGCGACCAGCGCGGACTTGTTAAGGAATCGGCGCCTACTCCATCGAATCGTCATTCGCGCTCCTTCCGCGCAACGCAGATTCTAGGGTCGCTAAAATGTCAAAGTCAAGAACAATGAAAGCTTTCATTCCATGACTGGCCGGAAATAATGGTGGCTTGGGTCACCTCGTTTGACAGAGGAGTAAATTCTCTTTATAAAGATTTCCTTGAAAGCTTTCATCTAGTGCCGGTCTCCGGTCATCTTAACTAGGAGGAGCACAACGTTGACCCGCCTGGATAGGTATTGCCTTCTTATGCTTTTGTTCATGGTCGCCTGCACAGTTTCCAGTTTGCATGCGAAAGAAGTACCGGAAAAGCAGATGGTCATCATTGATACGGATATTGGAGACGATATCGACGATGCCTTCGCCGTTGCGCTGGCGCTCAGCAGCCCGGAGATTCAGATTCTCCAGATCAACTCCGACTTCGGAGATACTCCGATGCGTACCCGTCTCCTGAACCGCTTTCTCGCAGCGGTGGGGCGCCAGGATATACCCATCGGCACTGGCATTCAGACCTCTGCGCCGGATATCTTCTCACAGCGAAGTTATGCTCAGCGCGGCACGACCCCAGCCGGGCGCGATGCCGTCCAATCGACGCTCGACCTCATTCGCGAGAACCCCGGGAAGATCACGCTCATCTCCATCGGCCCATGCTCGAACATCGGGGCAATGATTGACAAAGACGCTGAGACCTTTCACAAGCTCAAGAGAGTGGTCATGATGGGAGGCTCCGTGTACCTGGGAGGAGGTGATCTGGGGTATACCAAGCCTCATGGACCGGATCCCGAGTGGAACATCCTTCAGGACATCGCCGGCGCCCGTAAGCTGCTGGCATCGGGCGTTCCAATTTACATGATGCCACTCGATGCTACACAGCTGAAGTTCGACGAAGTGAAGCGGAATATTCTTTTCCGCCATGATTCACCGCTCACCGACCAACTCTTGATCCTTTACTATCAGTGGGGGCATCTGACACCGACTTTGTTCGATCCTATGGCGGTGGCGTTCGCTGTTGACCCAAGCTTATGCCCCGTTACACCTTTGCACTTGATCGTTGATGACAAAGGTTACACACGGATCGCTCCTGGACAGCCCAATGTGGACGCGTGCCTGCATTCTGACCCAGAAACATTCTTTCGCTTTTATATTCCCCGCGTGCTCGGCCAGTAAGCGATTCAAGAGGATTGGCTGAAGCTCTTTAGGGATATATAAGCTCAATCGCGCTAAAAGGTCAATGACTAATTCAAAAAAAATGCTCACGGTTGACTGGAAGCGGGTGGGACGCAGGATTCGCGAACTGCGCGGCTTCGACACCAAACAGGCAGAACTGGCAAAGTCTGTCGGCGTAGCTCAGAGCTTCATTTCAGCCGTCGAGCGGGGAGAGAAGGAGCCGGGCGCCGTGCTTCTGCTAAGAATTGCCCGCCTCTACGGCAAAACCATTGAATGGCTCTTGCTTGGAAGTGACAGCGAATCTCAATGAGGCAGGTCGATTCAGCGAGTAGACCCTTGAGGGCGAACCTTCTAGGAATGCGCAGGATCACGTTCGTCTTTTCCTGTAGATAGATGATCTAATCTCGATGTCGGTGCCGCCAAGCCGGAGAAGTTGTTGGCCATGAAGGCTCAGGCCTTGGGGATGCAGGAACCCTTGTTTCCAAAGTCTGGAATTATGCCCACGTCTTGCGTGACCAGGGCATCTCCTACGGCGACTACATCGAACAGATCACCTTCCTGCTCTTTCTGAAGATGGACCAGGAGCGCAGCGACCTGCTTGGCGAATCATCGATCATTCCGGCGAAATGGCGTTGGGAAAAGCTGGCAGACTTATCTGGCGATCCCTTTAGAGATTCAATATCGTCACACGCTGGAAGCTCTCGCCAAAGAGAAGGGTCGCGTATTCTCGTTGTCTCTCCAACAGGACCGTCTGCACTGGAACAACCGTGCCCGGAACAATCATCGCCAGTTCATGGGGCAGGCTACTCGGGTCTGTCAGGTCAGCGATGATGAATCGCGCCATGTTCGCAAGCGTGCAAGCGTGGTCACTGTGCCGGTGAGATCCTTGCTGTCGGGCTTCTGGAAATCGAAGAGAACAGGCAGGTAGCCGCGCCTTCGGAGTTCGTTGCGAATTGCTTCCAAGACCGGTTTCCGTTCATCAGTGAATCGCCCCAATATCAGCACGACTTTGGAAGTGATCGTATCGATCACATGTCGGATTCGTTCGTTGTTCAAGAGCAGGTAAACGAATTGGGCAACTCAAGATTGTCCACTTGGATATAGGGCACTCGGACCGCGGATCGATAGTCTCGTGTGATCACTAGTGACCTGTCGCAGAGTAAACATTACTAGTCCTGCTTACATCTAAGCGGGTATGTCCATCGATTCCGTGGTGCTCAGCGAAGACCAGCGACTGGAACTCAGCCGTAGTGCCCAGTCCCGCTCTCTGCCCGCCGGATATGTCTTCCGCGCCAGGCTGATTCTGATGCTGGCCGAGGGAGCGTCGTTCAATACGATCAAGCAGAGGTTGCGGACCACGGCGCCGACGATCAGCCGGTGGAAGCAGCGCTTCCTTGCTTCGGGTATGGATGGCCTGGATACGAGTCATCCCGGACAGTCGGCTTCCGTGCTGACTCCGAAGCTGCGAGCCCGGATTCTCTCGGCTACCCGCAAGAAGCCGAAGGACGGTTCCACTCACTGGAGTTGTCGCAAGCTTGCCGCAGCGCTGGGCGTTAGCAAGGACGCGGTGCATCGGGTGTGGAAAGAGGCCGGCCTGAAGCCGCACCGCCTGGAGCGCTACATGGCCAGTGACGATCCGGATTTCGAAGCCAAAGCCGCTGACATTATCGGGCTGTACCTGAACCCTCCGCAGCATGCTGCCGTGTTCTGTGTCGATGAGAAGACTGCCATTCAGGCTCTGGATCGGCTCGATCCGGTGCTGCCGCTTTCGCCGGGCCGCGCCGAGCGCCACGGATTTGAATACTACCGGCACGGAACCCTGTCGCTGTATGCGGCGCTGGACACCGCGACCGGCCGCGTTCACGGCAAGACCGCCGCTCGCCACACCAGTCGGGACTTTGTCGGTTTCCTGAAGGAGGTTGTCTCCCTGTGCCCGCCCCATCAGCAGATCCACATCATCCTCGACAATCTCTCGGCGCACAAAACCGCCCTGGTGCGGGAGTTCCTGGAGCAACATCCCCGCGTCCGGTTCCACTTCACACCCACCTACTCCTCCTGGCTCAATCAGGTCGAACTCTGGTTCGCGAAAATCGAGCGGGAGGTCATCGCCCGCGGCGTCTTTACCTCCGTGCCCGATCTGGCCCGCAAGCTGCGCCGCTACATCAACGCTTACTCAGCCAATGCTCAGCCTATCAACTGGAAGTACTCCGACCCTTCTCACCGCATCCGTAGTAACGATCTCTCTGCGACAGGCCACTAGGTTCGATTGGATTGCTCTTTCCAGTCGAACATCCCAAGCAGAGATTCCGTAGATCTCGCAGCCTGTCAGGTTTGCCTTTTCGAGGTTTGTCCCGACCAAAGTTGCTTGAATTAGTCTCACATCGCTGAGGTCCGCCCCGGTGAAGTCCGCGTCGCTGAGGTCCGCATCACTGAGGTCCGCCTTGGTGAGGTCTGCCCCGCTCAGGTTTGCCCCGCTCATGTCCCCCCGTCTGATGTTCAGGATTCGCCATGAGGTCAACAGAAGATTACGCGATGCGTCTGGTTCTGATTAAACCCACCAATAACGCATCCGTCCTAAGGCTCCTAATGACTTAGATAACCACGATCAGCATTTTAGCCCTATTGCCATTCCTGACGTTGTTCGAGCAGACGCGTAGGAACTCCGTGTCGGACGGGCCGGGGTCCGGTCTGTTCGCATACCCCATCCTCGCGAGCAATCCCCCAGTACCTCGCGGTAAATGCCGATGGCCTGCGCCAAGATGGAATTGTCTCCCTTCTCGTCTCCATGGGTCATGAGCGCATCGGCGGATCGAGCCAGACAGTCAAGCTTCAGATTCATATCCTCACCGGCGACGAGGCTGGCGGCAGACTGGAAATGCTGCGCCGCCTGAAGATAATTATCCAACCGGGTGAGGCTGAGTTCGCCGCGCTCGGCACGGTGGCGGTTTTGCCGCGACGCAGTCGGCTTACAGCATCGTGGGCTTCGCGTTCGAGTGCCTCGGCTCCGAGCAGGCTCTGGTCCTGTGCTTCTTCGGTTTTGGAAAGCAGTTCATCGCCGCGGTCGTAGTCTTTGTCGAAGCCGCCCGGCGTAGGACTTTCCGGGCTTCATCGATATACCGTTGGGCATGAGCGTCTTCCGGGTCGAGTGCCGCAAGACGCTCCAGCATGCCGACGCACCGTTGGGCGATCAGTGTCAGCTTCGAGGGTAGCCGCTCGATGGGAACTTTGTCTTCTTTGAGAATTGTCAGGAAGCCTTGGACCGCTTCGCGGCTGGCATTCAGCGATTCAAGAACGGCCTGTCGCAAAGGGCCAAGAGGATACTGCAATCGCCATCTTGGCTGACAACCACCTAATAGCCTCCGAATAGTTAGTGAGCAAAAAGCTCCTTTAGGAGCGGAAAAAGAAAGGCAATGATTGCTCCAAGTAATGAACCCAATACGTTCCATTGACTAATCGGAGAACTCATTTCTTTCTTTTTTCCATCATCATCATCCGACACCGAGGACAAACTGATCTCAAACTTCCTATAACGAAACTTCCACTGATACCAAGTCCATGCTAAGGGCAAAGACAAGAGCATCCATGTCAAACCCCATAATGCATGCATGATCAACGCGTGAGGCAAATACCGCTTGTCATGATCGTCGACTACATAGGTCCAGAAAAAGAAGGTATACGGAACGAATGCGCCAGCTAGAAGAACTGAGCAGATTTGCCAATGGATAAACAAATCTCCAATATCTCTCCAGCAATCATCGATATCTCCGTTAGATTTGAGCGCGGCCCAATGGCGAGCCATATGTCGTTGCCACAATGGTAAGAACTTTGCCCAAATCATCCATAAAGTAACTAGCATACCGCACACCAGCAGAGCTTGCATTTCCTGAACCACAAATGACAATCGGCTTATATCCCAATTACCGTTTGAAAACACCCTCCTGTTGACATACTGCATCTGTGGAAGGTTGCGTGTCCATGTTGGCCATCGATACAAGATATATACGCCCGAGAAGACTTGGAGATAACGGTAAGGATGCATTCTGCGCGAAACTTGAGGTGAGAACAAAAAGATTAAATAGCCCACGCATATATAGAACATCGGCCATATGAGCATCAGCGGGCCAAGAAAACCGACGACGTGGATGGGTGGATCGTTGGTCAGCATTTTAAGCTCTGAACGCAACTCGGACTCAGTATCAATAAGCGAGGCGAGTTCTGCCGGAGGAGCACTTGATGAAGATGTTGTAACGCGATCATGAATTGATGCGATAGCAGTCCTTGTTTCCTCCAGCTCTTTTTGATAGTCAGCCCACTGTTGTCGCGCTTTGTCGGGAAGGAGATCTGGTATCTGAGTGTCATATAGGGTGTGGGCATAATAATTAGCGATCCCCGGAATATATATGCCGACGAGACACCCAACAATTGCGATCCACACAACTCGCGTCAGACTCTCAATGGGTTTTGAAAAGGCCGCTTTGTACGGAAATGGATTGAGGCGGCTTAATTCCACCGCAGCAGTATAAGCCGAGTCTGGCGACTATAAAAGACCAGGCGGCTATTGCCTTTAGCAAAATGGTAGAGTGTGGAATCACCGGGATGGCGATCACGCCGGATGGACGACGGGCAGTTTCAGCTTCATTAGATAACAGGCTCAAAGTCTGGGACTTGGAGTCCGGGCGTGAACTGCGCACGCTCGAAGGTCATTCCACCTTTCTCAATGCGGTGGCGATCACGCCAGATGGGCGGCGGCTGGTTACCGCTTCATTCGACGAAACCCTCAAAGTCTTGGACTTGGAGTCCGGGCGCGAACTGCGCACCCTCAGCGGTCACTCCGATGGGGTCAATGCGGTGGCGATCACCCCGGATGGGCGGCGAGCGGTTTCCGCTTCAGATGACATGACCCTCAAAGTCTGGGATTTAGAGTCCGGGCAAGAACTGCGCACGCTCAAACGTCACTCCGACTCGGTCCACGGGGTGGCGATCACGCCGGATGGGCGGCGGGTGTGTCTGTCACTCTGGAAGTGCATGCTGGGGTGCAGGACGGCGTGCCTGAGAAGGTGGTAAGAACGGTCACCGAAAATTGCAGGACGTTGAAGTTCAAGGACCAAGGGTTCGAAGACTCCTGATCGACTGTGGGATAATCCGTGGGCGAACTTAAAATTTCCGATTAAGGATTGCCCGGCTCCAGCACTGGCATAACACCCCACCGCCCAGCCTCACGTCGGATTCCAGCCAGCCGAGACCGCGATCCTCGTCCAATCCGAACGCTGAACTGGCCGGGCGAAAGCCGGTACTGAAAGGGCCGGGGTGAGTGCGGAGTTCTGGACGAGCACGTCGAGATTGCTCCTGGAGCGGTACGGGATTCTGCCGCTACAGCGAGCGGATACAGCGGTTCGAAGAGGACGGGAACAACCACCGGGTACATCAACGGCTGATGTACATCCTGTTGTCGTGCCCGGATGGTAGGGTCGCCGTCCTATGGAACGCCACGATGACGCACACGGGGGACGGTCTTGGCTTTCCAGCTTCTTCGAAGAAGGTAGGCTTCCAGGGCTCGTCCTTTCTTCTTTGCCGAGACGGCCAGATCAAGGAAGGCAGGAACCAGATGGATTTCACTAAAGTCCGATTGCCGTTGCAGGAGAAAGTATAGCCAGCGATCCTCGCCGCCATGGCCTGGGTCGGGCAAACCAATCAGCGTCTCATCGAAGGCTGACAACGGGCATAGCTGTGTCCACAGACCGCCGCGCGGTACGCTAGTATCGATGCGCCGCAATCGAGTTGATCCCAAGAGCTTAGATCTGACCACTCCCTATCGGGGGGGAATCGTTAGGAAGCCGTGGTACACGTTGTTAGCGTCCAGATAATACCCTGTAATTGCTCCCAAGTTGTTCATGTCGGAAGACAAAGTAAAGACCGAACCGGAAGGATCGATTGTCACAATCTTTCCGTCGGGAGTGCGTAGGTAACCGTGGTACACGAAGTTCGAGTCAATGTAGGTTCCCATGATGGCCCCCGAGTCGTTGAGGCTTGTTGGGCAATCGGAGGAACAGCCCGTTCCTTGGTAGCTCCCAGTGCCCGCGCCCGGAGCATCGAACGTCGTAAACTTTCCGTCGGGACTCCGCAGGAAGCCGTGATTCACACTGTTCGCGTCGCTGAAGATCCCCGCGATCGCCCCCCACTGATTGAGGCCCGAGGCACAACCGGGACAACTCGTACCCTGGTCGGTGCCAGTGCCCGCACCAGGAGCTTCGAATGTTGTCAGAGTGCCGTTGGGGTAACGGATCAGACCGTGTCCGACGAAGTAGCCGCTGTTATCCATGAAGTTTCCAACGCTAATGCCCCAAAAATTGATGGTGGTAGCCTCATTACCGTAACAACCTGTTGAGGTGCCGGTATCGCAGGAGCCTGGACCGACAAAAGCGTAGATCTTGCCGTCAGAAGTGCGAAGGAAAGCATGGAAGAGGTCGTTTGAGTCCAAGGCGTACCCAACGACTGCTCCTTCGAGATTAAGGCCAATGGGAAATGTCCCGTTCGCGCCTGCCCCAGGAACATCAAAGGTCGTAAACTTCCCGTCAGGAGTGCGGAGGAAGCCGTGAGAGAGGCCCGTTGCATCGTAGAATGATCCGGTGATTACGTTCAAATCGTTGATGCTCGATGGGGAGGTTCCATTGTAGGAACCTGCGGTCGTATCCGCGCCGGGAGCCTGGAAGGTGATGAACTCGCCCCCAGGGCTTCGTAGGAACCCGTGGAACACGGTGTCAGCGCTTTGATAGGACCCCGCGATAACTCCCCAAGCGTTGATGCCGCTTGGGTAGGTTCCGTTGTAATCTCCCGGGTTTAGGTCCGCACCGGGAGCGTCAAACGAAACGATGCGGGGCTTCTGAGCGCTAGCAGTAGAGCCCAGCCCCAACATGCATAGGGCCAGACAAAGGACGAACGCTCCCTTCCCTTTGATCGCTGAACAGAATGCCGCAAAAGTAATAGGGCTAGGCACCATGGGTCATTCTCCTCATTGTTTTATCGCTTCAAGGATTTTCCGGGGACTGGAAACGGGGTTCGATTAAATCTCGGTCAACAGCGAGGCCCTGGACCCGTGCAGACAGTAGGCGCTCGTTTATTACATGTCAAGCCTTTATTTTCGTTAGTTTTATATTCGTAGGCAGGGACGCATCAGGAACACTTTCATAGGTTGTCTCAGAATTTTAGGGCGATGAAGTGTGCAGCCGCATATTGTCGGCCTTGTAGACTACCTGAATGCCTGCGCCGCCTCTCACTCTGGTCCCATCTAGGAACGGAACACAAGATAGTTCGAAAAGCGCATGTCATTCATGTGCGCGGAATACGAGCCGAAGCTCATGAAGTCTTGATCCCATTCTTTAGCGAGGTTACGGGCCGCGCTGGCAGCACGCCACCAGGTTCTCGCAGGCGTCCTGCCCCTTCAGCGTGATGTGGTCTAGGTCAACGCCCTGGCCGGGAACCGCTGAGGGCGAAGATATTCATGCGGTCCTATACTTGTGGCCTGCGATGAAAATCCACTTTATCTGCACCGGCAATGTTTACCGTAGCCGTCTGGCTGAGGCGTACTGCGCTTCCAGGTGCGCTCCCGGAATACAGGTTTTTTCAAGCGGCATCAGGGCTGGATTAAACGGAGATGCACCTATCTCGCCCTACGCGGCTGACGTGTTGGCCAAGTACAGTCTCGACTCCTACGTCTCGCACCCAACAGCGTCATTCACATGATTTGATCTCAACGTAATTCGAGGGAAGATCCCACCGGGCCACTAAGTGCCAAATCAACGCGACTTCTCACTTAAATCTTAGCGTTCAGCGCGGCCTCTTTTGTGAGGCGGGCGGCGGACGGCGCGGTTATCGACCCTCCTTCGTGACTCTAGCCCTACACTCGTATCCCTCGCGGTGGATGATGGGAACAGATGCCATCGGTGATCTTGCGGCGCTCCCCGGAACACCCATAGCTCGTGGGCATGGCCCGCGAAATCCACGTTAAAAATCAGCACAAACCAGACGGATTCGGTGAGACCCCTGACGAGCGCACATGGAGAGAGCAGCCAACTCAAGTTGCCAGCTTTTCGATTGCGTTTTGAAATCGACTGGCAACGATCTTCGCGACGTCTTCCGGTTCTGCGTCTGGCGGCCAGTCCGGTACGAACACCCATTGCAATTCCTCTAACAGCGGGCATGGGTAGTTTGGTGACTCGCGTCGCTCCTGTTCCTCGAACCAAATTTTGCGCACGAGATCCATTTGACGGTGGAACTTGTCAGGGGGAGTGCGTTCCAGATGCGCCCGGTCGAGAAACCAGAGTATGGAAGCGATTGATGCATCGTTTGCTTCCAGATTGGGTTGAAGCTCGGGCAGCAGCGTGAGCAGGGTATTCATGGCGTATTCCCTGCACAACACAATATCAGGGGGGTCGGGCAGGAGCGCGTGGTTTAGACGCGCTGGGATGGTGTGCCCCGCTTAGGTCAATAGGCTATGTGGTGTCTGTGGTTCATTGCGACAGGTAAATGGAGCCTCACGGACGTTTCTGTTAAACCGAAACGCCTTAAGTAACGACGGGAACAAGTCCAGCCCATCCGCAATTCAGACATTGGAGCCGCACTAGACTTGATGGATCGCGGTTTGGGTCCACCCTTTGGCTGAATGGGTTCTTGCATTGTGGACAGGTAAATTCGTGCTTTTCTGTTGGCATAATAGCCTCCTGAATTTGCAAGGTTTACCATGATTTCGCCTTTACCTGCAATGCAAGCGGCTTGCTGCGCTTGCAATGGTTGGCCCACCGTTCCGCAGTGATCCGCCGCCGTGCGGCAAGCTCGCGTGCTCGAACTTGTTGTCCTATCCTCCGCTTCGAGCCATACAAAAGGAGAAGGCTTTAAAATGTTGGGCTGCGGTTTCATCCCATTGTTAGCGGAGTCGTGCTTCAGCGGTTTCAGGAAATCCATTAAAGCGCACATGCCAGAGCAAGTCATTCGAGATCTGACCACCCTTTTACTAAAGCTGCGGATGATCAGAGCGGCTAGTTCGCTGGTCGGCTCCATTGCCGTGCTTTCTGGTCTGGTTGTATGGGCAAGCGGTAAACGTGTAAGCGCGGCTGTCTTAGCCCTTTGCGGTCTGACCTTAGTGGTGGTGGCTGTCCGGAACCCTTATTCCCAATTATTTATCCGGGTCGATATGGAGAGTTCCGAGCATTTCACACTGGTTGGCAAGATTCGCGCCATAGGCTGGGCAAAGCGAGTCAAGGCGATTATTCGACTGACCCTCGCCCTGGGGATTCTGCTAACAGCTTACGCACTTGTTTTGCCATTTGTTTTTTCCCCCGACAGGTTGACTGAGGTCAATGGTCAACGAAGCGTATTGACGTTTGAGAGATGCGGACAGACCCCGCGCCCTGCTTGTTTCCAGATCATCGGAGACAGCAGGGCTTTTTCCTTGTTTGGGGAAGCCCGACCGATTACTTCTAGCGTCGAAGTAATCATCAGCGAGGGATTTAGGGTGGAGGCGTGAAGACGCTCAACAACAAACTGACGTTGAGCCAGAAGGACGTGGTGTTCAGTCTGCAACGCGGTTCGATTTTGTATCGCGTTGGTGAGTACACGATACTCGGATATCGGTTCATCCTGTCCAATGACAATGTTCACAAGATCGTGAGTGCGCGAACCGTGCACGCTCTGGTTAACCGCGGCTTGCTTGAGTGGCCAGCTTCTGGTCGCTGGGTCTCTCGCTTTTTGCCTGTGGACCGAAAGAGCACTTCAATCCCTTTACGCGATCCTTCAGTTCCCCACGGCTATCAATCCTACTGCCGGTCCCCATCTTCAAATTTGTCCCAAAAATAAGAACAGAGGTCCCGGAAAGAGGGGAGTTCACGCCCCGTGCGATTCCGTGGGAATATTTCCCCTACTTTGGTGTTGCATAGAGTGGGAGCAAAAAAGCGTCGCAGGTGAGAAAGCGTTATCTATGGACTTGCAGCATGTCGACGGGACTCGAACGATTCCCTTACGAGATCCTCGAGTTGCCGCCAGCAAGGCACAGCTCAAAATGGTCCCTGATTTTCTGCCGGGTAGCAGTCTAATCCCCCACCATAAAAAGAGAGAGGCCTCTGTATGAATCCCTGCAATCGTCATAAGAACAATATTTTGCGCTATGTTGACAACGAACCCAGTGACGGGGAGCTGGAAGACCTCTCCGCTCACTTAAGGATTTGCGCAGATTGCAGGGCACAGCTGGTGGAGGAGCAGGCACTGTCGCAGTTTCTGCGCCAATCCCGTCCTCTATATTCAGCTCCCGTGGAACTTCGTGCCCGTGTATCTGCCCTCACTCAAGGCTCAGGGCCCAACATGGCGGCTTGGCAACTTCATAGGCGCATCGGGCAACCTCTGAGGCAGATTCGGCCTGAAGCTTTTCGGTGGGTCACGCGCTGGACCGTGCTGGCGCCGGCGATGCTCACAATCGCGATATGCCTCATGCTTGCCCCACGCGTAACTCGCGAAGTGCGTGCCGCCAGCTATGTGGATGCTGCCGTTTCGACTCACCGCAGCTATCTCGGCGGTGATCTGACTCTCGGGATCCATTCGGATTCTCCGAAGACGGTGACTGCATGGCTTGCCGACAGGCTCCCCTTCGCCTTTCAACTACCAACCTCTCAAGTCGATCCGGAGAGCCCCGCGTACCGGCTGAAAGGAGCAGGACTCGTAAGTTACAAGGGTTGCCAGGCCGCAGTGGTTACCTATGAGGGCGCTCGTAACGGGAAGATCAGCCTTCTGATTGCTTCCAGTAAACATGCCGTGGTAGCTGGCGGAGGCGAAGTCAACTCCGCCGGTCTGACATTTCACTATCGCAGCCACGCGGGCTTCAAGGTGATCACGTGGAGCAATCATGGACTCTCTTACGCCCTGGTTTCCGCCATTTCCGCCTCTGCGCGAGAATCCTGCCTGGTCTGTCATCAGAGCATGGCGGACAAGGATTCCTTCAAGTCCAAGCCGTAATATTGCACCCGGCATCGTGTTTGTTGGAGCAACGAGGCACGGCTGCCTACTGAAGCTCATCCGGGCCGTCAGGCTGCCGGTCATCCTCGATTGCGCCCAGCCAGCCATCCTCCACTCGCTCCGCCCACCAGCTTCTGCCCATGCGCCACGACATACGCCCACGGCTCCGGCTCCCCGAACTCCGCGACATCGATTTTGTAGGCGCGGCGTGTTTTAGGATTGGTCATGTTGCCGAGCCATTCCAGCTTAGTAGGAATATCGAAGAGGGCGTTGAACTCGACGGGAGTTAACGATTCTTTACCGATAGGAACCAGGTCATCTGTTACCACCCGCCCCCGCCCGCGCTTATCGTTTAAACGCGATAATGGATTTTATCGAGGAGCGCTGCAGAAACAAATGGAAAGGCCCTAAGAACCATATGGAAGCTGCCTGAGAGATGATGTAGGCCCATCGGCATCGGCTTTCAGAAGCGGGTGTCAAACTACCCCAAGTAGCTGTGATTAAGCGTTATGGTCGTGAGCGTTGGGGACAAGGCACAGGAAACACCTGCGCTGGTAAGTGGCAGAGAGATGAGCGAAAGCAAACCAACCGATGATGCGTCGATAATCCAAGATGTCGTCAAAACCAGCGGCACTCGATACCGCTGGGAAGAGCCTGCCGGATATCTGATTACCGGGTAGGCGGCGACCGGCGTAAAGGTGGCATGAATCTGCCATAGGCCTTCAGGCGGAACTGCAGGAACCAGTCGCTCCAATGCAAAGGGAGAAAGCACGCTTCGCGCCAGAAACGCAAGGTTCCATGCGTACCGGACGATGTGCCAAGCTTATCGTCGATGTCTTGTCTGATGTCGTCGAGGCAGAGTGAATTGGGCGTCTGACAGGAGAAAGAAAGGGGGTATGGAATCTGGGGAGTGAAATCGCCAAACCAGTCCCTGACCGGGGCTATCTGCCCGGCTCAGTCGACAAAATGAGCCCTCACTACCAGCCGATCACGGCAATCTTGTACGTCAGTAGAATGACTACGGTCGCGAGCGCGATCCAGGCGGACAGTGTGTAGCGTTGAAAGAAGTACAAGGTCACGCCTAGCCAGCAAAAGCAAGCAGCAACCAGGGCGCCCCCCACATACGGCATTGCAACTTCGGCCGAGAAGGTCGCGCTGTGGAAGTGCCTAAGCCGGAAGATCTCACCTAGGGCCCTGACGACGATAAGGAATTGAATCGTGATTCCAATTTGAGCCCAACGTTCTCTGGTCACCGGGAAATTGTAGCTGGATGACGGCATATGGAAATCGCCATCTCACTTACGGACTTATCTGCATTTGGGACTGGGCAGAGGTCCATACGGCAGAGGTCGCGGGCAAAAAGGGCACAATAACGGTTACCAAACGTGCCTCAAAGCGCCAAAAGGAGCCATCCATTGCGCTTATTTTCTATAAGTTACCGCTTCCCTGTGCCCTGTCACGGCAGAGGTCGCGGGCACGTCCCGCGGGAGCGACTCGCTTGCAGTTCTCAAAAGCTACTCGTGCAGGAGAAAGGGACGGAAACTGGTGTCCGATATGGTGTCCCTTCGATTTCTGATTTCGTGCAATTCAGTGCCGACGAGTGCGACCAGTTATGTCGACGAAACCATTGTAGAAAATAGCTTTAAAGCTCCTATGCGATTTGGTGCCAGCCAGCGCAGAAGAGGCAAAATCACATTTCGAGTCAGGTGCATTCAACCGGGCTCTGCCACCTCTCCGTCTGCTGAAGTCTCATGTTCTGAATGAGATGTAGCGGCAGAAACTTCGCGCTCCATCGATTGTAGCATCGCGGCAGAATGCCCGGGCAACGGTCCCCTGGGCGCTTCACCACCGCTGCCTCCGGAGCCCGGATCGGGTCTTTGTGCCGAGGTCCATCAAAGATGGTAAAAGAGTCACTCCTTAGATGCCCGGAGGTGCATCAGACCACACGGAAGTAGTACAACATGTTGTTGCGATGGCGATGCCGGGAGGACCACATGACCAGAATCAGCGGGCCCAACGGTACATTAGCTGAATCCGAAGTGACGTGACGCTATTCCGCAAGTGTGCGGATTTTGATGATCGTGAATTTACTTGGTGCTCTGACGCTTGATAGCGGGTGCCAACAACAAACGAGAAAGTCAAACAGGGGAAAAGGCGATCGGAAGCATGGCCTTCCCACAATCAACTGAGCTTTGGAGGCAGTATGAAGAAATACCCCCTCAGCCTTCTCGCAATCTGCGTGATGGCGGTAGCCTTCCTGTGCATGAATACGAGTGCGTTCGCGCAATTTCGCACTTCAATTCAGGGCACGGTCACCGATCCAAGCGGGGCAGTAATTCCCGGAGCGACCATCACCCTCAAGGATCTCCAGACTAACCAAATTACTACCAGCACCAGCAGCGACAGCGGCGTCTACAATTTCAATGCCCTCGCGCCCGATCATTTCGACTTGACTGCGTCGAAAGACGGATTCCAAAAGAAAATCCTCAGCGATTTGCAGTTGATTCCAGAACAGGCCAACTCAGTAAACCTACAGCTGCTGCCTGGCGGCTCCACTGAAACGGTCACCGTGAACGCCTCTCAGATTCCGGCCCTCGATACCGAGACCGCGAATACTCAAACGTCCATCTCCGGCAACCAGATCGAACACATGCCTATTTATGAACGTGACCCCACCAGTCTCATTCGCCTGGCGCCCGGAGCCCTCTCCGACGGCGCGCAGGCAGCTGGCGGCGGCGGATTTCAGGCTCCAGGTACTCAGACCGGAGCTTCATCGGGCGGGGGTGGCAACCTCGGACACTCCAGCAGTATCTTCGCCACTGAAAACGGCCCTTCAGCCAATGTGAACGGCGGCCAGTACGAAAATAACGGCTACACCATCGACGGTATCAGCACGGATAGTGCTGTCTGGGGCGGAGCTACGGTCATTACTCCAAGTCCGGAGTCGATCGGCGATCTCAAGATTGTTTCCAACGCCTACGACGCGGAGAATGGCCGCTTCGCAGGTGCTGTAGTCGAAATGATCACCAAGAGCGGAACGAACAATCTGCACGGTAGCTTCTTCTACCAGATCACCCGCCCCGGTCTGAATGCGTATCAGCGTTGGAATGGTCCGGGGTCGGCAGAGGCATTTAATGCAGACGGGTCAAAGAAGACTCCTGCGGAACGCGGTCTTCTCCGCGATGAGGATCGATACAACCAGTGGGGTGGCAGCATCGGGGGGCCAATCTGGAAGAACAAGATATTTGCTTTCTTCGCGTACGAGAAGCAAGCGCAGACTATCGGGGCAACCGGCACCGAGTGGTATCCAACCTCCCAATTTAACGGACTTGCGCCCTCGGGCAGCATTGCTTCCACATTTCTCGGCTTTCCGGGATCGGCCGTCAACGGCACCGTGGTCGGCTCCACAACCTGCAGCGCCTACGGACTCACTGAAGGCGTAAACTGCAGGACCATTGCAGGACAAGGCCTGAATCTCGGTTCGCCGCTGACCACACCTCTCGGGACGCAGGACCTCACCTGGGTAAGTCCCGCCGATCCAGGTGTTGGCAGCGGCCTTTCGAATGTCCCCGATATTGCCCTGTACACAGTCAGCAACCCCACCACTACGAACTTTCAGCAATTCAACGGGCGCATGGATGGCCAGATTGGTAGCAAGGATCATGCCGCTTTTGTCATCTATTGGGTTCCCGCCAGCAAGACCAATTTGAACGGAGCTTTGGGTTACCAACTCTTTCACCATGAGCAGGTGAACGACGCCTTCTCGGGTATCTGGAATCACATTTTTTCCGCAAACTTCTTGAACGAAGCCCGTGCGAACGCCGCCGGGTGGCGCTATAACGAACTGGATAGCAATTCTCAGGCTCCATTCGGACTGCCTCAGACCCTTTGGTATGCCAGCAACGGACTCAACTTTGGCAACATCTCCCTCGGATCGCTCGGCGTGCCGGCGCCTGCGCATCTGAACCAATGGACTTATGGCTACAAGGATGTCGCGACCATGATTCATGGCTCGCAGACCTGGAAGTTTGGGGGTGAACTTACCCGGCTCTACTATCTGAACGACCCGATCGGCGCGCCTAACTATACCTTCTACAACATCTGGGATTTCCTGAATGATGCTCCGGAAGCCGAGGGCGGCCCATTCCAGGCAACCACCGGTTTTCCCGGCGGGTTCCGCAACGATAACCGTCAGAATATCTGGGGCTTCTTCTTTCAAGATAACTGGAAGGCTCGCCCTAACCTGACGCTGACCGCCGGTCTTCGCTACTCCTATTTCGGGCCGCTTTCCGATAAAGACAACAATATGGGCGTTCTCCGCTTCGGCAGCGGCTCCAGCTATCTCACCGGCATCACAATTCGCTCCGGAATCAACGCATGGAGCGCCCAAAAGCTCAACTTTGGGCCACAGGTCGGTTTTAATTGGGCTCCGAACTATTACAACGGAAAGATCGTCATTCGCGGTGGTTATGGTCTGAACTACAACCAGGAGCAGATTGCCAACGCGAACGCCAACGACTTCAACCCGCCGGGAACTTCGTCTGTTCCCGGAACCAGCACCAGTCCGGCGAACATCAATCCGAATATTCTCTACGCGACTTCCTCAAGCCCAACGAATATCAATGGGTATCCGGCGAACCCGAGCGTGATTACCACATTTAACTCTGCCGGACTGCCAACGGTGGGAGAGGCGAATCTGAATGCACTGACTAACAATCTGCCCACACAATATGTGCACCACTGGTCTCTTGAAACAGAAATGGATCTATCGCACGGATGGGTGGGTACCCTCACCTATCTGGGCAGCTCCGGCAAGCACCTCTTGTTCAACTATGACGCAAACGGATACGGGTTCACATTCGGTGCGCCGCTCAATCCTCTGGTCAATAGCGTCAATACTGCCGGCAACCAGGGCAAATCGAACAACAACATGATGATCGCCGACTTGAAACATCAGTTCTTGCAGGGCTTCTCTGTGGAAGGGCAGTACACCTGGGCTCATAGCTTCGATACGAACTCGGGCCCGTACTTCCGCTCGCCCTATATTTTCAACACCCAGTTCGCCTACGGACAGTCGGACTACGACATCAGAGATACTTTCAAGCTGTTCGGCATTTGGCAGCCGGTTGTCTTCCACGGCAATGACTGGAAAGAGAAAGTCGCCGGCGGGTGGACGATCAGTGGCATCTTTACGTACCACACTGGCTTTGGGTGGACTCCGTTCTATATCGCACCGCACCAGATCTATTGCAACCTTTGCAATTACGGGTTCTCGAGTTTGCGTCCCTCTTACAACGGCACCGGCGGCCGCAACTCAAGCAATAACGCGTTCAAGACGGGAAGCAACTTCACTAACCCGGGCACGAATCCCTTCGTCCCCCCCAACTACCCCGCCAACTACCCTCAATTCAGTAACAACTACTTCTCGGTTCCGAATTACTCGAATGCCGTCGCCGATAATCCTGGACAATTCGCAACCGCATTCATCCCTCCGCCGGGAATTGGCCGCAACTCGATGCCCGGCCCGAACTACCGTGACGTGGATATGAACCTCGCCAAAGCATTCGGCCTGCCCAGGATTCCGGGTATTGGCGAAGGCGCAAAGATCGAAATTCAGGCCAACTTCCTGAATATCTTCAATACGCTGAACATCAATCCCAGCAGCATTTCGAACAACATTGCAAACTCCGGACTGGGCCAGGCGGGAAGTGCACTTGGGTCCAGAATCATCACGTTCCAGGGGCGCTTCAGCTTCTAATTCCTGGTCGGATTGAGTTCCAGCCAGATTGCATCAAACCTCCCCTACAGGGCCGGACCAACTCCGGCCCTTCTTTTCATCTGTGACATCATTTAGATTCATGCACGAGACTCGCCACGACGACGTCGTCATTGGAGCCGGAATCGCAGGACTCGCCGCCGCGCGCAGCCTTTGTGATGCCAGCCACAAAGTCATCCTCGTCGAGGCTCGCGACCGCATCGGCGGCCGCCTACTCACCGTCCCCGATTCATCCACAGATCTGCCTATTGAACTCGGCGCAGAATTCGTCCACGGACGGCCGCCAGAACTCCTCGATCTCATCCGCGAAGCCGGTCTCACTCTTTACGAGCGCACGGGCGAATTCATCTGTTTCGAAAACGGCAAACTCGGCGACTGCGGATTTTTCGGTGAAGCCTTCGATCTGCTCGAAGATCTGCCTGCTTCGCCCGATATGACATTCTCTGAATTTCTGGCGCAAAAGCACCTTCCCGAACATATCGCTATGCGAGCCAAGGCATATGTCGAAGGATTTAACGCTGCCGACGCCAATCGCATCGGTACGGCCGCTCTTCGCAGACAACAACAAGCCGAACATGAAATACAGGGCGACTGCTCCTTCCGGATCATCGAGGGCTACGACCGTCTTGCAGCCTATGTTCGCGACCGTTTCCTCACCGCCGGAGGGTTGTTGCACTTGAACACGCCGGTTGCCTCAATCAGTTGGCGTTCTGGCGAAGTCCGCGTTGCAACTTCCAATCCCGACATCCCTGAGGTTCACGCCGCACGCGTTGTCGTGGCTGTGCCTCTGGGCGTCCTTCAATCAGGCTCGTTTCGCATCATCCCGGAGCCGCAGGATTCAGTCGCCGCGGCTCGCAAACTCGCCATGGGCACTGCCACCCGCATCACGCTCGTCTTTCGTGAGCGCTTCTGGGAACCATCCTCGCCGAATCTCAGCTTTCTCTTCGCGCAGGAAAGCACGCCTCCCACCTGGTGGACTGCTGCGCCGAATGCATCTCCAACGTTGACCGGCTGGGTCGCCGGCCCGCGTGCCCTTCGTCTCCCGACCGGCGCAGCGCTCCCAAGTGGCGAAGCCTTAAGAGACCAGGCACTTGCCACGCTCGCTACAATCTTCAACCGCAACGATCTTCCCGCGCTGTTGACGAGCTTCCACGCCCACGACTGGCAGGCCGACCCCTACAGTCTTGGCGCATACAGCTATGCGCCCGCAGGAGCGTTGACCGCTTCCAATGATCTCGCCGTGCCAGTCGAGAATACCCTCTACTTTGCCGGCGAGCACACTGACATCACCGGGCACTGGGGAACCGTCCACGCCGCGCTGCGTTCGGGTCTCCGTGCTGCGGCACAAATCCTCGGATGACAGAAGGTCATAGCGTCCAGCGAATGGCACGCTGATCTTTTCTTTCATGTACACTTCGCATCGGCCAGAATTTCGCGTCCCGGAGCCCTCAGAAAATCAACATGACTGGACAAAGATTCATCACCGCCCTCGCTGTTCTCGTAACCGCTTACATTCCTGCCTCTGCTCAGACCATTGCTGCCACGCCGCCCATGGGTTGGAACAGCTGGAACCACTTCGCCGAAAAGGTGAATGACGCCGATGTGCGTGCCGCAGCCGACGCTCTTGTCTCCAGCGGCATGCGCGACGCCGGATACATCTACGTCAACATCGACGACACCTGGCAGGGTGAACGCGACGCCTCCGGCGTCATCCACGCCAACAGCAAGTTCCCCGACATGAAAGCCCTCTCTGACTACGTTCATTCCAGGGGTCTCAAGATCGGCATCTACTCATCGCCCGGCCCCAAAACCTGCGCCGGTTACGCTGGCAGCTACGGGCACGAAGAGCAGGACGCAAAGACCTACACCGAGTGGGGTGTGGATTACCTCAAGTACGACCTCTGCAGCTTCGGTGAGCTCATGAAGAAGGAATCCGGCGGCGACCCGCAAAAAGCCTTCGCCATGCAAAAGGCCGCCTACGAGAAGATGCATAAGGCGCTTGTCTCCACTGGTCGTCCCATCGTTTACAGCCTCTGCCAATACGGCTGGAACAACGTCTGGGAGTGGGGCACCGAGGTCGGTGGCAACCTCTGGCGTACCACCGGAGACATCAACGACACTTACAGCCGCATGGCTGAAATCGGATTCTCACAGGCCGGCCTCGCCAAATACGCCGGCCCCGGTCACTGGAACGATCCCGACATGCTCGAAGTTGGCAATGGTGGCATGACCGAAGACCAGTACCGCACGCACATGACGCTCTGGGTTATCCTCGCTGCGCCTTTGCTCGCTGGCAACGACCTCAGCAAGATGTCGCCTGCCACCCTTGCCATGCTGACTAATAAAGAGGTCATCGCCGTCGATCAGGACCCCCTCGGCAAGCAGGGTGATCGCGTCTCCGCCGTAGGGCCGACCGAGATCTGGTCCAAGCCTCTCAGCAACGGAGCCCAAGCCGTTGCGCTCTTCAACCGGTCGGAAACGGAGAAATCCATCAGCTTCCGCCCGCGCGACATCGGTTTCGCCAAAAGCTTTAAGCTCCGCGACCTTTGGCAGGGCAGGGAAGTCACTGCTGCCGGAGACACCTATACAGCCACTGTCCCAGCTTATGGAGCCGTCTTACTGAAGGTAAGCCGCTAGATCAGTTTGTTGCCATCCGGGTTGGAGCGGGCGGACGTGATAGAGCGGGCCTATAGCTTTCCCTTTGTCCGCCCGCTCCGGTAGTGTCGAACGCAGCATGTCGCATCCTTATCAGGTGGCACCCAGTCTGACCGAAGTCGACCCGGCTCGCATCATGCGTCGGGTCTTCTGGCGGCTCATCCCTTTTTTATTTCTGCTCTACGTCTGCGCCTATCTCGACCGCGTCAACCTCAGCTTTGCGGCGCTCTCCATGCGGCGCGACCTGGGATTCTCGGGTACCGTCTATGGAGCCGGTGCCGGACTCTTCTTCATCAGCTACGCCCTCTTCGAAATCCCCGCTAACCTCGTCCTGTTGCGTCTCGGCCCACGACGCTGGATCGCCATCATCATGGTCGCGTGGGGATTCCTCTCCACATCGATGGCCCTCGTCCACTCACCCGCCACCTTCTATATAGCTCGCTTCCTACTCGGAGCAGCCGAAGCCGGATTTTTCCCCGGCATCATCCTCTGCCTCACCAGTTGGTTTCCGATTGCGCAGCGTGCCCGCGCCTTCGCGCTTTTCATCACCGCCGCCCCCGTCTCGGGAGTCATCGGCGCTCCGCTTTCCACTCTTCTGCTGCGCCTCGATGGCATCGCTCATATTGCCGGGTGGAAGTGGCTCTTCCTCGGCGAAGGTCTGCCCTCGATACTTCTCGGAATCACCGTCTTCTTTGTCATCACCGATCGCCCCGAGGAGGCTCCCTGGCTCTCACCCTCTGAACGCCAGTGGCTCATTGCCGAGGTCGACGCGCACTCACACCACGCCGCCACACATCTGTCGCATGCCTTCCGAAGCACCACCGTCTGGCTGCTTTCTTCCATCTATTTCGCCATGTCCGTCGGGCTCTACGCCCTGAGTCTCTGGCTGCCCATCGTTATCAAGGAAATTACCCACGCCAGCGATCTCCGCGTCATCGGCCTCACCACCATTCCCTATGCACTCGCCGCCGTGGCCATGCTTCTGGTCGCCCGCAGCTCCGACCGCTCCCGGGAGCGCAAATGGCACCTCTGCGGCTGCCTCGTAGCGGCCGCCCTGGGTTTCATCGCCAGCGCCATCCCCGCCACGCCCGCCCTGTCGCTGGCTGCAATCTTCTTCTGCACTGCGGGCGTCTGGAGCGGCCTGGGACCCTTCTGGTCCCTCCCGACCTACATCCTCCGCGGAACCGCCGCTGCCGCCGGCATCGCCTTCATCAACTCCGTCGGAGCCGTCGGCGGATTCACCGGACCCTACATCATGGGCATCGCCAGCGACCTCACCCACAGCTTCCGCGCCGCCCTCCTCGTTACCGGAACCCTCCTGGTCCTTGCAGCCCTCGTCGCCTCCCGCCTGACGGCACCTCACCGGCAATAACTTCGCCATCCAAATCCGCTCGGCGTCATTTGCGCATCGCGCGACGTGGCAGGTTAGGATGCTTGAGAGCAGAAAGATGCCTCAAACCCATAGCGTCGCAATCCTGATTCCGCTGGTCGTTGGCGGCGGCGCTGTCTTATGTACGCTCCTCATCCACGCGCTGGCGTTGATGTCGGCAATAAACTTCTTTCGTTATGAGAGAAAAGTCGGCCGCGCCGGCACACGCTTCCGAATCGATGTTGGGATTGTCACGCTGGTACTCTCTTTTGCGTTCGTAGCGCACCTGTTTGAGATCGCTCTCTGGGCAGGTGTATTCCTCGTCTGTGGACAGTTTCAGGAGTTCGGAACTGCGTACTACCATTCAGCGGTCAACTACACGACTCTGGGCTACGGCGACATAGTTATGTCGCCCGCCTGGAAATTGCTGGGTCCGCTGGAAGCAGCGGACGGAGCACTCATGTTCGGCGTATCGACCGCGATGATCTTCGCTGTGATT
>CAVRNK010000028.1:0-32494 GCA_963721995.1 uncultured Acidobacteriaceae bacterium | reverse complement strand
AATATTATTAGTCAGCGCCTTTGCGCTATCGAACGGAAGTGTGTGGGCTGGTACAGGACAGCAGGACTCAATTGATCGCCTGCGAATGTCCTCCGAAGTCATTCACGCCAGCCTGGACGCACCGGATAAGGGCATTCCAGAAGAAGTGTTGAGTGGCGCGAAGTGCATCGTGGTAATTCCGCACCTGGTAAAGGGCGGGTTTATCTTTGGGGCCGAGCACGGTCGGGGTATCGCGTCATGCCGCACGCCCGAGGGCTGGAGTGCTCCCGCGTTTGTTTCAGTCGGCGGCGGCAATTGGGGATTGCAGATTGGTGTGGAAGGCGTTGACATCATCATGCTGGTGATGAATGAACAGGGCTTTCAGCATCTGCTTTCCAGCAAGTTCGAACTCAGCGGCGATGCATCAGCCGCGGCAGGTCCGGTGGGACGTCACGCGTCCGCTGGTACTGACTGGAAAATGAATACCGAGGTCCTCACCTACTCGCGTGCGCAAGGCCTATTTGCAGGAATCACGCTGAATGGCGCTGTGGTACAGCCGGACGACGACTCGACGCTTGCGATTTACGGCCGTGAGGTTTCCTTCCGGAGCATTCTGTCAGGTAGCGTCCAGGCCCCGAAATCGACCCTCGGCTTCATGAAGGCGGTTGCGGATGCGGGCCGTGCAGGCACGATCGCCGAAGTGCGAGACCAGAAGTAAACGGGCTAACAGCCCGGATTAGGGCCAGCAGATCGGGATTCTTTACCAGATCCTGATCTGCTTCAAGAATTCGAAGGGAGAACGATATGCCGCTCATGCAACTAGTCATTACGTTGGTCGTAGTAGGAATTCTGTTGTGGCTTGTGAACCGGTTTATTCCGATGCAATCCAGCATCAAGTCGATCCTCAATGGCGTCGTCGTGATTTGCGTTGTGCTGTGGATTGTGAATCTGTTTGGTGGTTTCGGTTTGCTCCATAACATTCACGTAGGGCGATGACCGTTAAGTCGGTGATCGAGATTGGGCTGCAACCCTCTCACCAAACAACTACGAATGTTTGCCGGACGGATGCGGCTTCTCTAACGCGATGGGGACCTCCCGTCAAAAAGTAGAAAGTTTGCCTGTCGCTCCTCATAGCTTGCCCCCTTTTCTCTGCAGGCAAGAGTCGATGGCCAAAAGGTAGATAAATGCAAGTTATTCGCTCGATCCGCAATCTCAGCCTGATTGCGCTGCTAACTGCGCTTCCGTGCGCATCTTTCTCGCAGATTTCCCTAGGGGTAGCGATCAGCATGGCTCCCCCGGAACTACCGGTTTACGAGCAGCCGCTTTGCCCGCAACCAAATTACATGTGGACTCCTGGATATTGGGCATGGGGTGGTCCCGGCGGTTACTACTGGGTTCCGGGGACCTGGATGATGGCTCCTGCTGTTGGCCTGCTTTGGACCCCCGGCTATTGGGGCTGGAATAACGGCGGCTATGCATTTAACACGGGCTACTGGGGGCCGCAGGTGGGCTTCTACGGTGGCGTGAATTATGGCTACGGCTACGGCGGCCAGGGCTTCGGCGGCGGACGGTGGAACGGCGGCAACTTCAACTACAACACGGCAGTCATGCGTGTGAACACGACCGTCATTCGCAACACCTATATCGATCGCACGGTAATCACCAACGTCAACGTGAACCGCGTGAGCTATAACGGCGGACAGGGCGGCATCAATGTGCGGCCAAACCTGGCCCAGATTGAGGCGGAGCATCAGAAGCGCTTCGGACCCGCGAATACACAGGTGCAGCAGCAACACCTGGCGAGTCAGGACAAGGCCAACTTTGCGTCAGTGAATCATGGAACTCCAGCGCATGCAGCCCTGGCGAAGCCCGCGGCCTCGGTTGCGGACTTCAATCACGCGGTTCCGGCGCACGGCGCAAAGCCGGTGAACGCAAACGAGACGCGTCCGGTGGCGACCGCTAGGCCTGCCGCCGCCACACATCCGGCGGCTACCGCGCGCCCGGCGAACGACAACAAGCCGGCTCCGCGGCCCGAGGCAAAGCCTGCAACCGCACGGCCAACTGCCGAATCTCGCCCAGCTCAAAAACCGGCCACTGAAACCAAACCCGCTCCCGCACCCCGGCCAACAGCTGCGGAACGGGCTGAGAGTAAGCCTGCACCGGTCCAGCATGGGGCGAAACCGACGCAGCAACCCCGTCCGGAGACCAGACCGGCTCCGCAAGAAAGGCCTGCTCAGACCGCGGCGAAACCAGCCGCGCAACATGAGAGCGCGCCCAAAGAAAGCGCGGAGAAGCCTCATCCTGGTCAGAAGTAAAATTTAGAACAATTCGAGCTGCAAATCGGGCCCGGGCTAACACTCCGGGCTCCTTTTTCCGATCTCACCATGGCACAACCGAACACGCAGGAGCCACGCTATCTCCTCGCGACTCCACGAAGGCCAAATATGTACCTTAGGCAATCGAATGCTCTCAGATGAGCAAGCAGCAGGTTTTGGCTGGACCCGCTGAAGCCCGTTGGAAGTCGAGTGCGAATTCGCTCACCCGAAAGATCACAAGGGGGCACGACAGCGCAGGCGTCGCCGCCTTCGAGAAAGGTAGGCGCATCGAATAGACTCTTGGGCCGCAGGAGCGATCCTGTGGTCCTTTTCTTGATGGCTAGATGGAGTTTGGACGGTTCCCTGAAGCTCTGCCAGTTTCAAAGAGTTTAGGATCTAGAGCAACGCACCGATGCTGCATCTCGCTCTCTGCTAAGGCTGCGTCGATAGGGGCCGAAGCGACTGTTTGGAAACAATGGAGACAAATCGAATCGAAGCTGCCGTCAGCGTTGCAGAGATGCGCGTAATTCTGGGTCATGTAGACGGTTCTTCGATTCCCTGACTCGTTCCCAGGACCGGGCTCTTCTGGCATTCGATATTCGATGTCTCTGGACGGCTGCTAATGCTTAACGGTTGACCCATCACAGCTTCCTCCGGAGTGAAGATTGTCCCAACTCCGGCTCACCAAGTATGGTCAATTTTGCTCACTCAGGCGGCCGTCTCACAGCGCTGAGGTTTCTCGGGCCTTTCTGCCCGGGGCGACTTTTCACTCCATGTGGTCCATATAGCTCAGACCCAGACGACCTTTCGGATCAAGATGATCTCGCAGTACTGGAGTTTTGAGGTAGATGAGTAGGCAGGTGACGTCCTGCAAGGCCCATGGTGTCACTCCCCTCGGGTGTGTGTGGAAGGCGAAACCGTACGGCGGCGAGCCTACCTACCTTTTGCAGGAGGTCAATGCCAAATGAAGCACACAAAGAAGAGTCACCCGGTGGTTGGACTGATCATTCTCATTGTCCTTGGCTATCTCGTCTATCACGTGGAATACCTCGCAATGCATTGACGAAACTTGACCGCTGTGGGGGAATCGATCACGCGCACATATGCGCAGGCAGCGGAAACGGCAGCCCAGCCTTCCGGAAGGCGAACATCATAGGTGCGCACTATGTTGACCAGAGAGCAGCTTCTGGCAGAGATCACGAACTAGGAGCATGTATTGCCGGGGTACAGGCACGATTGAAGTCCGGGGAGTTCTCGAGAGCGGGAAGAGCTGAACTGGAATGTGAGATCCTCAAGCTGGCCCATTTGCGGTATACCGCGCTGCATGATTTCAGGAAGCTGGGGAAATAGTCTTGAGCCAAACCTCCCGCGCAGGAGTCCCGCAAATCCTTTGATTCACGAGGATGAATCTGTTACCGATTCAGTCCGTGCCGCAAGCAGCTAGCTCCCGAAGATCGAGCAGCCTTTGTGACCACCAATACGCGCTATGTGATCCATAGAGCTCAGACTAAGATGCTTCGTCTGACTACAGTCAAGAACGGGGATAGTAAACCCCACAGAGTTCAAAGGGAAATGAAGTGAGTGATGGACGCGGCCACACAGGCGATGCCAAGCAGTCACTGAAATTCACCGACGGACCAAACCTGGCGTCGTTGCATGAACCCAGGTCCGAAAACTCTGGGCCTGGGATATCCCTTTCTTCTCACTCGAGCGTATAGAGATATGGCCGGTAGGCTCCGATGTGGACAATGTGCGGGTTCCGGCTGGCATCTCTAGGGGGAATCGCATGCATCCAAGCGCATCTTTTGTAGTCGCCCTGCTGGGCTTCGGCCTACTTGCGCAAGCGCAGGATCGGATTCCGGTTCAGCCCGCGCAGCAGCTTGTCGCGGACGTGATCTACAACGAGCTCAATGACCGCGGTTGCGATAGCTTCTGGCAATACGGCATCCTTCGTGTCTCCGGTTCGCAGAACGTCGATCGCGAACAGGTCGAGACGTCCGATGGACCAATCTTTCGCCTGGTGAAAGATCATGGAAATTCTCTCGATGCTGGCCAGCGCAGGCGCGAAGACCTGCGACTCGAGGAACTTGTTCAAAATCCGGGTGCGATGGCCCACATCCGGCAGGAGCATTTAAGGGACGAAGCGCGGATGCGGAATGCGATTGAATTGCTTCCCCGGGCTTTCTTGTTTGAATATACCGGTCCGAGTGAAGGCGATCAGGTGCGTCTTTCCTTCCGTCCGAACCCGGCCTTTTCACCTGCCAGCCACGAGGCGCGCGTTGTGCACGCGCTGGGCGGCACGGCGGTTGTGAATCAACGACTAAGGCGCTTGATTGAGATGGATGGAAGGCTGATAGAGCGTGTCGATTTTGGCTACGGTTTTCTTGGTCACGTAGAAAAAGGCGGAACTTTTGAGATTCGGCGTGAACAGGTGAGCGAGGCCCGCTGGAAGACGAATCTGGTCGAGGTCCACATTCAAGGCAAGATACTGTTCTTCAAGAATGTGACCGAGGACCTGCGCGAGTCGCGGTCGGATTTTCGCCCGGTTCCGCAAAACATCAGCCTGGCGGAGGCGAAGGTGTTGCTTGATCAGGCTGCAAACCACCCCTTGTTTCCCCGGGAACTTGCTATCAGATTGAATAGATTCAAGCGTACTCCGAACGCAAAAGGCTCGTTGCAGACGCAGCAGCCTATTAGAGCAAAGCAGCGTGTTGACGCTGTCTGAGGAGACTGGAACTCACCCGTCAACCATGTGTTTCCTCTGACGCTTACGGGGTTCGACTTGCTTACAACCTTTTCACTTAGAAGCCGAAGCAGGAACTTTCTGACTTTCAGCAGTGGAGCCAGATAACAAAACCAGGCGATGGTGACGATTTCTTCCGCGTGAACGGAGCCGGCGAAATGCTGGTGTATTCGGCTGCTGATTGTGAGGACTTCCTCGAACCCCGTCCCGATATGGCGCCTGTCATGGAAGCAGAACTCAAGGGCGTGATCGGCCACCTCGTTGCCAATCGCGGGCCATTCCGACTCCACGCAACCTATGACGAAACCATTGAGCGTGCCCTCAACGTTTATGAGGAAGTTAATCGTGAGATACCTTTCGACGGCTTGCATTGGTTCTTCGACCATTGTGAAACCATCTCGGACAAAAACATCGAACGCATCAAGCGTCTCGGTGGCGGCATCGCTGTGCAGAACCGCATGGCCTTCCAGGGAGAGTATTTCGTCAAGCGATACGGCTCACAGCAAGCGAAGCGCACGCCGCCGATCCGGCGCATGCTGGAGATGGGTGTGACCTGCTCCCCAAAATCCGCACACAACCGAATACGATTTCGTATGAAGGAGAGGGCGGAGATGTCGAAGAGCAGGCACACGGAGGCGCAGATGATTGCTGCGCTGAAGCAGGTGGAGGCCGGCCGGAAGGTCGAAGAGGTGGCGCGGGAGTGTGGGGTATCGAAGCATACTATCTATGGCTGGAAGGGGAAGTACGGCGGGATGGATGTGAGCGAGGCTCAGGAGGCCAAGCAGCTTCGCGATGAGAACACGCGGCTACGGAAGCTGGTAGTGGATCTAAGCCTGGACAAGGAAGCGCTTCAGTCGGTGATTCGAAAAACGGATGGAGCTCGTAGCCATGAAGGCAGCTGTCGAGCATTTTCAACAACAGTACGCCTTCAGCCAGCGGCGGGCATGCCGAGTTCTGATGGTTTCAGTGTCGAGCTGCCGCTACCAGCCGCGGAACTCGGATGAAGACCTGCGGATACGCCTGGTGGATCTGGCACGAGAGAAGCCGCGCTTCGGCTATCGGCGCTTGCATGTGCTGCTGCGCCGGAGTGGAGAAGTTGTGAACCACAAGCGGGTATACCGGGTGTATCGAGAGGCAGGATTAGCTCTGCGGCGGAAGAAGCGGAAACACTGCGTCCGGCAGTCTGCTCCGTTACGCCAGTACACAGCCGCCAACCAGGAATGGGCCTTGGATTTTGCGCACGATTCGGTGGCTGCCGGCAGGGCGATCCGGGTGTTGAGCGTGATGGATGCCTATACGCGAGAGTGCCTCGCTCTGGAGGTAGACACCAGCTTCGCCAGCCGGCGGGTGACACGCGTGCTGGACCAGATCATCGCGCAACGTGGCCAGCCGCAATCGATTCGCTGCGACAACGGCCCCGAACTGACCAGTCGTCATTTCGTGGCCTGGTGCGTCGAACGGAAGATCGAGCTGGTGCATATCCAGCCCGGTAAGCCCACGCAGAACGCACACGTCGAGAGTTTCCATGGACGGCTCCGCGAAGAGTGTTTGCGGGTCGGTTGGTTCCTAAATCTCTTTGACGCTAAGCGGAAGATTTCCCTCTGGCGCCGCGATTACAACGAACAACGGCCACACAGCAGTCTGAACTATCGCACGCCAGCCGAGTTTGCACGCCAGGCAAGCTATGGAAAAGACGCGGTCTGCGACCGCTTTGAAAACGCCCTTGGCGTTTCCAACTTTCCCACAGCTTCGGCTGCGGCTGGCTAAGTTGTAAGATCACCGTGCGGAAAATGGGGGCAGGTCAAAGTGAAGGCGAAGCATTCCGGGTTGAGAGAGACTTCACGCGGGGTTGTGTGGCGGAGAGGCGCCGGCGCATGGTCTTTCGCGCGCGCATGAGTCTCGATTTGGCGGCTGACAAAGAAATGCCGAGCTCCTGCGCGATCTGGCTGGTCGAATATTCCCGGGCAAACTGAAGCTCGACTGCCTCCCGGAAGATGCACGGCAGCCTCTGAATCGCCCCCCTAAGCAATTCTTCGCTTTCCCTCCGGGCGTAGCGTCTTTCCGGCGTTTCCGCCTGATCTCGCGGCTCCCAGGCCCGAGAGTTCTTCTCCGAGTCATCGCAGATCTGTTCAAAGGACACCTCCCCTCCCCTTCGTTTGCGCAGAACCATGAGCGCGGAATTGATCGCGATGCGAGTGAGCCAGGATGTGAAGTTCGATCTTCCTTCGAAACTCTTCAGATGAACGAATGCCCTCAGAATTGCGTCCTGGAATGCATCCTCGGCGTCTTCCTGGTTTTTCGTGATCCGGTAGATACTGGACAGGACCTTTCGTGAATGTCGCTCATAGAGTTCGGTGAAGGCGCTGTGGTCTCCCGCGCTTGCGGCAGACACCAGACGCATGTCATCCATCGTGCTCAAACAGCCGGCGATTACGACATTGTTGTGTTCCGGGATGGATGTGTTCACCAAATCAGCTTGCGTTGACAATGGACACCTCTGGTTTTTCCCTCGTGTGAGGTTCTTAGTGCACTTCTAGAACACTGCATGGCGCGTCGAGCGCAACGTCGTAAACCGCGCTCCACAGACGCGATATGTGCGAAGCGTGACGGTGAAGATCAATGACAAGCAGATCGCTCTTGTTATCGAGCAGAAAGCGGACGATGGCGTGCACGGCGTTGCCTTCCAGCAAATGAGTTTCCAGCTTCACGCCCTCGCGCAAAGCGGTATCACGGGCCTCGGAATGCAACCGGGCACAGTGGGCCTGTTGGTCTTCGATGAGAACCTTCGAGAGAGAGGAATCCGCGGCAGCCGCGTAGGCCGTATAGGGGGGAAGATCCTGCTGGACCGTGATGGCGCACAACTTGGCGCCGAGAGCCTTGGCAAGATGAATTGACTGGGCAAGCGCGCTGGCAGCTTCAGGCGATCCGTTGTAAGCCACCGTGATCTTTTCAAACATGACCCACCTTAGTGATCGAATTCCGTGTGTGTGCTGTTGCGTCCTCGAAGGATCCGAGCGGACCCGAGCCGCTTGCCGCAAATTCGTTGAGAGAGCTTAATGCCTCCCATTGCGCGCGCGGGAGCCTCACGAGGAACAGCGAAACCACAGACGCGGTCTGTACCAGGAGATGTATCCATGCGGTCATAGATCCTCCGCCGGGAGCAGGCTGCTGACGCATGCTCCACGAACCTCTGTGCATACGCAGGCCAAGTACCAAAGGCAAGCTATTGAAAATTCGAGAGACGACGGGTCTCTTCGCTGACATTCCACTGGCAATTGCCAACAATCGTGCCGACAAAGTGGCATGCGATGGGTCGGGAATGATCGCTCGTCAGATACATGCCGTGCTTTACCAACTACATCCGGGCGCAGGTTCTTCTCTCCCTGTTCTCGCTGGCTATACGATTGTTCTGCTCGTATTCAGATTTCCGCTCGCGGCTGAGGCGATCGATTTACTGCGCCGATCCTGCCATTCAGGAGAGCATTCAGCCGCTGCTGGCCAGCATCCAGGAACAAGTGTCGAGCGCAGAAGCGCCACGCCTTAGCTGACACACGATCAGCGAAGGTATGCCGGATGACCGCAATGCCAACGCATTATCAAGTGCCAGCCGGTTAGCAGAGATTTCCTGTCGTTATAAATCACGGGTGCTAACTCGCAGCCGTTTTCCATAATTTCGTAGACCTCAGGGACGGGTTGAGGAATCAAACTGTGGCACTCACCGTGCATGAGTAAGCCCTGCAAGCCCATGCAAGGTGGCACGACGAACTGCAGAAGCTATATTTGTGTAAAGGCGGTCGAGAGTCGCAAACGTCGGATCACGTTTACAATGCACAGTGAAAACTGATCCCGAGAATTCATTTTCCCGGAAGCCGATGAGGTGAACGTGGCACTAGAAGCAGCGAGTCCAGCAACCAAAGAACCGCCGAAGGCACAGCCTCCAACGCCGCCGCCTGCGCCTCCGTCGCGTTGGCAGAAATACCTTACACCCGTGTTGGTTGTACTCCTCGCTCTGGCTGTCCTGGTTGGCGTGACCCGGAACTGGAATTCCTGGGAGGGTGGCCATATTGAACAAGCTACCGACGATGCTTATGTTCGCGGCGATCTCACCCCGCTGAGTACGAAGGTGGCCGGAATCGTTCAAAGTGTAGCCGTTTCCGACTATCAGCAGGTACACAAGGGAGACCTCATCGTTGAACTTGAGGACAGCGATTATCAGGCGCAGGTTTCCCAGGCGAATGCGGCCGTGGAGGCGGCCAGGGCTGCCATCGAGAACAACCTTCGCCAGCGTCAGCTCGAAGACGCTCGCATCGATAAGGCGCTTGCCGGAATCGATGAGGCTAAAGCCCAGATTGCGGCAGCGCAGGCCGGCAAGGACGCTGTTGAAGCTCAATTGATACGTGCTCGCTCGGAGAGAAAGCGGCAGGAGAGCCTCCGTCAAGCGAACGCAGCAACTCAGCAGAAACTTGAAACTGCTGTTGCTGATGAACAGCAGCTCGCGGCTCAGTTCGCCAGCCGCGACGCTGATCTGTCGGAGGCCAGAACCGGGTTGCGCAGCAGCGAGCTGGCTGTTGAAACGGAGCGGCGTCAGAAGATCGTCCTCGAGTCTCAGGACATGCAGCTCGCCGCTGATCTTCACGCCAAGGAAGCAAGTCTGGTGGTCGCTGAGGTGAACCTTGGCTATACGAAGATCTATGCGCCGGGCGATGGGAGCGTGGGAGAACGGCAAGTCCGCCCCGGTCAGTTGGTGTCTCCCGGGACGCAGGTCATCGCGTTTGTCGATCGCAAGCGGTGGGTACAGGCGAATTTCAAAGAAACCCAGGTAACCAACGTAAGAGTTGGTGATGCGGCCGAGATCCGGGTTGACCAATTCCCGGGGCAGGTCTTCCAGGGCAAAGTCATCGAGATCGCACCGGCCAGTGGATCGCAATTTGCGTTATTGCCGCCCGACAATGCGACCGGCAATTTCACAAAGGTGGTGCAGAGAATCCCGGTGAAGATTGAGCTCGATGATGCCAACCAGGCCAGCAAGCTGAGTCCGGGACTCTCGGTTACCGCTATTGTCCGCACGAGAAAGTAAACCAGTCGCCAGGTTGGGATGCTAAGAATTGCGGCCGGAGGAACCTGTGATAAGTCTTCAGGATTCAAAACGGCAGACATTATCTTTACGGAGGATGGGGTTCCTATGGTAAGCACGTGTTGAGAACGGAGTCAAAACTGGCGGTTCCGTCCGGCGATAACAGAGTCGAGATTCCTGTTAGCTTCCACTAGTTAGACGCCTTAGATTCTAAGCCTCATACCTTAACCAGTGACACTCTCGATACTCGCATAACCGGACATATCATGGCTGCTTCCACAACAATAAGTCGTCCTCCCACGCCACTCGAAATTGCTCAAGCGACGGCCAATGCAATTCCTTCGGAGATTTCCGCCCGGTCTGTGCTGGGAATCATCGGCGTCCTCATCGGAGCCCACCTCGTCACGCTCACCGGCCGTATGTTAAGCCTGGGGCTCACGGATCTGAAAGGTCACCTCGGCATTAGCTACGATGACGGCGCGTGGCTCGACAGCGCCTATAACGCGTCCCTCATGTTTATCGGGCCCTTCAGTGTCTACATCGGAGGTCTGCTCGGACCGCGGCGAGTCCTTCTGTTTGCGTCAGCAATTTTTGCTCTGACCTGTGCTTACTTGCCGCTCATTCATAGTTATAGTCTGCTGGTTGCGGCGTTAATCGTCGCAGGACTGACGTCAGGCACCTTTTATCCGCTCACCCTGACTTTCGCACTTCGCATAAGTCCCCTTCGATACCTGCCTATTACGATGGCGTTCTATGCCACGGCTATCGATGGGGCGGTGAACGTTGCGCCATCTCTCTATGGCTGGTACCGCGACCATCTTTCCTGGCATTGGATGTTCTGGAATTCGGCTGTCATTGCACCGGTGATGTTTGTCCTTGTCTATGTTGGGATACCGCCGGCGCCGGCCCGAAAAAAAGACAGCCCTGCGCCGCCCAGCTTCGTCGGGTTCCTGTACCTGAGCGCGGGGCTGGCCCTGATGTTTATTGCCCTCCAGCAAGGCCAGAGGCTCGATTGGTGGCGCTCCGGACTCTACAACGGTCTGTTCTGGTCTGGCGCATTCTTTCTGCTGTGCGCTTTGATACGACGAATGCGCAACCCAAACTGGCTGGTGGCCCTTCCTTATCTCTGGCGGTGGAATTCGGTGCTGCTGGGAAGCTTGCTGTTCTGGTTTCGGTTCACTCTTGTCTTAACCATCATCCTGATCCCGCAGTCGCTGGCCATCCATGGATTCGAAGCGGATCAGATTGGACCGGCCGTAATCTGGAGCGCGGCTCCGCTCTTGCTCGTCGCGCTTACGGGCGGCCTTTTGATGCTTAGCGGGCTGGATCCCAGGCTGCTCTTCGCTGCCGGGCTGGCATGCACGGCGCTGTCGGCGATCTTATGCGCTCACTACTCGAGTGCGTGGGCGGCAGAAAACTACTATCGCACCGAGTTGCTCACCGGCGTAGGGCAAGCCTTCGCTCTGATAGGGCTGGTGGGATGCATCATCCTGCAGGGAGTATTCACCGGGGGCTTGTCGAAGCCTCAGTACATTCTGACCTTTTCCGCATTCTTCCACGTCATCCGCCTGTTTGGTGGAACCGCCGGCGCCATATACATGGGCCACTTTCTCGCGGTACGTGAGCAGCTGCACTCCAATCTTCTTGGGCTGCACGTCAGCAGTTACAACTGGATCACCGATGCAAACATTCACGCGATGACGGCTGGGGTCTTCGGAAAGTCCTCCGGGCTATCATCGGCAGCGGAGCGTGCGATCGATCTCGTCAATTCCCGGGTGCGCCTTCAGGCGTATTCGTTGAGCCTCATTGACGGGTTCCTGCTGGTCGCGTGGAGCTGCGCCATCGCCCTCTTTGTCATCGCCATGCTCCGGAAGCCTCCCCTCAACTACGCCGACCTCGCCAGACTGCAGCAGGTTAAGGAGGAGAAATAATGAAGATCAAAATGCACCTTATATCGATAGCGGCTCTGGCGGTCGCCTCCGCCTGCCACGGGCAGGAACGCAAGATCGGCCTGCAGGAGGCAATCGACCTGGCCATCCAGCAAAATCACGCTGTAAAAATAGCGCATTATGAGGTCGCAGCGTCAAAAGAGAACAAGCGCATAGCCTATTCCGATTACTTTCCGAGCATAACGAACGAATCCAATGCGATCCATATTACGAGCCTGGAGCGTATCGACGTGCCGCCTGGTGCTTTCGGCCAGATCCCAGGAGGCGCTCTCATTCCTTCCGTGACCACCTATCTCACACAAGGAAGACTCGATTACCAGACAAGCGGCACCATGCTGGCTCAGCCGATCACCCAGCTCTTCAAGATCCACGATTCAAACAAAATCGCAGAGGCCGACCTGAAAACATCAGAGGCTTCGGAAAGAAAGACCGTAAACAACGTCGTCTACAAGGTGCAGGAGCTTTATTACCGGGTACTCACCACGCAGCTCCAGCGTAAGGCAGCTGAACTGCAAATCACCTCCAGCGAGGAAAACCTCGCCGAGGCGCGCGAACAAAACAAGAACGGCGAACTGCTGCAGGTGGCGCTGGTCGAAAGCCGCGCCAACTCGCTCGACGCCAAACAGACCCTCTTGAACACGGAGATGACGATCTCCACCCTGACAACTCAGCTGAACGATGCGCTCGGCCTCCCGCTCGATACCAAACTAGATCTCGATCCCGACGTCAACACTGCATTTGACGTGCCGGCGCGGGACGAAGCGCTGCGCATCGCACTGAGAGATAACCCTGAAGTCCAGGAAGCCATCCAGAAAATTGCGAAGGCGCGAGCTGCCGAACGAGCGGCGAAGGCCGAGTATATCCCCGACGTTACCGGTTTCGCCCGTTACAGCTATCAGAACGGTGTTCCTTTGCTCGATCACAACTTCGGGACCTTCGGCGTTCGTTTCACTTACGACCTGTTCGATGCCGGAAAGCGGCGATCCCTGGTCCGTGAACGCGGGGACGAAGTGTCCGAAGCCGAAGAGAACCTTGCCCGAGTGAAAGATGAGATCGGCGTTCAAATCACGACCATCTACAACCGCATAGAGACGACCCGGACGATGATTGACGTCGCAAAGGAAAGCCTTGCCGCGCACCAGGAAAATGCTCAACTCACCGAGAATCAATTCAAGGAAGGGGCCTCCTTGGCTTCGCAGCGCGACGCTGCGCGGGCCCAGGCGATGAAGGCTCAGGCCGGCCTGCTCGAGACCAGCCTCGATTATCTGCTCTCGCGCGACGAACTGAACCGCGTCCTGGGCGCCGCAGCCAAATAGCGTCACAGCGTTCCCGGATTCACGAATCCATCTTGAGATGCCAACTCTCGACCACCTCGACAAGATCGTCGAGGATCCTTCCACCTGATCCAATCATCTGGCCGCCACACTCATCAATGAGCAGCAACAGGTATCTGCCAGCGGCATCCACCCCGATTACGGCGGCAAGGTCCACGCAGACCGCGCGCCCGGTTCCGTCAAACACTGCTGAGCGCCAGACATCCTCAAGCTCTGAAACCCACGCGCCGCTGAGGCTGCCCTCGAGTTTCAGAGTAATATTGCCGGGCTCCTGTCCCACCGTGATCTTGAGCATTACGCCTCTCCTGAGCTGTCGCTACCAGCAATCACAGCACCAAATCTGCGCCGGCTCGAAACTCTTCTGTGAATGGCTCTGGTTCTGGCAGATTGCGGAGCAGGCGGCAGTCAGATTGAGGACGGTGGGGTCATCCTCTTCATCAGCTGCTTAACTGAACTTCGCTTGTTCCAAATGGAGTGGCCACGGAACTGCTCTGGAGAGAGTGGGTTCGTGAAACAGCGCGCGAATCGATCTAGCGGGCATTGGAGGAATGATGGCCGGAAAAAGTGAAAGGCAGGGCTGCGGTGCCGGTGAGGATTTCACCTGTGCCCGCTGTGGCGGATTCGTTCTTTGCGAGGCGTGGTGTGAAGCGATCAATGCCTCCGTTCGCTACGCGCGTGACGTGGCGTTGCATCCCAGCCACCTGAGTTTTGGCGATCGCATTCTGCTACACGCGCTTGGCGTTCGATGGACTCACGGACGGGAGCGGCAAAAGCCTGAGAATGCAGGGTGAAGTCCGCTATAACGAGCCAAAACTGAGGCCGGTGAGGAAAATCTCGCGCATTTCAGCAGCGGGCGTAAGTGAATGGAGTCATCATGAGAGAGCGTACGTTCTGGATGATTACGATCATGCTGCTGATATGGGCCGCCCTCTTTTTTGTTGCAGCGAACGCGATGCGCAGTCATGCTCAGTGCCCTATGGCGCAGCATGCCGCTCATAATCACGACCTTGCAACCGCAGAACCCGATGCAAAGGATGAGGTGGGATCGGCCAGGGCCGACGTCTCGTACGGCCCCCACAACGGTCGGCTGATCGTCATCGGGTTTGTCGGAGGCTTTGTGAATCGCGACGACCGCGGCCATCCGGAGGTACAGGTCGCGGCAGAGCTTCGCCGCCGTTATCCCTCCATCGTTTATGTCGGGGTGTTTGGAAATCATCACCGAGAGGCAGCTCATCGCCAAGTGCTGCAATGGCTCGACACAGACGGGGATGGGATACTCAGGACGGATGAGAAGCAGCGAGCAAGGATCATCATCTACGGGCACAGCTGGGGAGCTTCAGAAACGGTAGCGCTGGCTCGTGAACTGGAGCACAGAAAAATCCCGGTGTTGCTCACAATTCAGGTGGACAGCATCGGCAAGCCCGGAGAGGATGATGGTCTAATCCCGCCGAATGTGGCGAATGCTGTGAACTTTTACCAGCCCGACGGGCTTTTTCACGGGCGCCCTGAGATTGCAGCGGCTGATCCGGCGCGGACGAGGATCATCGGAAACTTCCGCATGACCTACAACGACCGTCCGATCACGTCTGGGGGCGCCTCCTGGTTCGCACGGTTGTTCATGAAGTCTCACATCGAGATCGAGGACGATCCGCGCATTTGGGAGCAGGCCGCGGCGCTCATAGATTCGCAACTGTCACACAACGCATCCGCAAGACAGGCGCAGGTTTCCGGAAGGCCGGCCGGCACACCACCTTAGCTCGGCGCGCACGTTGCCCATCCCTGGGCACCTGTCGATTGTTTAGCACTGCGAACCGCCGCGCGCTGACCGGGCGCAGCGGCTCACAGAAATCTAGCCGACGGTGTTCTTGGAGTGCATCGGGATCCAAAAGAAGCAAGGGTGTCAATCCTTAACCGAATCCCATCGGTTAATGCAATCCATTTTCAGGGCGATGGAACTTGATGGGGAAATTCGTTATGCCGATCTGGTTTGGGCCCTCGATCCTGCATCAGGATCCCCGTTTTCTACCAGGGCACGGGCACTAATAGATCGCGTATCTTGCACGCCATCTCATATCCAATCATCTGCAGGGGAGACAACGGACAGTTGCAGCCGAACTATTCGAGCCTCGGAGGATTCTTGGTCTCGGGCGCCATCGCCAATGCTTACTATCCGGAGCCGAATCGCGGCGCGGGCCTCATGTTCTCGACCGCCCTTGTCGACATTGGTGCCAAAATGGCCAACGGCCTCCTGCAGGAGTTCGTCCTGCGCAGGCGCACTCCCTCAGCCAAAGAACAACGTTCATCTGAGGCTGGCAACTAGAGGCGGTTCTGATGAATTGTTTTAGTTGATTGGGCTGCCCGTCATATCAGTTTTGTCACAATAGCTCTGGATCGGCATAGCGAGGTTCGAATCCTCTGGGACAGTCAGTTCAGATCCAACAACTGAACTCCAAAATATGCCCACAGAAAAACACTCGGCCACAGTCGCGAAAGAGTTTTCTTTCGGCAACGCCAGGAAGTGTTTTAGCTTGTCTCTGCGGTACGGCGAAGGTCTGGTTCAGAAACTCACCATTCATCGAAATCGCGAGTAGCGTAGAGGGTATTAAGAACCAAATCTCGAGATCGACAGACCTTTGGTTGCGGCAGAGGTCGCGGCAGTAAGTTGAGGTTGCTGGCGAGGGGCGCAAGCCAAGCAACTGTGCTATTCGCATTGACTTCTTCCTTCTCAGAAGAGCTATTTTCGAGAGGCGATGACCGCCGGTGACATGTGCAACATTATCCCGTTCGGAGCAGTCAGAACGGCCACAAATGACAGGCACCTGCGTGCAAGAAAAACTCCACGCACATTAGGCGATTATTGGACGCGAGTTTAACGACCAGACGGCTGCTGCACGGGTAGTCTCTGTATTTAAAGGAGTCGCCCTCATGAAAGCATTTGCAGCCATCGCGTTAGTCGTCCTCACGGTCGGGTGCACAGCCCGCCTGCAGGCGCAAGACCATGAGGTCCGGGCAGATGTTCCATTCAACTTTGCGGTTGGGAACAAACAGCTCCCGGCCGGGCACTACATATTTCTTACTCAGCCAAGCTATACGCTCGTGATCCGCAACGCCGATTACCAGCTCACTATTCTCACCAGGACTGAGGACGCCGGCGACGTGAAGGGGTATTCCAACAAATTGGTGTTCAATAAGTACGGCGACCACTATTTCCTTCGTGAGATCCGCTGCCCATCGATAGCGATGAACGTGGAGCTTCGGCAGTCGAGGCTAGAGAAAAAGATCCGCGTCCAGACGGCGTGGCTTGGGCCGGAAACAACCCAGCTTGCTCTGAAGTAAACGTCCGGCTTAGGCCAGCCGGGCCACCGCCTGGAAGGCATCCATCTATGGCCTCCTGCTGCGGAAGTCCCCACTCATTGCGAAGACCATGCTGAGAGAAGGGAAGATACCCATGGGAGCCCCCCAAAGGCCCTGAACTGCGCCGCGAAACAGGTACGTGGCGGATGCCGGAGAGCCCAAAAAGGACCACGGGATGGTGACCAATCACTTCGAGTACGGCACCGCGACTTGACAGGCATTATCGCGACAGCCTAATGTAAGGGTCGTTTGAGTAAACGATTACTCAGGCGGCTTGTCGTGCATGCCATTCGATCGTAAGGGCATTCGCCGGCCGCCGTTGCGCAAGCTTCAGGAGAGCCGTAATGACGCGAATCAGCATGAAATATCTGGGGCTTTGTGCGCTTCTCTGCGCGGCCCTCGTCGCACTTGTAGATGGACAACCTGCCTCCGCGCAAGCCACATCGGGAACAATCCAGGGCCGGGTTACGGATGCCTCCGGCGCAGTCATTCCAGGAGCCATCATCAGTGTCAGGGATGAGGATAAGGGCGTAACCTTCGCCGGGCGATCGGGAGGCGCCGGCGAATACTCGGTGCTCAATGTCAGTCCGGGCGTTTATGAAGTCACCGTCTCCCACCCGGGATTCGCAGATTCTGTCGCGGCGCACACGACGGTCGTTATCGATCAAAAGCTGGTCCTCAACTTCCGTCTCTCGCCGGGCACCGTTACAACCACCGTGCAAGTGAACGAACAGCCGTCTCTGCTGCAAACGCAGACTGCCGAGGTAGGTACAGTGATCGGCGGAAACACCATCACCGACCTCCCACTGCTGTCCCGCAATTTCTATGATTTGACCGCGCTGGTGCCGGGCGTAGCGCAGGTGGGCGGCAGCATCAACAGTTATGCGTTGTCCGTAAGCGGGCAGAGAGAATTCGCCAACTCGATTCTGCTGGACGGCGTAGAATCCACTACCAACCGCACGCAGGATGTTACCGTCAAGCCCAGCGTGGATTCCGTGCAGGAATTCAAGGTGATCACGTCGAGCTATGACGCAGAATATGGCAATGCCGCCGGCGGCGTGGTGCAAATCCAGACCAAGGCCGGCACCAATCAGTTCCACGGCGATGCCTATGAGTTCTATCGGCCAGACTCCCTTACGGCCCGCCCCTACGCCTTCGGGGGATCGAAGAACCCTGCTCCGGTTCTAAAGCAAAACAACTTCGGCGGCACTTTAGGCGGACCAGTGATCAAAGATCGTTCATTCTTTTTTGGTTCGTATGAAGGGACCCGGCAGACGAATGCGTACACGTATCTCGATTCCACAATTCCATTCGATCTGATCAAAACGCAACCCGATGGATCCATCGACCTCTCCGGCCTTGTCGATCCTAATTCGGGATTGCCCAGCAGTTACTGCAATGGAAAACCATGCCCTCCGGCAGGATCCATCGACCCAATTTTTGATCCGGCGATCTCATATGCGTGCTACGGCGGCTACCCTGGCTGTCTGCCACAACAGTTTCCGGGAAATATTATTCCGGCAGATCGAGTCAGCAAGGCGGGATATAACACCCTGGTTAATTTTTACCCCAAGCCCAATCTGACCGGACTGCGCAACGGGTGGTTCTCCAACTACTCCGTGGACTCGCCTGTCACGTTCAATTCCAACCAGGTCGATGCGCGTTATGATCAGGTGCTCAGGCAATCCGATCGGCTATATGCCATTTATCACTGGGACGGAGACAATTCGCTTGTCACAGATCCATACCATGGAGAGACCGTGGTGCCGGGCGCCGGCGACGCGGACCAGGCCAACAAGCAGGATGACGGTGCGCAGTCTATCTCGGTTACAGAAGACCACATCTTCGGACCAACCAAGCTGAATGAGTTCCGCTTTGGATACACAAGGTACTATCTGAATCAGTACAGCCTGCTCAACGGAACAGACTATTCGACCAAATACGGCGTTGGGAATGTCGCGGTGCCGGGTTATCCTGCCACAGTCGGCTACCCATACATGGATCTTGCAGACGGCTATCTAGCGGGTGGCTCGACCTACAAGCCTTATCATGTTCTCGACAGCAACTTCCAGTTCACTGACTACTACACGTTAAGCGGAATTGGCGCGCACACCTTCAAATTTGGCGGAGATCTTCGGAAGTTGAATTCTCATCCGAACTTCTCTCTGTTTCCGACCGGCTTTCAGTACTATTCGAGCTTTAGCGAAGCAGAGACCTCTGATCCCACCTTCAACGCGGCTAACGGTTATGCTCAATATGTTCCCAACGGATGGAACGCCTATGGGGGATCTGATATTGCCGATTTACTGCTTGGGCTGCCGGAGGTCGTGGATATCGGCCTACAGTTAACCAATCCTCATACTCAGTCATGGGATTTCGATCTTTATGCCCAGGATTCGTGGAAGGCTTCTCCAAAACTTACGGTGAACTACGGAGTGCGCTATGAGTATCAGCGTCCGTACACAGAATCCAGTAACTACATGTCAAATTACGATGTAGCCAGCAACACCATTCTCCTCGCGGGTCGTGGCGGCAATTCCCAGTTTCTGGTCGATACCCGGAAGAACGAATTTGCTCCTCGATTCGGGTTTGCCTACCAGATGAATGAAAAGACTGTAGTGCGCGGCGGCTTTGGCATCTTCTACACGCCGGAGAATGATGGCCGCGAAGATTTCCTGACGAAAAACACCCCCTTTGCGACGCAATCGAGTTACTTCAATACACCTTACAATGGATATTATTCGTATCAACTCGACGCAGGTGTGCCCCGCAGCACCGCGATCAATCTTCCTCCCGCAGGATTTATTGTTCCCGCCGACGTTCCCAACGGAAATCTTCTGACTACCTACGCTCTCAATCCGCACATCAAGACGGGGTATGCAGAAGGCTTCAACCTGACCGTGGAGAGGCAACTCAACTCGTCGATTTCCGTGAACCTGGGATATGTGGCGTCGCTATCGCATGCCTTGCCTTATCAGATTGGAGATATCAATGCCAACCCATATGACAGTACGAATAGCTACGACAATCGTCTGACAACGGACTTGGGAAAAATCCAGTACCTGACGGATTCCGGCGTGGGGAACTACAACTCCATGCAGCTGAAGGTTACCAAGCGGGCCTCACACAATCTGACTTTCCTTGGGAGCTATACCTACAGCCATAACCTGGACAATGGCCCGGCGCCCTTCAATCTGGGACACATCAACAACGACAATCCACAGGATCCTTATAACCTGAAGGCTGAATATGCGTCCGCAGACAGTGATGTGCGTCATAACTTTGTCTTCAGCGGTTCCTGGTATCTGCCGTTCGGAAGTGGCCAACACTACTTCTCCGACTGGAACCATTTGACCAATGCGATTTTGGGTGGATGGCAATGGAACGCCATCTACATCATGCAAAGCGGAACCCCCGTGAATGTTGTGCGTGGCACCGACCCGACCGGCGTGCTGCCGGGACTGAGGCCCGACGTAATAGCCAATCCTAATTTGCCGCGCGGTCAGCGTACGATGAGCATGTATTTCGACACGGCGGCATTTACCAACGCACCATTCGCAGCAGGGACGGGCAACGAACTGGCTCCGGGGGATGCAGGACGAAATATTGTTGTGGGACCGGGCCTCGTCAATCTGGATACTTCGCTCTTCAAGGAGATTCCCATTCACGAGCAGTCAATGCTGCAGTTTCGCGTTGAAGCCTTCAACATCTTTAACACGCCTCATTTTGCCAACCCGGACGGGACAGTGAACAGCGGCACCTACGGCGAAATCACGCGGCAAAACGGCGCTCAAAATGCTAATCGAGTCATGCAGATCGACGTGAAATTCCTTTTCTAGAATTGCCCTGAGGCCGTGCCGCTTGAGCACTTCGTTGCAGCACGGCCTTCTCTTCTAGACGTGCATCAGGAAGATGTGGGCGACAGATGTCGAGGGTGTAGACGCAGGAATGCGGTGTGCCCCACACTTCAGTTGAATACGGAGCCATTGTCAAAATCATGCAGTCGTTCAAGCGGCCGTTGTTCTTTAGTGATGTCTTTGTCGTTGCTTTTGCGGTTGCAGTCTTATTCGGCGGAGATGCTCTTCACGCCCAGGATTTTTATCTTCATAACGGCGACCGCCTCACGTTTTATGGCGACAGCATCACAGCGCAGCGGTTCTACACCAGAGACATCCAGGATTTCGTGGCGACGCGGTATCCCACTCTGCAGGTGACCTATCACAACGCTGGGGTTCCGGGAGATAAGGTCACCGGAGGTTATGCGGGTGACGCTGCTGCTCGTGTGGCGCGCGATGTGAAGCCGTGGGATCCGACTGTGCTCACGGTGATGCTGGGAATGAACGACGGAGATTACGTCCCTCCGGACGCTAAGATCTTTGCAGACTACCAGGAAGGATACGAGAAGCTGCTCGCGATGCTTCGCTCTGCAGCCCCCCGCGCACGAATCACCCTGGTCGAGAACACACCGTATGACGAAATTACCCACGGAACGGAGTTCCCGGGATTCATGGCGACGACCGAGCAGAATGCGAAGGCGACTCCAGCGCTTGGGCAGCGCGAGAGTCTGCCGGTAGTGGACGCCTATTCGCCAGTGAAAGAGCTGCTGGAACACGCCAAAGCCGCGGACCCTTCCTTTGCATCGCTGCTGGTGCCTGACCGGATTCATCCTTCGGAACCGCTGCACTGGGTAATGGCAGAGTCGGTGATGAAGGCCTGGCACATTGACCCTGTGGTGAGCGAGGTCACTTTATCGGCGGCGGCGCAGACTGTTACGCGCAGCCTGCGGACGAAGGTCAGCGGAGTGCAGGCCCATGGCAGCGCACTCAATTGGGATCAACTCGATGAAGCACTGCCGTTGCCCTTTGATTTTGAGAACGCTCTGATGAACTTCGTCTTGAAGGAGAGCGATCTTGCCTCCTGTGACCAGGAAATGCTCAAGGTCGAAGACCTGCAACCTGGAGCGTACAAGCTGACGATTGATAAGAGCGATGTGGGGACATTTTCTGAAGCAGAGCTATCAACGGGAATCAATCTCGCGCTGCTGAAGACACCCATGTGGGATCAGGCCAGGGAGTATGATGCAGCTCTCGAGCGGCGTTCAGAATTGGAGCAAGCTGATTTCGTTCTCTTTGCAGAGACCGACTTGAAGGACACCGCAGCGGCGAGCAGAATTCTGCGCGAAGGAGAAGCGGCGTTTGAGCAAAAGGCGCGGGAAGCGCTGCGCATCTCAACGCACCACTACACTCTCGCCCCTTTGAGCCACGCGATCGCGCCCAACTCTTAGGCTGATCGCTTCTCCATCAAAAGGATTCGCATGGCCAGCAGGAAAATGCATCGAGCTTCTCTACTCGCCCTTTTTGCCTTCTCCGCAACGCTGCCGCCGGCATTTGCGCAGCACGACCACGACGTACAGCCCCAGACATCGCGCCCCTGGATGAATCGAAATTTGTCACCCGACGAGCGGGCCGAACTGGTGTTGAAGCAATTGACTCTGGACGAGAAGATTGACCTGGTGCATGGCCAGGGCATGCCGGATTGGGGCAAGCCGATGCAACATCCTGAGCTGGGCAACGGCGGGGCGGGATTCGTTCTCGGCATCCCGCGACTGGGTATTCCTATTATCCAGATGAGCGATGCTGCCTACGGAGTTCGGGATAGTGCGCAGAACGGACGCTACTCGACGGCACTCCCATCGAATCTCGCTTCAGCGGCGAGCTGGAACCCGCAGGCCGCTTGCGATTATGGCGCGCTGATTGGCCGGGAGTTGCGTGCTCAGGGCTACAACATGTCACTGGGAGGCGGCGTTAACCTCACGCGCGAGCCGCGAGATGGGAGAACCTTCGAGTATATGGGCGAAGATCCGGTGCTCGCCGGCACCATGGTCGGCAATAGAATCAAGTGCGAACAGGCGCAGCATGTCATCGCCGACATCAAGCACTACGCAATGAATGACCAGGAGAGCGGACGTGACGAGGTCAATGTAATTGCTGGTAAGCGCGCCATGCAGGAAAGCGATCTGCTCGGCTTCCAGATCGGCATCGCGACCGGTAACCCAGGTGCCGTGATGTGTGCTTACAACGCGGTCAATGGTGACTTTGCCTGCCAGAATAAATATCTCCTCACCGACGTCCTCAAGCAAGAGTGGAAGTTCGAAGGCTTCGTAGTATCCGATTGGGGTGGAACTCACAGCACGATTCAGGCCTCGGCGGCGGGGCTGGACAACGAAGAGCCCATGGATGATTTCTATGGCCGGGAGCTGAAGGATGCCGTGCAGTCCGGAACGATCCCGATGGCCCAGCTGGATGATCATGTGCGGCGCGTCCTGCGCTCCGAGTTTGCCAGCGGAATCGTCGATTACCCGATGCAGAAAAGCGTGGTGGACGTGGAGGCCGGTTTTCACACTGCACAGCACATTGCTGAGCAAAGCTTCGTCCTGTTGAAGAATACGCAGCATGTGCTGCCGCTCGATCCGACAGCCATACATTCCATCGCTATTATCGGGCCCCATGCTGATACGGGCATGATCTCCGGCGGCGGATCGGCGCAGGTCGATCCACCTGGGGCCGCGGCTTTTCAGTGGAACAAGCAGGTGTGGTTTCCCACTTCTCCATTGAAGGCGGTGAGCGCCAAAGCGCCTGGAGCCGAAGTTAAGTTTGATTCTGGAGAGAATCCATCCTCTGCCGCTGCGTTGGCCAGCCGATCGGATATCGCGATCGTCTTCGCGTATCAGTGGATGAGCGAAGGAACGGATCTGCCCGACCTATCGTTGCCGGACAAACAGGACCAGTTGATCGAGCAGGTGGCGGCGGCCAACCCGCGCACCATCGTAGTGCTCGAGACCGGCACGGCCGTTCTGATGCCATGGCTCGATCGCGTAAGTGGTGTTGTCGAGGCATGGTATGCAGGTACCAGGGGTGCGAATGCAGTCGCCGATGTTCTGTTTGGCGATGTGAACCCGAGCGGCAAGCTACCCATCACCTTTCCCCGGAACGAGGCAGATCTGCCGCATCCTCACATCGTTACTCCGCCGCCCGGAGCACAGGGAGCCGCCGCCGTGATGCGAACTGGAGAGGCGAAGCCAACCTTCAGCGTGGAATACAAGGAAGGTCTCCTGGTTGGATACAAATGGTACGACGCCGAGCACAAACCGGTCCTTTTCCCCTTCGGTTTCGGGCTTTCCTACACGAGCTATCGTTACTCCGACCTACAGATCGAGCAGGGAAGCACCATGACAGTGTCATTTACGGTGAAGAATACCGCTAGCCGAGCAGGCGCGGAGATTGCCGAGGTCTACGCGGAACTCCCGGGCAGCGCAGGCGAGCCGCCGAAGCGTCTTGTCGGTTGGAGCAAAGTGCAACTGAACCCCGGCGAGAGCCGGCAGGTGCAGGTCATCGTCAACCCACTATATCTCTCGGTGTATGACGTAGATCAACACAAGTGGCGTCTGCAGCCCGGCAACTACATACTCAGGGTGGGCGGATCCTCGGCCGATCTTCCACTGGTCAAACGAGTCACCATAAGGTGACGTCGCGATTTCACTTTTACACTGGAAGGGATTGAAGGTCTATTTCATTGAAGCTGTTGTGTAAGGTCTTCGCATTCATGGCAGCAGTCGCCTGCGGCTTCACGGGCGTCGCGCAAACAAATGACGCTCACAACGTGAATGGAGGACGCCAGTTTTATCTGGACTGCGGTAGCGCAGTCTCCTCGGGTGTCGGCGCCTCCGCAGAATCACCTTGGAACCGCCTCGAACAATTGAACTCCTTTAGCTTAGTGCCGGGCGACATCATTTCTCTCAAGCGCGGTACGGTGTGTCACGGAACCATTGCTCCTCAGGGGTCGGGAACCGAGAGCGCGCCCATTCGCCTGACAGCCTACGGCGAGGGAACCCGTCCAAGAATAATAGCGGAAATTTCTGCCCGGGAATCGCTGAAGCTCTTCAATCAGGAATACTGGGACATCGATTCTCTTGATCTCAGCGGCGGCACCATTAACGGTGTCTTCATCAGCGGAGACAAGGGTGTCTTGCACCACATTCATCTATCCAATCTCGCCGTTCACGATGTAATCGGCGGTGACCTGAAGCATAAAGAGAGCGGCCTCGTTGCCATTACTCCAGGCAGCGTGAATCAGCACTTTGACGATGTGGTCGTTGATGGCGTCACAGCGTGGAGCACCAACCAGTGGGTTGGAATCATTGTGGGCGGCGGAAATCTAGGGTATCCGCCCGAGAGCGACTGGAACACAAACGTAGAGATTCGTAATTCCGCGATTCACGACGTGCAGGGCGATGGCATCGTACTCTTTCGCGTGATCCACGGCAGAATCGATTCGAGCGTGGCATGGAACACGGGCATGCAGGTCACCGAGACCATCGGCACCCCCAATGCCATCTGGACCTGGATGTGCGATGACTGCACTGTCGAAGGCAATGAGGCATACCTGACCGATAGCCCGGGAGTGGATGGCGGCGCCTACGATATCGACTACGGGAACACAAAGAATTCGGTAATCGATAACTACGGCCACGACACTCAGGGATACTGCGTCGCCGTCTTCGGCGCCGGATTTGTGAGCAAGGAAAGCACGGTGCGTGGAAATCTCTGCATCAACAACGGCCGTAGTCCACGAATGGCGAAGTATCAGGGCGCCATTTTCCTGCTCTCCTGGAATGATGGTTCAATCGATGGGCTCACTATGGAGAACAACACCGTCTACTGGAGCCCCTTCGAAAATTCCGCTGCCCTCGTGAATCAGGCAACTATCAAGGCAGGAACCGCAGCCTTCCGCAACAACACGATCTACTCGACCTCACCCTGGATCGTGGACAGCAATACGTCACTTTCACTGGAACAAAATCATTACAGCTATTACGGTGGCGGAAGTGCAAAGTGGCGTTACGGAGCAAAGGAATTCGGCAGCCTGCAGGAATTGCAGAACGGACGGAAGCAGGAGACGGGGAGTCGCTTCGTTCAGGAGCCACTCCAGGAATGGCCTGATGCCGGCGAATTGCCGGCAAGAGCCACACAACTCCCAGCTCCGATGAAAACGCACGGGGTATGGAAGCTGGAAAGCGGATTGCCGTTCTCTCTCGACGCTCGCGGAATGATTGACGATGCCGCGCTTCAGCAGTTGGTGATCTTGAAAAGCCTCAGTCAGCAGTATTGCCCGCAGGGACTGCAGGTGACCGTGCGACTAACCTCCCCAGACGCACGGATATTTCAGAGCGAATCCTTTCGCAATGCATTAATTGATCTCGATCTCAAAGACATCACGGTGCTTAACGCTGCCGGTACAAGTCAGGAACGCATGACCCTTTCAAACCCCGACGGCGCCATCGCGGGCCAATGGGATGGGTTTTCCGGGCCGGTCGCTCTGGGTCTCGCGCTGCGGCGGGCAATGGGTGAGCCGGTTTACGCACAGATGGGAGTAAAGGCACATGAGTAGTGGAAGGCGCGTCTGGGCGGCTGCTGGGAGCCTCATATTAATTACGGGCAGCCTCATGGCATCGGCACAGGAGCGGTATTCCAGAGACCGTCTCGGCTCGCCCACGATTCCCGACCCCATCTCCGTCTACGACAACTGGTCGGTCTATGACGAGCTTTCCGACAACGTTCCTCTGACGCAGGCGCTGACGATGAAGGAATTGGACCAGGTCTTACGCCTTAGAAAATCAGGCGCTCGTTTTGACTATTACGTGATGGATGCCTTCTGGTTCGATCCCAACGGCGCCTATCGCACATGGAAAAAGCCGAACTGGCCCGAGGGCCCGGATCTATGGATTAAGACATGTCAGCAGAATGGCATTAAGCCCGGTCTTTGGTTCAGCACCAATACGCTCGTCAAAATCAACGCTGCGCCCCAGTGGCGCGATTCGCTCAATAAAAAGGGAACTGCGATGTCCATGTTCGAAGGCGGCTTTCTGCCCGATTTCATGGACACGCTGCAATATTGGTACGACCACGGAATGCGCATGTTCCTCTTTGACTTTGCCGACCTGACCGCGGCGACTCCGAAGTCGGAAGCGACAATGACAAAGGAAGAAATCATTCAGCGAAATTCAACGGCGCTGCAGGATGCCCTCGCCAGCTTTCGCCGAAAGAATCCGGAGGTCGTCCTCGAAGCCTTCAATGGATTCGGCGGCGATATGGACTCTACCTACTATCCATTCCCTTTTAAGAACCCTGTCGATCTGCGCTGGCTGAAGGTCTTCGACTCCTTGTATAGCGGCGACCCGCGCCCCGGGGATGTCCCGGAAATGAATTTCTGGCGAACCCTGGAAATATACAGCGACCATCAGGCGCGCCGCTATGAGCAGGCGGGTGTGCCGCTGGAACGTATTGACTCCACCAGCTTCATGCCGGGCAAGACTAGCACCATCTATCGCCGCGCAATGCAGGAATGGAAGGGATCGCTCATCCTCATGCTGGCTCGCGGGGGCTGGATTGATACCACGTACGGAAACCTGGAACTGCTCAGCGACCAGGATGTAGCCTGGTTCGCCCGTGTTCAGTCGCTCTTTCTGCACTTTCAGTCCGAAGGGAGGACTAAGACCTTCGGAGGCATTCCCGGCGAAGTGCAGACTTATGGATTTGCCGCACTCGATGCGGAAGGCAGCGTCTATGTGTTAGTAAATCCAGCGCAGAATATGGCGAAGATCCAGATGCCGCTCCTCTCGCAGGTACAAAAGCCTATGGGGCACGGGCGATTGCTTTTTAGTGATGCCGGCTTCGAGCCCCGTCTCATCGGAGACACAATCGAGCTCGGCCCCGGACAGATGGCCGTGGTGGGCTTTGGAAAGTATGCCGCGTCTACCTACGATTTCGGAATCCAGAAGGACCTCGTGATCCCGCGTGCAATACGGCCGGTAGCCGCGGACTTCCAGAGCACTAGCAAAGGCGTGATTCGGGCCACCATTCCGGCGCCTGCAGGTGGCGATCTCCGCCTCATCATGCAGCAATATTCGCCAGATGGGAGTCTCCGGCGCACATGGCCAACCGGATCCCCGAATGTCGAGAACATGGGAAAGCTGTTTCTGCTGAAGGCAGAGCAGAATGGCAAAGAGCTACCTATTCACGAGGATTATGACCGCGAGATATGGGCTGGACTTTCGTGGGCTGCAGGTGAGATCAGCCAGAAAGATTTGCAGCCCGGATCTCCGCTGACTTTGACCTTCCAGTCCATGGAGAAAGATTCTGTAACGCTCAAAGGCCAGCTGTACTTGGTCAACTACTAACCGGAGCATCGGTTCCACAAATCAGACCTCACGGCCCGAGACAGGCCGTGAAGTCTCGTTCATCAGAACTGGAGAGTCCGCGCGTTCATTGTTCTTCGACAATAGCCAGATCCCACGGCTTCAGCGTGACCTGCTGAGAAGTGGCAACATGCTCATCCGTCAGCAGATCTTTGCCGCTTGCGTGAGCGTAGGCAAAAGATGCAGGAACTGCCGAGTAGTTGAAGTAATAATGAAGCTGCTTGCCAAGGCGATCGACGCCGTTCACAACATGGATCGCAGAAGGAAGCTCTTGGTCAGATCCCATAAGCCCGGCACTCTTTAGAGCATCGCTCAGAATTGCGCGCTGCAATCCGTCACTCAGGTACGTCCCTTCGTAGAGAAGGCTGCCAGACCCATACTGGTTCTCCGTAATGGCCGGCCAGCGCCCAAAGAACGGGTGATCGTAGTATGCGAGCGCCTGCGCATGCTCAGGCATCAGAAACTCAGCCCAGTACATCACTTTGTTATCTGCGCCCGCGTGGAACGGATCACCCTTAAGCGCCAGCGGTTGTTCCAGGTTTGAAAATTCCTGGTAGCTGAAGCCGGCAGCTTCGCGAAGAGGCCCAGGCGCGCGTGTCCAGCGAACTGCGGAGTTCTCATTCGCGAACCCGCTCTTAAAGGTCATCACAACATGGCCGCCGTTCTTTACGTAGTCCGAGATCCGCTGCAACAGCGCGTCGTCTGCAACGTACAGAGCGGGAACGATGAGGACCTTGTATTGCGAAAAATCCGTCGTCTCGGGAAAGACAAAGTCCGCGCCGATATTGAGCGAATAAAGCGCGTGGTGAAATTGCCGGACCAGCGAGCCATAGTCAGCGACAGGCGGCGCAAACGACCACTGCGGTCCGCTCGAACTGAACGGCATGAAGCTGATCGCATTCAATGAATCCCGGCTCCACAGAATCGCCACCTGATTCTTAAGCTGCATCCCCACAAGCTGCGGTCCAATTTTCTGCAGTTCATGGGCGGTCCGCGAAACCTCGGCATAGGCGCGGTTTGGCTCGAAATCGTGTGAGAGAACGCCTTTCCAGTAGGTCTCCTGGTTTGCGGGAATGGAAGCCCAGTGCCAGTACTCCACCATGTCTGCGCCGTTTGCAATATGCGTGTAGACATCCTCCCGCATCTGCCCATCATAGGGAGGGAACTGGAATGCCGACGTCCAGTCCGTGGTCTGGGCATTCGTTTCCGTCACCAGGAAATTGCTGCGTTTGAGGGAACGCGTGTAATCCTCTGCAAACGCCTGTCCTGCCCCGTCAAAATGGTCCTGCGTGCCGTGATAGTTGTTGATCGCTGCGATATCGAGCGAAGAGGCGACGGCTTCTTCATTCACATCCGGCTTGAACCCTCCGGCAAAATCCGTTGTAACGAATTGATTCGGCCCACGATATTTCCTTACCAACTCAGCCTGCCATGCGAGGTAGTCTGTCACTCGCATCTGTTGCCAGCGCGACCACTCCAGCTTATAGCCGGTGCTCTGCGCGCTGTCGCGAGTCGGCATGTCCTCCCAGGAGCTCACGTCCTCGCCCCAGTAATTCAGGAACCACGCCTTGTTCAGGTTCTCCGGAGTACCAAATTTCTCTTTAAGGTGGTTGACGAAGCCGGTAAAGACATCATGGTTCGATGCTCCGTAAGACGCCGTCTCATTATCGATCTGCCAGCCGATGACGTTCGGGTTGTTCTTATAGTGCTCAACCAGGTTCGCAATCATACGCTGCGCGTAAAAGCGAAACGTGGGATTTTCGATATCCATGTTCTGCCGCATCCCATAGAACACCTTCTCCCCGCCCAGCGGCCTCGCCAGCACTTCCGGGTGCTCCTGATAAAGCCAGGTTGGGATCGAATAAGTTGGCGTGCCCATAATGACCTTGATTCCGGCCTTGCCCATCGCATCGACGACACGATCCATCCACTCGTACTGAAACTGGCCATCCTCCGGTTCCCACAGGCTCCATGTGGATTCGCCCATGCGCACAACTGTCAGGCCGGCGTCCTTCATCAGCTTCACGTCCTGATCGAGCCGCTCGTAAGGCTCATACTCGTGGTAGTAGGCTGCACCATAGATCACAGTAGGAAATGACACGGTGGAGCCTGAAGGAACAGGAGCAGAAACTGCAGCATCTGGTCTCTCGTGATGCTTAACCTGGCCCAGCAGGGTGCTCGCTCCGCAGACAAGGCACGCCGCTATCGTGAGCGCGAAAAGAAGATTTATACTGCCGTCGATAGTTGATTTACGATGCATCGTTTCCAAACTCCTGGTGTGCCTTTTCTTCGTTAGCAAATTGTGTCGATTTCTCGTGCATTCGGAGCCGCATGGAGGATATTACCAGTAAACGCTTTCTGGATTTTGGTGTCGATCGTCCGATAGAATCGGCTTCGCCCAACTCGCGCTCGTCCTGGATCGGGCGCGCAATCACTTAAGAGGTCCCCGTCATGTCGTGCCATCTCTCCCGCAGGAATTTCGTACGGTCGGCAGCCACCGCCGCCGCTGCCATCGCCACCAAGGGCGCCTGGAGCAATCTCTCCTTCGCCGATACTCCTGGCCATCAGAATCTACTCTCGCAATTCGATTACGGCGACGTCTTACTCTCGAGTGACCTGCACGAAGCGCAGATTCACGGGACGCACTCCGTCCTGATGCAGTTGAGTGATGACAGCCTGCTGAAGCCGCTCCGTCAAATGGCGGGCATGCCGGCGCCCGGCGAGGATCTCGGCGACTGGTATCACTACGATCCCGATTTGGATCACTTCCCGGGCGACTCCGGGTTCGCGCCTGCGTGCACCTTCGGCCAGTGGGTCTCCGCGCTCGCGCGCATCTATGCCATCACGGGCGACGAGGCTACGCGAGCGAAGGTGCTGCGCCTGAACCAGCTTTACGCCCAGACAATCAGTCCCGATTTTTACATCAAGAATCGCTTCCCGGCGTATTGCTACGACAAGCTCCTGCTGGGACTGCTCGATTCGCGCACCTATGCGAACGATCCCGATGCCATGGCGATCCTGGATAAAACAACGAAAACCGCGCTCCCGCTTCTGCCACCGCACGCCATCGAGCACGATGTGCCCTGGCGATCGGACAGGCATGGCGACTCCTGGAACTGGGACGAGTCGTACACCATGCCCGAAAATCTCTTCATCGCCTACCAGCGCGGCGCAGGCCGCCAGTATTACGATCTCGCCTTTCGCTATCTCGACGACAAGACCTGGTTCGAGCCGCTTGCACGCGGTGAGAATGTGCTCGGTGGTCGCCATGCCTACAGTTACGTAAATTCACTCAGCTCAGCGATGATGGCCTACATGGTCGGCGGCAGCGAGATGCACCTGCGTGCGGCGAAGAATGCCTTCGCCATGCTGCTCGAGCAAAGCTACGCCACGGGTGGCTGGGGGCCCGACGAGAAACTGCGCGCGCCCGGCAGCGGCGAAGTCTATGCAAGCCTCAGCGACACCCACGCCAGCTTCGAAACCCCATGCGGTAGCTACGCCCACTTCAAGCTGACCCGCTACCTGCTTCGCGTTACGCGTGACTCCCGCTACGGCGACAGCATGGAACGAATGATGTACAACACTGTCCTCGGTGCCAAGCCACTGCAGAATAACGGCCAGACGTTTTACTATGCCGATTACAACTTCGATGGCAAGAGGGTCTACAAGCAAGCCCGCTGGCCATGCTGCTCCGGCACTCTTCCGCAAGTGGCAGCGGACTACCACATCCAGGGATACTTTCACGATGATCGCGATGTCTTCGTGAATCTCTACATCCCGTCCACGCTGCGGTGGAATCGGGGCGGCAATGTCCTTTCGATTTCGCAGGAGAGCGCGTGGCCCTACCAACCAAACATATCGTTCGTGGTGAACAGTGCAACTCCCGCCGACATGACCCTTCACTTTCGCATTCCACAATGGACCAGCAACGCTTCGCTCGCGGTAAATGGGAAACGCTGGGCCGGGGATCTCGAGCCCGGGCGCTTCGCGGCGGTAAAACGGACCTGGAACGATGGAGACCGTATTGAGCTCGAACTATCGCTCCCCGTCCGCCTGGAAGCGATCGACCCAGAGCATCCGGATACTGTCGCGGTCGTGCGCGGACCGCTGGTCCTCTTCGCGCTCAAACCTGAGCAGAACAGTCCCATGCCATCCTTTGCAAAAAATGCGCTGGTGCATCTGCAGCAGGTGTCTCAGCGCGAGTGGCGATCCAACGCGGACGGCGCGGTGCACCGCTTTGTCCCGTTCACCGAAGTAGGATCGGAGCCCTATACCACCTACCTTCACACAACGTAGTGCGTCCACGCTAAAATACTCGTCGCGCAGTGTGTTCCGGGACTAAAAGTGAATCCGCACTCCGCCTGCGAGAGTCTCCCGCCTCCAGGTCGATCGCAGACACGCTCAACTTCCCGGGCTTCAGCGGAATATCGAGAGTCAATGCCGTGAGCGAAAGGGCTTCCTTGGCAGCCAGCCTGCCGCCATACTGATTGTG
>CAVRNK010000027.1:0-214749 GCA_963721995.1 uncultured Acidobacteriaceae bacterium | reverse complement strand
CGGTAAGAACGGCGTAGTAGACGTCGTATCCCCGGTTGTCTCCGAGCTGGATCAGGGCGTGGGCGGCAGCGATGATCACGGAGGGATCGGTGTCCTTAAAGGCAGCGTATAACTGTCCCTTGGCATCCTGTGCTCCCATCTCTCCCAGAGCCTGCGCAGCCGCGGCGCGCACCTGGGGCTGCTTGTCGCTTGACAGTGCTGTGAGGGCTGCATCTTCCGCCTTCGTGTCACCTTGGAGCTCTCCGAGAACGCGGGTTGCCCGTGTGCGCAGGTCGTTGTTGTTGTCCTGTAGACCCGCATTCAAAACCGTCCACGCGGTCTGTTGGGGAGTCTGAGTAGTTGCATCCTGCGCGTTAACAGGAGCTGCCGCGGCGGACAAAATAATCAGGCTAAAAACGCAAACGAACGATCTCAATTTCTTTCTCCCATCGAGCCTCACGACGGCGTCGACAAACATAGAGATATGGTAGCGGGTTTCGAAATAAGCGTGGCTTGCGGAAAGGCTATCGCGGGACCAGAGTGTTCGCCGGAAGGGAAGCGACGTCGTCGGACTCCGATCCGTCCGCGAGGCCGCCGTAGCGGCGTTCGCGCTTCTGGAAATCCTCGATGGCTTCGAGCATGTGAATGCCGCGGAAATCGGGCCAGAGGCGGTCGGTAACGAAGATCTCCGCGTAGGCGATCTGCCAGAGCAGGAAGTTGGAGATGCGCATTTCTCCGGATGTGCGGATCAGCAGATCGGGATCGGGCATGTGTGCGGTGTAGAGATGCCTTTGGATATCCTGCTCGGTGATATCTTCAGCCCGCAGCTCTCCCCGGCTTATCTCGGCTGCGAGAGCGCGGAAGGCGTCCACCAGCTCCGAACGGGAGCCATAGTTGAGCGCCAGAGTGAGCACGGTGCCGGTGTTGTGCTTGGTCGCATCTGCCGCCCAGTCCATGCGCTCGCGCACTTCCTTGTCCAACTCGTCGGTGCGGCCGATGTATTGGATACGGACGTTGTTGTCATTCATCCGCTGTACGTTGTTGGTCAGATAGGTGCGCAGCAGGCGCATGAGAAAGCTGACTTCGGTGCGGGGACGCTTGAGGTTGTTCTCGAGCGAGAAAGCGTAAAGCGTGAGCCAGGGCAGCCCGATGCGCGAAGCAGTCTCGACGACGTATTGAACGGATTCGGCGCCCTGCTGATGGCCCAGAAAGCGCTTCAGGCGTCGCTTGCCGGCCCACCGGCCGTTGCCGTCCATGATGATGGCCACATGCTCGGGCAGGCGCGCCGCGTCCAGGCGGCGATAGATCGCCAGCTCATCGGGCGGCAGTTCATGAACACGGCTGAAGTTGAGCAACGGCTTCCCCTGCGGCATTTTCGGAAACATGGTGAATCGAAGCCGCTAGCTTAAAGTCGATGCGACCCGCAGGGCGCGGTGACCCTGCATCATGAAAAAGGGAATGCAAAATTCCCAAAATGCCTTGTCTCGACCGTAGCACGCCAGCCGGGGCAGCCGCAACGACGCGACTAGAAGATTCACATCTGCTTTTCCGTTCCGTGCAAGCGCTCTGACGGAGCCATGACGATCTCGTCATTTTGGGCGGGCCATGTCAAAGCGGTCATGGGTGCGGACGTACGTCGGACCGCCCATTCTGCCGATGGCTTTCAGCTTTCCGGGATCGATCTTGTAGTTGTCGACGATGGTCTCGTCGACGTGAAACCGCAGAACGTCTCCGAAGATCACTGTGCCTCCACCCGGTGCGTTGCCAATCGGCAAAAGCTGCCGCAAGCGGCATTCCATCTGCGCCCGGCTCTCGCCTACGCGCGGTGGCCGGACCAGCTCGCTGGCGATGGGTGTCAGCCCCGACAATTCGAACTCGTCGACCTCGGGGGCAACTTCGGCCGAGGTAAGGTTCATCTTGTCGGCGAAGTCTTCGGAGACGATGTTCACGACGAACTCTTTCGTCGCGCAGATATTGCGCAGGGTGTCTTTCGTCGGAGTTTCGGATTTGCGGTAGGAACTCACAAAGCACACGACAGGCGGATCAGCCGTGCAGGCCATGAAATAGCTGAAGGGAGCAAGATTGCGGATGCCCTTTTCGTCGAGGCTGGAGACAAACGCGATCGGGCGGGGAACGACCATCCCGATCATCAGCTTGTAGATGTCTGTCGCCGAACCGCTGGCCGGATCGATACGAAGCATTGCCATATCGCTCGATTGTATCGAGCGGCTCGATCACGGTCGCCGATGGCGGCCGGCCCTGTGCAGTCCGCGTCTTTACGCCATGCGCCTGCGCCCCGAAGCCATTTCCCGCACCTGATTGAGGACCATCGACCGCTGGAATCCGTCCAGCTGCGACACCATCGATGCGATCTCGGCGAGAAACGGATCGGACATGATTGCCACAGTCTCCGCCTGGGCACGGCTTCGCGCATCGCGCAGCAGCGCACAGATGTCGACTTCAAGCGCGTTCGCCAGTCTTTCGAGCGAGGACAGCGTCGGCATTGCCTTGGCGTTCTCGATCTTCGAAATGTAGGTGCGCGGCACCTGCATGCGGCCCGCAAGCTGGCGCTGGCTCAATCCGCGTACGCGGCGAATGTCGCGTACAGCCTTGGCGACGTTGATCTCGTCCTCGCTGGAAGCAGGATTCGCAGTTGCCACTACCAGCTGAGGCAATTGCGGCTCCGGCTCTTCGATTTCGAGTGGTTTGTGGCAGCGTCTGCAGAGTGAATTCGCCGTTCGGAATTGCACCAGGCTGCAGTGTTCGCAGCGAAGCACCTCACGTGCTTCGACGGTGGCTAAGATAGTTGCCATAAGTTGTACGGAGTACCAGAGCAGGCTCTCCAAGCTGGAAGAGGCAGCGGATTATAGCCGCTATCCCGTCCAACTGTGATTCAGCTTGCATCCGGGGTATCTTTGTTGTCAAGTGAAAACTGTGAGTCAGCCGAAGAAAACCCTAAGAAACCCGAAGAAACCCAAAATGGGATTTGCTAGGAGAGAAGATCGATGATCGCCGATGAGATGTATACACGCGCACGCGCATGGGAACTGCTCCAGGAATGGACACAGTCGCCGAGCCTGATCAAGCACGCGCTCGCTGTCGAGACATGTGTTCGCGCATACGGAGGACGCGAGGCTGATACGCGCGGACTAACAGGCGGCGAGCGTGATGCATTTGTCGAGATATATTCCATGACCGGATTGCTCCACGATTTCGACTACGAACGTCATCCGTCTCTCGAGGAGCATCCCTTCGTCGGCAACCGCCTCCTTGTCGAGCAGGGATGGCCCGAAGCGATTCGCACGGCAATTCTCGGACATGCCCAATACTCCGGCGTGCCGCGCGAATCCCACCTCGCCAAGGCGCTGTTCGCCTGCGACGAGTTGGCGGGCTTTCTTACCGCCTGCTCTCTGGTCAAACCCACAAAGTCGATTTTTGATGTGGATGTCGCGGGCGTGAAAAAGAAAATGAAGGACAAGGCGTTTGCCCGAGGGGTCAACCGCGACGACATTACGACGGGTGCCGCTGAGCTCGACGTCCCGCTGGAGGACCACATCGCCTTCTGCATCCTGGCGATGCAGAGCAATGCCGACGCACTGGGCCTGCGGGGAGTCGCAGCCGGGGAGTCTTAGCTATCGCGAGTTACTGTGCCGATCCCGATTCGAGTAGACTACGTTCCTTGGACGTCGATCCCGTGAACCGGGAGTGATGGAGGAACCCGCGCTTGGGAAGATGGTTGCGGCTGGGGCTCAGGGCCCTGCTGGTCGTTGCAGGAATCGGCTTCGTCCTCGGCATTACTGCTTTCCTCTGGTTGAGGTACGTTCCACCGCCTTCGCTTCCTCAGTCCAGTCTGCTTTCGCCGGTCAGTGAAATACGGGCCACCGCGGGGCAGGGAATCATCTCGGTCGACTGGAAGCTGATCCCGAACGCCATCTGCTACCAGGTGCAGCGGAGCGAAAGTCCGGGCGGCCCGTTTTCGCTGGCCAGCTCTGTTTATGGAGTCATCCCGGTATTCGTCGAGCATGCGACGGAGCGCTACCTCCCCGGCGAGCCGATCGGCCGGGTGCCGCACGGTCCGTGGGTTGACTCGGACATCCGGCCCGGCCACACCTACTATTACCGGGTGCGCGGCAACGACGGCACGGCGTGGAGCCCGGTCGGGGCGATTGCCTCCGCAACCGCACTCAGGCCCTCGCAACAGGAGCCCACCGTACAGATTCGGGTCGACGCGGCGCATCCCGCAGGGCCATTCGAGCACAAATGGGAGATCGCCCTCGGCTCCGAGCACCTGAGCTACATGTTCAAGGGCGACATCAACGAACATGTGAAAGCTGCCGGGACCGGCCTCCGTGCGGGCAACAAGCTTGCGCACGACACGCTGGGGATTCAATACATCCGTGCCCACGGCATTCTGATGGACGACCTCGGCGTATATACCGAGGATGCGGCGGGGAAGCCGCACTATGACTGGACGAAGGTCGACCGGCTCTACGACATGCTGCACGAGGATGGCCTCAAGCCCTTCGTCGAACTGAGCTTTATGCCGGCCGCCTTGGCCGCGGATCCGCACGCGCCGAAGATCTTTCAGTACAAAGGCAACAGTTCGCCTCCGAAGGATTATGCGAAGTGGCGGGACCTGGTTGCCGCGCTCGCGCAGCATCTGATCGACCGCTACGGACGTGCGGAGGTCGAGACGTGGCCCTTCGAGGTGTGGAACGAGCCAGATGTGAAGGTCGAGGTGACCTTCTGGAACGGCTCGCGCGACGAGTACTTCAAGCTTTACGACTACGCAGCCGACGGTCTCAAGTCGGTCGATCCAAACCTGAAGGTCGGAGGGCCGGTAGCTGCCTTCACTTATTTTCAGGAGCCCTTCCTGCGCCATGTGACGCGCGAAAATTTTGCGACGGGTGGTCACAGCGTCCCGCTCGACTTCCTCGACCTGCACAACTACTACCTGCCGGCGTCCGACTACCGGCCGCTGCTGCGCCGGCACGGGCTGCCGGACGTGCCGGTCTACTACACCGAGTGGGGCGTCTCTCCCCAGTATGGAGATAAGGTCAACGACACGGCCTACGCGGCCGCGGAGACCGTCTCAGGCCTCGCCGACAGCCTCGATCAGGTCACGTCGATCAGCTACTGGACGGCCAGCGACTATTTCGAAGAGAGCGGCGATCCCAAGACACTGTTTCACGGCGGCTTCGGACTGATCGGCCTCGACGGACTGCGTAAGCCGCGCTACTGGGCGTATTACCTGCTGCACCAGCTCGGGACGGAGAAGCTGTCTGCTACCGGCTCGGGAGACGGCTTCGACGGCCTGGTCAAAACACTCGCCACGCGCGGGTCTGACAATAGTGTGGAGGTCCTGCTGAGCAACGCGACTCCCGAGCATGGCAAGGCGCTGGGAAGTGCTCTCCTGAACCGGCATATTGCGCTGACGGTCGCAGGACTGACTCCGGGCGCGTCGTATCGCGTGGAACACGACCGCATCGACAACGATCATTCGAATGTCTACGGGGCATGGCAGGCAATGGGCTCTTCGAAATGGCCGGACGCGGTGCAGATGGCATCGCTACATCAGAGAGATGAGTTGCAGACGCTGACTCCGCCCAGCACGGTTACGGCAAACGCAGCGGGAGAGGCCAAGCTGGAGTTTGATCTGCCGATGCCGGCGGTGTCGTTCGTGAAGTTTGTGCAGCTGGTCAAATAATTCGCGCGAAGCGCAGTTGCCTGGACGGTCAGTCCCGCGAAGCGTCTTTGCGTGGACGGCCAGTCCTGCTAATCTGGCCAGTCCGCCATGGCAGAGTCCACCACGCTGAATACCATCATCGCCTCAAAGCTCGATCCGAAATCCGCCCGGGCCCGCAACAATGCCGCCGGCATGACTGCGCTTGTCGCCCAGATCCGCCAGCAGGAAGCCGCCATCCGCGAAGGTGGAGGCGCGAAGGCCATCGAGTCTCAGCACGCCAAGAAGCGGCTGACGGCGCGGGAGCGCATCGCGCTTCTTCTCGATCCCGAGACCGAGCTATTCGAACTGGCCCTCTTCGCTGCCTTCGAGATGTACGAAGAATGGGGCGGCGCGCCCTCCGCCGGCACCGTCACCGGCCTGGGCCGAGTCGCCGGACGTCTCTGCTTGATCATCGCCAATGACGCGACGGTGAAAGCCGGGGCGTTTTTCCCCATGACGGCGAAAAAGGTTCTCCGCGCGCAGTCTATTGCGATGGAGAACCGCATCCCGACGCTTTACCTCGTCGACTCTGCGGGTGTCTTCCTGCCGCTTCAGGAAGACGTGTTCCCGGACCAGGATGACTTTGGCCGCATCTTTCGCAATAACGCTGTCATGTCGGCAATGGGCATTCCGCAGATTACTGCGATCATGGGGATGTGCGTTGCCGGTGGTGCTTACCTGCCAGTAATGACCGATCACGTGCTTATGACTGAGGGCAGCGGTCTTTTCCTCGCGGGGCCTGCGCTTGTGCAGGCGGCCATCGGCCAGAAATACTCCGCCGAGGAACTGGGCGGCGCGACCATGCACGCGGAGATCTCCGGGACAGTTGATTACAAAGAGCCGAACGACCATCTGTGCATCGCCCGCCTGCGGTCGCTTGTTGCGAAGATCGGGCATCGGCCCGGCGCACCATTCGATCGGTCGCCCTATGATCCTGCGAAGGACGCTCCCAGGTATTCGGCCGAGGATCTTTATTCGCTGCTCGATCCCGATCCCGCCAAGGCCGCTGTCAACACCTACGACATGCACGAGCTTCTGGCTCGAATCGTCGATCGCAGCGAGTTCGACGAGTACAAGCCCGACTATGGGCGCACTGTCTTATGTGGATACGCGCGCATCGGCGGTCACGCTGTCGGCGTCGTCGCCAACCAGAAGCAGCACCAGCCGCAGATCAGCCATACCGGTGAGAAACGGACGGAGTTCGGCGGAGTTATCTACGCCGAGAGCGCCGAGAAGGCCGCGCGCTTCATCATGGACTGCAATCAGAACCTCGTGCCGCTCATCTTCCTGCACGATGTGAACGGCTTCATGGTGGGCCGCGACGCCGAGTGGAGCGGCATCATCCGCGCCGGGGCGAAGATGGTTACCGCCGTCTCAAACTCCACCGTGCCCAAGATCACGGTTATCGTAGGCGGATCGTTCGGGGCTGGAAACTACGCCATGTGCGGCAAGGCCTACGATCCGCGCTTCATCTTCGCGTGGCCCACAGCGCGCTACGCCGTGATGAGCGGAGCCTCGGCAGCGAATACTCTGGTCGAGATCAAGATCAAGCAGCTGGAGCGCGGTGGCAAAAAGCTCAGCGACGAAGAAAAGCAGGAGCTATTAGCTTCGATCAAAGCAGCCTACGACCAGCAGACGGACTGCCGCTACGCCGCTGCGCGCCTATGGGTCGACGCCATCATCGATCCCGCAAAGACCCGCGAAGCGATTCTGACGGCGCTCGAAGCCGCTGCGTTGAATCCCGATGTGCCTAAATTCAACGTCGGGATTCTGCAGACGTGACGGACTAAAATTCAAGCCTATGATCATCCTCGACAACGAAGCTGTAGAACTCTCGACTGCCTACGGGCCGATGCGGACGCATATCTTTCGGCCGGTCGCGCCGGGAAAATATCCGGGCGTCGTTTTCTATAGCGAAATCTTTCAGGTTACCGGGCCCATTCACAGAACCGCCGCCATGTTGGCCGGTCATGGGTACGTCGTTGCAGTCCCGGAGATCTATCACGAGTTCGAACCCGCCGGGACCGTGCTCGCCTATGATCAGGCCGGGTCGGATCGAGGCAATCAGTGGAAGACCACCAAGGAGCTGGCGAGCTACGACGCCGACGCCCGCGCTGTTCTCGATCATCTCAAGTCACGCGATGATTGCACTGGCCAGCTCGGGGCCATGGGTATCTGTATCGGAGGCCATCTTGCCTTTCGTGCTGCTATGAACACCGACGTGCGAGGCGCGGCGTGCTTTTATGCGACGGATATACATACGGGCAGCCTGGGCAAAGGCATGAAGGACGATTCGCTGGAGCGTGCGAAAGACATCCACGGCGAGCTCCTGATGATCTGGGGACGGCAGGACCCCCACACCCCGCTCGAAGGCCGCATAATCATCCAGGCCCGTCTCAACGAAGTCGGCGCGAAGTTCAGTTGGTATGAAGTCAACGGTGCGCACGCCTTCATGCGCGACGAGGGCCCGCGCTACGATCCGGAACTGGCCCTCCAACTCTACGGGATTGTCTTCGATTTCTTCCGCCGCCGCCTGGGCTCAGGCGATCTTTCAGTACAACCTGCGGGCACGGGAGAAACACGGCACTAGGAGGACGCTTCTTGCGTATCGGGAAGAATGGTCCCCATACAATCTCGCCCTGCCCCGGCGTTGAGAGAAAGGCGATCCCCGCTCTGGGCGCGCGTCGGCTTCTGGGTATGCACAGCAATCGCCGTTGCCGTGGTCATTCGACGGATATTCGCGCTTGCCCTTCCTCCGCCTTCAGCCGCGCCCCAGCTTGCCGCGCTCGACTCGTTCTTTGCTTCCCACACCGCACTGACGCTGGCCCATATCATTCCCGCGCTGGCATTTGTGCTGGTTGCGCCGTTCGTGGTTTTTCGAGCATTGACCCGCGCCTGGGCTGGGCAACTCATTTATCCCCTCGGAGCTGTCGTTGGCATCACCGCCTACGCTATGAGCGTACACGCTGTCGGTGGATGGATTGAGCGGTCGGCAGTGCTCTTCTTTAACAGCCTCTTCCTCGTCTCACTGTTTCGCGCATATCAATACAGGAGACAGAATGATCCGCTCCGCGAGCGCCCATGGCTGTTGCGCGCTATCGTGATCCTGCTGGGCATCGCGACCACGCGGCCGGTGATGGGAGTTTTCTTTGCGACCAGCCGGCTCACGCATCTCACGCCGAGCCAATTCTTCGGTGTGGCCTTCTGGATCGGCTTCTCCATCAACGTGCTGGTCTTCGAGCTCTGGATTCGCTCCCGCGAGCGCCGCTCCATCTGATCGGACAGCAGTCAGCCGGGTGAATGAGTCTTACGCTCTCATTGCTTCAGTAGCTCCTGCGCCACCACGGCAAAGAAAGAGTGGCCGAAGATGGTGGGATGTTCTTGATCCCAGAAGAAGTTCACGTAGGGATTGCTGCACACCACTGTCGTGAGGCACGGATCGGTAACGTCGGTGAAACCATAATGGGCCGGATCCGTAAGCACCGATTGGAACAGGGCGTACGCATCGATTCGGTAGATACGAGTCTGTGGCGAGAATGATTCCAGCAACAGCAGCAGATTGAGCGCCTTGTTGGTTGCCAGCGACGCAGCAGTGGCGAAACTGCCAATCCCTTCGGCCTTCGCACCAGGCAGCTGGCCCACGTCCAGCAGGTTAGATGTAAGGATATTCCTCGCCCCCGCTCGCTCCAGCAGTTCTATGCTCGACGCCAGGCCGAATGCGATCTCGTTGCCGAGCGTCTCAGGAGATCCGCCTGTTGCATCCAGGATGTCGTTGCCGCCGCCCTCGACCACATACAGGGCATTTGGATCCGCCTTGCCATTATGCAGGCTCAGATAAAGCTCGACCTGCTGTGGAACGCTGGGAATCGAAAACGCGCCTTCCGGAACGGCCGCCAGGACCTGCGCGCCGCCGAAAGCGAAATCCGTCCCGCCCCCCAGATACGGTTTGAGCGTTAATCCGTAAGTGCCGGCAAGATGATCCAGCCAGATGGGTCCATTTGAGAAGCGCCCCTGATAATATGGCGCCGCCGGTTCTGCACCCTTGGTTGCAATAAAGATGTTGCCTACATCGCAGTAGCTGTCGCCAAAAATGTAGATGGCATCGAATGTAGTCGGGGTGGCATGGGATGCCAATGAGAAGGCGAAGAGCGCTACAGCAACTGCCGAGGCGCGCAGATTCGTGAGGATTGGCATGATTCATTCTCCTATTCGCATATCAACCGGGCCCGGGAAATGTCCTGCATCAAAACGGCAAACGTCCAGATTTCGGGCGAGCGCACGTGGCGACTAATGTAGCCGACCGTTAGTGCGTTTGGGTAAGGATTTCGCGGTTCTCACCAAGTTTTCCGTCGGATTTGAAAGTCGGCCCCGATACCTCCTCGATTCCCCTGGGTCGCCAATCCGGCTTTTCATCGCCACGCACAATCTTTCCGCGAGGTATCCTCAACCCATGCCTGTCGCCACAACCACGGTTCGCGAAAAGCGCCGTGCCATATCCCGGAATGCCTCGCGCAAGCGCAAGAGTAAGAGCCCCGGTTTTCTTGCTGTGTGGTGGCCGCTTCTGGTTGGTATTGCCGTGACGCCCTTGGCCATCCACGCCGCCAGCATTATGGCCCTTGCCGGACCCAGCGCTCTGATGACTCTGTATCCGTGGGTGCTTTTGCTTAAGAGCCCGGCGATTGGGCTGGCGCCTCTGCTCGGGGATAATCTGTCACAGCTGTTGATGTATATTCAGTTCCCGCTCTACGGAATGCTCATGGCGTTGATTCTGCGCTCGAAGTCGTGGTGGAGCGCGCTCCTGATCGCCGGGGCTGTGCACTTCGGGGCGATCGTTGCGGTGTTTCTCTTGACGAATTCGCACGCTCTTTAAGCTGGCCCGGAAATGATAAACGCAGTCAAACTGATCGAATGTCCCCGCGATGCCTGGCAGGGGATGGCGAAGCCCATCCCAGTAGATGTGAAGGTGGAGTATCTGCGGTCTTTGATCGATGCCGGCTTTCGGCATATTGACGCCGTCTCCTTTGTGTCTTCGGCAGCGGTCCCACAGATGGCCGACTCAGAGCAGGTGCTTGGTTTTCTCGACGCGCCGGACGATGTTGAAATCATCGGCATCGTCGTGAACAAAAAGGGCGCCGACCGTGCGATTGCCACTGGGTCCGTGACCACGCTGGGATTTCCCTACTCCGTGTCGCCCACCTTTCTCCAGCGCAATCAGCGGCAGACGCCGGAAGAGTCTCTTGAGACGCTTGATGCGATTGGCGAAGGAGCTTACAAGGCGGGCGTGAATGTCGTTGTCTATGTCTCCATGGCCTTCGGCAATCCATATGACGATCCCTGGAGCATCGACGAAGTTATCGCCGCCTGCGATCTGCTGACTGACAGCGGGATCGAGCAGATATCTCTCGCCGATACGGTGGGTCTCGCGTCTCCGGCTGACGTTGAAACTCTCGTGGCCGCCGTTCTCCCGACGCTTTCCGGCAATGTCGAACTCGGCGTGCACCTGCATGCCCGCCCTGACCATGCTGCTGAAAAAGTGGCGGCCGCTTACACCGCAGGCTGCCGCAGATTCGACACAGCTTTAGGCGGTCTGGGCGGATGCCCCTTTGCGCAGGACGCCCTGGTGGGGAACCTGGCGACGGAGATCGCTCTGGCTGAGCTCGGCAGGCTCGGCGCTACGCTGCCACCGCTGGGTCCGCTCGACAATCTGCTCGCGTCGAGCCGTGCTATTCAGCAACAATTTGCTTCGATGCCACAATAGTCGAATGGCCCGCTTCTGAACGCCTGAAGTAAGATTGTCTGTCTCTGCCTCGGAGGGAACCGACATGCGGCGTTACGCCACCCTGCATACCCACTCGGAAAGCGGCATCCTTACCATCACGATGAACCGGCCGGATAAGCGTAATGCGCTCAATCCCGAGATGATGGACGATCTGACGCACGCCTTCATCGCTGCTGGAAATGATCCCTCCTGCCGGGTTGTTCTGCTTACGGGCTCGGGATCGGCTTTCTGCGCGGGTCTCGATCTCGACCATCTGGAGACGCTGCGCGCCAAGACTCCCGAAGACCACCGTCGCGATTCTGAACGCATCGCGCGGCTGTTGCGAACACTTTACGACATGCCGAAACCCACCATTGCGGCAGTCAACGGCGCCGCGATCGCGGGCGGGATGGGTCTGGCTACTATCTGTGACTTTACTCTCGCCATCCCGGAAGCCAAATTCGGTTACACCGAGGTGCAGATTGGCTTCGTTCCGGCGATCGTGTCAGCATTTCTGCGCGGACAGATCGGCGACAAACGCTCCCGCGACCTGCTGCTCACCGGCCGTCTGATTAAGGCCCAGGAGGCGTTTGATCTAGGACTGATTACTCGCGTGGTTTCCGAGCAGGATCTGATGTTTGAGGCACGGCGGCTGGCCTACTCGCTGCTCCGCAATAGCCCCGCTGCGATGCAGGCGACGAAGCGGCTGCTCAGTGAGCACGCGCACCACCACCTTGACCAGGAAACCGAATCAGCTATCGCCGCCAATGCCGAGGCTCGAAACACCGAGGATTTCAAAGAGGGTATCCGCGCTTTTCTCGAAAAGCGTAATCCGGAATGGCCTTCACTGCACGCGGAGAAGAACTCAACTCGCTGATTGTTGGGGGCTTTTGGAGCATTGATGTTCGGCCGGAGATTTTGGCCTCCGCAGGCAGAGATGGGCGCGCCCGTCAGCGCAAGCTCAACATGAGGCGCACCCAACCCAACTTGAGTTCCTTCCCCCGAGAACCAGCTATCCGGAACTCACTATGGTTGGAGACGAAGCTGCTGGCTGGAAAGACGCACCGAATATGACAACGCGTTCGCAACGGCTTACGTTGCCAGCTTCGTGGCGAATTGATGAGCCGTGAACTACGAGCGAATTGGTCGTAATTGCGTTATGATTGAAAAGAGAACAGGTCACGCACACTTGAACGCGCTCAGTGAACTCGGCATTGGGAAAATGGCGATTGTTGAGCGCCTGGACCTGCCGGAAGAGGTTGGACATCACCTTATGCACATGGGGTTTATTCCCGAGGCGAGGGTCGTGGTGGTTCGGCGCGCGCCTGCCGGCGATCCTACGGTTTACGCCATCGACGGCTTTGAGATCGCCCTGCGCCGGGAAACCGCCCGTTCCATTCGCGTTCAGGTGGTCGAGGAAGGGATCTGATGAGCGACTGCTGCGCCACTGAAACAATTGAAATTAAGGTCGAGCCTCGGGTTCCAGGTAAAGTCCGCACGGTCGCGCTGGTGGGCCCTCCAAACTCCGGCAAGTCAACTCTCTTTAACCGCCTTACCGGCCTGCGTGCAAAAGTTGCCAATTACCCCGGGGTTACCGTCGAGCAGCACTTCGGAAAGCTGAGCGGTATCGGCAGAAGCGACCTGACACTTATTGATCTTCCGGGTATCTATGGTCTTGACTCCTATTCCGAAGATGCTCGTGTGGCGGTTGATGTTTTGCACGGTGAGATGCCCGGCACGCCGGTGCCGGACGCCATCCTGCTGGTACTGGATTCATTGCACCTGCGGCGCCAGTTAACTCTCGCTGCCCCGGTTCTGGCATTGGGATTGCCGACTCTCGTCCTGCTCAACATGAGTGACCTGATGGAAACTCGCGGCGGCGAAGTTGACACTCTGGCGCTGGCCCGAGAACTCGGCGTTCCGGTGGCAAAAATAAGCGCCTCGCGCGGCACCGGCCTTGATTCCATCTCTCATTTTCTTGACCGCAAGAGCGAGACGCTACAACCCAGGAATCCGGCAAAGCTGGAACTGCCGGTTGTGGGCAATGCGCGCTCCTACCGGCAGTGGGCAACCGGCATCAGCACGCGGACCAAATACAAGGCGCCCTTGTCGTCGGAGTGGACGCGGAAACTCGACCGGTTCCTGCTGCACCGTATTTTCGGTCCGCTGCTCTTCCTGGCGGTTGTGATCAGCGTCTTTCAAGTCGTCTTCTCCATCGGCCAGCCCCTGAGCAATGCTTTCGGCGACCTGCTCAATGCGGCCGGAAGCAAGATCGGGACGTTTCTCGGGCACGGATGGTTTGAATCCCTTCTTATCGACGGCATCTGGAAGGGTGTGGCGTCGGTCCTCGTCTTTCTGCCGCAGATTCTGCTGCTGTTCCTGTTCATCGGGGTGCTCGAGGATTCGGGCTATCTGGCCCGCGCAGCGCTGATCGCCGATCGGGTCATGCGGTCTATCGGCCTCAACGGCAAGGCTTTTATCCCGCTGCTGTCAGCCTATGCCTGCGCGGTTCCGGCCATTATGGCCACACGAACCATCGAGAACAAGCGCGACCGCTTTGCGACCATTCTGGTGGCTCCGTTCATGACATGCTCGGCGCGGCTGCCTATTTACCTGCTGATGATCGCCGCATTCGTCCCCAACAAGCCGATCATTGGCGAATTCTTCGGCCTGCGTGCGGCCGTCATGCTTTCGCTGTACCTCCTGGGATTTCTTGCTGCGCTGGGTACAGCGCGGTTGCTCAAGTCGTCGATTCTCAAGGCCGCCTCGGCGCCGTTCATTCTCGAGCTGCCACAGTACCGGCTGCCTACCCTGCGCTCGCTTGGACTTCGCGTCGTGGATCGCGGCAAGGTGTTCCTGAAGCAGGCGGGAACGATCATTCTCTGCGTGACGGTGGTGCTCTGGTTCCTGAGCCATATACCCTTCCACTCGACCCTGCCAGACAGCGTTATCGGACATGTAGGCCGCTGGATCGAGCCGGTTATCCATCCGCTCGGCTTCAACTGGAAGATCGGGATCGGGCTGCTCAGCTCTATCATCGCGCGCGAGGTAATCGTCGGCACGCTGGGGACGCTCTACGGCGCCGATCCTGCGACTCAGTCGCTAAGCCTGCAGGCGGCACTGCGCCATGACCTGACACTGGGTGGAGCGATGGCGCTGGTGGTCTTCTTCGCCTTTGCTATGCAGTGCACCTCGACGCTGGCCATCGTAAGGCGTGAGACGAACAGCTGGAAGTGGCCGGCGCTGCAGTTTACATACATGAGCGTGCTCGCCTACACGGCGGCGCTGGCCGTAAACCAGATCATCTCGCATCTCTTTTAAAAGAATTCCCGCTTCTTCGATTTAAGATAGTGGGACAGGCCAACATTCGCAGGTTTTCGCACTGCGTCTCCCAGGCGCACGCAGAACTTCGCGGCCACAACATTCAATACGGAAGCACAATGATTTCAGTCAGCAATATAAGCATGCGCTACGGCGCCAAGATTCTCTTCGACGACGTGAGTATCACGTTCACACCGGGCCGGCGGTACGGTCTCACCGGACCCAACGGAGCCGGCAAATCTACTTTCATGAAGATCCTTTCCGGCGAACTCGACGCGCAGAAGGGAACGGTGGTGCGGCCGAAGAAGCTCGGCATCCTGCGCCAGGACCAGTTCGCGTTTGACGCTTACCGGGTCATAGACACCGTCATCATGGGTAACAAGGGATTGTGGGCGGCTCTCGAGGAACGTGACGCCATCTACTCCAAGGCTGAGCTTACCGACGACGATGGCATGCGGCTTGGAGAGCTTGAAGGCATCGTCGGCGAGGAAGACGGCTATACGGCGGAGAGCGACGCCGCTGTGCTGCTCCAGGGCCTCGACATCCCGGACGAGCTGCACGAGCGGAAGATGAGTGAACTGCAGGGAGGCCAGAAGGTTCGTGTGCTGCTTGCCCAGGCGCTCTTCGGTAATCCGCAGGCCTTGCTGCTCGACGAGCCGACGAACTATCTCGACCTTGACTCGATTCACTGGCTGCAGGATTTTCTCTCCAGGTTCGAAGGCACGCTGATTACGATTTCGCACGACCGGCATTTTCTCAACAGCGTAACCACGCACACCGCCGACATCGACTACGAGACGATCATCACTTATACCGGCGGTTACGACGAAATGGTTGTGGCAAAGACGCAGATTCGTTCGCGTCTCGAATCGCAGAACGAGCAGCGCGAGAAGAAGATCGCCCAGCTGAACGAATTTATTGCGCGCTTCGCCGCCGGCACACGGTCGAGCCAGGTGACCAGCCGCAAGAAAGAAGTCGAACGTCTCCAGACGACGGAACTCGCGCGATCGAATATCCAGCGCCCATACATTCGCTTTGACATGGTTCGCCCTTCCGGAAAAACCGCGTTGGAGTTTGAGGATATTCGCAAGAGCTACGGCGATCTGACCGTGATCGACGGATTCAGCGCGAACGTGATGCGCGGCGAGAAGATCGGCCTGATGGGCCGCAACGCCCAGGGCAAGACCACGCTCGTCAAATCTCTGCTCACGACATCTCCGGATTTCGCAGAAAAAGACTTCACGCTCGATGCGGGCACGATCAAGTGGGGACACGAGGCGCAGATCGGCTATTTCCCGCAGGATCACACCGGGATCATCGAGCACGGACTCACCGTTGCCGACTGGCTGCACCAGTGGGACCCGAAAGCGACCAAGGAAGATATTCGCGGGATTCTTGGCCAGATGCTTTTTCGCGGGGAGGAGGGATTGAAGCCAACAGCTGCGCTCTCCGGCGGTGAGGCGGCACGGCTTCTCTTCTGCAAGCTGATGCTGCAGAAGCCCAACATCCTCATCTTCGACGAGCCGACGAATCACCTCGATCTCGAATCGATCAACGCACTCAATATCGCCTTGCAGCGGTACGAAGGCACAGTGCTGCTCGTCACTCACGACCATGACCTGATCGACGAAGTGGCGACTCGCATCTGGCACTTCGATCGTGGCGTTATTGACGATTTCAAAGGGCCCTACGAGGAATACATTGCGGCCACCCGCACCGCGCGCTAGCAGGAGAAGATCTTGTCTCTCCTGCTGAATGCGCAATCGGTAACCAAGACCTTCGGCGCGACCACACTTTTCCGCGAGATCTCGTTCACCGTCAACGACGGCGATCGGATCGGACTGATTGGTCCGAACGGCAGCGGCAAATCCACGCTGCTCAGGATGCTGGCCGGCGACATCGAGCCCGATTCCGGTGAGATCACTCCACGCAGGAATCTGCGTATGGCGTACGTTGAGCAGGACTCCAGATTTGCACCCCGCGCAACCGTACGGCAGATTATCGAAGGCGCGCTCAAACGGTCCGGAGTGCATGAGACTGATTGGGAGGCGCGTCTGCGCGCTACTCTTGGCGCGGCGGGCTTCACCGATTTCGATACTGTCGCGGATACATTTTCCGGCGGCTGGAGGAAAAGGCTTGCTGTCGCTGAAGCCCTTGTTCAGAAGCCCGATCTGCTGTTGCTCGACGAGCCGACGAATCATCTCGACCTGGCCGGGATCGAATGGCTGGAAGAACTGCTGGCCGGCGAGAACTTTGCCAGTGTCGTGATCAGCCACGATCGCTACTTTCTTGAAAACGTCGCCACACAGATGGCGGAGCTGAATCGGGCGTACCCCTCCGGGATGTTGCGCGCCGAGGGTAGCTACAGCCAGTTTCTGGAGGCGAAGGAAGCATTCCTTCACGCCCAGGCGCGCCATCAGGAGGCGCTGGAGAATCGGGTTCGCGTGGAGAAGGAGTGGCTGCGACGCGGTCCCAAGGCCCGGGCTACCAAGGCTAAGGCACGCATCGACAATGCCAATCGGCTGATCGCGGAGCTGGCGGACGTCAGCAGCCGCAGCCGCACGGCCACCACTGATATCGACTTCAGCTCGACCGGACGCCAAAGCAAGCGGCTCGTCGAGCTTGAAGATCTGAGCTACGCGATCGGAGAGCGGACGTTGTTCGACCGGTTGAATTTTCACCTGACGGCCGGGATGCGCGTCGGGTTGGTGGGACCGAACGGCAGCGGCAAAACCACCCTGTTGCGGCTGCTCACGGGAGAGATCGAGCCGACCTCGGGCGGTATCAAGCGGGCGAATCAGCTTCGCATCACCTACTTCGAGCAGAACCGGCAGCTGGATGAGGACCAGACACTGCGGCGGGCGCTGGCGCCGGACAGCGACGCAGTGGTCTACCAGGATCGAGTGATCCACGTCGCGTCGTGGGCGGCGCGGTTCCTGTTCACCGGGGAGCAGCTCAACCAGCCGGTGTCGCGGCTGTCGGGCGGCGAGAAGGCGCGGGTGCTGATCGCGCAGCTCATGCTGCAACCGGCGGATGTGCTTCTGCTCGACGAGCCTACCAACGATCTCGACATTCCGACGCTCGAGATTCTGGAGGAGGCGCTGCTCGAGTATCCGGGATCGCTGGTGTTGGTAACGCATGACCGCTACATGCTCGATCGCATTGCCAACATCGTGGTCGGACTCGATGGTCAGGGCGGCGCGGCGAGCTTTGCCGATTACTCGCAATGGGAAGCGTGGATGGCGGAACGCGAGCAGGCCAGGAAACCTGCGCGACCGGCGGAACGGGTTCCGACTGCGACTGCGACTTCGGCGAAAAAGAAGCTGTCTTACCTGGAGGCCCGAGAGTGGGCCGGGATCGAGGATCGGATCAGCGAGGCGGAGGCGCGGCTGGCGGCGGCCCGGACGATGGTCGAGGATCCGGCGGTTGCGACCGATGCCGCTCGGCTGGTCGAGGCACTGGCCGAGCAGGAGAAGGCGCAGGAGGAAGTGGACTCGCTCTTTGCCCGGTGGGCGGAGCTTGAGGCCAAGCAGGCGTAGGCGGACTGCCCAGTGCCGGATCCGCTCAGACTCGCCAGTGGTCGGGGCGCCAGTTGACGATGGCCTTCTTGATGTCCTTGCGGGTGAGGTGTTCGTTGATGGCGCGCTGGGCGAGGGTGGGAAGTTCCTCGTCGGGAGCGAAGCGGAGGCCGACCAGCTGGTCCTCGGTCAACTCAGGGATACGCGCGCGCTGGGATTCCGGCAGAAGGGCATAGAGGCGGAGCCGCTCTTCGAGGCGGATGACGCGGTCCTGCACCTTCATCGGGTTGACCCTCACCAGGGTGCCCATGATGAAGAGGGCGACTGCCATTACCAGATACCAGATCGAAGCAAACGTAGGATGGCGTACGAGCCAGACAATACTGACGATCAGGTTGATAAGCAGGATCGGCGCCAGGAGGAAGTGGAAGAGAGGATGAAAGCGTCCGTGGTTGGCATAGGTCTGAGGCGAGTCGGGCATCGTGGTTTTTCCTCCTGAGTGGGTTCGACGGTAATGTTACTCCGCCGTAGCCATGGGCACCCCCTCCTCCCCGGCTTATCTACTTCATTCATTTTATTGATTTTAAAGGATAGGTTAGCCGCAGGTCCCAAGGAATCAATCGGTTACAGACACCTCATAGAAAATAAAAGAGTTAGACAGCGCCGATCGGGGATCGAAAAGTGAAGTTTGCTCTCTATTTCAAGTTTACCGGTTGCGGGGAAATAGTCGGCCGTCCGTGCCCGTCCATTTTTCGCCCGGAATGAATCACTTACGGGCTGCGAAGGGTGGCGGGGCTTGACAAGCTCTCCGCAGCGGAAGGAGCAGCGTTCGCCTCACCGCATTATGGACGTGGTCCCGGGGCGTTGATGGGGTGGTCAGCGGCTGTAGAGGAAAAGACCGCAGACGTCGGTGGAGTTGGCGAGGGCATCGGACGTCATTACGGGTGTTTTGCCTCCGGAGAAGAAGGCGACGTGCAGGTCCCGGCCCTGAAGCCAGGTGGCCATCCATTGTGTGTCGTCGTTGCCACAGAGAGTGTTTTTGTGGACGAAGTGCTTTGCGGCGGGGATGTCCATGCGATACAGAAAGCCGCCCCCGGGAGCGCTGGTCTCCGTGCTGAAGAGCGCGGCGGCTTCGGCGGGATCGAGCTTACGTATTTCGGCGATGGTGAATGTGGAGAAGTTGAGCGACAGCTTGTCGTCGAAAACTCCTATATCGCCGGTGATGGCAGTGGCGTTGGAACTGGTGGCACGCCAAGGCCCCTTGTCTTGGGCGGACGCCAAAAGGGAGCAGGTACATAGCAATCCCGCCGCAAGGCCGAGCAGTGTGGTTTTCTTCATCTCTTCGAGGAGGACATCCGGGGGAGGGTCTGGGCAAATCGGAGTTCCGTTTGTTTCGCGCTTGTTCTTAGGGAGCACGCCCGTCGAGATTACATCTGCTGAGAACCGAGACACATGAGGTTCCACCGAAATCCTCGGGACCGGGTTATCGGAACTCCAGGTGTTTCTTCCGAGAAGGGCGTTTTTCCCGGTACTAATCCCTGATCCGGGACTGTGCTGTGTCGAGTCTGAAAACGCTCTGCAGCGGGGAGGCACCAGGCCTCCCCTGCAACGAAGCAGATTATTCCTTTACCACAGGCTTTGCGGCCAAAACGCCGTTGAAGCTGTTGCGGTACTGCAGGAAAACCAGCACCCACAGCACGCAGGCGACGAGTGCCGGAGGAATGCCCGCCGGCGCAAAGGTCAGATGAAACGCGAGGATGTTGTACAACTCCGCCGCAAGCACCGTGAGTGCGAGCGGCACAAAGAAGCCTGAAAGCAACAGCAGCCCGCCAATCAACTGCGCAGCGAAGAAGAACGCGGCAAAATGCGACGCGCCGACGGCGACAAAGAACTGTATCTCGAGCGGATTCGACGGCGGCGGCTGGTGGATGAAGTTGAGAAATCCGTTCAGGCCAAAGACGATAAATATCAGTCCCAGCAGATAGCGCGCAATGATGGAAACCGTTTTCATGTGTCGTCTCCCTTAGATCGCCTGCGCGTGCGTTTGCACGGCCTGAAGATGCGGCGCTAGAAATGCATCACGGTCCTGCCCGTAGTTGAGTGCCGCAGTTCCGCCTGCCGTGAGGAAAGTCACGTCTGCCACCCCGAGGAAGCCAAAGACCGACCGCAGATAGGGCTCGACAAAGTTGAAAGAGGCCATCTGTGTCTGCGCATCATAGATCCCGCCGGTCGCGATGATGAACGTCGCCTTTTTGCCCGTGAGCAGTCCTTTCGGCGTTCCATCCGCATAGGAAAAAGTCCTGCCCACACGCGCGATCTGGTCGATCCAGAGCTTGAGCACCGAGGGCACACCGAAGTTATGCATCGGCACGCCAAGTACGTACTCATCCGCCTGCTCCAGTTCGGCGAGCAGCGTGTCCGAAAGCGCCAGCAGTTCCTTCTGTTGCGAAGTGCGCGCCTCTTCCGGTGTGTAGGCCGCGCCTACCCATTGGGCGGTGACAGGCGGGATTGTGGTTGCGTTAAGGTCGCGTTCGACGACCGTTCCATTCTGGTGCGAAGACTTCCATTGAGTAACGAACGCGTCGGTAAGCTGGCGCGAGACGGATCGCCCATACAGCGGGCTAGAGTCGATGTGAAGAAGCTTGGGCATACAAAATCTCCTATGCGACAAATGATGTTTAATCAACATATGTTGATTCAAATAAAATCGACGAATGTCGCTCACGCATCTAATGCTGGAGAAAGGGCTATGCTTTATTTGCCAATGGCAGGCGCGTTCCAACCCGTCAATACAGCGCAAAACACGGACCCCCGTGTCCTCCGCAGCCGTCAGATGTTGATGGAGTCGTTACTTAGGTTGTTGGGCCGCAAGGAGTTCGACGATATCTCCATCCAGGAGATCACCGATGAAGCGACCCTGAACCGGGCCACCTTTTACCTCCATTACCCCGACAAGAATGCCCTCCTGCAGGCCATGACAGCCACTCGCTTCCGTGACCTTATCGCGCGCCGCGGGCTTTCCTTCTCAAACTGCGATGGGGCGCTGCGTGCCATCGCGCTGGGCGTCTGCGACTATCTCGCCGAAACCACGGGCTGTCCCAGCCAGTTAGCGAAGATGCCCCTCGAAGGCTCAATCATCCCGGTCGTGGAGGGCATGTTTCTGGAGGGTGCCGCGCATCACGCGATGTTACCTGGCACCGATCCCAAATTGCTGGCAACCACGGCTGCCTGGGCCATTTTTGGGGCCGCCCGACGGTGGTATCAGACTCCCGATCGCATTCCCGCTGAAGAAATTGCTGTCAGGATTGAAGCGATGGTGAAGCCGATCTTCCTTACCGCTTCCGTCCAGGCTCGTCAGGAATATTTCACGACCTGATAGTGGGGCCGGCCTCAGAAATAACTAACCGCAAGTCGCCTTATCGTCAGCTTTTTGCTGTTGGAAGGATGCTATCCAGTACGCGCCCTGGCACAGCAAAAGAAGGCATCTGCTCTCGACACCACTTCGAGAATCTCTGGATCAGTCACGGGACAAGTTTAACGAAGACAAATGACGCCTGCCTCTGTCGGAGTAGAACCGCAAGCCTGACGTGGAAATCTCTTAGTTGGATGAATACCGGGCCAGTCATGGATTGCCAGCGCGCTTCAACCCAAAGGTGGAGGCAAAAACCGTCCATCCGGCCCAAGACATGAAACGCTGCGGGCTCTAATCTGTATTCGTCTCTTGCATATAAACACCTCCTGACCCTGATCCCACAGATCAGGGTTCTTTTTTTAGGAGACGAGCGAGGTAGCAGCGTTCGATCAGGGCTTTGGTCCGATCCAGTCGAGTTGCAGGTCTGGAATTGATTGAAACTCGGGATCTCCAGTCACAAGCGGGCAATCATGCTCTTGTGCAAGTGCGGCAGCGAAAGCGTCAGCATACGCGATCGGATAGCATCCTTTCAGGATCGCAGCAGCCCAGATTTCATCTAGTGCCGGGGTTTCGATTGTCATCGGGAGAGTTCGGGACGACGTACGCCAAGACTCGGAAAGCTGCTCGCTGTGGCGTTTGCGCAGAAAATAATACACCTCGCCAACGTTGATAGCGCTCATGAAAAGGTGGGCAGCGCCGGTTTCTGATTCGGCAAGGAGCAGGGCGACCGCGTCTGTCGCTGGCTGCCTCCCGCTGATCCATTCGAGGATAGCCCAGGAATCAAGGACGCGAGTCTTCACGCTCGCGCTCCTCTCTCCTGAAAGCGGCGAACGCTTCCATCAAATTTCCACCAGCGCCTTGAAGCTTTTTCCAGGCAGGTTCTTTGGAAAGAACGATATCCTGACCCCGGATCTCAAGGTTAAGCCGGGAACCTTCGGCGAGGTTGAGGGCATCGCGAACCTGCTTTGGTATGGCGATCTGGCCTTTAGATGAAACCTTAACAGTCTCCATTAGTGTATCTTACCACAAGTAAGACGAGATTTACCGAATCATTTCCGGGATGCCGCGGCGCCGTAGGCGGCGAGGACCGATCCGTCGGATTTGCGGAGGAGAATGGCCGCTCCACGTTGCGCGGGGAGGGTGAAGCGCACGGTTCCGTGCGAGACGGCGTCTTCGATAGCGACAGGCTGGGCATCCAGAGACTCATTGGAGAAGCTGTAGAGCACGGCGTCGTCGAGGACGGTGGGGAAGGCGAGAACGGCGGGCGAGAGGGGCGCGAGCTCGCGGAGGGAAGGCGCGACTCCGGCGAATTTGAGCGCGTAGCGGTAGAGCGCGGCGGTGGGCTCGTAGTCCTCGGAGAACTCGACGGGATCGCGTGCCCAGAGGATGTGTCCTGAGCCGTGCGGGACAACCTCGACAGACTTGCCGTCGGCGAAACGCAGGACGTCGATGGGCAGCTGCTGGACTTCGGTTGGGAAGCTGACCTGAATGGCCGGCTGGTTCTCGAGTTTCAGGTCGCACTGGCGGACGGCGAGGGTCTCCAGCTGGGCCTTGATGCCGAGCGGAGCGAGGCGGTCGACGAACTGCCAGTGCTCGTTGCACTGGACGGGTCCGGTGACGAGGAGTGTGCCTCCGGCGTCGACGTACTTCATGAGAGCGGTCCAGGTGTCATCGCTCAGGGCCTGCGCGGCGGGGAGAATGGCGAGCTTCGGCGAGCCGAGGTCGGAGATCCGGTTCTCGGCGACGAAGCGGAAGGGTGTGTGGTCGTAGTAGGCGAGGGCGCGCAGGGCGTGCTTTTGCGTGTCGATGGCCAGCGGGTTCATGCCGCTGTACTGCAGGGCTTGCGAGGTGACCATGGCAACCTGCGGAGCCTGAATGTGCGTGAAGCTGGATGGGCTCTTGGTGGCGAAGGCGGCGAAGGCGCTGAGGATTTCGGCCTCGGGCTTCTCGGTTCCATCGGTGCGGATGGCTCCGATGGTGATTTCGTTGTCGTTGGACATGTAGCTGTTGACGTTCCACACCCACTCGAGCGCGCCGGCGCCCTGGGCAAAAGCGATAGCCAGCTTGCGCTCAAGCTGCCAGCCCTCCTCTTCGGCGGTGAGGCGGAGGTGGTCGTCCTGCGTGAGCCGGCGCTGCTCGCCGGTTTCCTGAATGAGCATGGGCTTGCCGGGGAATTTGGCGGCGAGCGAGGCCCAGAGGATGGCGTCGAAGTCCCACCAGGTGTGATCGGCGGTGAAGTCGATCAGCTGCGAATAGAAGGCGGGCGAGAGGCGGCCCGAAACGCCGTTTTCTTCCTGGCCGACGGTGATGAGCTGGGTTGATCCCTGGGCGCGGATGAGGCCGCGGGTGCGCTGGGCCCAGTCGGCAAAGATGGATTGCGTGAAGAGGAAGTAGTCGTAGACCTTGAGGGGGTTATAGCCGGAGCGGACGGCGTCGAATCCGAAGGCACCGGCGGCGGGAAGGGCGAAGGGGTCCTGGGCAGTGGATTCGGGTCCGGAGGTGGTGGGGTGGAGCTGGAGGTTGCGGCCGATTCCGAAGGATGGCTCGGCCCAGGCGTCGAGGAGGTCGGGCTGGTCGGGATAGCGGGCGGCGAGCCACTTGCGCCATGCGGCCTGCTCGAAGGCGTCTCCCGTGGGCTGGGTGCGCCAGAGGTTGGCGTTGCCGCTGGGCTCGTTGATGAGGTCCCAGGCGAGGAAGGGGACGGCGTGGAAGCGCTGGGCGATCGACGTGACGTATTCCGCCTGCGCGCGCCAGGCGACAGGGTCGAGGTAGGCGTTTTCGCCGCCGAGGTTATCCGGCAGGAAGGCAAAGAGGTTGAACTGGACGGGCAGGTGATTGTGGCGGGCGCACATGAGGAAGGCTTCGATGGTGCGCAGGGCGTCTTCGGTCATGGCGCCGTTGGGGCCGATGAGCGGGTCCCAGCCGGACCAGAGCCCGCTGCGGATCATGTTCAGGCCTTCACCGTGGATCTGCGCCATGTCCTGATCCCAGACGTACGCGTTGGGCTTGGAGAGGTAGAGGCGGGCGACGTCGCTCGACATGTAGGTGGTTCCGACGACGGGGAGGGGTTTGCCGTCGAGCTGGAAGTAGTCGGAACCTACGGTGAGTTTGGGGCCGGAAAGGAGATAGTCCCAGTCGCGTATCCAGAAGCCGGAGCGGTAGATGTGCAGGGGCTTGCCGTCGCGCAGAAGGGTGGCTTCGACGGTGTGCAGGCCTTTGCCGGCGGCGCCTGCAGCGGGGAGGTTGATGGGCTGCGATGAGTCGGCGGGGACGGTGAGATCGGTGGGGGTGGCGTTGTCTTCGGAGGTGACGTGGATTTTGAGTTGATCGGCAGAGGTCCAGTCAGATCCGGGCGCGTAGGGCTCGAAGTTGAAGGCAAGCGGCTCGCCGGGGAGAAAGAGCGGCACGCGTGGGCGGAAAGTGAAGCGATCGGCCTTGCGGGTAGCGAGGTCGGCGAGCGTCGCGAGCAGTTGGGTGTTGGAGAAGAAGGAGGCGTCGAGGTCGGCGGTGGCGAAGATCCAGCGGCCTCCCACGAAGCGGTATTGGTTGTGATCGATTTCGAAGATGGGCGCGGCGAGCTTGTGGCCGTTGCGGGTGCCCCAGGCGAGAGTGGTGAGGTCGAAGTCCTCGTCGCCGGTTGAGCCGTCGCGGTTGTATTTCGGGACGACGGAGAGGCGCAGGACGGGACTGAAGGCTTGTTTCCACGAGAAGGCGGGCAGAGCGGGGAGGACGTCGGGATTGGGCTGGAACTTGAGGCCATCGGAGCCGGGGGTCGGCTGGTAGTCGTGGATGAAGAGCTCGAGGGAGGCGGCGACGCTGGGCGCGCGCAGGTGCCAGCCGGAAGAATCGCGATAAGCGGCGCGGGTGAAGGGCTTGCCTCCGAGGACGAGCAGGTTGCCGCCGCGGTCGAGGTATTCGAGGATGGGCTGCCACTGGGCTTCGGGCCAGGCGGAGCCGTAGGGCATGATGAGCAGGTCGGCATCGGCGAGCGCGGCGGGCAGTTGCGAGGCGGAGGCGAAGGTGGCTCCAGGGAATCCTGCCTGAAGCTGGGGCTGCGTGGGTGCGGCGGAGTCGGCGGAGGGGAAGCCGGGCTCGGAGAAGACGACCACTTTGTTGGCGGCGTGAGCGGCGACAGTCGGAAGTAACGCAAAGAGCAGGAGCAGAGAGCGGGAAAGGATTTTCATGCGTGTCAGAATGGCGATCGGGCGAGAACGATACCAGACTGAAGATTAACGCATGATCGCGGCGAGGAGTCGGAGTGGCCTGCTATGGCTGTTTAGGAGGGTCAGCTGCGGGAGCCGGGGCGGGGGTATTCGGCTGTCCGGCCTTTTGAGCGGCCTGAGCATCCTGCCGGGCTGTTTGCTGGGCGAGTCTGGCGCCGTGCTTTCTCTGGTAGTGGCGCACAATGTCTGGCCAGAACTCGATGACTTCCGCTCCTACGATGCCTTCGGCGGTGACGGTCAATCCGCGAGTGATGGTGTCGCCGACGGTGCGTTCAGAAGCCGGATAGTAGACGTTGGCAATAGCCGCGCCGATCAGGTTGCCCGCAACGTTGGCGTAGTTCGGTCCCCAGCTCCCGTTATCACGCCGGCACCAGACCGTGGCCGTGGTAGCCCAGAGAAAGCGACTGGTGTAGCTGCCTGTGCCTTTTTGAAAATAACGGGGATCCTCGTGCCAGAGGCTGGTCAGCACAGCGTTGCCCCAGAAGTTGCCGATGAAGGCGTCGGTGTAGGTGGCGCCGAATCGCTTGGCATAGCCCTGCATGCCCTGGCCGTACTCGGCGGGGCTGTTAGTGGCCTGGTTAAAACCGGCGATCACTGCGGCAAGACCAAAGGGCCAGGGGTCGGTCTGGCTCTTGAAGAAGAGCTGGAATTTCTGGCCGGGAGTCAGGGGCAGGGCGTCGCGATTCCGAGTGGTGTTGAAGGCTGCCATGACTCCGAGGACGCGCTGGTGTTCCTGCAACCTGAGCTGGTCTTCGGAGGAGACCTGACCGGGACTAGCAGGTGTTTGAGCCGGAGGTGCGGCTGGGGGCTGAGACTGGTTCGGCTGGCTCTGCTGCAAGGGTGCGGATGGATCGTCGGGGAGATCAAGCGCAGGGAGGGCTGGGTTGTCTGCAGTGGGCGGAGCGGCAGGGATATCCAGACGGGCATGGGTTGGCTGAGCGGACGCCATGTGCGCTGCGAGCAGTGAAACCAACATGAGCGGCGTGAGCGCCAGACAACGGTTTTGCAACAATACCAGTACCTCAATCCCGTGAGTCGATGCCTGCCTGGTTGACGGTGCTTTCCCGTATAGACGAGGAAATTCGCAGCCGAGGCGAGGCGGCGTTTATGAAATCAGATGCTTCGGAGGTGGGATCCGGAAGGCGGCTGCCCTGATGCCAGGGTGCTTCTATCATGCTACGTGATTTTGGGCGGTTTTGGGGGTAAATTGCGGCTGCGACGGGCCAGCCCCGGACAGATAATCGGGGCGCGCAATGTGCTACCATCGTCGAACATTCCACGCTAAAGCGATACCTTATGGCGAGCAACAGTTGGATCGACAGCAGCGCACACGTCCCCGCCAGCCGTCCCCAGTTTGATCTGCGGCCGCTTTCGACAGGAGAGGTGCTGGACCGGACTTTCCAGCTCTACCGGCTGCGTTTTGCGCTGTTTGCCGGACTGGCAATATTGCCGGCCGCGGTGAGCGTGGTGACGCAGTCCGTGCGGCTCTGGTACTCGGCGCACCAGAGCGTGCACGTTCACACCGGGGTAAATCTCTACAAGGTGCAGGTCATCACGGCCCTGCTTACCGTCGCGTCGGCGGTGATCTCGCTGGTGCTTTACGGGATTACCCAGGCGGCGACGACCTGGAGTGTTTCGGCGGTGTATCTGGGTGAGCCGGCGACGATCAGAACGGCGTATCAGAATGCCATGACGCACTGGTTCCGCTATACGCTGATCGTGCTTCGGCAGTTGTGGGCGGGGTCCTGGCTGCCTGTTCTTCTCATCTCGTTTGGCCTTGGACTGCAGCTTGCAAGGCGCGGATCGGCCAGTGCGAATATCACTGCCGGACTGCTCTACATCCTCGCGTTCTTCGGTCTGGCCTATGGGGTCTGGGCTTACATCCGAGTGTCGCTGGCGGTTCCGGCGGCGGTGATGGAATCGCTCGGAGTGCGCGCTTCGATAAAACGAAGCAAGAACCTGCTGGTTGACCGCAAGGTACGAATCTTTCTGCTCGTTATTTTTCTGATCGCGTTGTATTTCGTTCTCGGAGTCATCCAGGCACCCTTGACGGTTTTGGCACTGCGCACGCGCGGAGCTCAGGCGTTCCTAACCCACGCCATCAGCCTGGCGATCGGGTTTGTGACGGGAACGCTGGTGGGACCGATAGGCGCGATCGCGGTGTGCCTTTTCTATATAGATGAGCGCGTGCGGCGGGAAGGCTTCGACATCGAATGGATGATGACCAAGATTGCGCCGGTGCCTTCGTTGCCCCCGGCCGATGCGGCGACGGATGTGACGCCGTCGGCGGAGAGCGGGTCCGCTTCAAGGTAAAGGGCCTCTGACGCTGAGGACTATGACATTTGTGGGGCCACATGCGGCGGCTTCAGTGACCCGAAAAATCCCTCTTGTTGCACTGCTGATGCTTGTGCTGCCGGCGGTTCCTGCGCTTGCGCTCAGGCAATCGAGCTTGGCGGATTACACCGTGCATCTCGAGAGCCTCCGGTCGCTCGTCGAGAGATGCCAGGCCAGCGCTACCGCATGCGACGTGGCTCAGGTAGGAGACGATGACCGAGTGACGCTGCAGTCGCTGGGATCGGGCGCGAACGTGAACGAATTTGAGGCGCGTTACGACTGGCTGAGAGCAACGCTCAAGGCTGCTGGCGACGCCAAGGCCAGCGGCCGCGAACGCGAGCTGAGCGCGGCTTTGAGCCGCATCGACGACGCGCTACGCGAAGCCGGAGCTCAGCCTGATGAGAAGAGATTCGCCGAAGCGCGCCATCGCGCCGATTCAATCCTCAGCCGTCAGGAATTTGTAACAGTAAAGGAACAGAGTATCTGGGACAAGCTGATTGCGCGGTTCTTTCTGTGGCTCGACAGCCTGTTCACAGACGTGGCCAGGTTCGGCCAGCGCTCGCCGTGGATCGGCCCGCTCTTTGAATGGGGACTGATTGCGCTGGCGCTGGTGGGTCTGGCCTTGTGGGCGATGCGGGCTTTGCAGCGGCAACGGCTGGCGGTTCGCGTGGTGGCGACCCGGCAGATTGAATCGTGGGAAGAAGCCTCGCGCAACTGGCGGACCCTGGCAGAAGAGCAGGCGGCACGGCACGAATGGCGCGATGCGGTCCACTGTATCTATTGGGCGAGCATCGTAATGCTGGAAGGGCGGCGCTTCTGGAGTCCCAACCGGTCGCGCACACCGCGCGAGTACGTTGCGCTGCTGGAAACGGGCTCGCCGCGCTGGAATCTCCTGCGGCAGCAGACCCGCGGGTTTGAGCGGATCTGGTACGGGCTGAATTCTGCGGTCGAGGCCGATTACCGGCAGGCTCTCGAACTGCACGAAGGTCTGAGGTCCGCGTGAGGAAGCTTTCGGGCGATACCCGGATCCTGATCTGGGTTGCTGCGGCGGTAATGGTCGTCATTATCGTCGGAGCCTTTCTCGCGCCGGCGCGCGAGGACTCGGACTTTACTCCGAGCACCTACAACAGCGGCACACATGGAGCCAAGGCGGCGTGGCTGCTGCTGAGCGACCTGGGATATCGGACGGATCGATGGGAGCGGCCGGCGAAGGATCTGAGCGAGACGGACGCGCCGCATACGACGCTTATCCTGGCAGACGCCCTTCCTCTGGATCTTTTGAAAGAGAAGGTCGGGGTTGGAGATTTTCTGGATCGGGGCGGGCGGGTTCTCGCGACCGGGGCCGTCAGTACGGCGATGCTGCCGGAGGCGAATATTGCGGCGCCGAATCACATCTACAGCGAGCTCTGCTATACCACTCCGCAAGGACTCAGCCCGATGGCGCGCGCGGGCCGCGTAGGAATGCCGGTGCCGATACGGTGGAAGTCGGACGGCGTGAACCTGCACATTGACCAGAATTGCGGGGACGACGCGGTTGTCGTTCACTACGCGTCGGGCAAAGGCGAGGTGGTGTGGTGGAGCTCGTCGGCTCCGCTGAGCAACGGCGGGCTGAAGGAAGACCCAAGCCTCAAACTTTTTCTGGCCAGCATTGGCGGGCGCGACCGCACCGTCTTATTCGACGAGTACATTCACGGCGCGCGTCCGGACTTGTGGTCGACCGTGGCTGGAACGCCGGTGCGGGCTCTCGAGTGGCAACTGGCGGCGGTTGCGGTGCTGCTGATCCTCAGCTTTGGGCGGCGCAATGGGCCGCTGCGCGCGCTGGTGCGGGCTCCGCGGACTTCGCCGCTGGAGTTTGCCGAATCGATGGGCGATTTGTATCGAAAGGCTGGAGCAGTGAACGTAGCTACGGGCAGTGCCGAGCGGCGCCTGATGCAGTTTCTGGAGCACGAAGGCGGCATTCCGCGTGAGACGCTGCGATCGTCGCCGGAGGCCATTGCGCAGGCTGTGGCGGACAGATTTCGCTACGTTTCGCCCGATTTTGTCGAGGACCTGAAGGCTGCGCAACAGGCGGAGTTCACGAAGTACAGCGCGCGCAGCGGGCTGAGGCTGGTCAAGCGCATCGATGAACACATCGCCAAGTTGAGGGCTCTGCAAAGCTCGCGGAGATTATGAGACATTCTCAACCAGCAGGTGTAAAGGATGGAGAGACTGCGTGAGTGAAGATGCTACAGAGCAGGAGCAGCAGCAATCGTCGCCGGCAAGCGTCGCTGTGGTTGCTCTTTTCGAGAAGGGACGCGCCGAGCTGGGCAAAGTGATCTCCGGGCAGGTGGAGATGATCGACCAGGCGCTGCTGACGCTGCTGTGCGGAGGACATGCGCTGGTGGAAGGCGTGCCGGGGGTGGCGAAGACGCTGACGGTGAAGACGCTGGCACGATTCCTGTCGCTCGATTTCCGGCGCGTGCAGGGAACTCCGGACATGATGCCGGCGGACATTCTGGGGACGAGCGTGTTTTCGCTGAAGACGAATGACTTCAGCTTTCACAAGGGACCGGTGTTTACGCAGTTTCTGCTGGCGGACGAGATCAACCGCATGCCTCCGAGGACGCAGGCGGCGCTGCTGGAAAGCATGGAAGAGCGCCAGGTGACGATGGATGGCGAGTGCCACGTTCTCGACGAATACTTCACCGTGTTTGCGACGCAGAATCCACTGGAGTTTGAGGGGACGTATCCGCTGCCGGAAGCGCAGCTTGACCGTTTTCTGCTGAAGATTCAGGTGGGGTATCCGTCGGCCGCGGAGGAAAGGACAGTGCTCGAACGGCATCATGCGTCGACCGAGGCGGCGCAGCTTGAGCATACTGCGATCGAGAGCGTCAGCGTCGCTGAGCTTGCTGCAGCGAGGCGGGAAGTGCGGGGCGTCCGCGTGGAGCCGGCGATGTTTGATTATCTGCTCGCTGTGGTGCGGCGGACGCGTGAGTGGCCTGACGTCTCACTGGGTGCAAGCCCGCGCGCCGCGGCCGGATTGCTGATCGTGGCGAAGGGATATGCGGCGAGGGATGGGCGCGACTATCTGATCCCCGACGACGTGAAGGACGCGGCGCTGCCATGCCTGCGGCATCGGCTGATCCTCAAGCCGGAAGTTGAGCTTGAGGGATTCGATCCGGACCGCGTGCTGAAGGACGTACTGGCGGCTGTGCCGCTGCCCAAATAACAGATGATCCAGACGCTTGTTCCTGCACCGATCCGGGCTGCTGCGCGAGGCCGGCGATTCGGTTATGCGCTTACGCCGCGTGCGCTGATCCTGGTGGTTGCGGGATGTCTGCTGGCGGTACCCGGGTTCTTTCATCCGCGCTGGATCTGGGCGATGGTGGCGTGGGACGCGCTGGTGCTGCTGCTCGCGATTCTTGATGCGGCGATGCTGCCGCCGGCGGCGAAGATCACGGTGGAGCGGCGGTTCGAGAACTCGCCGGTACTGGGCGAGCGGACCGAGATCACGATTGAGGTGACGCAGGAGTCGAATCAGATTCTCGAGATGCGGGTGACGGACGCTCTCGATCCGGCGCTCGATGCAATGCCGGCGGCGAAACGCGCGCTGGCGTATCCGCGAGACGCGACGCGGGTCACCGTCGAATGCACACCGAACACAAGGGGAGATGTTGCGCTCGGTGAGGTGTTCCTGAGCTATCGCGGAGCGTTGAAGCTGGCGGAACGGTGGGCATCGGCGGATATCAGGCAGAATATCCGGGTGTATCCGCCGATGGAGAGATCGCCGGAGGATACGCAACTCTATCTGTTACGAATACGGCAGATTGCGCTGCAGAAACGGCGGTTGAGGCTGCGCGGGCTGGGGCGCGAGTTCGAAAGCCTGCGGGAGTATCAGAGCGGGGATGAGGTTCGGAATATCGCGTGGCCGGCGACGGCGCGGCGCGGCAAGCTGATTACGCGGGAGTTCACCACGGAGCGCAGCCAGCAGGTGTGGATCGTGCTCGATGCTGGGAGATTGTCGAGGACGGCGTTCGAAGTGCGGCGTAAGGTGTTGGCGGAGAAGGCGGGGGCAATCTCAGACGAGAATTTCAGTCTCATGCTTACACAGCTCGATCAGGCGTCCGGTGCGGCGGTGGCATTGGCGCAGGCGGTGATGCAGGCGGGCGACAAGGCTGCGCTGCTGGTGTACGGGCGAGGGATTCAGCAGCAACTGTTGCCGGCGTCGGGCGCGGGGCATCTGCGGCAGTTTGTCGATTCGCTGTCGCAGGTTCGGCCAGAGGGCTCGGAGGCGAATCATCTGTCGGCGGCGGCGCGGCTGAAGCATCTGCAGCGGCGGCGCGGGCTGATCCTCTGGATTACGGAGCTGGCGGACAGCGCGCGGCGTCCCGAGGTGGTGGATGCGGCGGTCGATCTGGCGCGGCGGCACCTGGTGCTGCTGGTGGTGCTGGGGCATCCCGAACTCAAGGAATTAGCCGAGCGCAAGCCGGAAGATGTGGAACAGATGTTTGTGTCGACGGCGGCGACGGAAATTCTGGAGAGGCGGCGGAAGATACTGGCGCGGCTGCGCGCACAGGGCGTGCTGGTGGTGGAGACGACTCCCGGCACGGTGAAGGCCGACGCGATCAACGAGTATCTCGAAGTGAAGGCGCGGGGGCTGTTGTAGTCGTCCAAATGGAGGTTGACATCACCGATCGTGTAAGAAAAAACTGATTCCTACAAGAATAAAAAGACCCCCGACGAACAAACCCAGCAGTCGAGAAAGCCACCTCGGCATAGGACGATCGGAGATGCTAACCCCCATGAGTCCTCTCGCGTAATACCACTGCTTAACAGTGAATGTGAGGACCACGACCACACATCCGACAATAATCGAGAAGATTGCCTTGGTTTCTGTCATTGATGTTGAACTGCTCATTTCTTAATTTCGATCCTGCGTTGCCCAGGCGAGGCCGTCGGGTTCTCCGCCGACATCGATATGGGCTGTGACGTCAAGCGACTTGAGGTCGATGGTGACGATGTAGTTGTCGGGCGAGCAAGCGACGAAGGCGCGGGTGCCGTCGGGCTGCATCAGGATTCCCGCGGCGCCGTGGCCGACGGGTATGCGCTTGATGACTTTGCGCGTGGCCGCGTCGAGGACGAGGACGTCGCCACCGCGGAGGGTGGAGACGAGGACCAGCTTGCCGTCGAGGGTGAACTTGAGGCGGTTGGCTCCGACGGCGTTCACGGGCAGCGTGTCGATCAGCTGCTTCTTTGCGATGTCGATGATGGAGATATTGCCGTTCCGGGCGTCGGCGGCCCAGAGCTCCTTGTGGTCGGGCGAGACGTCGAAGCCTTCCGAGCCGACGCCGACGGGGATGACGGTCTCATTCCAGTCGCCACCCGGCGGCAGGATGAGCGGAGGAGGTCCGTTCGGTGTTCCGGCGGGTGGTGGTCCGGGCGGCGGCCCGGGACGGCCTTCGACTTTCTCGATGATACTGACGGTTCCGGAATTGACGTTAGTGGTGGCGATCCACTGCATGTCGGAGGCGACGTAGATCATGTGGGTGCGGTTCTGGCCGGTGCCGAGGATCCAGTCGATCTTCTGTGTGGCGGGATCGTAGCTGCCGATGGCTTTGGCGACCTCGGCGGTGAACCAGACTTTGCCGCCGACGAAGGCCAGGCCATGGGGCCCGCGAAGAGCTCCGAGGTCGATGGAGGGCAGCGGCTTCTGTCCGATCAGGTCGACGACGGCGAGCGTGTGATAGGTGCCGAATCCATAGTTGGAGACGTAGGCGGTTTTGCCGTCAGACGAGGCGATGACCTCGTGGGGGTCGTTGCCGACGGGGACTTTGGCGAGGACTTTCAACTTGGCGGGATCGACGATGGCCAGGGTGTGGCCCTTTTTCGAGAGGGCGAGGAGCGCGTTGGGAGGGGTGTCCTGAGCGAGAAGTGCGACCGGGATAAACAAGGCTGCGAGGGTGAACGTCAGAGCGATTCTTGCTTTCATGGTATGCGCCTCCGGACGCTTCCATCTTAATCGCGAACGCTTAATCGTGAATGGTTTACGGCGGCTGGTCACATCTTTCCAGCGACCTGCTCACATGTATTGTCCTGCCACGTCTCACCACCGGCTCCGTGTGTGATCACGCGGGCGTGGGCGGGAACTCCGGGCGCTTCCAATTCGTACAAGCAGGTAGCACATGCAGAGTCTGGGCGATACCTTCGGGCAGGTCTTCCGCGCCATCTGGGCGAACAAGCTGCGTTCGTTTCTGACCATGTTCGGCATCGCGTGGGGCGTGGGATCGATGCTGCTGCTGATCTCGGTCGGCGAGGGCTTCCGGTCAGGGAATCATCGCCAGCTGGCCAGTTTCGGCAACGACATCATCATGATGTGGAGCGGGACGATTCCGGCGGTGCCGAATCAGCACACCGGCATGCGGCCCTACAACCTGACGCTGAGCGATGCCGAGGCGATCCGCACACAGGCGCCGGATGTGAGGGCGGGGGTCGCCCTGATCAGCCGCGATGACATCAAGCAGCAGAGCCAGTATCAGACCGCCGGCGGCGACGTGATCGGAACGGAGCCGAACTATGACACAATCCGCTTCCTGCCGATTGCGCAGGGGCGGTTTTTGAATGTCGATGATATGACCAACCGGAATCACATCATCGTGCTGGGGCAGAAGAGCGCGCAGCTGCTTTTTCCGGGGCGTCCGGCGATGGGGGAGATTGTGACGCTGAACGGCACCCGGTTCACGGTGGTGGGCGTGGCGGACAAGTTCGGACACGGGAATAACGACAGCGAGAATCAGAAGGTTTATATCCCGCTCTCGGTGATGCTGGAGATATTCCCCATCAAGGGTGAGAACATTCCCGCCGATTCGGTGACGTCGATCCAGTACCAGCCCCGGATCAGCACCGAGAATCTGATTGCCAAGAAGCAGGTGCACCAGATCATTGCGCGGCGGCACGGCTTCGATCCTGAGGCTCCGGAAGCCTTCAACGAATGGGACACGATTCGAACCGAGCAGATGGTGGGCAAGATTTTCACGGCGATGGATGTGTTCCTGGGCGGCGTGGGGGTTGTGACGCTGGCGCTGGGCGCGGTGGGGATCATCAACATCATGCTGGTTTCGGTGAGCGAGCGGACGCGGGAGATTGGACTGCGCAAGGCGATCGGCGCAACCAGTCGCAGCATTCTCTTCCAGTTCTTTCTTGAGGGCCTGATTCTTACCGGCGTGAGCGGGCTGTTTGGGATTGCCGGGTCGGCGCTGTTCATGTACCTGCTGCGTCAGGCAGTGGGGCAGGGAATTCAGGGCTTCGATCCTCCCCGGCTGGTTCCGTGGTCGGCGGCGCTGGCAATTGTGGCGCTCAGCGTGAGCGGCATTGTTGCCGGGCTGTATCCAGCGGGCAAGGCGGCGGCGCTTGAACCCGTCGAAGCGCTAAGGCGCGAATAAGGAGCAAGAGATGCTGAGCGATCTTTGGAGGCAGGCCTACGAAGCGATGGTGTATAACCGCCGGCGCACGTCCATCACCATGGTGGGCATGGCCTGGGGCATTGCCACGGTGGTGCTGCTGCTGGCCTACGGGTCGGGATTCGGGCGGGCAATCGAGGCGATTTTCGCGCAGTGGGGCACACAGCTGGTCGGCGTCTTTCCGGGGCGCACCTCGGAGCAGGTGGGCGGCTCGAAGGCCGGGGTGCAGGTGCGCTTTACTCAGGATGATGTGGACCGGCTGCAGCAGACGGTTCCGGGGCTCAAGGACATCACGCCGATGCTGTCAAAGGATGTGCCGGTAGCGAACGAACTGCATACGTATACGTGGACGGTCAACGGCTACCGCCCGGTGGTGCAGAACATTCTGGTGCTGGATATCGCTGCCGGGCGTTTCTATTCCGAAGACGACGAATCGAACCGCGCGCATGTGGCGGTGATCGGGTCGGAGGCCAAGACAAAGCTGTTTGGCGGCCTCTATCCGATCGGGCAGCACATTCGGCTGAACGGCATCAGCTTCGAGGTGATCGGCGTTCTCCAGCCGAAGATGCAGGAGGAGGGCGATAACGTAAATCGCCAGGTCTATATTCCGTTCAGCTCGATGGCGGATATCAAGGATCCAAAGTACCTGGACGGCATCTGGCTGAATTACAACGGAGATCATGTTGCGGTGCAGCAGTCGGTTCGAAACACACTGGCGGCAATGCATGATTTCCGTCCGTCGGATCACCAGGCGATTTTCGTCGCCGATCTGGAGCAGCAGCTTACGCAGTTCAAGATTGTGACCATTGCGCTGGAAGTACTGCTGCTGTTTATCGGTGCGCTGACGCTGGGCATTGCCGGGATCGGGCTGATGAATATCATGCTGGTCGCCGTGCAGCAGCGGACGAAGGAGATCGGGATCGAGAAGGCGCTGGGCGCACGAAAGCGGCATATCCTTATTCAGTTCCTTGCCGAATCGCTGGTGATTACCGGGATCGGCGGAATTGCCGGTATTGTGCTGGCCTACGCGGTTTCGATCGGGGTGGGGCGGATCACGTTTTACAGCGCTATGGCTTCGAATGCGCAGGCTGCCGATATCCAGCTGTTGATTTCTCCCGTTATCGTGCTGATCGCAACCGGGATCCTGGTGGTAGTGGGGCTGGTGAGCGGGATGATTCCAGCGCTCAAGGCCGCCAACCTGAATCCCATCGAGGCGCTGCGCTACGAGTGAAAGCCAGGCCGACAGGGTCCGGCAGCGGTTGACCTGTCACATCTTCCAGTTTGACGCTCAGCCAAAAGCCTTCTATCGTTGCCTGCATGCGCCGCGGAGCTGCGGCTGCGCGGTAGCTTCTCACGTCTCACCTCAGAACGGAGGGCGGAATGCCCATGCGAAACAGAAAGACAGCTGTGCGTTTATTGCTCGTATCGTCGCTCCTGACCACCCTGCCCATGTGGGGCGCGGACAAAACCAAAGACGAAGAAACCATCAGGAATGCTGCCTCAGTGTTACAGGCAATGGTTAGTAGCAAGGATGTTCCACGCGGCGTGTTGGCGAAGGCCGATTGCATCATTGTTCTACCCAGTGTGAAGAAGTTCGCGGTTGGCATTGGAGGAACCGGCGGTCGCGGGCCAATGAGTTGCCGCTCAGGCAGCAACTTCAGTGGCAAATGGTCCGCGCCCGCTATGATGAGCATCGGTGGCGCCAGCGCCGGTTTCCAGATCGGCGGCACGTCCAGCGATTTTGTCCTCGTGATTTTGGCCAATACAGCTGTGGACAAGGTGCTGAATGCCAAGGTCAAGGTCGGCAGCGATGTGAGCGCAGCAGCTGGACCTGGTGCTTCCGCCGGCGCCGGTGCTATAGGCGGGGCTGACATTTTGACCTATTCCAGGACCTCGGGCCTTTTCGCCGGCGTGTCCCTGAACGGCGCCAGTCTGTCACCCGACTCTGACGCCAACAAGCGTCTCTACGATAAATCGGTCAGCGCGTCGGAAATCGTACGCGGTGGCGCCGTTACAGCTACCCCTGCTGGCGAGTCTTTTGCTTCTCTGCTCAACAGCAAGGTGCCAAAGCACACCGATTAAGAGACCCGGAGCAGGAAGAGGCCCGGAGTGTTTCCGCGGGGCGAAGTGTCCTTAAGCAGGACCACGCTCCGGGCTTGCGTTGTGATTTCGAATCCTCCATGTACCACCCGGCGAACGCCTTCTTTTCCAAGTCCTGGAAGGGGTCGCCGGGGCGTGTCTTTGATCCTGTTTTCCGAGAAAAATAAATCGTGAAGGCGGAGATGCTCGCCGTGGTTATGATCTGCCCCCCTGGATCCGCACAGAAGGAAGTATGATTTTCGGATTCAGGAGAGGGCGAGATGAGCAGGAGCAAGCATACGGAAGTGCAGATCATTGCTTCGCTGAAGCAGGTCGAAGCCGGTCGGGCGGTGGATGATGTAGCCCGGGAGTGCGGTGTTAGCGCGGCGACGATCTATGCGTGGAAGGCGAAGTACGGCGGCCTGGATGTCAGCGAGGCGCAGCGACTGCGCTCGCTGGAGGATGAGAACTCACGTCTGAAGCGTCTGGTGGCGGATCTGAGTCTGGACCGGGAGATGCTGAAGGCGGTGATCGCAAAAAACGGACTCAGCTCGTAGACCGGAGGACGGATGCTGGCTGGCTGCGGTCGCAGTTTACAGCCAGTGAGCGCCGGGTATGCGGGCTGATGTCGATGGCGGTGTCGAGCTATCGGTATCGATCGCGGCGATCGGACGAGTTGCTGCGGGAGAAGCTGGTGCGGCTAGCTCGAGAGAAGCCGCGCTACGGCTATCGGAGATTGCAGGTGCTGGTGGAACGCGAGGGTGAGCGAGTGAACCACAAACGGCTGTGGCGGGTGTACCGCGAAGCGGGGCTGTGCCTGAAGCGGAAGAGGCGTAAACACTGTGCGCGCATCGGATCGCCGCGGCAGCTGCTGACCGACGCCAACCAGGAGTGGGCGCTGGATTTTGCGCATGATGTGATTGCAGCCGGACGCACTATCCGCGTGCTGAGTGTGGTGGATGCCTTCACGCGGGAGTGTCTGGCGCTGGAAGTGGACACCGGGTTTGCCAGCCGGCGCGTGACGCGGGTGCTGGATGAGATCATCGCCGTCCGCGGACGCCCAGTGGCAATTCGCTGTGACAACGGTCCGGAACTGACTAGTCGTCATTTCCTGGCCTGGGCGTTGGAGTGGAAGATCGATTTGCGCCACATTCAGCCTGGCAAGCCAACCCAGAACGCGCATGTGGAGAGCTTCCACGGCAGACTGCGCGAAGAGTGCCTGCGGGTCAGCTGGTTCACGAACCTGTTCGACGCACGCAGGAAGGTAACTGACTGGAAGAGGGAGTACAACGAGCAACGACCACACAGCAGTCTCGGCTACAGAACCCCGGCCGAGTTTGCGCGCGTGGCCATAACCCAGAGCTATGGAAAAGACGTGGGCTCCGCCCACTTGGAAAACGCCTGCGGCGTTTCCCCCTTTCCCACAGCTCCGGCGGCGGGCTAAATTTACAGAATCACCTGTACGGATTTTGGGGGCAGGTCAGTTATCTGTGTGGAGCATTGTGCCCGAGTGTTTCCTCTGAGTGGACATGGCGCAAGTCGCGAAACGCACATCTGAGACAATGGCGCTGAAATCGTTGTAAGCCTATGAGGGCCTTGGATGAGTGTGAAGGACTGGTTGCTGGCGGACATTCGCCCGCAGGCGGCGCATGGCAGGCCGGAGCCGGAGCATGAATGGTGGCGGGTGATGTGCCTGACGGGCGTGGATTATTTTTCGACGCTTGGCTATCAGCCCGGAATTGCGTTTCTGGCGGCTGGCGTCCTATCCCCTGTGGCGACGTTCGTGCTGGTTCTCGTCACCCTGCTTGGTGCGCTCCCGGTATATCGACGGGTGGCGGAAGCCAGCCCTAACGGGCAGGGAAGCATCCACATGCTCGAAAACCTTTTTTCGCACTGGAAGGGCAAGAGCGTGGTGCTCATCCTGCTGGGATTTGCCGCGACCGACTTCATCATCACGATGACACTGTCGGGCGCCGATGCAGCCACGCACTTTGTGCATAATCCAATGACGCCGCCGGTGCTGCGGAGCCAGATGGGAGTGACCCTGGTAATTCTCGGGTTGCTGGGTGCTGTGTTCCTGGCGGGTTTCCGCGAGGCGATCGGCATCGCGGTGGTGCTGGTCGGGGCGTATCTGGCGCTCAACGCGGTAGTCGTCGCGGTCGCGTTGTGGCACGTGTTCGAGCATCCTGAGCTTGTCTCCGGCTGGAATCATGCTCTATTGTTCAAAGCCCACGGGCATCCGATGGTGATTTTGGGCATTTCGCTGATCCTGTTCCCCAAGCTGGCCCTGGGCCTGTCGGGTTTTGAGACTGGTGTTGCGGTGATGCCGCTGGTGAAGGGGAAGGATCTCAAAGAGCGCATCCAGAACACGCGCAAGCTGCTGACAGCGGCGGCGATCATCATGAGCGTCTTCCTGATGGCGACGAGCATTGTTTCTACGCTGCTGATTCCGGCCAGTGCGTTTGAAAAGCACGGTCCTGCGAACGGCCGCGCGATGGCCTATCTCGCCCATCAATACATGGGGAATGCTTTCGGATCGCTCTACGACATCAGCACGATCTTGATCCTGGCGTTTGCAGGCGCCTCGGCGATGGCGGGACTGCTCAATCTTATTCCGCGCTATCTGCCCGGGTTTGGGATGGCTCCGGAATGGGCGCTGGCGTCGCGGCCACTGTCGCTGGTGTTTACCGGAGTGGCGTTCACGGTAACGTGGCTCTTCAGAGCGGATGTTGACGCCCAGGGTGGGGCTTATGCGACGGGCGTGCTGGTATTGATCACCTCAGCGGCGTTCGCGGTGACGCTTGCAGCGAAGAGGTGGATGCGATTGCCGTTTGGCTTCATCTGCCTGCTATTTGTTTATACAACTCTGCTGAATATTTACGAGCGTCCTGAGGGCGTGAAGATTGCGTCGTTTTTCATCGCGTCCATCGTCGTGGTGTCGCTGCTTTCGCGAGCGGTCCGCTCTACGGAACTGCGCATTACCGGGATTCACCTGGATGAAACTGCGAACGACATGATCTGCGAGGATCCTGACGGCATTATCCGGATCGTGGCGAGGAACCCACAGAACAACTGGCCGGGAGCATTGGATGTTGCCGACGCACGGGTGCGGGAACTGCATAATCTCAGCCCTGAGGAATGCCTGTTGTTTTTCGAAGTGGAGAGAAGCGACGCGTCGACCTTTGAGGCCACGCTAAGCGTGCATGGAAGAAGGGATGGTCGCCACAAGGTTCTCTACGCGAGCAGTCCGGTGGTCGCCAATTCTATCGCGGCCCTGCTGATTGAGGTGGAGAAGAGAACAGGTCACGTCCCCCACGCCTACTTCAGCTGGACGGAGGGGAACCCGGTGGCGAATATCATTCGCTATGTTTTCTTGGGCGAAGGCGACGTGGCTCCGCTGACGCATGAGGTGCTTCGCCGCGCTGTCCGGGACCCCAGACGCTGTCCCATCATTCACGTGAGCTAGGGCGAAGCGCGGCGAGGAAGCGTCTTACTTGGAGAGCAGAGCGGTCTGCACGGTTTCGACGGCGGGCTTGGATTGGCTGAGGTATTCGCTGACGCGCTGGCGTTCTTCGGGAGTGAGCGAGGGGATGAGGGCAAGGATACGGCGCAGGGTTACCGCGACGTCGTCAACGTAGTTCATCATGCGAATAGCTTCGCCGGAAAGGGGCATACGGGCTCCTGTGGTTTTGTCGAGACTCATAAATTCATCTCCGCCTTGATTTTCAGCGAGGGCGGTCAGCAAGTAAAGCGCGCGGCGTGAAGCGGAATCAGGTTCTTTCCGCCTCCGGCTGCGGCGTAGCGGGCGGCAGACCGGTTGGCGATGGAAGATCCCGGTCGGCCACTTCGGTGATGGCGGCGAGCCTCTCGGCGATCTCCGGTGTAAGAGCGCCTTCGGGACAGCGCCAGCTCCAGTTGTCTCCGGTGCTGGAGGGCATATTCATGCGTGCCTCATCTCCGAGCTCGAGCAGGTTCTGCACGGGCAGGATACAGGTGTCGGCGACGGATGTTTCGGCGGCGCGGATCATCGCCCAGACGACGTCCTTCCTGCTTGTGCCCAGGTAGGTCTTGACCGCATCTTTTTCGGTTTTGGTTGCCTCGTGATCCCACCAGCCGAGGGTGGTGTTGTTGTCGTGCGTGCCGGTGTAGGCAACGGTGTTGGGGACGTAGCGGTGAGGCAGGTAGTTGTGGGCGCCGCGATCGGAGAATCCGAACTGAAGGATGCGCATGCCGGGCAGGTTGAACTGCTCGCGAAGGGCATCCACTTCGGGGGTGATGATGCCCAGGTCTTCGGCGATGAAGGGCAGTTCTCCCAGCACGTCGCGGAGGCGCTGGAACAGCTCGGCTCCGGGAGCCTTGATCCACTCGCCGTGCTCTGCTGTCTCATGGTCGGCGGGGATGGCCCAGAACGCCTCGAATCCGCGGAAGTGATCGAGGCGAATGATGTCGTAGATAGACTGCGCGCGGCGGATGCGATCCACCCACCAGGCGAAGCCCTGCCCGGCGAGGACGTCCCAGCGGTAGAGCGGATTTCCCCAGCGCTGGCCGGTCGCGGAGAAGTAGTCGGGCGGAACTCCGGAGACGCGGATGGGCAGGTAATTTTCGTCGAGCTCGAAGATAGCGGGATTGGTCCAGACGTCGGCGCTGTCGTAGTTCACGAAGATGGCGACGTCGCCGATGATCCTGATGCCTCGCCCGGCGCAGTATGCGCGCAGCTTGCTCCATTGTTCATCGAAGGCGAACTGGATGACCTGCTGGACGGCCAGCTCTTCGCCATGTTCCGCGCGGATTTTGTCGAGGGCGGCTGGCTCACGATGAACCAGTTCCGCGGGCCACGTGTGCCATGAGGCGCCGCTGAATTTGCGGCGCAGAACGCTGTAGAAAGCGTAGGACTCGAGCCACGTGCCGTTCATACGGCAGAAGCCTTCGAATCGTTCCCAATCCGCGGCGCTGTGATGATGCAGGAAGTTGCGAGCTGCTTCTTCGATCAGAGGAAGCTTGCGGGTGAAGACGTCTTCCCAGTGGACTTCGCCGGAACGTCCGGGAAGGTCGGCGATGCGTTCGTGCGCGAGCCATCCCCACTGGACGAGGGAGTCGAGCGAGATGAGGAGTGGATTTCCGGCAAAGGCGGAGAGCGCCGCGTAAGGCGAGTTGCCGTATCCGGTGGGGCTGAGCGGCAGGACTTGCCACAAACGCTGTTTCGATTCAGCCAGAAAATCGGCGAAGTCATAGGCGGCAGGACCGAAGTCGCCGATGCCGCCATAAGAGGGAAGTGAGGTGACGTGAAGCAGCAATCCCGAGGCGCGATCAAAAGGCATGAAAAGAAATCCTGAATGGCAGAAAAAAGGCCCGCGCTTCGAAAGATTGCGGCATTTGCGAAATTCCCGCCCTTTTCAGATCCTGCAGGGTCACCGCTCCCTGTTGGTCGCGTTGACTTATTATGATGCGGCTTCTGATTAGAGCATTTCGCAAATGCGGTCGAAAATCACGGGCCCGGTTGTACTCGTCAGCCTTCGCCTAAATGGGCGACCGGCCGCCGCCGAAGGGAGAAGAGCCCTGCGCCTTGCGATTCATGCGGATGCGGCCCTCCTTCTCATACTTTTCCTGAAGGGTGGTGATGAAGACAGCAAAGGCTTCTTCGCGGCGCTGCTCCAGCTGGGTCTCGCGTGTCTGGTCGAAGTTCTTGGCGATCTCGTCGCTGGTCGGCTCCTGCTTGTCGACGAGCTTGGCTACGATTCCAGTGCGGCCGGTGTTGATGGGGCCGCTCAGTTGTCCCACATTGAGATCGAAGAGCTGCGGGGCGGCGCTGGCCAGCGCGCCGATATCGGGTACCTGCGCGTCACGGCCCGCCAAGTCACTGGACTTGAGGGTCGCGCCCACTTCTTTCGCGGCCTTGGCGAGGTCGTTCTCCGCCTTAGCCTTCATGGCCAGCTCATTGATCTTGGTCGCCAGAAGCTGCGGCAGCTGCTGCTCGCGATAGTCGTCGAGGATATGCGACTTGTAGTCGGCGAAGTTCGGCGCGTGTGCCGCCTGGATATCCGTGACCTGGAAGACGGCATAGCCTTCTCCGGTGGACGAGACCTGGGGGGCGTCGCCTTTCTTTGCGGCGAAGGCCTGAGCGAGCAGCTTCGACCCGTCGGGCAATCCGGGAACGACGGAGGCCTGCGACAGGAAGTCGGTAGTTACAACCTCAAGATGGTGGGCCGCGGCGGTTGCGGTGAAGCCGGTCTTCTGCGCTTCAGCAGCCAGCTGCTGCGCATAGGCCTGCTCCTGCTGACCTTCCTTCTGGCGTGTGAGCGTCGCCTGGATCTCGGCCTTCACCTCGCTCAGGGGACGCGTGTGGGCGGTCTGTTTTTCTTCAACCTGGATGATGTGGTAGCCGTATTTCGAGCGAACGAGCCCGGAGGTCTGTCCCGGCTGCAGAGAGAATGCAGCCTTGTCGAACTCGGGAACGGTCGCGCCGTGCTTGAGGAAGCCGAGCTCGCCGCCCTGCTCCTTGCTGCCGGGATCGTCGGAGTACTTCTTCGCCAGCTCGGCGAAGTTGCCGCCGTGGTGGAGCTGATCGAGAACGTCCTGGGCCTTGGCCTTGGCGGCAGCGTCGGCCTTGGGGTCGTTGCCGTCGACCTTGATGAGGATGTGGCGGACCTTTACCTGGTCGTCGACCTGGTAGTCCTTAAGGTGCTGGTTGTAATACTGCTGGATCTCGGCGTCGGTGACCTGAGGAGCGCCCTGGGGGAGATTGGTGTCGGTGAAGGCGATGTACTGAATCTTGCGCGCCTCAGGGACGGCGTTCGCATAGCGGGCCGCGTTCTTCTTGAAGAAGTCCTCGAGCTGGGCATCGGTGGGGTTGATCTGCTTCTGCAGGTCGTCAGAGCTGAGCACTGCGTAATCGAACTTGATCTTCGTCGCCTGCTGGCGATAGTTGTCGCGAACTTCCTGGTCAGAGATGGTGACGCCGCCGGTGATGAGGGCGCGAAGGCGGTTCTCCGCGATCTCCTTCTTTACCTCGTCTTCAAACTTCTCGCGGGTCATGTTGAACTGCTGCGAGACAAACTCGGCATACTGGGCGTCGCCGATGTAGTTGCCGCCGGGGAAGAGCACCTGTCCGAAGGCTCCCGAATGCAGAAAGCGGCGCACATCATCGTCAGTGGCGGAGAGGCCAAGGTGCTTGGCTTCGAGCAGTTCGATGTGCTGCTGAATGAGTCCCTGGGCGACGCGAGGCATCATCAATGGCGCGTAGGCTTCGGGAAGCCCCTGGCGTTGCAGCATGCGCGCGGCGGTCAACTGTACGTCGGCGGTCGAGATGTCGTCTACCGCAGGCAGGAAGCGGCCGAGCGGGCCGCCTCGGCCGATGGTCGCGTAGGTGTCGGCGGAAGCGGTCTGATCGAAGACACCGGGCACCAGCGTGATGACCATGGTGATGCAGGCGACGGAGATGATGACGACAAAGATGCCCTTGGTGAAGCGGCTGTCCTTTTGCAGGAAACGGATCATAGGTGAGTGACGACCTTTGCTGTTACAGCGCTCGCGGCTAGGTTCGGAGCAGGCCCGGCTGGCGCGAGGAGATTTTCCTGGTTTCTACAGGAAGCCCTTTCAGTATAAATGACGGACCGCCAGCAGGTTAGTCAGGGCGATACTTTCATCTTAAAGTTCAGCAACCCAGGGGTGGGCTGATCCGTCAACCCTAGTTGCACAGCAGTCCCAGGTGAACCGATGCTTTCGCGATTCTGGTTGGCGGTTCTGATCTTGCTGGTTTCGGGCTCTCTTTTCAGCGCTCAGGCCCAGTCGCAGCAGCCACCCCCGCCGCCCGCCACCCAGCCGTATACGATTCGAACCATCTCGCGGGTGGTGCTTACCGATGTGACGGTTACCGACAGCAAAGGCAATCCGGTGCGCGGGCTGCCGGAGTCGGCGTTCCAAATATTCGATAACAAGAAGCCGCAGAAGATCGGCTCTTTCGAGGAGCACAGCGGTGTCCCGGCTGCGGCGACGATGGAGCCGGTGATTGCCGCGAAAGGGGTTTACAGCAACGACTATCTCAAGCATCTGCCACCGGTGCTGAATGTCGTGATTATCGACATTGCCAATCTGTCCGTCCCCGACCAGATGTACCTCTACTACGAGCTGACGCAATTCCTCAAGGATCCGCCCAGCCAGCCGCTGGCGATCTATCTGCGTGCGGGCAACGGCTGCTTTCTCGTGCAGAACTTTACGACCGACCGCGGGCTGCTGGCGGCCGCGGTGCGCAAAGCGATTCCGCGCGTTCAGCCCACCGGACGGGAATACCTGAGCGACATCGACACGATGTACCAGATCGCCGGTTATCTCAGCCAGTTGCAGGGCCGTAAGAACGTGCTGTGGTTCTCAGGAGGATCGACACTTTATCTGCGCCAAGACGCCAATCTGTACGAGGATCCGCAGGCGTGGCGCAACCTGTACGACTTGCTGGAGCAGGAGCGCATAGCCGTTTATCCCATCGATGCGCGAGGCCTGACAACAGCCATCGTCCCTGGGATGTGGGCCCAGGACGCACTGATGAACGAAACGGCAATGGCCACCGGCGGGCAGGCGTTTTACAACACCAACGGCATGAAGGAGATTACAAACCGCATCCTCAGTACGGATGGCAGCTTTTATACGCTGACCTATACGCCGCACGATTTTCACTTCGACAACAAATGGCACAAGATTCAGGTGAAGCTGAATGTCGAAGGCTATCAGCTGAGTTACAGGCGCGGGTATTTTGCCGACGGAAGCCCGGGGGGCGCCGAACAGCCACAGCAGGACACCGGACCGAGAACTCGCCTGCTGCCGAGTGGCGAGAAGGTCGAGCTGCCGGCGATGCGGAGCCTGCCGATCATCTTTCAGGCGAGGGTTCTGCCGGTGTCGGATCCGGCGGTCGCCGCCAGCCCCGTGATCTCGGGAATCATCCAGGCGCCGCCTCCGAAAAGGGGAGCCGTTCCGTATTCGATCCTTTATGAGCTGCCGGTGGACGCCTTCATGCGGCCAATGGTGGATGGGAAGCCGGAGATCACGTTGGGCGTTGCAGCTATCGTTCTCAACAGCGACGGTCGTGCGGTAGACGCCCATGCCGAGCGTGTGAAGATGACGCTGAATACGGATTCATTGCGGCTCCATCCGGACATTCGCATGGCGATCGATCAGCGGCTCAATCTCAAAAAGAACGACCAGTACCTGTACCTGGCGGTGTGGGATATGACGAGTGGGAGGCTGGGAACCCTCCAGGTCCCGGTGCAGGTGCCGAAGCCGGGCAAGTAAACCGCCAGCAATTGAAGCTGAGCGGCAGTGTCTGATGGGTATGCGGCTCTCAGGAGAGCGTGATCAGCGTGATTTCCGGCGGACAGTTGAAGCGGAAGGGGAGATTCACCGTGCCTACTCCGCGATTGACATAGAGCTGGGTTGGGCCGAGCCGGTAGAGGCCTTCGACGTAGTGCTCGCCCAGCGGAGGCAGAAACAGGGCAGGCAGGAAGGGAAAGCGCACCTGTCCTCCGTGCGTGTGACCGGAGAGCATCAGGTCGACGTTGTGAGTGGCCACAAGGGGAAGAACGTCGGGCTCATGGGCAAGCAGGATGACGCATTCTCCATCCCGGCTTGCTGGCAGGGGCAGCGCCTCCTCGAGCTGGAAGTCGTTAGAGAGGGCATCGCCCGTTCCCGCGAGCCACAGGCGGCCGCCATCGCGCTCAATGGGCAGCGACCGATTGTTGAGCACCGGAATGCCGTGGGCCTGGAGCGAGTCGGTGACGGCGGCGGCGTAGGGTTTAACGGTGCAATCGTGGTTACCGAGCACGGCGTAGCGCAGGGGACTCTGGAGATCGCTGAGTATTTCGGCGCATTCTCCGGCAAAGCGAATGGTGGCCTGCCTGGACCAGAAGCCGGAGGTGATGAAGTCGCCGGTGAGGGCCACCATGTCAGGCTTGAGGGCGTTGACTCGCTCGACCACCCGCTTGATGAAGAAGGCCTCGGTGTATTCGGCGTAGTGAAAGTCTGAAATCTGCGCGATGGTGAATCCGCGAAAAGCGTCGGGCAAGTGGGGGAGCGTGACGGTGATCCGCTGAACGCTGATTTCGTGCCGCGAGACCTCACCTGCGTAGAGTGGCAGGCCAACAACGGCGATTCCGCCGAGCTTCAGGAAATCGCGTCGGGAGATAGGCGCTTTCTTTCTGCGCTCGAGGGTCGAAACTTCCACTCTTCCATTTTAACTGTTCGCCTCGGAAGCCCCGGCTCAAATCGACCGCGAATATTAACTTGTAGTTGATTGCTATCGAAACCTGCGGCAGTTATGCTTCTCTCCGCATTCCGGACGCGATGAAATTCGCAGTCTGACGAATGCATGCGAAAGAGAGGAATCCCCCAATGGCGAACTATCTGATTCTTTCCTGTGATGGCGGCGGAATACGCGGCTATCTTTCGTCGCTTCTGCTGCAGCGGCTCAACAACGACCTTGGTATCTTCGGTTCGAATAACGAGAACATCGACCTGTACGCTGGAACCTCGACCGGCGGCCTTATCGCTCTTGCGCTGGCACAGGGCAAGAGCATCGACAGCATCGTGGAACTTTACGCCACGGCCGGGAAGGATATTTTCTATCCCGCGAGCTTTCAACCCGGCTGTTTGCTGGGAGAGGCGCCGGTTGCCGCGGCCGGCCTCACAGACGTTAAAGGTTTGTGGCAGGTTCTTTACGACGACATCGGCGACCCGTCGGTGCAGAGTGTTATTGAAAGCTTCATTCCCGGAAACCCGCTGCTCAGTTCTCTGGCCAACAATGTCATGGTGACGACCTTCCAGCTGAGCGACTCTGCGACTCCGCCTTCGTGGAACCCGCTGGTGATCGATAATTTTGCGGGCTCGCCGGGAAGCAGCACCTATCTGTGGGACGCGGCGCTCAGCACCTCTGCGGCGCCGGTGTACTTCCCGCCCTATAACCATCCGCAGTTCGGATGGTGCAGCGACGGCGGGCTGTTTGCGAACAATCCCGCGGCGGTGGCGGTGGGCCGCGCGATCCAGGCGGGCCAGCAGCTCTCGAATATCGTGCTGCTCTCGATCGGCACCGGCATCACGGCGGCGTCCATGCAGGTGAGCGAAGATTCGCGCCTGTGCTACGGGCTCAAGTACTGGGCGTGGATTGAAACCTACGGACCAACGCCGCCGTTCGCCATTCTGAATGCCCTGATGGACGGCGCTTCGATCAGCAACGACTCCTTAACCAGCAGTCTGCTCGGCGGGAGCCAGAACGGCGGGCGCTACATGAGGGTCAATCCGACACTGCCTGAATCGGTGCCGCTAGACGACTATTCACCGAAAGTACTGAAGATGTTCCGGAAGGTAGCAGATGACTACTTCGAGTCGAGCCAGTGGAGCGCAATCGAGACGTGGGTGAAGAACACGTTTCACAACTAGCGGAAATGGAGAGGCAGGGCTTCGGCCCTGCCTCTACTGCCCGAGCAACCCCTTTTTCAATTCCGGATTGGGCGGCTTGGGCCCAAGCCAGACGGAGAAGAGCAGTTGCGCAAATGCCGGGCCGGGCACGGTCAGTTTCTCGCCGCCGTTGAGAACGAAGATCGTGCCCGTGCCCGGGATGTATGTGAAAACCATCTGATCGCCGGAGTGGACGGCGTCGAGCTGACCGAGGAAACGGTCCACATCGGACTTTAACGCCGCCTCGGCGTCGGGAGCGTTGTCCCGAAACGACTCGCTGAATGCGTCGGCCATCTGGCTCTTGCTCGCTCCGTGCAGAAACTGCATGACGATCCGCTTAGGCGTGTCCGATTTAATGATGGCGTCGGAGTCGGTTGACTTCTGCTGAACGTAGAGGCCGGCGACGTAGATCTTCATGCCGTACTTGGTGCGCAGTCCCATCCCGTTCAGGACGAGCGGTGTGCCGCGCGCTTGAACGGTGTCAGGAAGGGTGACTCCGTTCAGGGTTCCCGAATGAAGATCGAAGGTGGATGCGAATAGAAAGGCTGTGATGGTGAGCGATAGGGCGGTCTTGCGCATGCGGAACTCCGTGGGAGGACTGGGTGGAGGAGGATGCGAGACGCGATGGTAGCACAGCGCGCAGATGCTGGCTGTAAAACAAAAAACGGCCGGGCAACACGAAGTCACCCGGCCGATGCGCTACTGAAAGTTGATGCTAGTAAGGCCGTCCGTAGTAATAGGGATAAGGCCCGTAGGGATACGGATAGTAGGGATACGGCCCGACGTACATTGGCGGCCGGTAAGGACGCTGCACCAGGCGCGGCTGCTGCGGGACGCTGGAGGCCAGGCGCTGCGCCTCCTGCCATGAGACGGGCTGCACAGTGACCGGACCAGTCAGGTGAAAATCCACCTGAGCTTCAGCAGGCAGGATGAGGCGCGGGCCATTGGTAGCTGACGAGGCTGCGAGGCCGCCTATTCCGCCTACACCGGCGCCGATGGCCGCTCCGGAGCCGCCGCCGATGAGGCCACCGATGATTGCGCCGAGCGCTGCGCCGCCTGCCGTGTTGCCGACGGTATAGCCGGCCTTGTTGGGTCCCTTGCTCGACCAGACATCGGAGGCCAGCGGAAAGACTGTTCCGCCGAGGTTGATGCTGTCGAGCTGCAGCCGGAGCTCGGCGGAGCCGCCCAGGTCGCCGGGCTTCTTGGACTCGATGACCTGGCCGGTGAGAACAGCACCGCGCGGGATGGCGAGAACGCCGTTCTGGTAGACGTCAGCCGCGGCTGTTGCCTGGAAAAAGGTGCCCGTCTTCAGGTGGGCCGTGTCCAGCGTTTCAGCCAGGCGCACGCGAAGAAGCGTTCCAGCAGGAATGGTCACAGGGCCGCTGGGAGGGGGAGCGTTATAGGGCTGCTGTGGAGAATAGTATCCGCCCTGTTGCTGCGGAGGGTAATAGCCGCCCTGTTGCGGCTGCGGCGGATAATAACCGCCCTGCTGCGGCTGATACGGAGGCCGCGCTCCGTTGTAGGTCGGGGAAGGGGCCTGCTGTGGAGCGTTCTGGCTGTAAGTCGGCGGAGGGCTCTGAGTCGGGGCAGTGGCCTGCGTATTCGGCTCCTCGTCGGGCGGAGGGGGCGGCACGTTGGCATCAGGAGATACAGTGTTGGCCTGTGCCTGGTCCGGAGGCGGTGGTTCAGGCGAGCTGGGGTTCGCCACCTTGATGTTGTTGACGACTCCGCTTACTCCGGGAACATTGCCGGCAACCGTTTCCGCCTGCTGGTACTGCTCGTTGGTCTGGACAGTGCCGGAAAGCCTGACTGTACCGTTGATCGAGATGCTGGTGATTTGTTGGCCCTTGAGGATCGAGTCGTGGGTCAGCGCAGAATCCACATCGGATTGAATATCCGCGTCGGTGCGCACTTTCTGCTGCGCCGCTGGCTGGGAGTTGGATGAATTGTCCTGAGCGAGTGCTGCAGGTGCGGTAGAAAACCATAGGCAACCGGCCAGCAATCCCAGGGAGGCTGTCCGGAAAATCTTGCTTTTGTCGCTCCGATGAACGCTCATGTCGTTGCAACCTCTACGCTTCGTGAACTATTGCCTGCGTTGACCACCTACTGAAATGGACGCAGAACGGAATGAAAGCGTTACCTCTACGAACCCCGGCGGGCAAGAAAAGTTTTGGGGACAGGCTGCGCCCGTCCCCATCGACCAATGGATGCGCCGGGCTTTAGCCGCGCTGCTTTTTGTAGCGCGAAATGAGGGTGTTCGTCGAGCTGTCGTGTTTGCCGCCCGGGTCTTTTCCTTCGAGTTCGCCGACGATTTTCTTGGCGAGCACTTTGCCGAGTTCCACACCCCACTGATCGAAGGAGTCGATCTGCCAGATAGCTCCCTGGGTGAAGACGCTGTGCTCATAGAGCGCGACCAGCTTGCCGAGGGCCTCGGGGGTGAGCTCGTCGAGGAGGATGGTGTTTGTGGGGCGGTTGCCCTCGAAGACACGGTGCGGCACCAGCCAGTCGGGTGTGCCCTCGGCTTTTACCTCTTCGGGCGTCTTGCCAAAGGCGAGCGCCTCGGCCTGGGCAAAGACGTTGGCCATCAGCAGATCGTGATGATCGCCGAGGGGGTTGAGCGTCTTGGCGAATCCGATGAAGTCGCAAGGGATGAGCTTGGTGCCCTGGTGGATGAGCTGATAGAAGGAGTGCTGGCCGTTCGTTCCGGGCTCGCCCCAGAAGATGGGTCCGGTCTGGTAGGTGACCTTGTCGCCGCTGAGGGTCACGTGCTTGCCGTTGCTCTCCATGGTGAGCTGCTGCAGGTAAGCAGGGAAGCGCTTGAGGTATTGCTCGTAGGGCAGCACGGCGACCGTCTGCGCGTCGAAGAAGTCGTTATACCAGACCGAAAGCAGGCCCATGAGCACGGGCAGGTTCTTCTCGAAGGGCGCGGTGCGGAAGTGCTCGTCGATGGAGTGGAAGCCGGCGAGCAGCTTGCGGAAATTGTCGGGGCCGACGGCGAGCATGGTGGAGAGGCCGATGGCGGAGTCCATCGAGTAGCGGCCGCCGACCCAGTCCCAGAAGCCGAACATGTTCGCTGTATCGATGCCGAACTTGGTTACTTCTTCGGCGTTGGTCGAGACAGCGACGAAGTGCTTGGCGACCGCCTTCTCGTCACCCAGCTTCTTGAGCGCCCAATCGCGCGCGGTGTGCGCGTTGGTCATGGTTTCGAGGGTGGTGAAGGTCTTCGACGAGATGATGAAGAGCGTCTCCTCGGCGTCGAGGTCGTGCGTGGCCTCGGCGAAGTCGGTGCCGTCGACGTTGGAGACGAAGCGGAAGGTCATATCGCGGCGGCTGTAGTGGCGCAGCGCCTCATAAGCCATGACCGGGCCGAGGTCAGAGCCACCGATGCCGATGTTGATGACGTTCTTGATGGGCTTGCCGGTGTGCCCCTTCCACTCGCCGCTGCGGATGCGGTCGGAGAAGGCGGACATGCGGTCGAGGACTTCATGCACGGCGGGGACAACGTCTTCGCCGTCAACGAAGATCTTTTCGCCCTTGGGCGCGCGCAGGGCAACGTGCAGGACGGCGCGCTTCTCGGTGATGTTGATCTTCTCGCCGCTGAACATGGCCTCGAGGCGCGCCTTCACTCCGCTTTCTTCGGCGAGCTGCAGGAGGAGCTTGACGGTCTCATCGGTAATGCGGTGCTTCGAGTAATCCAGGTAGATGCCTTCGGCTTCGGCCACCAGGCGCGTGCCGCGGTCAGGATCGCTCTTGAAGAGATCGCGGAGGTGTTGGGTCCGGATTTTCTCGTAGTGGGCGGAAAGGGCTTTCCATGCGGAGAGCTGTGTGAGGGGCGTAGCGGGGGCGGCGGTAGCAGTGCTCATAATCGATGCCTCAAATCTCTCGGAATGTACTCTTTGAGCCTTATACACCTTGGATTCGGCCGGTGTCCGCTCGGTCACGCAAAAATACGATGACAGAAAGCGGGCGATGCGGCGGGAGCTCTCCCTGACCTCTGGCTCTGATACGATTTCTGCGGAGGAGCGCCCCGTGTTCCGATATTCAGCCGCTGCAGGTCTTGTCCTTTTGAGTGCCGCCCTCGTGGTCGCGCAGGCACCGTCCGCTGCTCCAACCACGCCTCCGACACCAGTGAAACTAAGCGCTCAGGCCGACGTGCAGCGCAGCTATAACGGTTTGAAAGCGAACATTCTGAAGGCCGCCGATAAGATGCCGGCGGACAGCTACTCCTTCAGGCCCACGCCTGATATCCGGACATTCGCACGTGTGGTGAACCATGTCACCGAAGCGCAGTCGCGCTACTGCGGCGTGCTTAACGGAACCGCGCCGGATGCGCTCCCGAAGGTGCCGCCGGAGACCGCCGACAAGACAGCGATTGTGGCGGCACTGCAGGCTTCGTTCGCGGAATGCGACAAGGCCTATGCCTCGCTCACCGACGACAACCTGCTGCAGATGCTCACCATTGGGCCGCTCACCCGCACCCGCATCGGATTTGCATGGGGCAACGTCTCCCACGACAACGAACAATACGCCACGCTGGCGTTGTATATGAGGCTGAAGGGCCTGGTGCCGCCGAGCAGCGAGAAGTAGGACAGGCTCAGAGAACCAGCACTTCCACGCCTCTCGTTTTCAGGGCGCGATCGAAGGTTACAAGTTTCAAACCGCCTGCCGCTGCGAAGGCCAGAAGATAGGCATCCGCCCAGACTTTGGGAGAACGGCTTGCGAGATTGGATCGCCGTCGAAATTCGCGATCCAGGCCGGCGGGCTCGGCGAGAAACTCGATCCGATCATCGGACTGAATCTGATCCAACAGCTTCCATGCGCCCGCCATTGTCTGGGTGTCGTCTGCCATGACGCTTTCCGTAGTAAGAAGCCTCAACACCGCAAGCTGCGTAAATCGACAGAGGAAGAATTTTTCCTGTGCGGCTTCAACAAACCATGATCTCGCGCGTTCCGCGTGAACATGACGACTCACACAAAGTGCGAGCCAAACGTTGGCATCAAGGAAATTCAATGAGCTCATAGATCTGTTCGTTTGTGAGGTCGATCTTTGGTCCATCGGAGATGATGAGTGGGAATTGCACTCGCCTTGGGCGGGGGCGCTGACCTTCGATCAGAACCTTTTGCGCACCCAAAACGATGAGCTCTCGAACCGACTTCCCGCTGGCGGCTGCTTGCGCCTTTAGCTGGCGGTAGAGGGGCGCTGGAATGTCCACGGTAGTGCGAACAGAATCCTGCTTCATGGGGTTAGTATCGCACCGATGCCATAAATATGGAACAGGTGGTTATGGCGCCAATTTTAGTCGCCCGTCGGGATGATTCCCGCGTTCTCGACCATCAGGATGACCGTGCGATGCAATGCCCGGGTACGATGCACGACGCCTTTCGGAACAACGAAACCTTGACGGGCCGAAAGCTCCACCGTGCGGTCCTCGAAGTCGATGAGTAACTGGCCTTCGACGACGTAGAAGAACTCGTCGTCGTTGTCGTGCTTGTGCCAGTGATATTCGCCCTCGATGATGCCCACGCGTACGACCGAGTCGTTCACTTTACACAGCGTCTGATTGAACCACTTGTACTCGCAGGCATCGGACAAGGCTTTTCGTCGATGACTTCCTTCGGCGGGTGGAGAATGTTCAGCCGGGTTTCGTAGGGATAGGCGGGAGCGGATTGGGCCATGGCGCAAGACCTCACAGTGGTTTCGGCTCTCCATGTTACTCCGGCAGCGAGAGGCTGCGTAATTGACTGGCGGCCCGCTCCAGGCGAGGCTGGCCCGTTAGCCCAGACTGCTCATGGCGAACTTGCGAGCCGCTTCGAGCAGCTTCGCGACGGATTCCTTTGAGCACGACTCGGAGTAGATGCGCAGCAGCGGCTCGGTTCCAGAGGCGCGGAGCAGAAGCCAGGTCTTTGCTGCGTTGGGCCTGGTCTTTGCCTCGGGATTGTCGAGATAGAACTTGATGCCGTCCAGTGTTTCGACGCGCTCGACCGGCATTCCGGCGAATTCCTCTACACCGGCTCGGGCCCGGTCGATTGTGGCGTTCTTGAGGTCGTCGGGAATGTGGAGATCGATGCGACCGTATTCATGCTGGCCGTATTTTTCCTGAAGCGCGGCGACGAGCTCGCCGAGGGTCTTGCCCTCTTCGGCCATGACATTAGCAAGCAGAAGTGCGTTGAGCAGGCCATCGCGCTCGGGCAGGTGGCGCTGGATTCCGATGCCTCCCGATTCCTCGCCGCCGATCAAAATATCCTTTTCGAGCATAAGGTCGACGACGAACTTGAAACCGATGCCGTGCTCGTGGAGGTTCCGTCCGTAGTGGGCGCAGATGCGGTCGATCATGCAGGTGGTGTTGAAGGCGCGAGTGACGTCGCCGGGCCACTTCTTGCGCGAGAGCAGCCACTCGAGCAGCACGGCAAAAATCTTGTGCGGGTCGACGAAGTTGCCGTGTTCGTCTGCCGCGCCGATACGATCTGCATCGCCGTCGGTGACCAGTCCGGCGTCGCATTTGTATTCGACGACGGCGTCTTCGAGCGCTCGCACGTGCGGCTCGATGGGCTCAGGGTTGATGCCGGGGAAGAGCGGATTGTGTTCGGCGCGAATCTCGACGTAGTCCATCCCGATGCTCTTGAAAATGCCGGCGAGTATGCCGGCGCCCGCTCCGTACATGCAGTCGATGGCGAATTTGAAGCCGGACCTCGCGATGAGGTCGAGATCGGCGAAGCTGCGCAGCGCTTTGAGGTAGCCGGGGAGCAAATCGACCTCTTCAATCGGAGCCGGCGAGGCAGCCTTTGGCAGCGGCTCTTCCAGATACGATTCGATGGCCGTCATGATCGAGGGCTTGCCCGATCCGCCGTACCACGCTTTGTATTTCACACCGTTCCACTGATACGGATTGTGGCTGGAGGTGATCATGACGCCGCCCGCCGCTCCCAGTTCGCGCACGGCGTAGGAGAGAGCCGGCGTAGGCGTGATGCTGTTCGCGAGCTTCACTGGAATGCCTGACGTCGCGAGGACTTCAGCAACGGCCCGCGCGAATAGCGGCGACTCGAAGCGCGTGTCGTATCCAACGCAGACGCCTTTTGCGGGAGATTCTTTCGGATCGGCGCTTGCGTGCAGGTAATTGGCGATGGCGGCGGCGGCGATGCGGACGTTTTCAAAGGTAAAGTCTTCGGCGATGATGCCCCGCCATCCATCAGTGCCAAATTTAATCGCAGAAGATCTGCCCATGCCGCTCCTCGAAGATAAGGTGCATTGAATCAGGTTGAGAAATGATGCCGGAATTTCCGTCAGCTGGACAGGAAGGGGTTCCGGATCGTGAGTGATTCAATCTTCTGTCCATGCTGGAGGTCTTCCGAATACAGGATGGCACATCGGGTCTCGAGAGCCGATGCGACAATCAGAGAATCGTAAATGTGAAAGCCGTATCTCTTCGCGATCCGAAGCGCAGATGTGTGCGTCTCTACCGTAAGAGCGGCCGGCAGGGAACAGAGGTCGCGTATGCCGGTCAGAGCCTCCTCGATTTCCTTCCAGGTCATTCCCAGCTTGCGGCGTGCTACATTCGCGAACTCATTCAGGACCTGAACGCTCACAAGTCCGCCTGCGGCAAGCAATTGCTCCGCGATGGCCGACTTCTTATCGCCTTTTTTCAAAATGTATACAAGAACAGTTGTATCGAAGAAGGCATCAGCGGGCATTCGCTTCGTCCCTGTCAAACTTGAAGCCGGGCGGAAAAGGACGGCGAAGCTTCCGCAGTTTTTCCAGAGCCCGCTCCCTGGTCCGGTCGCGGCTGATTTCAAATTCCCGCTTCCCAGCAACGCGGATCTCGATCTGGTCACCCTCTTTTAGATCCAGCGCTTCCACCACCACCGCCGGCAGGCGCACCGCGAGGCTGTTTCCCCATTTCGCTACCTGCATCTCGTCGTCCTCCGCCTGGATATACTTTTCAAAAGTATATCATTCGGGGATTCTCCGGGCAGCGTCAGATCAGGTTGTTGCGACCGCGCGCTACCAGGTCCTTGACTACCTTGCCCACGTCCTGCGAATGCTCACGGGTGGTGATCAGGATGGCGTCGTCGGTCTCGACGAGGACCAGGTCGCGAACGCCGACCAGCGCAACGAACTTCTTCGGGCTATACACATAGTTGCCCTTCGCTTCGATGGCGATGCCGTCCGCGGCCTCGATCACATTCGAGTGCGCATCGGTGTTCAGGTTTTGCTCGAGCTGGTGCTCGTAGAGCGCTGCCCAGGAGCCGAGATCGTTCCAGCCGAAGTCGGCAGGCAGGCAATAGAGATGGGAGCGGCTTTCGCCTTTCGCCGATCGCGGTTCGAGGATCGCGTAGTCCACGCTGATGTTTTCGCACTTCGGATATATCTCGCGAAAGACGCGGTCGAAATCCGCGGTGCCATAGGCGGCGGTGATCTGCTCGAGCAGCGGAGCCATCTCCGGCAGGTGCTCGCGCACGGCGTTGGCCAGAGTGCGGGCGCTCCAGACGAAGATGCCGCTGTTCCAGTGATAATTGCCAGCGGCGACGAACTCCTCGGCGCGCTCGCGATTCGGCTTCTCGGTGAAGCGGCGCACGCGCAGCACGCCATCGGCGAAGACTTCACCGGTTTCGATGTAGCCGTAGCCGGTCTCAGCACGCGTCGGCTTGACGCCCAGTACGACCATGTTTTCGCTGGCGGCGGCCAGCTTGATTGCGTGCTCAATCAACGCGAGGAAGTCCGGCTCATTGGCGATCACGTGATCCGCGGGGAAGATTCCGAGTACGGCATCGGGCGAAGAGCGTTCGATAAGGAAGGCCGCGAGGCCCGCAGCCGGGGCGGTGTTGCGCGCAGCCGGCTCGCACACGACGTGGTCTTCGGGGACGGTATCGAGCTGGCCGCAGATGGTATCGGAAAGCAGGGTGTTGGTGATGACCCAGCAATCTTCAGCGCGCGCGAGCGGGCTGAGCCGGTCGACGGTGCGCTGAATCATGGTGCGCTCACCGTCGAGCGCCAATACCTGCTTGGCGCGGGCCTTGCGGCTGCGCGGCCAGAAGCGGGTCCCGCTGCCTCCCGCAAGAATGATGGGGCGAAAATCGATCTTCAATGGCCTCGCCTCGGGTTGAGAGATTTTGTCTAAACCGCTTTGGGAAGAATGCGGATGACCTCGGCGGGAGATTCGACGCCGATGCGCACGCCGCTGGCCAGCGCGGGAATGACTGCGAGCTCGCAGCGCCCGACGGGGAACGCTCCGCCGGTATCGGAAGATACGCAGACCGAGCCGCTGGCGACGAAGAGCATCTGCACGGCGCCGGTGCCGGCTGTGAGGCCGGCCGGGGCATCTCCTGCGGAGAGGGGCCAGCGCTCGATCTCGAAATATTTCTCGTCAATCAAAACGGAATGGCCGTTGACGGTGTGCGGCGGGATCTTGCCGGCGCGGGTTTTCAGCTTCATGGCTTCGAGTGATTTCTCAAGATGCAACTCGCGCGGGCGCCCGTAGTCGTACATGCGGTAGGTCAGGTCGCTGGTCTGTTGGGTTTCGAGAATCACCACGCCCGGACCCATGGCGTGGACCGTGCCAGCATCGACGAAGAGCATGTCGTTCTTCTGGACCGGAACCATCTCCAACAGGTTCTCGAGGGTTGAAGCCTTGATGGCTGCACGAACGTCCTGGACAGTCACGCCGGGGCGGATTCCCAGGGCAACGGTCGCCCCGGGTTCGGCGTCGAGCGCGTACCAGCACTCCGTCTTGCCGCGCGGCTCGGCATACTTGCGCGCCATGGCGTCGTCGGGATGCACCTGGACGCTCAGCTTCTCCTTGGGGAAGAGCATCTTGATGAGCAGGGGAAATTCGCCGTCGCCGAGGGCGCTCCCCAGCAGTTCGGGGCCGTGAGCGTCGGTGATGGCACGGAGCGTCTGGCCGGCGAAGGGTCCGGTAGCGGCTTTGCACATCTCGCCGGAAAGCCACACTTCTCCGATCGGCTCGCCGTCAGTCTTGTAATCGAACCATGGAGCGAGGTCGTGAAACCCCCAGATGCGGGTGCGGAAGTACGGCGCCAGCCGGAAGGGAAGAATTTCGCTCATGCCCCCAGTATGCCTCAGGAGGGAGGCTCGCCGCACATGCCGGCGGCCGCGGCGGGTTACCATGAAACAAGAATGCCTCGTTATTTAGTGACCGGCTGTGCCGGCTTCATCGGATCTTCGCTGACAGAAAAACTCGTCGAAACCCTCGCTCCCCAGGGCCACATGATCCGTGGCCTGGACAACTTCGAAACCGGCAAGCGGGAAAATCTCGCGACCTTCCGCGACCGCATCGAGTTCATCGAGTGCGACCTGCGTGATGCGGCAGCAACGGCAGAGGCCTGCGAGGGCGTTGATTTCATCTTCCATGTGGCGGCACGGCCCTCGGTTCCGCGTTCGGTGAAGGATCCTCGGACGAGCCACACAGCCAATGTAGACGGGACATTCAATCTGCTGGAGGGGGCGCGCGCGGCGGGAGTGCGGCGCATCGTCTATTCGGCCTCATCGTCGGCGTATGGCAACCAGCCGGGATTTCCCCGTGTGGAAACGATGGTGCCCATGCCGATCGCGCCGTATCCGGTGCAGAAGCTGGCCGGCGAGTTCTACATGAAGAGCTACTGGCAGGTCTATGGCATTGAGACGGTTTGCCTGCGCTACTTCAATATCTTCGGGCCGAGGCAGGTCCCCGATTCGCCATATAGCGGCGTGATGGCGAAATTCACCCTGCAGATGATGCGCGGCGAACGGCCGACCATCTTTGGTGATGGCGAGCAGGGCCGGGACTTCACTTATATCGCGAATGCTGTGTGCGCCAATGTGCTGGCGATGGATGCTCCGGCGGAGAAGGTGGCGGGGCGGGTTTTCAATGTGGCCTGCGGCGAGCGCCACAGCCTCAACAAAACCTTTAAGGTTCTCGCTGAACTGCTCGATTTTAAAGAGCAGCCGGTTTACGGGCCGCCGCGCACGGGCGATATTCGGGACTCACTGGCCGATATCAGCGCCGCTCGCGAGGCTTTCGGATATCGAGTCGCCGTCAGCTTTGAAGAAGGCCTCAGCAGGACGGTCGAGTGGTATCGCCAGCAATACGCTGAAATTGCTGCGCACTAGAGCAATTTATTGCTCGCCTTCGAAACCGGTGCGGCCACAGCGAAGACGCCAGTCTCGCTGCCTTTTTTGATGTTCCGCCTCCATCTGCGGGCGTATAGTCTCCTTGCCGTAAGACTTTGCTTCACGAAAGGCAGGAGCATTCTTTATGAAGAAATATGCTGCAGAGTTGGTCGGTACGTTTGTGCTCGTATTCGGCGGCGTTGGCAGCGCCGTGCTCGCAGGCAGCCACATCGGCTTCGCGGGAGTGGCATTTGCCTTTGGTCTGTCGCTTTTGGCGATGGCTTACGCGATCGGACCTATTTCCGGCTGCCATATCAACCCCGCTGTCACTCTCGGCATCCTCATCGCGCGGAAGATTGGCGTAAAGGATGCCGTCCTTTACATGGTCGCGCAGGTCATAGGGGCGATTATCGCCGCCGCGCTGCTGCTCTTCGTGGCGCAGGGCGCTCCTGATGGCTATAACCCGGCCGTCGCCGGTTTCGGGGCCAACGGCTACGGGCTGCACTCGCCCGGCGGATATTCGCTCGGCGCCTGTTTTCTTGCCGAGGTCATTCTGACGGCGTTCCTGGTTATCACCGTGCTCGGCTCGACTGACCTGGCTGCTCCTGTTGGGTTCGCGGGCATTCCGATCGGACTGGTGCTGGTGCTCATTCACCTGGTGGGGATTCCGATCACAAATACTTCGGTGAACCCGGCACGCAGCATCGGGCCGGCCCTTTTTGTCGGCGGATGGGCTGTCCAGCAACTGTGGCTGTTCATTGTCGCGCCATTCATAGGAGCCGTGCTGGCAGCGGTGATTTACGCGATTATCCGACCACCCGTTCCATTGCTTACGGTCAGCGAAGCCGAGAGGGCGCTCCCCTCGGAGCAGGTTGAGCGGGCGATCGACGCAGCTAGCCGCTGATACATTTGATTTGCGAATGGCCATCCTTCGCCGCGGAAGATGTGGCGGGGATGGTGCTTGGTTACTGCCCTCCCGCAGCCTTTACCAGATCGCCGACTGGATCAAGCACGGTGAAGCGGACCAGGCCGACGGGCTTCGCTGCTTCGTCAATGACTGCCTGCTTGGCCTGAGCCCATCCCGCGGGAGGCGTCTCGTGCTTATCGAGAAAGATCAGCGCTTCGAGGCCTGCGATCCCCAGGTCGGCGAGTTGCTGAGCCCTTGGCGCAGGATCGCGGAGCAGGGGAGCGGCAGTCATCAGCGCAAGCGCTTTCGGCCCGGCGGCGATCCAGCTTTCAAAGGTTACCGCGAGCTCCGCACGGGCTGCCGGGTCGTGGCTGGCCAGATAGCTCTTCACCAGCGCCTGAATTTCATGGCGGGATGGGGGATCGGGCCTGACGGCATCGATGAGGTGATCCATGGGCGTGAGTTGCGAGGTGTGCTGCATCTCATAGCGCTCGTCGAAGCCCACAGGCTGGAGAACGCTTGCCAAAACGCGCAGGGGTTCGATGCGCGCGGTTCCGGCAAGCTGCCGCAGGCCGACGTCTTCGGCAGAGAGATGCGTCAGTCCGACCGATTCCAGCCGCAGTGATTCAACCCACAGCCGGCGGTACATGTCGTCGACATTATTTACGTTCTGCGTAGACCACAGCCGCTCAGCGATCGCCGCGGTGCGCGGCCAGATGCGGGAGTCGATGCTGCGCGGAGAGACGTGCTCGCTCCACATGCAGGCTTCGCCGCCGAGGATACGGGCCTGTTCCTCCGGCGTCAGCTTTGTGCCTACCGGCACCGGGTCGACGAGGTAGTGCCGTTCCGCTGAATCGATGTGGTCGAGATAGTAACCCGCCGAGAGTATTCCGCTGTAGCCGTCCTTCGCGGTCGCAGCCAGCGAATCAAAACCGCGCCACGACTGGATCATGGCGTCTTTCGAGAGACCGGGTGCGTAGATTTCGTCCCAGCCGATCATCCGTTTGCCATGCCTTTTTAAAATCGGAAACAGCTGCTGGTTGAAATAGGTCTGCAGGGCCGCGGTGCCCTGCAGGTCGTGTTTCTTCGCGAATTCCTGAATGCGGGGATTGTCCTTCCACTGGACGCCGTTGTTCTCGTCGCCACCGATGTGCATGTAGGGGTCGGGGAAGATTTCGGCCATCTCGCCGATGAAGCGGTCGAGGAACTTATAGGTGCTGTCGCGGGTGGGGTCCATCACCGGATCGAAGATGCCGTATTGGCGCTCGATCTGATATGGGCCACCGTAATCGGATCCGGTGCCGCTGGCCAGGTCGGGATAGCCGACCATCCACGACTGGGCGTGGCCAGGGATGTCGAATTCCGGCACGACGCGGATGCCGCGGTCGCGTGCGTAGGCGACGATCTCGCGAGCCTGGTCCTGCGTGTAGTAGAGGCCGTCGGAGCCCATGCCGGTGAGCTTCGGAAAGACCTTGCTCTCAATGCGGAAACCCTGGTCGTCGCTCAGGTGCCAGTGGAAGACGTTCATCTTCACGGCGGCCATGCCGTCCAGCGTGCGCTTGATCACATCGATGGGCTGGAAGTGGCGGCTGACGTCGATCATCAGGCCGCGCCACCGAAAGCGCGGCGAGTCGTCGATGGAAACGGCGGGCAGGAAGTAGTTCGTTCCATCGTTTTGCACCAGTTGCAGGAAGGTTTCGAGTCCATGGATGGCGCCGACGACGGTTGCAGCTTTGAGGTGCGCACCGCTCGATGTCACTTCGAGGGTGTATGCCTCATTTTCGTCCGGGCCCTGGATGGCTTCGCCCGGGCCGTCGACCGTAACGGTAAGAGTAGCCGCCCCGGTGGCTGGGGTGGTAGCGATCTGCACTCCGGTCTGCGACTCAAGGCGGACGAGCATGCGGCCGATTGCACCGTCAAGACGTGCGTCGTGAAAGTTATCGGGAGCGGCGGTGAATTGAGGCGTCAGCGCCAGGGAGCCGCTACTTACGGTCAGGTGCGCCGGTTGCGGCATCAAGGTGTTGTCAAAGGCAGGACTTGCCGTCTGCGCATTGGCGGAAAAAGCCATCAGAACCGAACCCAGAACTACCCCAGCTGCCATCCAACGATGGATCACGCGTCCTCCGCACTGAATGTGGTTGTCTCAGCCAGTGTCTGTATACCTGTCTATACCTGTCAAGTTTTTGGACGACGGTAGGCCGGCTGCGGCCGTGCAGAAGTGTGTGTGTGGAGGGTGCGAGAAGTTGATTTAGCGCCGCTACTGGCTCTCACTGCACCCGTTGCTGTATCTGGTATAGACCTGTAAAGCCCTCACCATCCCGTCACAATTCCGGAACCATGCCTTCGGCGCATGCGTAGAAACGCTAGCCCCACTCCGGAGTTCTCGACACATGAAGAAGACGCTCTTCCTTGCCCTGGCTTTCGCCGTCCTGTTTGCAGTGTCTTCCGCCAGAGCTCACGCGCAGACCTCAGCCGCGCCCGACCAGCTCTTCAAAACCATCCAGTCCCTCGATACGCATCTCTTTGACGCCTACAATCATTGCGACCTGGCGACACTCGGCTCGCTCGTTTCCGAGGATCTTGAGTTTTATCACGACAAAACCGGCCTGGCCGTTGGCCGTCAGGTCTTCCTGGACGCGATTAAAAACAACATTTGCGGCAAAGTAACCCGCGAACTTGTTCCCGGAACCCTCGAGGTCTATCCCATCGCCGATTACGGAGCCGTCGAGATCGGTGTGCACACCTTCCACCACCCCGGAGACCCCACCAACGTAGGAGAAGCCAAGTTCATCACCCTCTGGCATCAGAAAGACGGCAAATGGTTGGTCACTCGCGTCATCAGCTTCGACCACCATCCCCTGGCGAAATAGTAGCCGGGTGCTCATTCAAGCCCGGTCTTTGCCTTGAGTGGGATTTAGCACAAAATACTGGCGAACAATGAGATGGCACAACGGTCGAACCCGGCGCTCTGAAAACCCGTATCCGGAAGAAGTCTTTCAAGACTGCCAAACTAATGGGGAGAAGAACGCAGCGCATTCCATCCTGGCCAGGAGCTACAGTTCCAACGAAGGCCGCATACATTTGCGCAGACCAACCTGTCACTTTCACTTTTCGCTTGCAACAGGGTGGCGGACCATACATTCCGGATGGCCGACCAAACGCCCCGCACTCTCCGTTTATCTTCGATGAAGGGGTTCAGCGAGCGATGCGCCTTGATCCGAACAAAATTGCTGTTGACTACTATTTCGGCGATCTCCAGTACTGGAAGCTCCCACGAATTGCTGCGAATGCACTCGAAGAAGGTTATGACGGGCCTGCCTTGAGAAAGCTCGCAGGCTTGGCGAATCCCGTCGAAAGCGACTTTCGATCGGACGAGATTGATTCTGCCTTTCGCGAGTTGGGTGTTGACGCTCCAATCTCAAAGGACATGGCGCGGATGGCCCTTGCTGTTGAATCTGCACATAGGGTGCTTGACGGAGGATCGAACGTGTTCGATGAGGCCACACACATTCGCATTCACCTATGTGGGTTCGCGGATCCGCCGATTGCTCTGAAGCGTGTTGTGGATCTATCGAACGAGGCCGGCAACGCTCCGCGCTCCCTGTGGAGTCGTATCGAAGCTCACCTCAGGGGTGCGTTTGCGGATCTTCTGATGCGCCAACAAACTCAACCTTCCGAATCACCGGCGATACGGAAATAATGCTTTCATGAAGGCGACCGGCTTCGAATATCGCCACCAGACGCTGACTCACCTGCTCGTCGTACTCGCAGCCTTCCTCACCTACCTCATCGATCCTGATGACATCGTGTGGCGCTTCGTCCGCGACACCTCCACGCCCCGTCTGTGGGAGCGGACGCTCTTCATCTTCGCGACCATCCTTATCGTCGCCGGAGCCGCCCTCTCAACCTGGGCCCGCACCGTTCGCTTGGTACCGGTCCCGTCGCGGATTCGTCCCTGCTATCTGGGTGAACTCTTGTACGCAGTCGGTCTCGGCTCGCTCCTGCCGCTCCCCGGATTCGTCATCCTCATCGCCGGTGAATCGCTCCGCATCTTTCGTCTGATCCGCCGCGAACAGGATCAGTCCCATCCGCTGCCGGTGATCGGATGGGGAAAAGCCTTCCGCAAGGAAGCCGTCAAGTGGGCGATTTTCCTCAGCATGATTGCCTTCGTCATCACCCTGAAGGACCGGGTCGCCGACGTGCTGGTCGCCGCGAGCTTCCTCATCGGCCTGCTCCTGAATCTGCCCTTCTAACCTGCCCTTCTTTGGGTAAACTCTGACCTTGAGTGTCAGCTGGATCGTCCAAGAGGTGCGGTATGCCTTCTCCACCAGACCTGCGAGACGCGATCCTCAACGCGTGGAAGACCAACAACCGGGTCACCATTTTTCTCGTCGAGCATTTACCCGCGGAACTCTGGGAAGCCACCGTACCCGGAGCGCCCCGCCGCACCATCCGGATGATTGCCGGCCACATTCACAACGCCCGCTGTATGTGGATCAAGACCCTCGGCAAAGAACACGGCATCGCCGTCCCGCGTAGCGTCGACCGGTTCAAAGTGACGCCGAGAGACCTCATTCCGGCATTGCAGCAAAGTGGCGCGGGTATCCTGAGCCTGCTTGAGCTCGGTTGCGACCACGGAGGCACGATTCCCGATTCGAAGTCTTACGTCTGGCGCAACCTCCCGCTCGACGTTGGCCACGTTCTGAGCTATTTCATCGCCCACGAAGGCCATCACCGCGGACAGATTGTCATGCTCGCTCGCCAGCTCGGGCATCGCCTGCCGTCCGAAGTCACCAACGGCCTCTGGCATTGGTCAAAGCGCTCCCGGGAGTCTAACCCCGGAAGCTGAAAGGAGCGAGGCGTCCTCCAGAGAGCCCGAAGTGAAAGAACCCCGCGGAGATGTAGATCCGTCGCCGGAGCGACTGAGGTTTGAACCTGGCAGCCCAGAGCCTGCACCCTATTCCCTACACCCTACGCCCAGAATTAATTGGCCGACGACTTTTCGGAATCAGCGATAATAGAAGCAGGAGGGAAGAAAGCCCGGCTCATCAGCCGGGCTTTGGCCTTTGTCGGAGAAGTCGCAACTCTAACGCAATCAATGACGAGTCAATAAGCCCATTGCTTTCAGTCATCGTCGCCCAGAGTCTAGGTTTTCAATGAATTACATACAAGTGCATTGTTTTCTATGATCTATCGGAGATGACGAAGCGCACGATAGCAATAAATCTTTTAGAATGAACCGATTTCGGCTTAATCCTTTAGAATGAATCGTTTTCAGATTATCCTTTTAGAATCAAGGAGTCTCAGATTCAGGGGGGAGGGGGGTGGGGGTACCATAGTCAGGTGCGCGTCTTTCCCAAGTTCCTCATCTCGGCTCACTCGCCAGCTCAGTTCCCGGAGCCATCGGTCCCCGAGATCGCTTTCCTCGGACGCTCCAACGTCGGCAAGTCTAGCCTCCTGAACGCGCTCCTCGACTCGAAGCAGGCCAAGGTATCCTCCACCCCCGGACGCACCCGAGCCATCAACTTCTTCTCCATCGCCGACACCCCGCAGCGCCAGCAGCCCCAGATGTTCTTCGCCGACCTGCCCGGCTACGGCTACGCCAAGATCTCGAAATCCATCTCCGCCGAATGGCCCAAATTCATCGAGCCCTATCTCGCCGAGCGCCCTACGCTCGCCCTGTGCCTCTGCTTGGTCGACAGCAACATCCCGCCGCAACCCTCCGACGCCCAGCTCATCCACTTCCTCAAGTCCATCCAGCGCGACTTCCTGGTGATTGCCACCAAGGCCGACAAGCTCTCCGGAAACGGCCGCGCCAAGGCCCAGTCCGCCCTGACCAAAGGCCTCGATACCGATAACCTGCTCCTATGCTCCGCGAGGACCGGCGCCGGCCTCAAGGAGCTCTGGTCCGCCATCCAGACCGCCGCCAATCCCGCCTAAGGCGCCATCACCGTCCCGCTGCCGTCCCGAGTCACCGTGACTGCGACGGGAATCCCGCCGCTCTCCACCTCACACCGCACCGCAACCACGAACGCCTCAGCTTCCGCCTCGCTCATCCGCAGATACCGCTGACCCGCCAGCTCCCGCCCCAGATACCTCGGCGCAGCCTCCAGCCACCGCTTCCGCGCCTCCGGCCCAGCCGGATCCAATGCCTCCGCCGCCACCCGATCCACCACCGGCAGCCACCGCAGCGGCTCCCGCGCTATCCCCCACGTAACCGCCACCCCTTCACCCAGCGCCCACCCCAGCCTCCGCGCCCCCCGCGCCTCCAGCGTCGCCATCCCTGGGGCGTCACCCACGACGATCTCCGGCTGCACCCCGCGCTCCACCATCTCCGCCACGATCCCCGGGGCACCCCCACCCAGCACCACCGACACAGCTTTCTTCCTGCGAATCTCGTTCTTCAGAATCCGCAACGCTTCATCGAGAGTGTTCACCAGAAAGTCGCATGCCCCCCTGCGAATCGAGACTTTCGCGCGCGCGAGCTCAGGCTCAACGCCCAGCGACGCTGCACCCGCGATATTGGCCGCAATCGCGAGCGCGATTCCGCGCCGGTCGAGCCCCAGATAAACAAGCAGGGAACCGCCCAGCTCCGGCGACACCGCCGTCAGCGCGGCGAACCGCTCGTAGACATCCTTAATGTCAGGGAATTCCTGGGACGGAAGCTGACCCGAACTCATGCCCTCACTCTAGAGCATCGTGCCCCCGGACGCCTTACCAGGTCGAGTACGCCTGCCCGTCCGTGCCTACTTCCTGCGACCCGCTGTGCACGTCGTTGATGCCCGGCTCGGTCTGGTCGATGCTCTCGAGCGTGTCATCGGTGGTCGTCACCCATGTTTCGCTCGAATGTGTCATCGGGTCCTTGGGAATCTCCCGGAGATAGCCCGACTGCACCAGATCGTCCATCGACTGGGGTGCCTTCTGCTTATCCATCGTGTAGGAGTCGATGGCGTTACGCATGACGTGCAGGTCTTCCTTCAGAACCGCTTCCTTGGCGTTCTTCACCGAAGCCACGTAGCTGGGAATAGCGATGGCTGCAAGCACGCCGATGATCAGCATCACGACCATCAGCTCCACAAGGGTAAAGCCGCTCTCGCGCTTCGAGTTGTGCTTCCGCTGTCGCACTGCTACCAGTCCTTGTACTTCGTTCCATCGAGCGCCGTGCCATCCGACTTCGAGTACACGTCAAAGACGCTCTGGCCGCCAAAGGAATCGCTCGTCGGGTCGTCCTGCATCGACCGCATCCCCCACTCCGCCTTGCCGGTCATCGGATCTACCGGGATGCGCCTCAGGAACCTGACCTTCTTTCCCTGGACATCCACGCCGTCTACCAGCGTCTGCAAGTCCGGAGGGTAACCCTGCGAATCAACCTTGGTGATAAATGCGTTCTTATCGGCAGCGTCCTTGTAGTGGTCGATCGCGTCGCGCATCTGCCACAAGTCATAACGCAGCTCGCGCTCCTTCTCGCGCTTTACCTGGAACCGCGCGATCGGCACCGCGGCCCCCGCCACCAGGGCGAGAATGGCCACCGTTACAATCAGTTCCACGAGGGTCAGGCCCGCCTCGCGTCCCCTTGCCTCGGATTCCAAGCCCGGCGATCTCAGATTCCGCCGCATATTCACATCCACTGCTACGCCTGCTGTCTTCAGGGCTTTACTTGGACAATCGCCCGCGATCCGGTCGCCGGTAGCGATTGCTGACTGCTGTTGCGCGCCATCGGCCGGGTAATTACCACTGCGGCGTCGCCCGGCGACTTAGCCTGGAAGGTCAACACGCACACCGTTCCGTTTCCGGTCACTCCATGTGTTCCCGGCGGACGCGAAGCCGAGATCGCTACGTTGCCACTGCCGTCATCGCGATGCACCAGGGCCACGGCCTGTCCATCCTGGCCGAGGAAGTTCACGCCTTTACCCGGCGTATCCCCCAGGTCTACGTTGATCAGGCTCAGCTTCGTCTGGTCGTACTGCACCTGCATTGGCACTGAGAAGACGTCCACCCCGCCGGCGAGATTCACCGCGACCTGGAAGGTCGAGCCTACCTTCTGCTGGCTGATCTCCGGAGACAGTTGCAGCTTCACCTGGCCGCTGGCCTCCTGCTGCATGCTATTCACGGCGGTCGCCGCCGCCGCCGCCGCCGTCTGCGGCGCTGCCTCGGTGCCTACGGGCGGAGGTACGGTGAAGGTCCCGGGCTTCGGAGTCGTCGGGCGAGCGGTGTCCTGGCTGATGTGCCGCAGCTCGATCGTGTTGCCTGTGCCGGTGTCAAGCTCGCGCAGGTTCAAAGGATTGAGCATCTCCGCCCGCACCACATGCGGAATCAACAGAAATACGATCTCGTCATCGGATGTTGTCTTGTCATTGCTGCTGAAGATGTACTTGAGGATGGGTACCGACGCGAGCCCCGGCGTTCCGCTGAGGTTATTGCTGACCTGCCGCTGCAGAATGCCGCCCAGGATGTTCGCTTCCCCTTCCTTGAGGCGAATCGTCTGGTCGACGGTGCGCTGGGTGATGATTGGCTCGTTGATGCCGCCCAGGTTCGAAAAGCCATTCTGCGATGACACCTCAATCTTGAGTTTCAGGGTCACGTCGCGGTCGTAATGAACCGTCGGCTTCACCGTTATGTTCACGCCGATGTCGAGGTACTGGAACTGCGTATTGACAAGCGAACTGACGATCGCCGTCGCCGCTCCCGTCTGGTACGAGCCGGTGGCTACGGGCAGTTTTTCGCCAATCTTCAGCGTTGCCTCCTGACCGTCCGAGGCTCGGATACGCGGATTTTGCAGGATTCGCGTGGAGCTGTCGGTCAGCAGCAGGTTCGCCGTGGCCTGGCCGATGGTGACCGCGAAGTTCGTCCCATTCAGATGCGCCAGGCTGTTCAGCGTCAATCCATTGCTGGTGTTGCTCGTAGTGCTTGTACCAGTTGTCGTAGAGGACGAAGATGACGATGAAGAAGTGTTTGTGTTGTTGTAGTTTGAGGCCTGAAAGTTGACCGTAGCTGTCTGCGGCAACTGAACGCCGATGGTGCGTTCGTAGTTGCGGCTCACTTCGAGAACCGCGACGTCGACCACCACCTCCGGCTTGGCCTTGTCCAGGTCGGAAATCAGTTTCTGCGCCAGCAGCAATTCATCCGGTGTGCCGCGCATGATGATCGCGTTCTGGCTGGCGACCCCGTAGATCTTGGCCGTCTGGAACATATTCCGCAGCGCCGTCTGCAGATCGGTAAAATCGTTCTGCTGCGCCACGTTTGTCAGGTAGAAGGTCTGGACCGCCTCTTCTTCGAGTTCGGTGCGCTTGGCGCGCGTGTTCTGCGCCACAAAGATCGTATTCGCCGTGATGGGCCGCCAGAATGTTCCGGAAATGGTGCCGATAATTCGCAGTGCGTCGTACAGGTCGACGTTGGTCAGGTCCACCTGAATGCGCTTTGATGTGTAGTCCGGATCAAAGAGGACGTTAACGCCCGCCAGCCTTCCCACCGTCTGATAGATGACCTTGCTGTCTTCGACCGAGTGCAGAGTCAGAGGCTCGTTTGAGAGCGGTTTCAGCTCAATTGGAGAACCGATCCCGCTCAGCTGGCTTTCCTCCGGGTTCACCGAGGTTTCCTGATTGGTCTGGGCGGCGGCCTTGTCGCGCATGGCCTTGATTTCCTGCTGCGCCAGCTCATTGCTGGGGTCGATCTCCAGAGCCCGCATGAATTCGGTCAGCGCTCCGGAGGCGTCGCCCTGGTCGCGAAGCTTCTCGCCCTGCTTGACATGAATGCTGGCCGCTGAGAACCGCGTGCGCTCATAGCTGGTCTTGTACCGCAGGTCCTTGGGATTTTTCTGGAAGGCTCTGGCATAGAGCTGAAAGGCCAGTTCAACGTCGCCTGCGGTTTCGGCTGCCTGTCCCTGCTTGTACAGCTTCGAGGCTGACTCTTTAGCCAGCTTTTCTTCCGATTCGGCGTGTACGTGGGAAGAGAAAACACCCAGTCCGAGGCCTATGGACACGGCCAGAACGGCAAGCGTCCCCCACCTGAAAATACGATGATTCATCAAACTCCAGCAGCTTGCTTCCGATGTTGCGTTGCAGTCTCTGGCGACTCGCGTCAACCACAAGGGCGCGAAATCTAACCTCTGTCTTCTCATCGCCGAGCGCTGGTCGAGTATAGCATCGCGCCCCGCGCCACTTGGCCGCGCGGAAGCCTTCACCTTGCGTGCTAGCATGGAAATTCAGACTCCCGTCCATGCCCCGGCAATCCACACATTCTGTCGCTCCTGCACCCGCCAAAAAGAAGCCACGCGATCCGCTCGCCGCCGGAGAGCGCGATGCAGCCGTCAACCGCGCCGCCAGTCACAATTACTTCCTCCTCGACCGGTTCGAATGCGGTGTTGCCCTGCGTGGCACTGAAGTGAAATCCATCCGCGAAGGTAAGGCTAACCTGAAGGACGCCTACGGAATCATTAAAGATGGCGAGGCCTTCCTGCTGAATGCCCATATTGGGCCGTATTCCCACGGCAATATCAGCAACCACGATTCGCTCCGGACGCGAAAACTCCTTCTGCACCACGAGGAAATCCGCAAACTAATCGGACAGACGCAGCTCAAGGGTCATACGCTCATACCCACCCGACTCTATTTTCGTAATGGCCGGGTCAAGTGCGAGCTGGCCGTCGCGAAGGGCAAGCAGGACTGGGACAAGCGAGAAACCGAACGCCGCCGCGAAGCCGACCGCGAAGCCCGCGCCGCCATCGCCCACAGCAAAGGGAAGTACGCGAAGTAGGGCTGACCGGCCAAAATTCAAGAGATACTAGAAGCAAGAATGAAAACCGAACTCCTCTTCACACCCGCCGCTTCCGCCCAGTCTGAACTCCTCGCCGTCTTCGCCGCCGACACCTCTGCAAGTAAAGATAAGGATGCGAAGCCTGAAGTCACACTCCTGACTTCCGACGAAGCCATTAAAAAAGCCGCAAACTTCGTCCTTGCCACCGGAGAATTCAAAGCTGAAACCAACGAGACTCTGCTTCTGCATGCCCCCGAGGGCCTCGCTGCCACCCGCCTGCTCATCGTAGGACTGGGTAAAGCCGCCAAGGCCGATCCGCACGCCATCCGCAGGGCCGCCGGGACCGCCGTCCGCTTCGCCAAGCCGCGCGGGATCCGATCCTTGGCTATTCTCGTCCCCGAAGGCAACTTCGACCCGGTCCAGTCCACGCGCGCCATCGCCGAAGGCGCGATACTCGCCGACTTCGACTCGGACACCTACCGCACCGAACGCAAGGACCGCAGCATCGAAGCGGTCTCCGTCCTCGTTCCTCTCAGCGTCGACAAATCTGCTGCCGAAGCCGGTCATCGCGAAGGCGTCATCATCGCCGAATCCCAGAACTTCGCCCGCACCCTTATCAACGAGCCTGGCAACCGCATGACTCCTACCATCCTCGGGCAGCGTGCTGCCGAGATGGCTGCCGAAACCGGCCTGAAGTGCGAAGTTCACAGCTCAGAAAAACTCCGCGAGCTCAAGATGGGAGCCTTCCTCGCCGTCGCCCAGGGCTCCGACGAACCGCCCGCGCTCATCGTCATCCAGTACGAGCCCGAATCAGTAAAACCCGATACCCCTGTCGTGGGCCTCGTCGGCAAAGGCATCACCTTCGACACCGGCGGCATCTCGATCAAGCCCGCCGACAACATGGAGAAGATGAAGTACGACATGGCCGGCGGAGCCGCCATGATCGGAGCCATGCGCGCCATCGCCCAGCTCAAGCCCGCCGTCAAAGTCATTGCGATTGTCTGCGCAGCCGAAAACATGCCCTCCGGCAAGGCCGTCAAACCCGGAGACATCGCTTTCGCCATGTCCGGCAAGTCCATCGAAGTCCTCAACACGGACGCCGAAGGCCGCATGGTGCTCGCCGACGGCCTCCACTATGCCCGTGAGCTCGGCGCCACCCGCCTCATCGACGCCGCGACGCTTACCGGAGCCGTCGCCATAGCCCTCGGCCAGATCAATGCGGGCGTCTTCGCTAACGACGAGGATGCCTACCAGCACTTCACCAATGCCCTCGCCATTTCCGGCGAAAAATTCTGGCGCCTGCCTGTCGAAGACGAGTACCGCGATCAGATCCGCTCCTCCATCGCCGACATCCAGAACACCGGCCTCACCCGCTACGGCGGAGCCACCAACGCCGCCATGTTCCTCAAGGAATTCGTCGGCGATACCCCCTGGCTTCACCTCGACATCGCCGGCCTCGCCTGGCAGGACGCCGAGAAGCCCTGGCTCGCCAAAGGCCCCACCGGTGTCGCCCTCCGCAGCATCGTCGAGTGGGTTCGCAGCTATTCATAACTACGAGTACGGGTGTCCCACGTCTCGCTTTTGAGACGTGGGATTCCCCATCCCCAAACAATGTCATCCTGAGCGCAGCGACCGAAGGGAGCGAAGTCGAAGGACATGCTTTTCCTCTCTTCAACAGCCACAGCTCCAGCCGGACCCCCGGGGACCAGAGAAAACTGGACCGGCTCACGAAACTCGAGCCCATCCCTTAGAATCAAACCTCGGAGGACACCTTTATGCCTCTCATCCGAGCCTGCAAAAACTGCGGTACCAAAAATCGCATACCCTCCTCGCACCTCGCCGACACCGGCCGCTGCGGATCATGCAAGACGCCGCTCCCGCCGATCGACGAGCCCATTCATGCCGACACCGCCCTGTTCGACGACATCATCCAGAACGCCCGCGTCCCCGTCCTGGTCGATTTCTGGGCCGACTGGTGCGGACCCTGCCACATGGCCGCCCCTGCCGTCGCCCGCACTTCCGCCGAAATGGCCGGCCGCGCCATCGTCGTCAAAGTCGACACCGAGAAGTATCCCGAGCTCTCGGCCCGCTACAACATCCGCGGCATCCCCAACTTCATCGTCTTCGCCGGCGGTAAGCTCGTAAATCAGCAAGCGGGAGTCGTAGGACACGATCAGATGGAAGCCTGGCTGCGCAACGCCTCATCTCTAGCGGCCACATAACTCCGGTGTCCGATCTCTGGATCCTGCGCCGTGCGTCGCCACGCGATAGAATTCCCACGTAAGCCCCCGCCAGAATTGCTCTCCCAGGAGTCGTCCAATGCAAAGTCGCATCGTCGGCACGACCATGCCGGTTCTCGAATTCGTGCTCGAACCCAACGACGCCATCATCTCCGAAGCCGGCGAACTCTCGTGGATGTCCGGCAATGTCCAGATGACCACGCATACGCAGATGGCGGGCGGCGGGGGTTTGTTCGGAGCTATTCGCCGTGTCGTCGGCGGTGGCAGCCTTTTCATGACCGAGTACCGCCCCTATGGTGGCCCCGGAGAAGTCGCCTTCGCTACTCGCGTCCCCGGCCATATCCTTCCCGTCGAGATTGGCGCCGGCCGTGAGCTCATGATTCACCGTCACGGATTCCTTTGCGCCACGCCGCAGATCACCCTCGGTGTCGGTTTCCAGCAGTCGCTGGGCGCGGGCGTCTTCGGCGGAGACGGCTTCGTTCTCCAGCACATTGGCGGCGTCGGCATCGCGTGGATTGAACTCTCCGGTGAAGTCGTCGTCAAGGACCTGCGTCCCGGGGAAATAATCCGTGTTCACCCCGGCCACGTGGGGGCCTTCGAGAGCAGCGTCGCCTTCCAGATCACCACCGTACCCGGCATCCGCAACATGATTTTCGGCGGAGACGGCATCTTCCTCGCCCAGCTCACTGGCCCCGGTAAAGTCTGGCTGCAGACGCTGCCCCTGTCGCGCCTCGCCCACGCCCTCGTTCCTTATCTGCCATCCCCGGCGCAGGAAAGAACCGAGGGCGGCATTGTAGGCGGCATCATCGGGTCGGTTCTCAGCGGCCGATGAAGTGGCGATAAACGCAGTGGAACAGCATTCCAGCTTGGAGATTTCGAAATGGCGAAGCGCACAATTTTGAATCGCTGCATTGGGAAATCTCGCACTTTATTTCAAGGGCGTCTGCGCTGTTACGATATGGCTGTATCGCTTCTCGAAAACAAGACGGGGCTGGAAATCGGAGGACCCAGTGAGGTCTTCTGCCGCAGTCGCTCATGGCTGCCTGTTTATCGTCACATCGGTCGCCTGGATAACTGTGATTTCTCATCCAAAACTATTTGGGCAGGCCATTCCGAACAATTCTCGTTTGATGCTCAAAAAGTACCGGGAAAGAATATCTTCTGTGATGGCTCTGATCTTGCGACAGTCAACGATGAAACCTACGACTTCATCTTGTCCTCGCATAATCTCGAGCACTTCGCAAATCCCGTGAAAGCGCTTAAGGAATGGCAGCGAGTTACGGTTAAAGGCGGGGTTTTAATCCTTGTTCTGCCTAACTACAGGCATACGTTCGATCATCGTCGGCAGCCAACGGCAGTCAGCCATATGATGGCGGATTTTGAACAAAATACAGCCGAAACCGATCTATCTCATCTGGCCGATATCCTCGAAAATCATGACCTGGACCTAGATCCTGGTGCAGGTACCTCCGATAATTTCCGCATGCGCTCTCTGGGAAATTATGAAAATCGTTGCCTCCACCAACACGTCTTCGACGAACAGAACATAGGGGAGCTCCTGACAACTCTTGGCATGAAAGTCCTGGCACTTGAAACCGCGTGGCCATTTCACATCTTTGCAATCGCAAGAATGCCGGAGGCGGTGGATCGTTCCAGGATCGACCCTGCGCCGCTGGATCGCTTGAAAGATGGAACCTTGACGCCTTCCCTGATAAAGCCGCTCCCTTAAGCTCTTCGGAAAAGCGAAGTCTTACTTGATCGCAGGGCCGGAATTCATCGGATCTCATTTACGGCATGGTTGCTGCCGTATTGATTGTTTCTCGCGTTGGTTATCGGAAAGGAACAACACACTCAGTGAAGCTCTTCCGCCTACGTAGAACTGGACTTTTTGCCATCCTGATCTTTGGCATTCAGATCGCCGCTCCGGCTCAATCGCCGCAGCTCACTGCCACGCTCGACCGCATGTTTAACAAGCATGAGTTCGCCTCCGCGCCCTTCGGACCGGCGCGCTGGCTGCACGACGGAGCCGAGTACACCACCGTCGAGCCATCGGCCGAGGGTCCGAAGGGCAGTCAAGATAGCGCCCGTGGCAGTCAAGACATCGTCCAGTACGAGACCGCTTCCGGCAAGCGAACCGTCCTGGTCTCGGCTGGGAAGTTAGTTCCCGAACCGGGCGCGAAGCCGCTCCGCATCGAGGACTACGCCTGGTCCGCCGACAACCGCCTCCTGCTCATCTTCACCAACTCGAAGAAGGTCTGGCGTCTCAACACACGCGGCGATTACTGGGTGCTCGACCTTGCATCCGGCAAACTTACTAAACTTGGCGGCGACGCCCCTGAATCGTCGCTTATGTTCGCGAAGTTCTCGCCCGACTCGCACAGCGTAGCCTTTGTCCGCGCCAACAACATCTATGTGCAGGACCTCTCCACGTACGCGGTGCGCGCGCTCACCACCGACGGCTCGACCAGCCTCATCAACGGAACCTCTGACTGGGTCAACGAAGAAGAGCTGAAAATTCGCGACGGCTTTCGCTGGAGTCCCGACAGTCAGTCGATCGCCTTCTGGCAATTCGACACCACCGGAGTCGGCGACTACACCCTTATCAACGACACCGCCCAGGAATACCCTGTCACCCGCACCTATCTTTATCCGCAGCCCGGCACCACCAACTCCGCTGTGCGTGCCGGCGTGGTGTCCGCGCAAGGTGGTCCTGTCCGCTGGATCAACCTTCCCGGCGACCCTCGCCAGCACTACATCGCCCGCCTCGACTGGGTCCCCAACTCCAATGACCTCATCCTCGAATATCTGAACCGCCTGCAGAACACCAACACCGTCTACATCGCCAATTCGAAGACCGGCGAAGCGAAGCCCTTCTTCGAAGACACCGACAAAGCCTGGGTCGATGTCGTCGACACCTTCGATTGGGTCGACAACAACAAGTCCCTCGTCTGGCTCAGCGAGCGCGACGGCTGGCGTCACGCCTATGTTTTCTCGCGCGCAACGGGGCAGCCGCAGCTCATCACCAACTTTTCCGGTGACGTCATGCAGGAAGTCGCCGTCGACGACAAAAACGGCTGGTTCTATTTCGAAGCCTCACCCGACAATCCCACCCAGACCTTCCTCTATCGCTCACGCCTCGACGGTACGGGAACTCCGGAACGCGTTACGCCTTCCGATCTGACCGGCACCCACGTCTACGATCTCTCGCCCAACGGCGAGTGGGCCTTCCACATCCACTCAAGCTTCACCCATCCTCCGGTCACCGAACTCGTCTACCTCCCCGATCACAAGGTGGTCCGCGTTCTTCAGACCAACGAGCAGCTTGCCGCAAAAGTCAAAGACCTGCTTTCACTTCCCGTTGAATTTTTCAGGGTCCCCGTCTCCGGCGGAGTCACGCTTGACGGCTACATGATGCGTCCGCCCGACTTCGATCCCGCAAAGAAATACCCGGTGCTCGTCAGCGTCTACGGCGAGCCTGCCGCCACCCTGGTGCGCGACAGTTGGGGAGGCAACGGCCGTCTCTTTCACGCGCTCATCGCCCGTGAAGGATACATCGTCGTCAGCTTCGACAATCAGGGCACGCCCGCGCCCAAGGGCAGGGAATGGCGTAAGGTCGTCTACGGAAGCGTAGGCGTCCTCTCAGCCGAGCAGCAGGCCGACGCCATCCGTGAGCTCGCCAAAGAGCACAGCTACATCGATACCTCGCGCATGGCCATCTGGGGATGGAGCGGCGGCGGATCAAACACCCTCAACCTGATGTTCCGCTCGCCCGGCCTCTTCAAAGCCGGCATCGCCGTCGCGCCCGTCGCCGACGAGGCCCACTACGACACCATCTACCAGGAACGCTACATGGGCCTGCCGCAGGACAACGTGAAGGGCTACCACGATGGGTCGCCCATCAACTTCGCCCAGAACCTGACCGGACATCTGCTCGTCATCCACGGCTCAGGAGACGACAACGTCCACTTTCAGGGAACGGAGCTGCTCATCAACCGGCTGGTTGAACTGGGCAAGCCCTTTGACTTCATGGACTATCCCAACCGCACCCACTCCATCTCCGAGGGCCCGGGAACGTCGTTCCACGTCTACAGCCTGATCGCCCGCTACCTCGAGGATCACGTGCCCCCGGGCGGAGTGCCGCGATAAACCTTTTAGCCGAGCGCAGTCGAAGGCGCGGATTTTCGGACCCGGGATTGCCACGAACTTAGTCGCAGAAGCTCTAAAATGCCGCAGCCCGGCCAGGTTGCGGCATCTGCTGTACCCTGCTCAACCACGACTCAAAGATCGCTTCCGCCTGATCTTTCGTGTGGTTGGCAATGACGAAGTGATACTTCTCCCCCGATTTGAGAACGACACCGTCCTTGTGAACCTTCGCGATTACATCTACGGGAAAGCTCAGATCGGGTTGATCGGGACAGCTGAAATGCAGCCGCGCCGCCGTCAGCTCGAGCTGACCGGTGCAGCCGCCGAAGACCTTTTTGTGGGTCGCTTCAAATCGGGTAGGCAGAAAACGCGCCGCCGGCGGCGTTGGAACAGCCTTGGGCGCAGCGTCTCTGGCGACGACCGAGCTTTCTGGTCGCGTCCCATCCGCCGGAACGATTGGCGATGGCTTGGCCAGCGATCGCGCCGGCATCGGCTGAGGTGTCGTGTTCGGTGAGATCTGCATATCAGCCTTGGGATGCGCCGGCTTCTTGTCGCTCCCACTCAGAAAAAGTCCACACAGGATGCCGATCACCAGCAAAAAGGCCGCTCCGACGTGGAGGGAAGTGTTCGAACTCGACGCCGGCCACGAGCCTCCTCGTCCTTTCGCCATATTGATCGGCAGTACCTTACCAGCTCCAGGCCGCTCAGCATCCGTCGGATTGGCAGCGTTCCCGGAGGGTTTATTCCCTCTCTTCCGCTTCGTAAACCGATCCAAGTCAAAAATCTTCGCCACAGTAACCTCCCAGGCGATGCAGTTAGGGTGAAATCCCACAGCCGTGCAGCGAGTTCCGGTGGTGCATTCATCCTAGCCCTGTCCGCGCCAGGGCAGCAATCGCGCCGGAATGGTCCATATAGATGCAGATTTTCTGATACTGATCTCCGGACGGGTGCCCCAGGTCCCGATTCTGGGACCTGGGTTCTGAGCCGTGAGCCCTGCTCTACTGCGGCACCTGCCATCCTGCCCCGGCATTCTCCATCATGATCTGCCCGGGTTGCGGGCCCGAGATTGCCGCCGCCATTTCCGGAAAGGCCGCCTTCATATCGTCTGTCTTCACCCACACCGGCACATCAACCATCGTGGCGTGATAATTCACCGTAGTCTGCAGAAAGCCGCCCTGTTTCACAGGCGGCGTGAATGCATCCACGCTCGTCACCTGGCGATGTCCGTAACAGAAGCGTCCACCCACGCGCTGCCCCAGCGGAGTAAGCGTGTACCGTTCCACCTTGATTGCCGCGCCGCTCTGTTTCGCCAGCAGTTCTGCGCCCGTCATTGCATCCAGGCGCTTCGCTTCCGCCTTTGCATCGCTGCCCGGGCTTACCTCATACGGAAATCGCATCATCGTTGGAAAGAGGCACTCATTGTGTCCTTCGAAGTATGTATTCAGCGCCTTCTCAAGCTTCGCGTTCGTTGGCTTCGTATCGGTCGCGCATCCTAGAACCAAAATCACCACGCAACCCCACAGCATCCACTTCTTTCTCATGCCTTTCACTCTTCCTCTTGCGTGATTTCTCAACCACCTGACGTAAGAAGCTCAGAAAGCCAAATCCGCCGCCTGAGTCTTCGGGAAGAAAATTTCGCTCTTGATGAAACGCTGTCGCGCCTCCGATCACTAAATCTATGCAGACGGCACCACCTTAGACTTTCGCGAGGGCAAAACCCACGAGCGCCTCAACGCTCAGCGTCCGCATCCTCTGCGGATCCTCTCCCTCGCTCAGCGAGGGGCCATCACCCGCGTGAGCCCCTCGCCCCGCCCATCTACAACCATTCACCGCCATCCGCATCTTCATCAATGAACGCGAGGAAAGATGAAGATCACAGGCATCATTCTGATCATTGCCGGCATAGCCGCCCTCCTCTACGGAGGATTCACTTACACCACCCAAAAGAAGGCCGTCGACCTCGGCCCGCTCCAGGTCGAAAAGACCGAACATCACTCCGTGCCGCTGCCCCCGCTCCTCGGAGTCGTCGCCATCATCGGCGGCGGAGCTCTCTTCTACTTCGGCGCCAGGGAAGGCCGGTAGAATCCGCGGATCTCTGAAGTCTTACAGATCCCGATACATCACGAACGCATCCACGTAGCCGAGCTGCGGGTGCAGGAACGCCTTCGGCAGCCGCCCGACGATCTCGAATCCGAAGCTCTGCCACACCTTCACTGCCCGCTCGTTGCTGCTGACGACGAAGTTGAACTGCATCGCCCGGAAGCCACGAGTTTGTGCGTGCTCCAGCGAGTGCGCGCACATCGCCCGCGCCACGCCGCGTCCGGTGGCTGCTGGAGCCGTCGCATATCCGCAGTTCGCCACGTGGCTGCCGCCGCCTCTCTGGTTCGCCCGCAGATAGTACGTACCCACCACCTCGTCTCCCTCTGTTGCCACAAAGACCTCGTGGCTCGCGGAAAACCAATAGGCAAGCGCATCCTCTCGCGCCATCTCGCGCGGCAGCGTGTACACATCTGCGGCTCGAATGATGGGCTCGATAATCGACCAGATGGCCTCCCGGTCGCCAGACCCCGCTGAACGAATCGTGAACATCTCTCCCATCCTTGCATAGTCATTTCGCGGCGACGAACAGCGCGAACCTGTATGATGTTTCGCGCCAATGTAATCGCTTTCTTTGGAGTGCCAGACCCATGCCCACATCGATGTTTAGACCCATGCGCACACTCGCCGCTCTCTCCTGTGCCGCCCTGCTCTTCGCAGCCCCCGCCTTCAGCCAGCAACTCGCCGCCACGCCCCCGATGGGCTGGAACAGCTGGAACCACTTCGCCGGGCATGTAACCGACGCCGACGTTCGTTCCGCCGCCGACCAACTGGTCAGCACCGGCATGCGCGACGCCGGATACATCTACGTCAACCTTGACGATACCTGGCAGGGCAAGCGCGATGCCCAGGGCATTTTGCATCCAAACGATCGTTTCCCTGACATGAAGGCTCTCGCCGACTATGTTCACTCCAAGGGCCTCAAGTTCGGCATTTACTCGGGGCCCGGAGCAAAAACCTGCGGCGGATACGCAGGCAGCCTCGGCCACGAGGTCCAAGACGCGAAAATGTACGCCGAATGGGGCGTCGACTTCCTCAAGTACGATCTTTGCTCCTTTCAGCAGAACATGAATGAGGCCAAGGCAGCCCATCCTGACAATCCGCACGCCGCCCGCGATCTGATGATTGCCGCCTATAAGAAAATGGGCGACGCCCTCCAGGCCACCGGCCGCCCCATCCTCTATAGCCTCTGCCAGTACGGAGTCGACCAGCCCTGGAAGTGGGGCCCCGGTGTCGGCGCGCAGATGTGGCGCACCACCGACGACATCGATGACTCCTATGGACGCATGATTACCATCGGCTTCAGCCAGGCCGGCCTCTCGAAGTACGCCGGCCCCGGCCACTGGAACGACCCCGACATGCTCGAGGTCGGCAACGGCAAGATGACCACCGACGAATACAAGACGCACATGAGTCTGTGGGTCATCCTGGCCGCGCCGCTCCTCGCCGGCAACGATCTCAGCAAGATGACCGACACCGACAAGCGCATCCTGATGAACAAGGAAGCCGTCGCCATCGATCAGGACCCGCTCGGCAAGCAGGGCGATCGCCTGTACCAGAGCGGCGACTTCGACGTCTGGACCAAACCCCTCAGCAATGGACGCGTGGCCGTCGGCCTCTTCAACCGCAGCTGGGATAATCGCGAGGTCTCCGTCGATCTCGCAGACATAGGCTTCAAGAGCGGAGCCAACCTGCGCGACGTCTGGAAGCAGCAGGACCTCGGTCGCCACACCGGCGTCTTCACCGACGTAGTTCCCAAACACGGAGTGACGCTGCTCATCGTAAGCAAGTAGTCGGTAGTCATAGCGGATATCTGACGGAAGGATCTCTGTTCGTCACATTCCAGCGCCCATCTCCAACGTAATTCTTGACATCGGCATCGGTCTGACTGTCATATGTTGGAATGAAACATATGGGTGCACGAGCCATCGACAGCGAACTGAAGAAGGGAAGTGCCGAGCTCCTGATTCTCTCGCTGATAGAGCACCGTGCCCGCCACGGCTATGAGATCAGCAAGCTGATCGAAGAGCGTTCGGGCGGCGTCCTCAAGTTCAACGTCGCCTCGTTCTACCCACTGCTTTACAGGCTTGAAGATCGCGGCCTGATCGCCGGTCGTTGGGTCGAAAAGGCCGGTCAGCGCCGCCGCCGCTTTTACCGGCTCACCGCGCAAGGCAGGGAAATGCTCAAGGCCCAGCGCTCCACCTGGTTGAACTTCGTTACCGCCATCCATCGCATCACGGAGGCCGAGAATGCCTGACTGGCCGAAGGAAATCCGGGCGGCGATTGCGCCGCTGAACCTCGATCCGGCACGCGAAGCAGAGGTAGTTGAAGAGCTCAGCCAACACCTGCGTGACCGCTACGACGAGATGCTGGTCAGCGGAGTTGGTGCCGACTTCGCCTATCAAACACTGCTTTCGGAACTGCACGACGGCGCCTTGCTCTCCGGGCTCAAGGCCACCGTTCGGTCCGCGCCGCCACCATTGCCGATCGGAAACACCGCAGACGAGCCGTTCTTCGCTGGCGTCTGGACCGATCTCCGCCACGGCGCGCGCCTGCTGCGCATGAATCCCGGCTTCGCCATCATTGCCATCCTGTCTCTCGTACTGGGCATCGGCGCAAACACCACCATCTTCCAGTTGCTCGACGCCGTGCGCCTGCGCACCCTGCCGGTGAAAGATCCGCAGCAGCTGGCTCGCGTGCAAATTGTGAACTCTCCCCATTGCTGCCGTGGAGACTTCTACTCAAACAATGCCCCCGTCACCGGCGCGCTCTGGAACGGCATTCTCACTCAACAGCAGGGATTTGCAAACGTCGCGGCATGGTCTCCCTTCCGCTATAACCTCGGCCGGGGTGGCGAAGCACACTACGCAGACGCGCTCCTCGTCAGCGGGGATTTTTTCAATGTCCTCGGCGTCCATCCGCTCCTCGGCCGCCTGATATCGCCCTCGGACGACTACAAAGGTTGCGGAGCGCAGGGAGTCGTCCTGAGCTACCCCTTCTGGCAGCGCGAATACGGAGGTCGCCCCGAAATAATCGGCAGCAAGCTCACTCTCGACGGCCATCCCTTCCAGATCATCGGGATCGCGCCGCCCAGCTTTTACGGCATCGAGGTAGGCCGTAACTTCGACCTCGCCCTCGCCGTCTGCAGCCAGCCGATCTTCTCGACCAAGAGCGGCCTCATGGACCGCCCCGCCTCTTTCTGGCTCGCGGTTATCGGTCGCCTCAAACCCGGCTGGACCATCGAGCGCGCCTCGGCTCAGCTCGATGCCATGGCGCCGGGAATCTTCGCCGCAACGCTTCCTGCCGAATACGACGCTATCGCGAAAAGAGACTACCTGTCATTTCATCTCGGAGCCCTGCCCGCTGCCACCGGCGTCTCATCGCTGCGTGAAGACTACGAAGACCCTCTCTGGCTGCTCCTCGCACTCTCCGGCCTCGTGCTCCTCATCGCCTGCGCCAATCTCGCGAATTTGATGCTCGCCCGCGCCGGCGTTCGCCAGCGCGAGATGGCCCTCCGCCTCACCCTGGGAGCATCCCGCTCGCGCCTCATCCGTCAGTTGCTTGCCGAAAGTCTGCTGCTTGCCATCATCGGGACCGCCGTCGGCGCAGTTCTCGCGCAAATACTCAGCCGTGTATTGGTGGCCTTTCTCAGTACGCAGCAAACCCGCATCTTTGTTGAGCTGACTCCTGATTGGCGTGTGCTCGGCTTCGCTGCAGGCCTTGCGATTCTCACCTGTATTCTCTTCGGACTCACGCCCGCGATTCAGGCTTCGCGCACTGAACCTGGCATCGCCCTCAAAGCCGCGGGACGCGGCGCGACCGCCGGCCGGGAGCGCTTTATGGTTCGCCGCGTTCTCGTTGTCTCGCAGGTCGCGCTCTCGCTCGTGCTCGTGACCGGAGCATTTCTCTTCGCCCAGACATTTCGCAACCTGGCAGAGATGAACGCCGGATTCCAGCAGGATCATATCCTCATCGCGGACATCGACTACACCACTCTCAAGCTGACGCCTGACAGCCAGATGGCCTTCAAACGCGATCTGTTGGACCGCATGCGTGGCATCCCCGGCGTAACCTCTGCCGCCGAAACTTTGATCGTGCCTATGAGCCACCGGGGATGGGACGACAACATCGATGTTCCCGACGGCCCGCAGCGCAAGGATGTCTCCTTCAACCGCGTCAGTCCCGGCTATTTTCAAACCATGCAGACGCTCGTCCTGGCCGGGCGTGACTTCACTGCCGCCGACACGCCAAAATCACCCCGAGTGGTGATCGTGAATGAGGCCTTCGCGCACACGTTCTTCGCCAGCTCGAATCCTGTCGGCAAGGTCTTCCAGGATTCCGGAGATCCGAAGGCCACCTACCAGATCGTCGGCCTTGTCAAAGACACGAAGTATTACATGATGCGCGAAGATCCGGTTGCCACGGCCTATGTCTCCTTCACCCAGGCCAATGGACCCGAGCCGGAGTCCACGCTGATGATTCGCTCTAATGAGCCGCTGCTGCCCCTCATCTCCTCAGTCAAGCAGGCAGCGAATGAAGTCAATCCCGCCATGGTCCTCAACTTCATGGTATTCAAGACGCAAATCCGTGAAGGCCTCCTCCGCGAGCAACTCATGGCCATGCTCTCCGGCTTTTTCGGAGCCCTCGCGATTATCCTTGCCATGGTCGGCCTCTATGGAGTCATCTCCTACATGGTCGTGCAGCGGCGCAACGAGATCGGTGTGCGCGTGGCGCTTGGCGCAAGCCGCGGCAATATCCTCGCTATGATCCTGCGCGAGGCCGCCATCCTGCTCGGCATCGGCCTCGTCGTCGGCACGCTGCTTGCCTTGATCGCCGGAAACGCCGCTGCGTCGCTGCTCTATGGATTGAAGCCCAGAGATCCCTTCACCTTCATCGTCGCGATTCTCGGAATGACCGTCGTCGCATTCATCGCCAGCCTGTTGCCGGCGCGGCGCGCTGCATCAGTGCATCCCATGGTGGCACTCCGCGACGAATAGCCTTACCTTGAAAGACTAAGATGAGCTTCGGTCCGGTTTCCTATGCCGACGCATCCTTCCTCCAGGCATTCCTCTGAAGACCCGCGCCTTACACGCCTGACTGAGATCGCCCTCGCTTTCCCCGAGACCAGTCGCCAGATTTACGGATCGCACGCCCAGTTCCTCGTCCGAAAAAAGACTTTCGCTTACTTCCTCGATAACCACCACGGAGACGGCATCGTCGGAGTCACCTGCAAAGTCATGCCCGGCGAAAACGAGGCACTCGTCAAAGCTCAGCCCCGCCGCTTTTATCTGCCGTCTTACCTCGCATCGCGAGGCTGGGTAGCTCTGCGCCTGGACGTAGGCAAGGTCGATTGGGATGAGGTGCGCGACCTGCTGATCGCCAGCTACGTGCTGATTGCACCAAAACGCCTTGCAGAGAACCTGAAATCAGAAGCTTAGAGAGTATCTCCCAAGGCAGCCTGCCGGGCAGTAACTTCACGGTAAACTTGAAGAGATGAGAATTGGCATAGATTTCGGAACTACCCGCGTAGTCGTGGCCTCCGTGGACCGCGGCAATTATCCTCTCGTGAACTTTGAAGCGTCCGATGGTCAGATGTACGACTGGTTTCCTTCCGTCGTCGCAGCCAGGGGCCGCACCCGTCTCTACGGATGGGACGCCGTTGCTGTCCAGGACGACGACACCTGGACGACAGCTCGTTCGCTGAAGCGACTCCTGCGCACCGCCGGTCCGCACTCCGAATTGCAGTTGGCGGGTCAGTCTCTGCCCGTGCGCCTTCTCCTGTCGGAGATGATGGCCTCTCTGCGCACCCAGCTCCTTGAGCGTTCGAACCTTGGCGCGGACTCCGCCGAGCCGCTCGAGGCCATGATCGGCGTACCCGCGAATGCCAACAGCAACCAGCGCTTCCTCACCGAGGAAGCCGCTCTCGAGGCCGGCTTTTCTGTTTTGGGCGTCGTCAACGAGCCCTCCGCCGCCGCCATTGAATTCGCGTACCGCAACAGCGCCGAGCGCAAGAACCGTGCCGGCAGCGGCCTGCTCGTCTACGACCTCGGAGGGGGTACCTTCGACGTTTCCCTCGTCATTCTCGGCGAGACCGAGCACGCCGTTAAAGCCTCCGACGGAATCCCGAATCTCGGCGGCGATGACTTTGATGAGATCCTCGCTGCGCTGGTCCTCGAGACGGCCGGCCACCGCGATTCGCTCAACCCTCACGAAAAGCGCCGACTGCTCGACGAGTGCCGCGAGAAGAAAGAATCGCTTAACCCCAACACCCGCAAGGTCACCATCGATCTCGAACGCGTGCGTTCCGGGTGGCAGGAAGTGACCATCCCCGTCGACACCTACTACGAGCGCTGCCGCCCGCTGATCGAATCAACCCGTGAGATGGTTGAAAAGCTGCTTGCTGCGCACTGCGAGACCCCCCTCGACACCCTGTACGTCACCGGAGGAGGATCCGAGCTTCCACCCGTCGCCCGCATTCTGCGCGAGACCTTCGGTCGCCGCGTTCGCCGCTCCTCCTACATGCGCTCGGCCAGCGCCATCGGCTTGGCCATCCGCGCCAGCGTTGTCGCCGACAGCCTGCACGATCAGTTCAACCGCAACTTCGGCATCTGGCGCGAAACAGACCACGGCGGAACCATCATCTTCGACCTGATCTTCCCCCGCGGATCCCGTCTGCCCGCGCCCGGTGAGCCTGCCCTGCGCAGCGAACGCGTCTACCAGCCTGCTCACAACATCGGCCACTTCCGCTACCTCGAATGCTCCCAGCTTGATGACCACGGTCAGCCCGTAGGTGAAATCACCAACTGGGATCAGGTCCGTTTCCCCTTCGATCCGCAGTTGCAGAACCACTCCGATCTGGCCGCGCAGCCCATCGCTCCGCTGGGCCGCCATGATCTGAGGGTTCGCGAGGAATACACCTGCGACGCCGGTGGCAATCTCCGCGTGAAAATCTCCGCTGACCCCGCCGGGTACGCCCGCGAATTCTCGATCGCCCAGTCCGCCAGAGGTTAGCCAGACTGCCGGCGCGCCTCTGGCTCATTCGCAGACCGGTTCGGCTTTCGAGGTTGCTCAGTGCGGTAAGCGTATATATCCTTACCAGCCACCCGTGAAAGTTGACTACAACGCGCTGGCTGCCAGCTACTCAGGAATGTCGGACGAGGAGTTCGACGTCATCAAGCGGGAAGATCTCACCCTCCCGGCGCGGGTCTGTTACGACCAGGAGAAGTCACGCAGGTATCCGGGATGGCATTACAAGCCGCCCGAGGCAAACGCCCAATACGCAGAATTTCTCGATGAGCGCCACAAAATGAAGCGGCGCTTCAATCGTAACCGCATTATTTTGATTCTCTCGTATGGGTGCCTTTTCTTGCTTATCAGCCAAATCCCCAACGAGTACACATCGCTCGCAATTTATCTTCGCGGGATGATCATGGTGTTCTTCATCGCAGGCATCTTGCGCATGCAGAACTCCGCCCGTCGCACCGGTTATGCCGTTTTATGGCTGCGCCGATTCCACCGCCGTCAGCAGAAGCCTTTCCAGCGTGCGCTCGAGCGCGCCTGCATGTACGTGGGAATGCCGCTTACAATTCAGGACTCATCGTTCCGGTTCTCGATGAACTATGCTCTCGGCCGCTTCGAGAAATACATGTGGTTCATCCTTTTTGTGCTCGTCATCGGAGGCTTCATTGCCAACAGACTGGAGGCGGATGAGTTGGCCCTAGCAGTGTCCGCAGTAATGGTGATTGTTATCGGAACTGCTTATTGGTGGGCCTTTCTCCGGATCAGCAAATCAGATCCTCTCAATCACGTAAAACGCCTTCTCTCCGAAATTCGCACGGGAAGGATCAGGAACTTTGGCACGTTGATTTTGCGCTGCGGCGATTCATTCTGGCGCAGCGCAGTCGAGCTGGCAATGCGCTACGCCGATGTGATCGTGATCGACGTCAGTGAACCGTCCGATAACGTCATCTGGGAACTGCAGAGCGCGGCCGCACTCAGGCCCTTAGAAAGCATCCTGCTGACCTGTGCTGTGAAATACACCACTCAGCCGGATTTGCAGGAAGCTCTCAAAGCGCGGCTTCAGCCGGTTGTGAGCAATGTCCCCTTGGATCGCTGCGCCGTCTTCTTCTATCCGGACAAGGCCGGCTATTTCGATTCATATAAGATTTCGTGGCGTGACCTCCAGGAACCACTGATCGGCTGCCTGCGCTACGCGCCCGCTCACGATGATGCTGACCTTGTCTAGCATTCCCGCAATCCTCAAGCTCACCCCCAGCTGGCAGTAGACTAGTCTGCATGGCGGCGCCGCACATCGGGCAAGAGCGACAAGTAGGTTACAAGCCCACATTGAAAGACCAGGCTGAACAATTCTGGGAACGTGTCACCGAGGGCATGGCACTTAGCCAGCTCTGGTCCCAGTTCCGCAGAGACGCGCACTCCAGCTACCGTCTGTATTCACAGGAAGTCGATCGTACTCGAGTAGAAGGCGCCTCTCAAGGCGCCCACTTCTTTCGTCTGGCAGGCCTGTTTTTCTGGGCCATCATTGAAAAGCTCACGCCGGCACGCCGCGTCCTCCTGCTCGTTGCTCTGGTGCTCATCATCATCCCCGGATGGGAATGGACCTGGACCACCCGGTCGCACGAAGTGAAGGTCTTCGCCCTGGACACTCACTTCTACGGTGGCCTGCTCATGCTCACCTTGCTCATATTGGAGGTGGCCGACCGCGTCGTCATGAAGCGCGATCTTCAGATCGCAAAAGAAATTCAGGCCTGGCTGCTTCCGGCGGAACCACCCAATGTTTCGGGGCTCGAAATCGCATTCACCACGCGACCAGCCAACACCGTAGCCGGAGATTACTACGACGTCTTCGCCCGCCCCTCCGACTCGGGACCGCCCACCTTCCTCATCGCTGTCGCCGACGTTGCCGGTAAAAGTGTCCCCGCGGCCATGCTCATGGCGACATTCCAGGCGAGTCTCAAAACCCTCAGCGGCCTTCCCGGCTCTTTAACCGAGCTGGCCACCCGCATGAACCGCTACGCCTGCACCAACAGCCAGAAAGGCCGCCGCTTCACCACTGCGTTCATCGCCGAGTACGATCCCGCATCGCGCCGCCTGACCTACGTCAACGCCGGACACAACAATCCCATTCTGCGCCGCAAGTCCGGCTCGATCGAAAGGCTGGAAGCCGGAGGCATGCCTCTCGGCATCATGGAGGACGCTCCTTATCAATCCGGCCAGTGCACGGTCGAATCCGGCGACTGGCTGGCGGTCTTTACCGATGGAGTCATCGAGGCAGAAAACCTTCAGCAGCAGGAGTACGGAGAGATACGCTTCATCACCATGCTGCATTCGGGAATCATGCTCGCGCCCGGCATGCTCCTCAACAGCATACTCACCGATCTCGACCGCTTCGTCGGGAGCGCCCCGCAGCATGACGACGTGACATGCGTACTGTTGAAGGCGGTCTGAGAGACCAGTTAAGTGCACTTCTCTTCGCTTGCCTTAGCCCTTCCCAACCGCTGATAACCGGGATGCACCCCCCGCGTCAGGCCCTGTTCATCGGCTACCTTCTGCAGTAACCCGGCAAGCTCGGCGCGTTCCTCCGCGGTGAGCGCCGCGAGCAGAACATCCTGGTGCTCCCGCGCAACCTTGCCGATGCGGCCCAGGACCTCCCCGCCATCCCCGGTCAAGTGGAGTGAGTACAGCCGCCGGTCATCCGGGTTTGGCTTTCGCTCGACGAGTCCACGCCGCTCGAGGTTATCCAGTATCCCCACCAGCCGGCTGGGGTGAATTTTCAGCCGCCCCGAAAGCTCCTGTTGGCTGATACCAGACGACATGCGCAGCAACCGTAGAATCCCCGCATCTGCCGGCGAAAGCTCCAGAGTATTCAATCGCTCCGCAAATCGTGAAGCTGCATGCGCCCCCAGCTGTGACAGCAAAAACGCCGGATCACCTCCAACCATGCCTTCATGAGCCATATCGTGAGAATATCATTGCAATTTTTATTAATTTACTCTATAAATGATTTCACTATGAAACAGTATCCGCGTTTCCGTGGTCCTTCACTCATCTTGCTCGCAGCTGTCCACATCCTGATCTTCGTGGCCGGACTCGTAGCAGTTGCGACGCTCCGTCACGGTGCGCCATACATCAATCCTTATGCGCCGGCCGGCGCCATAAGAGCTTTCTTGCTTCAGAACTCAACCGCTGTTCGCATCGGCAATTTCACGCTCTTCGGTTCCGCCGTGCCCTTCGGCATCTTCGCCGTCACCGTCGTCAGCCGATTGCGATATCTGGGAATCCGCGCCGCCGGGACCAACATCGCGCTTCTCGGCGGCCTGCTCGCCACGTTTGCCTTGATCTTCTCCGGGCTCTCCGGCTGGGTTTTGTCTTTGCCCGATGTCGTGGCGTCCGCGCCTGTCGCCAAGGGGCTCAGCTTCCTGAGCTTTCTCTTTGGCGGAGCCGCCTACGCTGTCGGTTTCGGCCTGCTTGCAGCCGGGGTCTCGGTCACCAGCTTCTTTGCGCGCACGCTTCCGCGCTGGCTCGTGGTCCTCGGAATGCTGGTCGCGATTGCCGGCGAACTCTCCTGGCTTAGCCTGGTCGCCTATCCGGCCAACTTCTTCATCCCGATTACGCGCTACGTCGGATTCATCTGGATGTTGCTCGCGGCAATCAAGCTCACGCGAAGCCGCCCCATGTCCCTGCCGCGCGCAGCCGAAGCCGCATAGACCCGACATTGGTGTCGCTTCGGCTAACCAGGACTCTGCGCTACTCCTTGACCTCCGAGCCCTTCGCCATCAGCGTCCAGTTCTGCTTGTCCGCCGAGAACTCCTGCCGGAACTCGATCTTGTTCGGAGCCGTGAACGTGTTCACCACCCGGAAATACGTCGTCTTTCCGTTCTCCGTGTTCTCCCACGGATACGTCCACACATTCCCCTCGATCACCAGCTTTCCTCTGCCCGCCGCGCCGCCACCCGGCATGATCGGATACGTCGTGTAGGTTTTGTCTTTGTCGTTGTACGTAAAGACAATCAGGGCCTTCGATTCGCCATTCACAAACTGGTCGCAGACACAATAACCGCCGCTCCTCCAGCACTCATTCCGTAGCGTCGAAGATTCTTTGCCCGCCTTGCTGTGCGCGGTGTCGAAATGCTCCATCTGCGTCTTCCACGTCCCCGCGTACGCCTGGATCGCGTCGATACCGGCGCCCTGCCCGAACACTGCCGCTCCCGTCAAGCAAGTCACTGTCAGCACCACCGGCCTCATCCAACGTTTCATGCGCCCCCCGATCGTCCACCGCAGCTCATCCTACTTCAAGGCGAAGGTCGTTCCGCTCCGCCGTCTGCCTGGTCGTTCCCGGCTAGCCCGAAATTTTCTTGCATATTCAGGCAGCCGGACTCACTATTGGACGCTACAGCATTTCTGGAGCGTTGATGCCGCTGAGAGGCAAGCGGGGCCTCGGCCAGACGCGACGGCATGCCGTCATGCAGTTCTTCTTCCCGCTTCAAACAACTCTGTGTTAACTGAGTGCCGTGCTGTGATCAGTAAGGGTGTCGCATCATCCGAACCGGTCCAAAAGGGGCAAGCATATGAAGACATACTCACCGTATCCGTGGACCCGGTGTCTGCGTGTGACACTGATGGCTTTCGCAATCGCCTGCTCGCTGCCAATGCTCGCTCAGGTTAACGTCACTCAAAGGGGCTACAACCAGAATCGAACCGGCGTAAATCCGGCTGAAACAATTCTCACGCCGGCAAATGTCAGCTCCAGTGCGAATCAATTCCACAAGCAGTTCACTATGCGGGTCGACGGCAAGATCGAGGGCTCTCCTCTTTATGCTTCGAACGTCCAGATCGCCGGTGGAACACACAACGTCATTTACGTCGCCACCATGCACAACACTGTCTTTGCTTTTGACGCGGACAACGGGGCGCTCCTCTCCGCGCGATGGCTGGGCATTCCGGTCACGGGAAACGACCTGCACAATCTCAAGCCCACGACGATTCACCCCGAATGGGGAATCCTGAGCACTCCCGTCATCGACCTCAAGACGGGAACGCTGTACGTCGTGCGCTGGGGTTATGAAAACAACATCAGCGGGCCAACCTTCCGTCTCTACGGCCTCGACATGACCAATCTGAGCAACGACAAGATCCAGTCCGTACTCATCGACGGATTCAACGTCGGCGGCAGCGGGTTCAATCGTTATCTGCAGCTGCAGCGCTCCGGCCTCGCGCTGGCGGCCAAACCCGGCGGATCCCAGGCGCTCATCATCGCCTTTGGCGGCGGTGAGGGAGCAGGAGCAGCTCCAGGTTGGGTCGTGGCATACGACACCGCCAAGCTGGCCCAGGGCAACGCACCGGCCAATTTCTGGTGTACCACTCCGCACAACCGGGCCGGAGGCGGCGGAGGCGGTGGTGTCTGGATGGCGAACGCCGCCCCGGCCATCGACGACAGCGGAGACATCTATGTCGTTACCGGCAATGGTCCCTACAATCCGGAGTTCGAACGGGATCAGCTTGGAGAAAGCATCGTCCATCTCAAGTGGACCCCAGGAGACCCGGGCTCTCTTGCCGTTGCCGACTGGTTCACTCCATTCCTCGATTCCGGCCGCGACGATGGTCACCGTGATCAGGACCTGGCCTCCGGAGGTGTCATCGCACTGCCTGACGAAACGGGCCTGATCGCAGGAGGCAAGGACGGAGCCTACTATCACGTGAACCGCTCGAACATGGGAAAGCGCGACTTCACCCGGCTCATCGATCCGCCCTTCGTTGCATCCTTCGACTACCAGCCCACCAACGGTCACGCGTCGCTCTTCGAGGATCTCAACCAGGTCACCTCGACCGACCCCTTCACCATCGGCGCCGCCACCACCGGCCGCACCGCCCACATCCATGGAACCGGCGTCTATTTCAATAACCTGCTTTTCCTTCAGGGCGAAAACAACAAGGTCCACGTCTTCTCCAAGACCGAAGGACACTTTTCCGCTCAGCCAGTCGCCCGCGGCACTTCCACAGCTTCGTGGGGAACTTCGTCTCCCGGCGGGATGCCCGGCGGCATCCTCGCGCTCTCAGCCAACGGAACATCCAACGCTATCCTCTGGGCCAACGAAGCCTTCGGAAATCTCCCTAACGATCCTGACGCCAACCAGCACTCCACTCCAAACACCCTGCGCGCTTACGACGTATCAACCGTCAGCACCGGCACCCTCCAGTCCATCTGGAGCAGCGAAGCGGAGCCCAACGACCGTCTCGGGGAATCCACAAAATTCGCCCCGCCGCTGGTAGCAAATGGGAAGGTCTACCAGGCGACTTACGACAACCAGGTCGTCGTTTACGGACTCGGCAAGCCCTCGCCCACACCCACCCGCGACATCCGCCGGACCGTGGTCTTCATCTACGGACAGACCATCCCCGGTCAGGACATGTTTGTCCGAGGCGGCGCAAAGGACGGCGGATCGATCCGCATCCTTCACCGCAACTGGCTCAACCCGCATACCAATACCTATCGCTTTGGCGACGCCAGTCTCGACTGGGAAGGAGTCGAACTCGGCCAGACGGCACCGCCCGGCAGGTTCGGCGGAGGCTCTCCCGTCGACTGGACCACAAGCCTTGCGCAGGGCACCGGTCAGCCATATGTGTCGACGGCCGGTTTCGGAATCGCCGACGAGAATACCTTCGGCGCAAACTACTGGATGCTCGATGTGGATATGGACTGCGAGCAGGCCTTCGACGATGGCCACGGGAATAAATGGTTTGAGATAAAAGCTCTGATCGCGCCCCGTCCCGGCTCCGAGGCAGATATCGCACAGAACAGCAGCCCCGCTCCGCCCTACAAGTCACCCAACCACATGGGTATCTGCGGCATGATCAATGTCTTTGTCGCCAACTTCGAAAATCTCCCCGCGGGACTCGACCCCAACTCCGCAAAATTTCTCAAGCCCAGCTACACCTACCTCGCGCCTGTTGACGATCGCGGCGCACCGGCCGACGCTCTGGAGAACACCCCATGCGTCTCGCCCGGCGTCGAGAACCGTTGCCTCGGCAACATCTCGCAGAGCTGCCAGAGCGTCAACGGCGGCAACTTCTTCCGCTCCGTCCAGAATTGCAGCCTCAAGTCTTCCGGCGGAAACTACGGTCAGATGTGTCAGAAGTCAACCGGCAAGTGCTGCACACCCGACGAGGGCAATATTTGTCAGTGACTCGCGCTGGGGTCCTCAGCCAACGTGGGTCCAGTCCAGAATCACCTTTCCGGTCTGGCCCGAAATCATCGCGTCGAATCCTTGTTGAAAGTCCCGGTAGCTGAAGCGGTGGGTAATAACCGGCGAAATGTCGAGACCGGATTCGATCATGACGCTCATCTTGTACCACGTCTCGTACATCTCCCGTCCGTAGATGCCCTTGATCGTCAGCATATTGAAGATGACCGCCCGCCAGTCAATCGGCATCGGCTTCGCCGGAATTCCGAGCATGGCGATCTTGGCTCCGTGACTCATATTCGCCACCATCTCCTGCATGGCTGCGGGATTGCCGGACATCTCCAGCCCCACATCGAATCCTTCCCGCATCCCGAGCTGCTTCTGTACTTCGGCAAGAGGCGTTTCCAGCGTGTTCACGGCGAGGGTCGCGCCCATTTTGCGCGCCAGTTCCAGGCGGAAAGGATTGAGGTCGGTGACAACAACGTGGCGTGCGCCGGCGTGGCGAACGACGGGTATTGTCATAATTCCGATCGGCCCGGCACCGGTAATCAATACGTCTTCGCCCAGAACAGGGAAGGAGAGAGCGGTGTGCACGGCGTTGCCAAAGGGATCGAAGATGGCTGCGACTTCCTGATTGATGTCGGGATCGTGCCGCCAGATATTGCTCATCGGCAGGGCGATGAATTCAGCGAATGCCCCCGGACGATTGACGCCGACACCTGAGGTGTAAGCGCACAGATGACGTCGCCCTGCGAGACAGTTGCGGCAGCGTCCGCATGTGACGTGCCCCTCGCCACTCACGATGTCACCCGGATAGAAGTCGTTTACGTTCGATCCGACCTCGACAATCTCTCCGACAAACTCATGCCCGATGGCCATCGGCACAGGGATCGTCTTCTGTGCCCACTCGTCCCACTGGTATATGTGAACGTCGGTTCCGCAGATACCCGTGTAGCGCACGCGGATCAGCACGTCATTGATGCCGATGGTGGGTTCTGCGATGTCTTCCAGCCATAAGCCGCGTTCCGCGCGGCTCTTTACCAATGCCTTCATGAATTCCTCAGCCGGGAATTCTCATCATTCTTTCGAACCATAGAGCAATCGTAGCAGTGAAGCCCGTTGAGTTGAAATGCGCAGCCTGCCCGGCACCTGCAGCGCATCTCGCGCCGCAGGTACACAGTCTGTTCAGGCTTCGAAGTAGCGCATCTGTTCGAGATCGGCAATCAGCCCAGGCCCGGTCGGGTGCCATCCCAGGCGCTCCTGCGTTTGCGCGCTGGAGGCCACAATGTCGAGGCCCGCGAACATGGCAAGCCAGCCGAAATGTCCGGCTGCTTCTTCCGGTGTCATGGAGACAGTCGGGATTTTGAGGCCGCGGCCAATCGCCTCGGCAATGTCCCGGGCGGAGACTCCCTCTTCTGCTACGGCGTGGTACCTTGCGCCCGGCTCTGCCTTCTCGAGCGCCAGCCTGTAAAGGCGGGCAGTGTCGAGAACGTGGGCTGCGGCCCAGCGGTTGAGTCCGTCGCCTATGTACGCCGAGACGCCCTTCTGGCGAGCTACCGCGATTGAATAGGTGACGAGGCCCTGCTTAACCGTATTGTGGACCTGGGGAAGACGCACCACCGACACGTTCACACCGCGGGCCGATAGCGCGTCGCCGGCCGCTTCGGAGGCGCGGGGGTAGGTTGCCGGGTTGGGTGGCGGCGGCATGTCATCCTCCGTCGCTGTGCGGCCGCGTACCAGAAGCCCAAGCCCGGATGTGACGAGCAAGGGGCGCTTCGAGCCTTCGAGCGCGCCGCCGAGAGCCTCGATGGCGCGCCTGTCGATCTCGCAGTTTTCAACGAACTTCGAGAAGTCGTGGATGAAGGCGGTGTGAATCACGGCGTCGGACTGAGCTGCTCCGCTGCGCAGGCTTTCGAGGTCTTCAAGATCGCCGCGATGCGGCTGAGCGCCGGCGGCGGTTAGGGATTTGGCGCCCGCGTCGGAACGGGTGAGACCGATGACCTGATGACCCGCGTTGATTAATTCCGGAACAAGGGCAGAACCGATAAAGCCTGTAGCACCGGTGAGGAAAACTCGCATGGAAAAACTCTCCTTTGTGCTCGATTGGTGACCGCATTCCGCGGTCCCGTGATGAGTAGATGGGCGTGAAGGAGATACGATCTATAGCAGGAGTCCGTATTATCTTCGCAATCGTCCGGGATGGCCCATGGATCCGCTCTCTGATGTTCTTTCCTTGTTGAAGCTGCGCAACTACTTGTCCGGGGGCTTTGACGTGGGTGGAGAGCTGTCCATCCAGTTCCCCCGGTACGAAGGCATCAAGTGCTACGCGGTGGTCTCCGGCCAGTGCTGGCTGTCCGTGGACGAAGTTCCCGACGCAGTACATTTAACGGCGGGAGACTGCTTCCTGCTGCCGCGCGGGTGGCCATTCCGCCTGGCCAGCGACTTGACCCTCACACCGGTCGACGCCCTCGCGATTCTTAAGACAGCACGTAGGAATGGCGGCATCGTAACCCTGAATGGCGGTGGGAATTGCTGTATTGTCGGCGGCTATTTCACCCTTGGCGGCAGTCACGCCGGCATCCTGCTGGGGGTGTTGCCGCCCATCGTGCATATCCGGAAAGAATCGGACAAGGCAGCGCTGCGCTGGTCTCTGGAGCGAATGAGGCAGGAACTGCTCGAGCCGCAGCCGGGAGGCTTTCTGGTCGCGCAACAGCTCGCCCAGATGATCCTGGTTCAGGCCCTGCGGCTGCATCTGGCCGAGGGGCTGAGGGGCGGTGTCGGCTGGCTCTTCGCTCTTGCGGATAAACAGATGAGTGCGGCGATCACCTCCATGCACGGCGATCCGGCGCATCGCTGGACATTACAGGAACTCGCCGAGTGTGCCGGCATGTCGCGATCGACCTTCGCCCTGAAATTCAAAGAGACGGTTGGCGAGTCGCCCATGGAATACCTGACGCGTTGGCGAATGCTGCTGGCCGGCGACCGGCTGACGAATTCCGGCGATCCCGTCTCCGCCATTGCCCTGTCGCTCGGATACGAATCCGAAAGCGCCTTCAGCACCGCCTTCAAGAGGGTCATGGGCTGTTCGCCCCGGCAATACAGTCGCGGCCACAAAGCGGCTTCTCCTCCACATCACGAGGGGCAAGCCACCCGCGCCAATCGGCTCGAACTGGTCGCAGGTTGATCTGCGATCGGCGGTTGGATCCAAGCTTGCCAACTCCGGGCAAACGGCGCAATATGTATTCGCTTTAGCGAGGCAGTCCGTTTGAACAGGAGTTTCAAGCCGGCAGCCTCACCATCGCCTGTTCTTGGAGGAGATGCATCATGCCCCTGGGTAGCAGCAACAACTCGATCCTCGTCGCCAATTGCGAGAGTCTGCGTAACCCAATTGTGACCTTCCATGTCGCCCTCGACATGATCACGGAGGGAAATAATGGATTCTCGCTGCAAATGAATTGCTATCCACAGACCAAACCCCAGGCTACTTATAATGGCAAGCCATTGAATTGGTTTCAGTACGTAATTGCCGTAGATAACAACTCGGTTCAGTGGGGCATCCAGTACTGGTCCGAGGTAAAGGGTTTTGGTTTTAGCCCTCCCGGCAATTATTCCTCATTCGCCTCTGCATCATCGAATCAGGTGCCGGCGGGCTCGGTGATGAGAATTAGTCTCCAAACTGATTCCGCCAACAATGTGATAAGTGCGACATTCAGTATTACCGATCCCTCGGGCAATCTTTCGGACTACACGTACACGTTCCCTTCTGACTGCCTGTGCCAGCTTTATGGCTTTCAGGTCGATATCGTGGGACCGCCGACCGGCACCCACACCTGCAAATTCACATCAGGATTGGGGGTCCTGACCTACTGGCTAGGTGGAGGCACGCTTGCGGTGCAGAGTACAAACACCTGCGGCGGCTCTCAGCCGGGCACGGGTGAGACGTCGAATACACTGTACGGCAATATTGTGCCGCCTTCAGGCCAGCAGGTGTTCCAGCTGGTCGTTGGGACTTGAAGGCCGTGGTTTTAACCTGATCGGGGCGGAATACCTCGATGGCGCAGGTCTTGGGAAGTGCAGGCGCTTGTACAGGCCACGCGGTTTATTGATCGACACTATTGTCAGATTCTTTTGCAGAAGGCCTGGCATTCTCCATGAACGGTGATTCTGTTGATCTAGTAGGATTCGCTACGGAACGGCGGATGATTGTGCGGCTCAATCAAGACCGGAGCGATTGATCTATTCATTCCGTCTTGAACAGAAGGATCCTGCCCACCACCAAGCTGCGTGACATTGCTGCCGCGGGGAAGCACGGTCTAACCGGAAATAGTCCCGAACTGCCTGAAAAGTTCGGGATATCGGCAAGTTCAATTGGTGATAGCAGTCCAAAGCGCTCATCCAGCTTCAGTTTGTGGGTCTCGAACGGATTAGTAACCAGAAACGTTAGGTTCCTATCGGGACTGCCCGCGTGAGATGACGGACAGCCGGAGTAATTTCTCCGGGCAGTTTCGATAGGATCGTTTGAAGTGAGCCGATGCGGTTTGCGGCGGACGCGGTGATCTACGTCCGCCTATGGGATTTCAATTGTAGGTATATGATTACGGAGCGCTTGCTTGGAAACTGCAAATCGGTCGCACATGCAACAACAGTGATGTTCATGGCAAGCCCAGTATAGAGATCAGCCTAAAATCTGACCAGACGCCGTGACGTCGATCGTCGCCGCCGCGGCAGCGCCCGCCGCGCAGCGGCTTAGTTGTGCGCCGGACATGTTCAACCGCTTGGAGGTGCAAGTCCTCCACCCAACCTGATGGAGGTAAGGGTTAGCAATGACGCAAGGGCTACCACCGCGAGGCGGGGTCTGAAGGAAGCGTGGAGCAAATGCGCGAGTCGATGGACAAGAACCGGATACAAGGCGTGAGCGTAGGGCGAGCGGGCAACTTACCGCGAAGCCCATATCCATCAAGTACGCGGAGCGTAGATCCGGCGACTGTGCGCAGAAGGCGATTGAACTTACCCCGGGAGATCTGCTCCGTGTCGCTTCGGCGACTGAGGCTGCCGCGAGGCATCCTGATCGCGGAGCAGAGGTCAGCAGAGGGCATATTAGGCCATGAAGTCGGCAAGGCTAATGAGGCACTCCAAAGCCGAAAGGCGGAGTCAACAGATAGGCTGAGCCGGGAACGGTGGTTGAAGGCCCGAACGAGAGGAGAGGCAAGTAGGACATGAGTCTCAACAACGACATGCGGCAGAACATCCAGAGCAATCTGGACTTCTCTTCCTCGCCAATGGGTGAAGCCCGGAGGGCGGGAAGGGAAGGGTCCGAATCGTTGAGGACGACGAGTGTGCCCGAAAGCCCAGCTGGAACCTATCGAACCATGGAGGAGATCGTTGAACGAGAGAATCTGAAGGAAGCATTACGACGGGTCAAGGCGAATAAAGGTGCTCCGGGTGTTGACGGAATGACGGTCGACCAACTCGGTGACCACCTGAAACAGCACTGGCCAGCTTTTCGGGAACAACTGCTAAACGGAACATACAGACCAGAGCCGGTGAAGCGGGTAGAGATACTGAAGCCGGACGGTGGGGTGCGCAAGCTGGGTATTCCGACGGTGCTGGATCGATTCATCCAGCAAGCGGTCATGCAGGTTCTGCAACAGCGGTGGGACTCGGGGTTTTCCGATCACAGCTACGGTTTTCGAGCGGGGAGATCGGCTCATCAGGCAGTAGCGCAGGCACAGCGGTATATCTCTGCGGGCTATGGCTGGGTGGTTGACCTCGACTTGGAGAAGTTCTTCGATCGAGTCAATCACGACAGACTGATGGCACGGATCGCCAAGCGTGTCGACGACAAGCGGCTGCTGAAACTCATCCGGGCGTTTCTGAATGCCGGGGTGATGGAAAACGGGCTGCTCAGCCCAAGCGGGGAGGGGACTCCTCAAGGAGGACCTCTTTCGCCGCTGCTCAGCAATGTCGTGCTGGACGAACTCGACTGCGAACTGGAGCGCCGGGGACACCGACACGTTCGCTACGCAGATGACTGCAATATCTATGTGCGCAGTGAACGTGCGGGTCAACGAGTGATGATGAGCATTACGCGTTTCATTACTCAGCGGCTCAAGCTCAAAGTAAATGAGACCAAGAGCGCGGTGGCGCGACCGCAGGAGCGAAAGTTCCTCGGATTTAGTTTTACAGACGGCCCAGAGATCAGACGAGCCATTGCTCCGAAGGCTCTGGCTCGCTTCAAAGACAAAATCCGTGAGATCACGCGACAGGCCAAGGGCATAAGCATCGAGACGACAGTGAAGCGACTGGCCACCTATATGGTGGGATGGCGCGGCTATTTCGGCTTCTGCGAAACCCCCGAGGTGCTGATCGGCCTTATCCGTTGGGTGCGGCTCAGGCTGCGATGCGCACTCTGGCGACAATGGAAAACTCCACGCCGTCGCCGGGCCGCGTTGCTGCAACTGGGGGTCCGTCCGAAACTGGCTGCTAACACGGCCGGTAGTGGACTCGGCCCCTGGTATCTGGCCCGTTCCAAAGCTCTCTCAGTCGGAGCTTCGAATGCATACTTCCGCTCTCTCGGGTTACCTTCACTGTTCGAGAACTACTAGCCCAACTTCTCGAACCGCCGTGTACGGACCCGTTCGCACGGTGGTGTGGCAGGGGTCGGCAGGTGACTGCCGCCCCTATGCCGATCAAACGCCGTAGTGTTTACCCCCCATCCACGTGGGGCGTGCGCGCGACTGGTAGAGGGCCCTTCCTGGCCAGCGGACACGGAAAACGGTTCCTACCCGCGATACTGCGCCGCAACACCCTCAGCGCATTCAGTCCAGCCTGCCTTTCCTGGCCGACAATTTGCCCCAATCCGCTAAAATAGAAATAGAGATCGGAAAAGCCCGCCTGCCCGGCGGGCTTTTCAATTTGGCAAATAGGACTGCCGCTAACCTCCAATGGAACAAACAGTTACGGTTCTCCCCAATGAAATGAAACGGTTACAGGCATAACCGAGCTTTACCCGGGTAAGTCGTTCCGGAACAAACAGTTACAGCCAGCCCCCATGGAATGAATGAGTTACAAGCTACAACGGATAAGTAAAACGGAATGAATGAGTTACGAACCATAGAAAATACCGGGGGGGAGGGGGTAGGCAGGGAGTTCCCAAAACGGGAAGCTGAAACCGCAAATCAGTATGGCTGGTTTCGCCACAGCAGCGGAACGTAATACTCCTCGAGATACCAGGAAAGGACGAACAGAACCGCCATTCCCGTCAGTGCCCAGAAATAGAGCTTGACCGGAAGAGTCCGCATCACCGGAGCATCGACATGCTCTACGGATCGCCCCGCCCATTGAAAGATCAGCCCGCTCGCGAAGCACACGCATCCAGCCAGGGCAATCCGCAGCAGGGAAGCAACCAGCCGCTCTTCCCAGCGGCTGCCCGGAACGAAGAACGCACTCGCCAGCAAGGCACACAGCGAGAGAATGCTCGTAATGAACGAAACCGCCCTGCCGATTTCGAGAAGCACCATCGCCTCCCCAAGTCGCCCGGGAAGCTAGCCCTGAATGCCCTTCAGCGCGGGATAAACCTTCCGGTACGCCTGATACCCCACAGAATACCGCTCCACAGCCTTCGCGTCAGGCTCAATCTGCTGTGCAACCTCGATCGCCGCACCACAGGCGGCCTCGAGATCGGGCCAGACCCCCGCGCCCACGCCGGCCAGCAGAGCCGCCCCGAAGGCCCCGCCTTCCTCGGCCACCAGCACGTCGGCCGTATGACCATAGACCGCCGCCTGGATCTCCCGCCACAACGGACCACGAGCGCCGCCGCCGCCCAGCCTGACACCCTTCACCGGAATCCCCAGCTCGGTGAACAGGGTAAAGGTGTCCTTGAGCGAGTACGCCACGCCCTCCAGCACCGCTCGCACCAGGTGAGCTCGCGTATGCCCTGCGGTTAGCCCCACGAACGCCGCCCGCGCCGTGGAGTCGAGATGTGGAGTCCGCTCGCCCAGCAGGTACGGCGTCCACAGCAGCCCATCGCTCCCCGCCGGGACCTGCGCCGCGGCTGCCGTAAGAGTGTCGTAATCCACGCCGGGAGCGATGGTATCCCGTAGCCAGCGCAGCGACAGCCCCGCTGCCTGCGTCACCCCCATGACGTGCCATCGCCCCGGCACCGCATGGCAGAAGGTATGCAGCCGCCCCTGCGGATCGCGGGTAGGCGCTGCGGTAGCAGCGAATACCACCCCTGACGTCCCGATGGTGGCCGACACGGACCCCGGCGCCAGGATGCCCATCCCGACCGCCCCGGCCCCCTGGTCCCCGGCTCCCGCCACCACCGGAGTGCCCCCCGCCAGCCCGGTATACCCGGCACCCCCCTCCGAAACCTTCGCGCAAATTTCCTGAGATTCGAAAAGTTCGGGCAGCCAGGACTCGGGAATGCCCGCGATCCGCGCAACTTCCGATGACCAGCGGCGATGCGCGACATCGAGTAAGAGCGTTCCAGACGCTTCCTGAACATCCATCGCGTATGTTCCCGTCAGCCGATAACGCACATAATCCTTCGGACAGAGAACATGCGCGATCAGCGCGAAGACCTCGGGTTCGTGCTTCCTCACCCACAGCAGCTTGGTGAGCGTGAAGTTGGGCAGTGCTGGATTCGCCGTCAACTCGATCAGCCGCTCGCGTCCGATCTCGGCGTGCAGCCAGTCGCACTCCTCGTCCGTCCGCTGGTCGCACCAGATCAGCGATGGCCGCAGCACCTCACCGGCCGCGTCGAGCATAACTGCCCCGTGCATCTGCCCAGTGAGCCCGACCGCCTCGATGGCCGGTGACCCCGCAGTGCTGAACACCTCGCGGATCGCTCCCTGGGCTGCCCTCCACCAATCCTCGGGATCCTGCTCGGCCCAACCGGGGTGGGGGCTGCGAAACGGCGCGTGCTCCACCGCCGCCGAGCCAACAATAGCGCCGTCTTCGTCAACCAAAACAGCGCGGGTACCACCAGTGCCAACATCAAGCCCCAGAAGCACGTTCAACCCTGACTAAATCGATATACCGCGTGAACACTTTACCATTCTGCGGCCACTTCTTGTGAATGCGCACGAATTTGTCAGCAGTGTGGCGAGAAATCAGAGTACTTTGCGCTTCAGCGTTCACGGCTTAAATTCCGTTGACACCAATATTAGTAAGTAATAGCTTACCGTTAGCAATGGCTTATCCACTGCTAACAGTGAATTGGGAGGTTTTCCTTGAAACCAACGCTCTTTCTTCGCGTCGCCTCGGTACTCGCGCTCATCTTCTGCGTCTTGCACACCGTGGGTGGTGTATTTTCGAAGCCGGCGCCCGGCGTGCAAACGTTTGTCGTCCAGACGATGAAGTCAAATTCCTTCAACGCAATGGGGAGCATGCGCACGTTCTGGGATTTCAATCTGGGGTACGGTTTGATTCTCTCTGTGGTTCTCTTCGTCCACAGCCTGTTGTTCTGGCAGCTTGGTGCGATGGTAAAGACGGATGGTGCGCGCCTCCGACCTGTTCTGGCGCTTCTTTGTCTTGAATTCGCTGCCCAATCACCTATCGCCGGGTGCTACTTCTTTCTTGGTCCGGCGATCACCTCGGCGATTATTGCAGCGTGCCTTGCGATTGCGTTCTTCACCGCGCGAGAAAGTCTGACCCCGGCATGACCTGTGGCTTATGTTCCTGCAATTATTAATGGAACCACTTGTCCGCGCCGAATACGAGCCCCAGCGTGATGAGCGCAATCGCAACCTCGCCGACTGCACCCACGACGAACGGTCTGGCACCTTGCTTTGTAAGCTCGCGCAGGTTGGTCCTCAGACCCACTCCGGCAAAGGTCAGCAGAAAGGCCCAGCGTGACAGGTTGCCCAGCGCTGTCAATTGTGGCTCGGTAAACACTCCTATGGTAGCCAGGAGCGAGATGAGCAAGAAGCCCAGCACGAATTTGGGAAATTTCTGCCATAGGAAGGCGCCCTTGTCCTCGACCTCCGCAGCCTGGCCTCTCTGCGCCCAATAAATCGCATATCCCAACACGATGAAGCCGATCAGCGCATTCCGGCAGGTCTTCGCAAGCACCGCAACTTTGCCGGCCGCGTCGGAATAGAGCGCGCCCGCCGCGGTCGCTTCCGCTGTATTGTCGACCGCAAGGCCAGCCCACAGTCCGTACGCGTGGTCGCTCAGGTGCAGTGCGTGACCCACCACCGGAAATAGAAAAAGCGAGATTGCTCCCAGCGCGAGAATTGCCGCGATCGCGTATGACGCATCTTCTTCGTCAGCATCGATCGCACCCTGTGTGGCGATAATCGCTGACACCCCGCAAACAGACGAGCCTACAGCGAGCAGGGTCACCAGCTTGGGAGAGAGCTTGAATCCTCTTCCCAAGTAAGTCATGAAGGTCAGAGCCAGCGCAAGCTCGATGAAGACCAGCACAAGGCTCAACCCGCCGAGCCGCAACACATCCCCCAACAGAAATCGAGCACCCAGCAGCACGATGCCGGCTTTCAGCCAGAATTCGTAAGTCGCCACCCCTGCGCGAAAGATCTGAGGAACACCAATGGTATTTGAAATGGCCAATCCCAGCAGGATGGCCCAAAGCACGTACTCGATGTTCGGAAGCACCAGGTGATGAGCTTTGCCATAGTGAGCAATGGACTGCTCGATAAACTTCCCTGCGTAGCCAACAGCCAGCAGAAGCAGAATTCCTGGAATCAGTCCGAAGAAGCGATTGGAAAACGACGTCGCGTTTGCGCGAGGTATTGCAACCGAACTTGCCATAACCGTCTCCTACCAGGGAACTGTTTTGAGAATGCCGAGGCGGACAAGCAAGGCTGCGGCGAGCGCGAGCATAACAGCCCAGCTATCAAGAGAGAAGCGTCGTTGCGATTTGGACATATGACTGTGCTCCTAAGAAGGGGCTAAAATGCGAATGAAATTCGCGTCGGAAATTCAGATTTTAGGGATTGATCGGAAGAGAATTAGAGACAACAACAAGCGCGCAGGTCGAGGGAAACGACGAATGGGAGCGGCGCTTTCATGGCTACTTTTTTAGCACGGCGGCCGTCGTTCTGCAAGAAAAGGCCCCGCTCGTGTCGTTAGCACATGATATGTCCGGTGAAGTTAGCAGGTGAAATGTCCGCTTAGCGGGCGGCGAGGATATGTCCATGCGAGAGAGCGTGGGTACGTATCCGAGGGCCGCAGTGGAGCGGGCGATGAAGGTGCAGGAAGTAATCTTGCGAGCGATGGGGAAGAAGATCAACTGGTGGCAGGCGGCGGAGATCATCGGCATCAGCGAGCGACAGATGCGGCGTTGGCGAGAGCGCTATGAAGAACACGGCTACGACGGACTGATCGACCGGCGGCGCGGCCGGCCAAGCCAAAAGCGTGTGCCACTGGCGCAGGCCGAGCAGGTGCTGGGGCTTTACCGGGAGAAGTACTTTGACCTGAACGTGCGCCATTTTCACGAGAAGCTCGGCGCCGAGCACGGGATCCATCTGAGCTATACCTGGGTAAAGTTGGCCTTGCAGGGAGCGGGATTGGTGGCCAAGGCCCGCAAGCGCGGCATACACCGCAAGCGGCGCGAACGGCGCCCGCTGCCGGGCATGTTGCTGCACATCGACGGCAGCCGCCACCAGTGGTTTCAGGATGAGCGCTGGTATGACCTGATCGTGATTCTGGACGACGCTACCAGTGAAATCTATTACGCCCAGTTGGTGGAAGAAGAATCGACGATTACGGTGATGGCCGCGCTGCGAGAAGTCATCGAGCGCAAGGGGCTGTTCTGCGCCTTGTACTCGGATCGAGGCAGTCATTTCTGGCTGACACCGAAGGCTGGCGGCAAGGTGGACCCGCATCGTTTGACCCAGGTGGGCCGTGCGCTGCGCGATCTGGGCGTGCAGATGATTCCGGCTTACTCGCCTCAGGCGCGGGGCCGCTCGGAACGCAACTTCGGGACCTGGCAGGGACGGCTGCCGCAGGAGCTCCGGTTGCACGGGATCAGCACCCTTGCGGAAGCCAACCGCTTTCTGCGCGAGCACTACGTGGACGAGTTCAACCGCCGCTTCCAGGTGCCTGCGGCGCAGCGCGGCACCGCCTTCACCGCCTGCCCGCGCCGCGACCTCGACTTGATCTTCTCGCTCCAGTTCGAGCGTACGGTCAGTCGCGACAACACCGTCAGCTTCCAGAACCTGGCCTTGCAGATCGACAAGGTAAGCTGGCGCGGCACCCTCGCCGACTGCAACGTCATCGTGCACCAGCATCTGGACGGCACTCTCAGCATGACCCACGGGCCACGCCGCCTCGGACGCTACTCCAGCCAGGGCACACCGATCACGCAGACGGCAATTAAGCAAGCTGTTGAAAAGCCGCTCCGTGGGAAAGTCCAAAAGCCGACTTTTCCACCTCGCTTGGAAATCCCGCAAACGGCGCGGGATTCCCACTTTCCAACAGCTACGACGGCGGCGGCTGGATGAAATATAAACCGGACATTTCACCTGCTAACAAAACCGGACATTTTCATTTGCTACGAACATAAAAGGCCCCGCTCGCAAGCGGGGCATGTCGTCGAACAGCTTCCTTCGGAAATTTATTGCAACCGCGTCATGATCTCCTGGAGCACCTGTCTTGAGGGCCGCGTCCGGTCCTGAGACAGGGTCGCCAGCGGCTCGTCGACCAGGTTCAACAGATCGGTGAAGCTGGGCTTTTGCGTGTCCACGTAGAACACACCCGTTAATACCTCACCGCGTTCATGTGCTTCCATCAGGGCCTTGACAGCGGTAGTCCGGCTCGTTGGATTGTAGTCTTCGTGCAGCTTGCGCAGGCGCAGGTGCGATCCGTCATGCATGGTCACGTCGTAGGTTGATCCGGCGTCGTAGTCGATCGAAATGTCCTCGAAGTGGGGCACAAAGCCAACCTCGCTGATGGCGTCCTCGTGCTCTTGCATGTACTTGTAGCTCTTGGTTGAGCCTTCGTGATCATTGAAGGTCACACACGGGGAGATGACGTCGAGCATCACCGTTCCCTTGTGTGCGATTGCCGCCTTGAGCATGGCCAGCAGCTGCTTCTTGTCACCGGAGAACGAGCGGCCGACGAAGGTCGCGCCCAGCTGTACAGCCAAGGCACAGGTGTCGATGGCCGGCAGATCGTTGATGACCCCGGTCTTCAGCTTCGAGCCGAGATCGGCTGTCGCCGAGAACTGCCCCTTGGTCAGGCCGTATACGCCGTTGTCTTCGATGATGTAAATCAGCGGCAGATTACGGCGCATCAGGTGAACAAATTGTCCCACTCCGATGGAGGCCGTATCACCGTCGCCCGAAACACCAAGCGCCTTCATCGTCTTGTTCGCCAGCAGAGCGCCTGTTGCCACCGAAGGCATACGTCCGTGCACGCTGTTGAAACTGTGCGCACGCGACAGGAAGTAGGCCGGGCTCTTTGATGAGCAACCGATGCCGGAGAGCTTCATAAGCCGTTCCGGTTGCACGCCCATTTCGTAGAGCGCGTCGATAATACGCTCGGAGATGGCATTGTGACCGCATCCGGCGCACAACGTAGTCTTGCCGCCGCGATAATCGATCACCTGCAGGCCGAGGCGGTTGACCTTTGGATTCGGTTTCGTAACCGTCGTCGTTGCCATTTAAATCTCCTCCTGCAGAACCAGGGCATCTGTAACGAATCGTGCATCAATCGGCAGGCCATTGAAATGGCGTACACTACGCAATTTCACGACATCCTCCGTGGATAGATCCAGCTTCAGGAGGCTGAGCATTTGCGCGTCGCGATTCTGTTCCACAACGTAGACACGATCGTGTGAGGCGATAAAGTCGTGTATCTCATGCGTGAACGGGAAGGCGCGAATCCTCAGGTAATCGGTCTCGACGCCGTATTCCTTCTTCAGCTGATCGCGGCTCTCCATCACAGCAAAATCCGACGACCCGAAGGCGATCAGTCCTACCTTCGACTTACCCGTCTGCACCACGACCGGCTTCGGAACCAGCGTGCGAGCTGTCTCAAACTTGCGGTTCAACCGCTCCATCAGATTCTGGTAATCATCAGGACGCTCCGTGTACAGAGCCTTCTCGTTGTGTCCGCTGCCGCGCGTGAAGTAAGAAGCCTGCGGGTGATCCGTACCAGGCAGCGTACGGTAGGGAATTGCGTCGCCGTCGACGTCCTTATAGCGCGCAAATCCGCCTAGACGTGTCAGATCTTCCGCACTCAATACCTTGCCGCGATTCAGCGGTTTTTCCGGGTACTCAAACTGCTCAGACATCCAGTTGTTCATGCCCAGATCGAGATCCGACACAACGAACACGGGCGTCTGCAGCTGCTCGCTGAGATCGAACGCGGCCTGTGCAAGCTCAAAGCACTCTTTCACGCTGCCCGGCAGCAACATCACGTGCTTCGTGTCTCCATGTGACAGATAAGCGATCGAAAGCAGATCAGCCTGTGCCGTACGCGTTGGCAATCCGGTTGAAGGACCCACGCGCTGAATGTCGAAAATCACGCCTGGTAGCTCGGCGAAATACCCGAGTCCCGCAAACTCCGCCATCAGCGAGATACCGGGCCCAGATGTCGCCGTCATAGAACGTGCTCCAGCCCAGCCTGCGCCAAGAACCATGCCCACTGCAGCCAACTCGTCCTCAGCCTGGACAACGGCAAATGTCGCTTTGCCGTCTGGCTCAACGCGATATTTCTTCAGAAAATCGATCAGCTGTTCGACTACCGAAGACGATGGCGTGATCGGATACCATGTCACAACTGTCACACCCGCGAACATCGCGCCAAGCGCGGCCGCTGCGTTGCCATCGATAATGATCTTTCCATCTGTGGCGTGCATGCGCTCAAGAACAAATGGGTCCTGCTTGGTCAGCGATTCGCTCGCGTAGTTGTAACCCGCCTCGACGGCCGCCCAGTTGAGGTCCGCAGCCTTCTGCTTCTTCGCAAACTGACGGCGCAGCGCGATCTCAACTGCCTTCATGTCGAGCGAGATGAGCTTGGCCACCACGCCGACATAAACCATGTTCTTGACCAGCTTGCGCAGCTTCGCTTCGGGACACACCGCCGCTGTTAGCTTGTCGAAAGGAACCGGGTAGCAGACGACGTCATCGCGATATTGCTTCAGGTCCTGCGTATCCTCATAGATCGCAGCCGCACCCGACGGGAGCGACATGATGTCCTCCTTCGCCGTCTCAGCGTTCATCGCGACCAGGATGTCGATCTCCTTTTTGCGTGCGACGTAGCCGTATTTGTTGGCGCGGATCGTAAACCAGGTGGGCAGCCCCGCGATGTTCGACGGGAAAAGGTTCTTGCCGCTGACCGGAATTCCCATCCCGAAGATGCTGCGCAGCAACACGCTGTTAGCGGATTGCGAACCTGATCCGTTTACGGTTGCTACCTGAATGTTGAAGTCGTTGATGACCGGTTTCTGAGAAGTTCCGGACTTGTCTTGCTTCGCGCCTGGGGCGGGGTGAGCGGCTTCAACGCCCGCATTGCCCAGGGCAACATCTCCTGTCGCCATCTGGCGGGATTCCCTTCGGGTTGAATATGGAAAGAAATTGATTCTTTCCAACACATAATTATAGCCACCACAAGGGATTATGGCCGTGACCGGGGACTCAACGGAGTAATTCGCGTTCGGGTGGCGCAAATCGGCCGTTGAACGGAATCCGCCCTAATTTCGCAGATCGGCCATTACCCGCGCGACCTCAGCCTGACGTTCCGCGTCAAGGGGCAACAAGGGAATCCGGGGACGACCGCCGTAGTATCCATTCAGATCGCACACGTGCTTGATTCCCGGAATGCCCAGCTTGCCTGCGACTATCGTCGAAGCCTCGACAACCCGCTGCTGCTTCTCTTTGGCAAGCCTTAAATCGTTGTCTTTCCACGCTATGTAGATTTCCTGGCAGGCTTGCGGTGCGCACGCAGCCAGAGCGAGCACTCCACCGGATGCTCCCGTCGCAAGTGAATCCAAGAGAGTATGGGCTGACCCACAGAGCACTTGGAATCCCACCTCCTTCTTGCGCATCATCTTTACTTTGGGCGACGGCGGTGCCACCGCAAGCGCAAGCTCACCGCCCAGAGCCTCGGCCGAGACAAAATTCTCCGGGGCGGGAATCATTGCTGTCATCATGCGATTGGTAAAAGCCGTAAAGGTTGCGGTAACAGCAAACTCTCGCCACGCCTTATTACGAGTTGCAGCCACGATCTCTGCGATACGCTCCACGCTTCCGCTCGAATCCTTCAGGCCGATGATATTCGGGTGTTGAGCAAGCTCGGCAATTACCGCAACTGGAAGCTCATAATGTGTGAACTTCGGAATGCTGTAAAGCACCACGGGCAGCGGCGACCGGTCAGCCAGGGTTCGGTAGTACGTCAGCATTTCAGCGTGGCCCATCTGTGCGCCGTAGTAATGAGGAGTGCGCACCAGCACCGCGTCATACTGCTGATCCGCTGCGAACTCCGCCAGGCCCAGCGTCTCGATTAGCGATTCCCTGGCTACTCCTGCCACCAGCACTTTCTCTGTTGCAGCGGACTCACTTGCCACATGGAGGACCGTGCGCGTTTCCTCGTCGCTGAGCATTACCGCCTCACCGGTAGAGCCAAGCACAACCAGTCCCGCTACGGGCGTTCGCGAATAACGTTCAATATTGTGTTCCAGCTTGCGAGTGTAAAGGCGACCATCCGGGTAAAAGGGAGTTGTGACGGCTGGGAAAATTCCTTCGAGCAACATGAATCAATTGTAAGTGCGGCTTTCGATACGAGATCTGCGCCGTTCTTTTGAGCCGCAGCGAGATGAGTTCGGCGCTACCTTGGTTTGCCCGCCGGGGGTTGGCTGAGTGCTGGGAGATAATTATGGCTTCGATGCAGATGGCACGCGATACTCCAACACTCCTGGCGATTGATGGCGGAGAACCACTTCGCAAAACCCCTTTCGCCCCCTGGCCTTATTTTTCGCATGAAGAGATAGAAGCGGCCACGCGAATTCTCGAATCCGGCCGGGTGAATTATTGGACGGGCCAAGAAGGCAGGCAATTCGAAGAAGAGTTCGCTGCATTCACAGGCTGCAAGCACGCTGTGGCACTAGGCAGCGGTACGGTCGCATTAGAACTGGCTTTGCAGGTGCTCGGCATCGGTCCTGGCGACGAGGTGATTGTTCCCAGCCGGACCTTCATTGCGTCTGCTGGTTGCGTCTTTATGCGCGGTGCGATTCCGGTGGTAGCGGATGTCGACCACGATTCGCAAACCATAACAGCAAATACAATTCGGGAAGTACTCAGTCCGCGAACGCGTGCCGTCATCGCCGTGCATCTCGCAGGGTGGCCCTGCGAGATGGATGCCATTTTGGAGATTGCTCGCGAACATCGGTTAAAGGTCGTGGAAGATTGCGCACAAGCTCACGGAGCGACATACAAAGGGCGCCCCGTCGGCTCCATGGGCGACGTGAATGCATTCTCTTTTTGCCAGGACAAAATCATGAGTACAGGGGGCGAGGGGGGAATGCTTACGACAAATGATTCTGAACTCCGAGCTCGCGCATGGTCGTTCAAAGATCATGGAAAGAGCTACGACGCCGTATACAAGCGCCGCCATCCGCCGGGATATCGATGGTTACATGATAGTGTCGGCACAAACTGGCGGCTGACTGAAATGCAGAGCGCGATCGGTCGTGTGCTATTGCGGAAGGTTCCGCAGTTTGTCGAGAAGCGACAGCGCCTGGCAGGCCTGTTGAGCGAACGACTTTCTCAAGTGGCCGCCTTACGCGTGGTCAGACCGCCTGACCACTTGACTCATTCGTTCTACAAGTACTACGTGTTTTTGCGGCCGCAACAGCTGAGAGAAGGCTGGGATCGGCAGCGCGTTGCGGATGCTGTGAACGCCGAAGGCGTTCCATGCTTTGTCGGGAGTTGCAGTGAAATTTACCTGGAGCGGATGTTCCCCCCTGAGCTCCGACCATCGCCTCCACTTCCCGTGGCCAGGGAATTGGGAGAAACAGCGCTGATGTTCCTCGTCCACCCTACGCTTAACGAACCCGACATCGAGGATACGGCTGCTGCATTGGAGAAAGTCTTAGCTCGGGCTACCAGGTAATCACGACACACATGTAGAGGTATCGCCCGGCTGTCAAATGGTGTAGCCGCCAATCGAATATGATCCCAGATGATTACGCACCCAGTCGATGGTGCGCGTTAGCCCCTCCCGCAATGTAACCTTTGGCTCCCACCCACTAAGTTGCCGTAATGAGGTAGTGTCAGCGCAAAGGCGGTCGACTTCGCTCGCCTTCGGGCGAAGTCGCTGCTCATCAACTTCGACAGGCCGTTCCGCGCCAATCAGGTCAAAGATGATCTCGACCAATTCACAAATGGATGTTTGAGTACCACTTCCAATGTTCAGCGCAGTCCCGATTGTTGATGGATTTTCCGCGATCGCGATGAAGCCCTTCACGGTGTCCGAGACAAATGCGAAATCCCGGGTTGTATGGATGCTCCCCAAATTTACCGATGATTGCGTCAGGGCCTGCGTAATAATCGTTGGTATTACGGCGCGAGAGGATTGGCGCGGCCCATAACAATTGAAGGGGCGAGCGATCGAAACCGGTATCGCGAAAGACAGTTGATACGACTCGGCAATCTTATCCGCTCCTATTTTGGTTGCGGAATAAGGCGACTGGGCGTGGAGCGCGTGTTTCTCATCCATCGGCATGTACATTGCCGAGCCATAGACTTCGCTTGTTGATGTGCATATCAGCCGTTCGGCTCCATGCCGTCTCGCCGCCTCCAAAATATTTAGGGTTCCCCCGATGTTTGTCTGAACATACGATCGTGGCGAATGATACGAATAGGGAATTCCGACCAGTGCAGCGAGATGAAAGATGATATCCACATCCTGAGCTGCACGAACGACGCTCTCATAGTCGCGTACATCGCCATAGACGATTTCTAACTCTGATCGCAGAGGCGAGCCGGCTAACCAACCCAGCGATCCTTGCGATGTATAGCGCAGAAAGCAGCGAGTACGGGCTCCAAGTTGAGCAACATGTTCGGCGAGATGGCTGCCGATGAAACCGCCTGCCCCGGTAATCAGAACCCGGCGATTCTCCCATGTGGATTGATTGCTCACTGCCATACGCTTCATCTTAGGCGATCGCCTACTGCATTTCCGCCACCAAACTTGGAATGTCCCCAAGAATCAGATCGTTGCTGTGAAATAGTCTTCTTCCACCTCTATGCGGCTAGCTCCAACTCTCGGTTGTGCGGCCTTGCGGATCTTCTGGATCCCTTAAGGTTGGCCGGTCAAGCTCCGGCGGAAGTAGTCTTGATTGGCGTGCAGCCCGGATCGACCGACTGGGAGGGTAACTTTATCGCCGCCATTGAAGCCAAACTGGGTCAGTTGGCGGAGGCAGCGGTCTCCCAGATTACCGTTTGGTTTGACGAGTCAGAGATTAGGGCGAATAAGTCAATTGCACCGGGACTCAACCCTCTTGCCGAGGCTAAGCGCCCCCGCTGAGATATTTGTTGCTTTGTGATGGCCGTCACAAAGGAACAGGAAAACCCCGTTGTATCCTGCCGTCGCATAGGAACGGGCTACTCGGGGCAACGAGGAGCTGATGTAAGGGCGATCTAGCTGGTCAATCCCATGTCTGGGAGAGGTGGATGAGACGTTTGCTCCTCAGTTTGGCGCTCACCATGTTGCTGCCGGGTCTGTGGACGGTCAGGGATGTAGATGCCGGGGCACAGGACAAGCAGCAGAATGTGACCGCGCAAGCGTCCACCCCCGCCTACCCTCCCGGTTATGCCGGCTCAGAGGCCTGCGCAACCTGCCACCAGGAGCAGGTCGATAAGTTCTCCGACAATCCGCATACCAAGATGGCCTTGATGCATGAAGGCAAGGGCGTGACCTGCGAAAACTGCCACGGACCGGGCCAGGCGCATATCGATGCCGGGGGTGATGCGACAAAGATCTTCCAATTCAGCAAAGCCAGCTCTAAGCAAATAGACGAGAAATGCCTGACTTGCCACGCCGGTGCGCACCCCAACTTCGAGCACTCGGCGCACGGCGAGGCGGCTGTAGGCTGCCTGGGCTGCCACAGCGTGCACAAGGCCCAGAGCGAAGACTATTTGCTTAAGATATCGCAGCCGAAGCTCTGCTACACCTGCCACACGGACATCAAAGCGGCGTTCGCGCAGCCCTTTCATCACAAAGTGGATGAAGGCCTGATGACCTGCACCGATTGTCACGATCCTCACGGCACGTTCCAAGGGACCTTGCAGCAGCCGTCCACTACGCTGCGCAGCGGTCCAGGCGGCAACGCGGTGTGCGTCAAGTGCCACACCGAGGTGGCCGGCCCGTTCGTTTATCCCCATCCTGTGATCCCGACGGAGGGATGTACCGGGTGCCATTATCCGCACGGATCGCCGAACCCGCGGCTGCTGACCCGCAACAATGTCAACTCCCTGTGCCTGCAGTGCCATACGGCTTCCATGAACTTCACGGCGCCGGGCGTTCCGTCATTCCACAATCAGGCGAACCAGTACCAGGCCTGCACGATCTGCCATTCGCAAATACACGGCTCAAACAGCGACCCCGTGTTCTTCAAGTAAGGACGGCCATGTATGACGAGCAAATACTCATTCGGATCGCGAGCAATGAGCTATAGGCATGGCGCTCGGCGGCTTGGTCTTTGTGCTTTTGTGCTGGCGGCGTTTGCGGTAACTCAGGCGCAGGACAACGCACAGCAGACGGGGACTTCACCGGACAAGAGTTCGCCCGACAAGATCGTCGGCGGATACGTCATCCATCAGTCAATCGATGTCGGCGGCCATATCCAGGAACAGTCCGGCAGTCCCCAAATGTGGGCCACATTAGTGAACATCTACTCCGGGGCTCGGGTGCTCGATCAGTCGCTGACGATGCGCGCCGTCGATCCCGGCCGCGCAATTGTCTTCGACCGTCTCTCATCGTACAGCTACGGCTACGGCGGCGATCCAATCAATGTGACCTACCTCAACATGTCGAAGGGACGGCTTTACGACTTCCGCGCAAGTTATCGCAGATATCGTCAATACTTCGATTACGACCTTTTGGCAAATCCACTGATTCCGCCGCAATCGACGCCTTATGTGCCGTGGCAGAACAGTCCGCACCTCTATAACACCCTGCGCCAGATAACCGATTATCAACTCACTCTGTTTCCGCTTTCGCACGTGAGCGTGAGGTTTGGCTATAACCACAACATCAACCAGGGACCGTCCTACAGTTCGACGCATCTCGGCGCCGATCCATGGCTGTATCAGAACTGGAGGAATTCCACGGATACGTGGAACGGAACGCTCGACTGGAAGCCGGACCCGAAGACGACCATCAGCTACGACGAGTTCGTGACCCACTACAAAGGGAACACGATCTGGACCCTGGCGGGGTTGAATTACACACTGTCCAACGGGCAGCCAGTAAGCCTGGGGGTCGACCTGTCGTCTGTCTGGAACGCGCCCTGTTCGGCGCCGTTCAACCCGGATGGAACGGTCAATCCCACGTGCAACGCTAATCTTGCCTACTCGCGCGTTCAACCTACTCGGACTATATTTCCCACCGAGCAGGTACGGCTCCAGAGCTCGGACATTCCTCATCTCACACTAAATGGCCGTCTGGCGTATACCGGAGCGAATAGCACGCTCAATGGCTACAACGAGTACTTTAACGGCTTCATTTCCAGATCGTCACAACGCGGGTTCCTCGAGACCGGTTCGGCAAAGGCGCAGCACGTCAATGTCAACGGCGATTTCGCGCTGGAGTGGGAGATCACGCCGAAAATCAGGGCTTCGGATGTTTACAACTTCTGGTCTTTCCGCGAGCCCGGCAACAATTCATTAACCACGACAACCTATACCGGCCCGTCGATGCTGCTTCCGCCCACTTCCGCAACCACAGCGACCGCGACCGACCAGCAGTATCTCAACCAGAAAACCAGCACCAATACGACCGTCCTGGCCTGGGACGTATCGCCCAACGCAACCTTATCCGCGGGCTATCGTTATCGCGCCCGTGAGATCAGGGATGCTGGAGGCGACGTCATCCCGATTCATGAAAATTGGGGCCTCTTCGGCGCGGCGCTTCGACCGCTGCCCGACCTGCGCATCAACTTCAACTTTGCCGGTATGTATGCCGACAACTCCTTCACCCGCATCGACCCGCGCCAGCTCTATCAGTACATCGTGCGCGCTTCCTACAAGCCTCGTACGTGGATTTCAGCTTCGGGAACGATCAATATCTTCAACTCCCAGGACAATGTGGAGACGGTCAATCATAAGGAGCACAATAGGAATTATTCCTTCGGGGTGTCGGTCATCCCGAACGAGAAGTGGTCGATTGACATGAACTACTCCTACAACAACGTGTACTCGACCACGCTCGAATGCTATCCCTCTACCCCGCCGCCGCCAACCGCCGGTGTGGCTCCCCCGGTTTGCGCGGAAGCCGGGACGCCGTACTCGAGCAATGGCTATTACAACGCGCCGACGAACTTCGGCTTCATCGGATTTACGATCAGCCCGATCCCCCGCCTCCAGGCCAAAGCTGGGTATCGGATGAGCTCTGTGAATGGCACATCGCAGGCGATCAATATTCGCCAGGTACCCGGCTCGCTGCAATCGCAGTGGCAGTCCCCCTATGGCGGCCTTTACTTCCAGATCGCCCCGAAGTGGACGTGGAAGGGCGATTGGAATTACTACAGCTACGGTGAAGGAACACCGATCGGACCAACGTTACCGCGAAGCTTCCGCGGAAATGTTTATACGCTCGCCGTAAATTATGCCTTTTGAAGTTGCAATGTCTGCGCTATTATTGGCGCGCTCATAAGGAGGAGTTACTCACGATGCTGAAACAAATCACTCGCGCTTGTTTCATAACCCTGCTCGCAGCCGGAACCGTAAGCTTTGCGCAGGACGGAGCAGCCACTTATAAAGCCAAGTGTCAGATGTGCCATGGGGCAACCGGTATGGCCGATACTCCGGCAGGAAAGTCCACCAAGGCACGGCCTTTCAATGACCCGGACGTGACAAAGATGTCCGACGACGATCTCATCAAAATAACGACCAACGGCCATGGCAAAATGCCGGCCTACAAAGGCAAGTTGACAGACGCACAGATAAAAGACGTGGTCGCCTACATCCACACGCTCCAGAAGTAATAACAGAACCGCAAGGGGTGAGCCTTGGCCGCGCCAGGAACATTCAGAGAAAACTGGCTACGTCCGCTTCTGTTTCTTGGAAATAACCCGATCAGTCTGATCGGCGGCGCGCTTACCACGGCGTCGGCCATGACCCTGATTGGCTTCTGGGTCGTGGATATTTTCGGACGAAGCGGCCCAGCAAGCCCATACGTCGGCATCATCATCGATTTGTGCCTGCCCGCCCTTTTTGTTCTTGGACTTCTCCTGATTCCCATCGGAATCTGGCTGCGACGGAGACGCCTAAGGGCCGAGGGTCAACTACCGGCCACCTATCCAGAGATTAACCTCCGCGATCCTGTATTTCGCCACGGTGTGGATTTTGTCGTCGTGGCCACATTTGTCAACTTTGTCATCGTGGGCACAGCAAGCTATCGTAGCGTCGCCTACATGGACACGCCGAACTTCTGCGGCCAGGCCTGTCACGTCATGGCTCCAGAGTGGGGCGCCTACCACTTTGCGCCACACTCGCACGTAGCATGTACCGAGTGTCACATTCCGTCCGGGGTAGGCGGTTTCGTGCATGCCAAGATCAATGGCACAAAGCAGCTTATTCAGGTGGTCTTCAACAATTATCCGCGGCCAATCTTGGCGGAGGGCAAGATTCCTCCCGCGAACAAGACCTGCCTTCATTGCCACAACCCGGGAAGATACATCGGCGACAAGCTGGTTGTGACGACTTCTTACGGCGACGACGAAAATAATCCAGTCGCGCGATCCCTTGTATTGCTTCATGTCGGCGGCAAGGACATGTCAGGCCGCCTGAGCGGAATCCACGGCGCGCACATGGGGCATATCGAATACATGGCCACCGACGCGACGAGTCAGACGATTCCGTGGGTGGCCAAGGTGAATGACGACGGGTCAGTGACCGAATTTGTCTCCTCCGATGCGAAGCAGCCGGTGACAGGCGAGAAGCGCGTGATGGATTGTATCGACTGCCACAACCGCGCCGCCCACTCCTTCGATACCCCGGAGAAGGCACTGAACAAAGCGATGCAGCAGGGACGCATCAATCCATCCCTGCCTTTCGTGCATAAAGAAGGCCTCGCGCTGATCAAGGCCGATTACGCATCGCAGGCCGACGCGGAATCGAAGATCATGTCCGGCCTCGAGGACTTCTATCGTTCTCAGCATCCTGACATCTGGAACCAGCAGAAATCGCAGATCGACCAGGCCGCGAAAGCCCTGAGCGCGATCTATGGCGAGAACGTCTTCCCGTTCATGAAAGTCACGTGGGGCACGCATTCCAACAACCTCGGGCACAATGACTATCCCGGATGCTTCCGCTGCCACGACGGCAGCCACGAAACGAAGGGCGGGAAGAGCATCAACAATGATTGCTCGGTCTGTCATAATCTGCTGGCTGTCGATGAAGCCAATCCCAAGCAGCTCGCGGATCTGGGTCTTCAATAAAGCGTCGTGTCTGCCCGAACGGCAGCTGTGATCAAAGTTACACTGAACCTGTCCCATCTCAGGCGACACGGAGTTTGAGAAACGCGCCCAAGCCGCTGTCTTGCGCAGAATTGGATTTTCTATGTCGAACGCGTCTCTTTTTTTCTCTGACGCCCTCAAAGAGCAGCAACAGGTCTAGGATCACTATTTGCTCCACCAATCTGTGAAGGCGGTTCTCGTTCTGGTTCCAACGAATGCCGCGGCGGGAGTGACTATGTGCGTAGAGTGAGGATGCCCTCCAACGGGATGCGCACCCATGCGTGCCTGTTGTCGAGCTCGTAAAGTAATTCGTAAAGTGCCTTCTCCAGTAGGTAGGCATCGAGCAACATCTGAGCCTCCGGGGTCGCGGGAATTAGGTGTGGTTTTGTGGCGCCGATCGTGATCCTGTAGGCACGGAGAAACTCCACCGATACAGCGTTCTGCCAAAGCTCGGCCCAGAGTTCCACATTCTTCATTGCGTCTGGTGCCTGTATGTCCAACGCGTGCAATGCAGCATAAGCGGCATATCCAAATGAACGAAGCATTCCGGCGATATCCCTGAGCGGGGACTGTTTGGCACGTCGTGCCGCGAGCGATTTTGCGGGCTCGCCTTCGAAATCGAGAATGACGAAGTCACCGTGAGAGTGGAGGATTTGCCCAAGATGGTAGTCGCCGTGTATCCGAATGCGTTTGCCGAAGTTAGTGGCAGTCGCAGAGGTGATCGCCCGTGTACGACCCATGAGATCATCGCGCCGGCTCAGTACAAGAGCGGCATTGCTGGCATTCACACCGGTAAGCCCCGACAGACTCCGCTCCAGTGCGCCCAGTGAGAGAATCAACTGGCTTTCGATTCGGCTCGCATCTGCAGAGAGATCTTGATGAGCAAAGGCCTCGGCTGCAAACGCGGGATCGTCGGTCGTCGTCGCCAGTGCCAGATGCATCTCGGCGGTGCGCCTCCCGAGCAGGGCAGCCGCATCCAGATATTGACCCACGTATTCGCGAGCCAGAGCGAGAGGCTGTTCATCCGAGAGAAAACTGGCGTAAGCGCCGACCGACGGAGGTGAAGCTAAGCTTGCGATGCGAAGATAGTATTCGGCGAGTTGGTTAAGGGTCCACTGCCATCCATCTCCATCATTCTCGACCAGGCCTTGCAACATGGCGACAGTGATCGACTCGCCATTTTTAAGATCGAGTGTGATGGCACCCAGGAATGGGGCAATACGAGTGAAATGGGCGGTCTCGGTGAGAAATCTGCCGATCTCTGTATCTGGATTTTCGCCGGATTGCAAGCGCCGAAAGAGCTTCATGATGAGCTTGCGGCCGTAAAGAATAGAAGTGTTGGATTGCTCAGCCGATCCGGTACGTGACGGTAGTGAATCGGCGCCACGCGCCGTAGCAAACGCACTGCTCCTGTGCCCGTCCAGGATGCCGCTCCGAGTTTCAAGCTGTCCGTTGCGTTCGACCAGACTCAGAATTGCCTGGCGGACATCTTCGCGCCCCACCGCATCGTGGATGACAGCGGATCCTGCGGGGGTACTGACCACTGCAATGATCTGGTTCGGGTCGGTGTTTGTCTTCTCCGTGGCGTCATCGGCTGTAACGGCAAGCGGGATCTGATAAACGTCTGTGCTCTCGTCCTCGTAGTTGACCTGAAGGTAGAGGAGAGCAGCATTCAAGCCGGGAAACACAGCCGAATCGAGAACTAAGACCGCTTTGATCGTTTTGGACTTGGCGCCGAACCATCGCTGACGCGGCATGTAAGCTATGAGCCGCTGCTGGAGAACCGTCCATCCCCGATCTGCCAGGAGGTCATCGATGCTGGTCACCAGCAACACCGGATCGGTAATGTCATCCCCTTTGTTCATTTTGCAATCCTCGGCTGGGACTTTTTGGGCTCTTGTCCTGAACAACACTACCTTGTGTCTCGCTTCGATCCAATGGCGGGGCAAGAAATTGATTACTACCACTCGATTTGGAAGGGGTGCAACTCCTCGGGGTTGCTAACCTGGCGCGATCAAAGAAGTCGGAATAGATCAAAACTCCATTTTCGGGGGTTCCCGTTTATCACTTTGCTGACGGTGCACCGGCTTGCACCTCGGCCTGTAAGCCAATAAACTTGCGCGGAGCGTGAGTTCCTTTCGTTGCACCTGCGTCGCTCGGCCTGTGGGATACCCCACACAAGCAGAGATGATCTTGCACCATCAATTCATCTAGAGGTAAACACATGCGAGTTGGCTTATTCACGCGAGAATTCCCCCCTCAGGTTTATGGTGGCGCGGGAGTTCACGTCGATTATTTGAGTAGGGAACTCGCGAGGCAGATTGAAGTTGAGGTGCATTGCTGGGGCCCGCAGCATTTCGACGAGGGCAATCTCCACGTACGCGGCGCCGAACCCTGGTCCGAAATCACCAGCGGCACCGAAGGGAAATTCAAAGGTGCGCTGGAAGCCTTGAGCCTCAACCTCACGCAGGTAAAGGATCTTCGCAGTATCGACATCGTCCATACCCATACCTGGTACGTATCGATGGCCGGCTATCTGGCAAAGAAGCTCTATGGCATGCCTTTCGTTCTAACCACCCATTCTCTCGAGCCGCTCCGGGCATGGAAGGCCGAACAACTTGGCAGCGGATATGCCATGAGTTCCTGGATGGAGCGCACCGCCATCCTCGACGCGGACGCCATCATTGCGGTCTCCCGGGGCACGAAGGCAGACATTCTACGTGCCTATCCCGACGTACAGGCGGCCCGAATTCACGTCATTTACAACGGCATCGACCTCAATGAATATCAGAAGACCTCCGAGACCAGGGCGCTACTTGACTACGGAGTCGACCCCGCTCTTCCTTACGTTCTGTTTGTCGGGCGCATCACCCGCCAGAAGGGCGTCACTCATCTGGTGGATGCAATCCGCTATCTGCCGCCGGAGACCCAGGTCGTGCTATGTGCCGGAGCACCCGACACACCCGAAATCGCCGCCGAGCTGCGCCAGAACGTGGGTGACGCGCGCGGGGATCATCCGCGCATCATCTGGATCGAAAAGATGGTCACCAAACAGGAGGTGATCCAGCTCTACAGCAATGCCCGGGTCTTCTGTTGCCCATCGGTCTACGAGCCCTTCGGCATCATCAATCTCGAAGCCATGGCCTGCCGCGCTCCCGTTGTCGCCAGCGCCACCGGAGGCATCAAGGAGGTGGTGGTCGACGGAGAAACAGGCTATTTGGTGCCCTTCGACCAGGATCCAATTACCAGTTTCCCCACAAATCCAGAGAAGTTCGCGCGCGATCTGGCTGCTTCGATCAATAGCCTGCTCAGTGATCCGGAAAAATGCCGGCAATTCGGAGATGCGGGCCGGCGGCGCGTTGAGGAGATATTTAGCTGGACGGCGATCGCCCAGCAGACAATTCGCCTTTACGAGAAGTTAATCGAGCAACGGAAGACAGCGGTGCAGCGTTAAGGCAAATTTATGGAGCCTGGCGGTCTGTGCGATCGCCAGAAGGCGGATTTAGCACATCAAACAGAGAACGACTATGACACCCACAAGATCCGACGGACGAAAGCGCGTCATCATTGAAGGCATCTCTCCGGAAATCGATGCCGGGCGCTTCCCGGCAAAGCGCACCCTCGGTGACCAGGTGGTCGTAGAAGCCGATGTCTTCACAGACGGTCACGACTCCATTTCCGCCTCGCTGCTTGCCCACCGCGAAGGATCCGATGAGTGGACCGAAATCCCCATGCGCCCCATGGTGAACGACCGCTGGACGGCGTCCTTTCGCGTCAGCGAGTTGGGCCGTTACGGATTCAAGGTTCAGGGGTGGGTTGACCACTTTGAGACCTGGCGGCGCGATCTCCTCAAGCGCATCAAGGCGGAAAGCGACGCCACAGTCGACTACCTGATCGGTGCCGACCTGATCGCCGAGGCAGCAACCCGTTCATCGGGTGCTGATGCCGACTGGCTTAGCAGTCGCGCCTCGGTCCTGCGTTCCGAAACAAACATCAAGCTTCTACGGAATCACGCCACCGACCCCACGCTGCACGATCTCGTCGGCCGCTATCCAGATAAGCGTTTTGCGACGGACTCCGATCGCGAGCTCGGCATCGTTGTCGATCCGGTGCGCGCCCGCTTCAGCGCCTGGTACGAGTTCTTTCCCCGCTCCGCCGCACCCGAACCTGGCAAGCACGGCACCTTTGCCGACTGCGAAAAGCGCTTGCCATACGTTTCGGAGATGGGCTTCAACGTTATCTACCTGCCCCCCATTCATCCCATCGGCACCACCTTCCGCAAGGGACCCAACAACTCACCCGAAGCCCAGCCGGGGGATGTCGGGAGCCCCTGGGCCATTGGCTCCGCGGAGGGCGGCCACAAGAGCATCCATCCACTACTGGGCTCCGAGGAGGACCTTCGACGCTTCATCCGCAAGGCCAAAGAGCTGGATATCTCGATCGCTCTCGATGTCGCCTTCCAGGCCTCACCCGACCATCCCTATGTCCGTGAGCACGAGCAGTGGTTCCGCAAGCGGCCCGACGGCACCATCCAGTACGCTGAGAACCCCCCAAAGAAGTACCAGGATATTTACCCCTTCGACTTCGAGACCAGGGACTGGACGAGAATGTGGGAGGAGATGAAGAGCGTATTCCTCCACTGGGTCGACTACGGGGTCACGATTTTCCGTGTCGACAATCCCCACACCAAGGCCTTCCCCTTCTGGGAGTGGGTGATTGCGGAGATCAAGCGGGACCACCCCGAGGCGCTCTTCCTGGCCGAAGCCTTCACGCGGCCCAAGATCATGTACCGGCTCGCGAAGCTTGGCTTCAGCCAGTCGTACACCTACTTTCCGTGGCGCAACGCCAAGGCTGAGCTGACCTCCTATCTCACCGAGCTCACCCAGACGCCGGTGCGCGAGTTCTTCCGGCCCAACCAATGGCCTAACACGCCAGATATCCTCACGGAATACTTGCAGATCGGCGGTCGGTCGGTCTTTGCCATCCGCCTGCTGCTGGCGGCTACTTTAGGCGCCAATTATGGTGTGTACGGTCCGGCGTTCGAACTCCTGGAGAATCGAGCGGTGCGCCACGGAAGCGAGGAGTATCTCGACTCAGAGAAGTACCAGATCCGGCATTGGGACCTGGATCGGGCGGACAGCCTGCGACCCCTCATGACGCGCGTTAACACCATCCGCAATGAGAATGAGGCTCTGCAGAGCGACTGGTCACTCAAGTTCCACTACGCGGACAACGATCAGCTGATCTGCTACAGCAAGGAATCGGACGATCGCTCAAACCTCATCCTGGTGGTTGTCAATCTGGACCCGCATCACACCCAGGCCGGCTTTGTGACACTGCCGCTTGACCAGCTGGAGATTCCGCCGGACCGCGCATACGAGGCCGAAGACCTGCTCACCGGCGAGCGCTATCTCTGGCACGGACCACGTAACTATGTGGAACTTAATCCGGCGTCGCGATCAGGACATATTCTCAAGATCCATCGCAGACTGAAGGTGGAGACGGACTTCGAGTACTTCTTGTGACCCCCCACCCCCCCTGTGATTTGTAACCGATTCATTCTAAAGGGATGGTCTGTAACCGTTTCATTCTAAAGCACGGGACTGAGACCGATTGATTCGAAACGCTTTACGGCCTTCATTTTGCTTTTAAGCGTGGACGGTCCCGTAACCGTTTCATTTTAAAGTGCCAAGCTGAAATCGATTCATTCGAAAAGGCTTACACCCCAATATGACAAAAGGCTCCGCTTCGATCGTCGAGAGGCCTTTTATTCTCTATTTCTATTTTAGCGGTTTGAAGGAAATTGTCGGCCAGCAAAGGCAAGCGGAGATGGCACGGTTTCGCCCGCAGCCGGGCGCCACAATTTCGATTTGTACTACGTGTGTACTGATCGAATCGGCTCGACCGGTACATTCTGATTCGTACCATTCGAGTTGTCCTCACGGCAGAGGGCGCGTATTAGCATGCGCCGGCGAGCCTGACGCCCTGGTGAGACAGAAGGCCGAGCGGTGATCCTGCTTTCTATCAGCGCCCAGTTAAGGCATTGAATGTTGGGGTTCATTTCATCCGGCGTTAATGCGGGTGGGTAACAACAGTTGAAACGATGGTTCGGGATTGTGATGACGTTGTTAACTGGTAAGCAGTGCTTTCGGCAGATTGTGCGATCGATGTCTGGTCTGCTGATTGCAACCGGTGTTATGGGAGTTGCATTCTGGCAGCCGCCTCTGAGCGCCCAGGAAAGGGCTGGAGACGCTTGTGCCAGGCCTCAAGCCGGGAGCGTCGTCAAGGAACCGCCCGACCTGCGCAGCAAGAACGGCGTTCTCGAACTAAGCCTTACTGCTCTCGATGCTGCGGAGAGCGATGGCAGCACACGCTACTGCTTCACCGATGCCGAAGGCCGGGAATCACCCAACCTGCGTGTGAATCCGGGCGATCTGGTGATCATTCATCTGAAGAATGCGATGACCGAACCGGAGCACGCGGGCCCAGAGGCGCAGCATGTCCATTCACCAGCGCCCGGCAACAAGTGCACTGGCGGAGCGATGACGCTCGTATCCACCAATCTGCATTTTCACGGGCTGACCATTCCTCCGACGTGTCACGAGGACGACGTTCTCAAGACTTCTCTCCAGCCGGGCGATCCGCCGTTTGAGTACCGCTTTCGTATTCCCGAAGATGAGCCCCCAGGGCTCTACTGGTACCACCCGCACATTCACGGATTCAGCAAGCAGCAACTGCTTGGCGGCGCATCGGGGGCGCTGATCGTGGAGGGCATCGAGCGCGCGAAAAAGGAAGTGGCGGGACTTCCGGAGCGCGTGTTCATCATTCGTGACCAGGACCTTGTCAATCCGAATGCTCCGCCTTCGAGGTCCGAGCCGGTGGTGCCGAAATTCATGATCGATCGCGATGGGGACGCGGCCAACAACGGCACCGGTTTCGGCAAGCCCGCGAAGGACCTCTCGATTAATTACGTGCCTGTGCCCTATCCGGACTATCCACCGGCAACGATTGAAATGAAGCCGGGCGAGCGGCAGCTATGGCGGGTGTTGAACGCGTCGGCGATCACCTATTTGAATCTGGAAGTTCTGTTCGGACACTCGCCGCAGCCGCTTGGGCTGGTGGGCATGGATGGAGTACCGATCGGATACGGATTGGACGAGGCACGGGTCGGAGAACCGGTGGACCCGCAGACGCACCTGGGCATTCCGCCGGGGGCGCGTGTGGAGTTTATCGTGCAGGGACCTCCTGAGGGCGAGACCGGGCTGCTGGTTACCAGGACGGTCGATACCGGTCCGGGCGGAGAGAACGACACGAATCGTATGCTGGCAAAGATCGTCGCCTCGCCGGACGCTCCCGAGCCTCGCTCGAAACTGCAGAGTTCCCCGCAGCCGCTTCCTCCGCCGGAACGGCAATGGCTGGGAGATGTGGCTCCGGTGCGGGTCCGGCACCTGTATTTCTCAGAGAAGCTGCTTAATCCCGACGATCCGACCAGTGCCGTGGAGTTTTACCTCACAGAAGAGGGGCAGACGCCGAAGATGTTCGATATGAACGCGACCACGCCGAATATCGTGGCACAACAGGGGACGGTCGAGGATTGGATTATTGAAAACCGCTCCCACGAACTGCACGCGTTCCACATCCACCAGCTCCATTTTCTGCTGCTCGAGTACATGGGGCGCCCGGTGAACGAAAACTTCTTGCGCGACACGGTAAACGTGCCTTACTACGATGGACGCCTGCTCGGCTACCCGAGCATCCGCATCCGAATGGATTTCCGCGATCCCAACATCGTGGGAACCTTCCCTTATCACTGCCATCTGCTCGAGCACGAGGACAAGGGGATGATGGGCACTATCCGGGTGGAGCTTCGCTCCGACGGGCAGAAGATGACGGCGCGGAAAGTAGAGGATCAGTCAACCCCTGCGCCGCTGCCTGCGCCTAAGTGATCCTTCACGGAACGTCTCTTTTATCTTCTCGTTATCGACTTGTTGGGTAACTGTGAATAAAGCTGATGCATATTCAATTAATATTCATGCTCTGTTGACGGAATCCACACGTCAATGCAATTTCAACAACATATGCTCCTCGGGTTGAAGCTTAACCGCGTCAACAGGAGGAAGTATGACGGTGAAACAAGTCGCATCCACGGCCCTGCGAACACTCCGTGCGGGACTAATATCCGCCGCCGTGTTCCAATTCGCCATTGGCAACTCTGTTCTCGAGGCCCAATCCACATCCAACTCACGCGACAACGACACCAGCTCGCCAATCAAGCATGTGATTGTCATCATTGGCGAAAACCGCAGCTTCGACCACGTTTTTGCAACCTACGTTCCCAAGAACCACCAGGAAATCTGGAATCTTCTCTCCGGAGGCGTCATCAAAGCCGACGGCACGCCCGGTCCCAACTATTCCCGAGCCGAGCAAAGCGCCGCTTATGACGAAGCGCCCGACGCCTTCCTGCTCAGCCCCCCCAAGACCACCTTCCCGGGAGACGTGCTACCCGCTCCGCTGGTTGGCGGTCCTCAGGACTCCTACGTAAAGAACGACAACCTTCATCTGGCCCAGCAGTCGGAAAATGGACTTCCCGCCGATTATTACGCTTACCTCGTGACTGGTGGTACGGGCCTGACATCGCAGACTCCTGACACCCGCATCAAAAATGTGAATAACCTGCCCCCTGGACCGTTCCAGCTCACGAACGGCGATACTTTCACCTATAACTCCTATGCGGCCAGCCCGGTGCACCGCTTCTACCAAATGTGGCAGCAGCTTGATTGCGATGCGGCCAGCGCTTCACCCAATAATCCGTCGGGTTGCCACAATCACTTCTTTTCCTGGGTGGAAGCCACGGTGGGCGCAGGCACAAACGGCCTGAAGCAGCCGCAGAACTTCAACATTAACTACGAGCCCGGCGATGTGACGACCGGCGAGGGCTCGACCGCTCTGGGCTTTTACAACATGCAGAACGGCGACGTGCCGTACTTCAAGTATCTGGCCGATCACTATGCCATGAGCGACAACTTCCACCAGTCGGTGAATGGTGGAACCGGCGCCAATCACATCATGTTTGGACATGGAGACGCGATCTGGTTCAGCGACGGGAAGGGAAATGCGGCGGTGCCGCCCCACGATGTTGCCACCAGCAAGACAACTACCCTGGACGAGATTGAGAACCCGAATCCGGCTGTCCATACCAACAACTGGTACTCGGAGGATGGTTACGGAGGCGGCTCCTTCGGCTCACCGGCTTACGGTGGCGGCTCCTACTCCGATTGCTCTGATACCACGCAGCCCGGTGTCAGCACGATCGTGAAGTATCTGAAGTCGCTTCCGACTCCAATTAACCCGCGCTGCCAGAAGGGTCACTACTACCTGCTGAACAACTACAACCCCGGCTACTTCGGCGACGGCAGCAACGCCTTCACCGATACCAATTCCAACAACACCGTCTTCACCATCCCGCCGTCTTCCACCCCCAGCATCGGTGACACAATGCTTGCTGCGAAAGTGTCCTGGAAGTACTACGGCGACCAGTGGAACAACTACGTGAAGGACAAGTATCAGCTCAACTACGGCGCCATCGGAAAAGATAGCGACGAATATTGCACCATCTGCAATCCCTTCCAGTACGACACCTCGATCATGGCTAACGCGGCAATCCGCACGGCGCATATTCAGGACACGGCCAATCTGTATGCAGACATCAAGAACGGCACCCTGCCCGCGGTTTCCATCGTCAAGCCCAGCGGCCTGGTCGATGGTCACCCGGCCTCATCCAAACTGGACTTGTTCGAAGGCTTCAGCAAGAAGATCATCGATGCGGTCAAGGCCAACCCAACGCTGTGGAAGGACACGGCGATCTTCATCACCTTCGATGAAGGCGGCGGGTACTATGACTCCGGTTATGTGCAGCCGCTGGATTTCTTTGGCGACGGCACGCGCATTCCGCTCATCGTGGTATCTCCCTGGACCAAGCCCGGCCACATCTCCCATGATTACTCCGACCATGTCTCGATCCTGAAGTTCATCGAGAGAAACTGGGGCCTGCCAACGGTCACGAAACGCAGTCGTGACAACTTCCCGAACCCCGTCACTGCACCAGGTTATCCCTACATACCGGTTAACAGCCCGGCGATCGACGACCTGTTCAGCCTATTCGATTTCCCGAACAACTAATAACAGCAGCACGCCTGAAGAAATGGCCGGAGATGGGCGACCACCTCCGGCCATTTTCTGTTCAGATGCTGATTATCGGACCTCATTCCTGCCCTGAGGACCAGGGCAATCTCCAAATTTGCAAGTATGCTGGTAGGGCGCCTGAATCAGGACAGTTCCGATCGGCGATCGACAACTGCCTGATCCCGCCGTTCCTCTTTTACGCTGGCGGAATTCAAATCCATGGAGTCCTCCGCGATGTTCAGGAATATCGTTGCAGCCATCACTGTTATTCTTCCGAGCCTGGTTATCGCTCAACCTGCATCCGCACCGCGACCCGCCATAACCGGTATTTCGCACGTCACGCTATTCGCGGACGACATCCCGAAGTCCGAACAGTTCTACGCGAAGTTGCTTGGGTGGGAACAGGTGCCCTCCAATGCGGCGAAGCCGGGTGCTCGCTTCTACGCCAATCACTCACAATATGTCGAGTTGGTATCTCCGCCATCTCCAGGGCTGGCTGATCGTTTGGACCTCGTCGCTTTTTCCACGAGCGACGCAGAGGCTCTGCGCAAGTACCTGGGCGCCAATGGAGTATCTGTTCCGCGGATCCTTACCACCGAGGCGGATGGGAGTCGAAGCTTCTTCGTCCATGATCCGGAAGGGAACAAGGTCGGGTTTACTCAGGACGGCAGTCACCCGCCTGCTGAGCCGGCTTCGGTATCAGAGAGCGTGAGCTCCCACATCATCCATGCCGGCTATGTTGTCCGTAATCGCGCGGCTCTCGACCACTTCTATAAGGACCTGCTTGGCTTTCATTTGTATTGGCAAGGCGGAAATCCGGCTGATCGCGTCGATTGGGTAATGATGCAGGTGCCGAATGGGACTGACTGGATTGAATACATGTTGTATCTGCCTGCTAATCCTTCGCTGGCTCAGCTTGGGAGTGCCAATCATATCGCGCCCGGCGTCACTAGCGTCGCGCAGCTGCAGGAAAAACTGGAGAAGCGGGGTTGGAAGCCCGCCCCCGATAAGAACCCGCAGGTACTCGGTGTCGACGGAAAGATGCAGCTGGACCTGACGGATCCAGATGGCACACGGATCGAATTCATGGAGTTCGAGCCCGTCCAGAAGCCATGCTGCTCGCCGTACACGGGATCCCAGCCCAATCCGTCCGCAAACTGGTGACTGTATCGAGACGAAATCGGTTTGGAGGCGGGGTTATGCGCAGACCACTTGATTGCGTCCGGCGAGCTTGGCCGAATAGAGGGCGTGATCCGCGAACCGCATGAGGTCAATCGACGCCTGGTCGCTGAGCGGTACCCGAGCGGCGACTCCCAGGCTTACGGTTTGAACGCCGCAAGGGCTAAAGGGGTGGGGCAGCGCGAGGTTTAAGACGGAGAGGCGGATCGTCTCGGCGACCGCGCGCGCGCGCGCCCGCGTGGTGTCAGGCAGGATGACGGCGAACTCTTCACCGCCGATGCGCGCGGGGATTCCGTGGGCCGCGTCGGCGATGTCGGCGACGACCTGGGCGATGGAGCGCAGACAGGCATCACCGCCTGGGTGACCGGCGACATCGTTGTACTGCTTGAACTGGTCAGCATCGAGGATGACGAGACCCAGAAGGGTTCCGCCGGCGGAGGCTTCCTCCCAGGCACGCTCGTACTGAAGATTGAAGGCGCGGCGATTGGGCAGGCCGGTGAGCTCGTCTCTCAGGGCGAGATTGCGGAATCGTGCCTCACTCGCGGCGAGGGAGTTCTTGAGCGCCTCTTTCTCTTCGAGGATGGCCGCGACCGGGAACATAGTGAAGATGGCAACTGCCGCAAAGATCTGAGCGACGACGATCCGATGCAGCAGCATGTGCTCACCGGGGATGAGCATGAGCGGGCCGTGGCCTTTGATGGTGAAGCCGATTGCCATGAGGGTGACCAGCAGAATGTTGACTACGGTGCCTGGAAGCCCCAGGCGAAAAGCCACCAGCAGGAACGCCGGAAAGAGGAAGAAGATGAGAGGGTCCTGGTTATGGGTGAAGACCAGGGCGGTGACTACGACGGGAGCGGAAAGAACCAGCAGGGTGTGGGACAGGTGGCGGTCGAACATGGAGAAAAAGGCAGGCCGCTGCACCATGATGACCAGTGGGGCCAGAACCGCCATCCCCAGCATGTCGCCGAGATACCAGGTACGAAACATTTGCCCCCAGGCCGGCCCGGGAACGAGGAGGACGGTCCACCACGCTCCGAGGGCGCTGGTGAGGGCGGTCGCTCCCAGCACCGAGACAACGAGAAAGCCGATGAGTGACTTGCGACGTGAGAGATCGAGCGGCGATCCGAACCACAGAGTAAGGATGATGGCCGAAGTGACGACTTCAACGGAGTTTGCCACCGAAACACCAAATGCAAGGCGGAATGGATCGCCGTAGACCATGTCGGCCAGCGTGTCGGCCGTTAGCCCGGCTAAGAAATAGGCCAGCCACACGCGCCTGGGCTGAGTAATCAGGAGGCCGAAGATGAGGCCATTGGAGAGCCATATCGTGGCGACGCCCTCAGACTGGTGAGATAGGACGATGCCAAGCCACGAACCAAGAGCAACTACGGGAAAGACGAAGGCGAGACGAAGGATAGAGGCGCGCGTCCAGGTGTCGCGCCGGCAAAAGCCTTCCCAAAGCTCGCGGAGCAGGTAAAGCGGTCCCGCCGGTTCAGAAACGGAGACTGGTGAGACCCCGGGCGAGTGAATCTTGTCTTTAGCCGCGTTGGGGAGGCCAACGAGGGGAGTGACCATAGGCCGTGTCTTCAAAATAGTGAGGTCCGATGTAGGCACTTCGAAGTAGTTATTGGGAGGAAGTACAGAACAGAGTCTACCGTTGGCGGGGCCGCATGCAAAGGAGATTTGATTGGCATTTTCTGTTCACGCCGGTTCCGAAAACGTTGGGCCAGAGCCGTGGAAAGCGGGTAACGACAGCAGGCAGTTCGAAGAGCTGAGAAGCTGCAAGCCGGGCGGCAAAGACTCCCCGAAGCTGCGGACCGCGTCTGCCCGTTCGGGTGGGACGTATTTTGACAGCATCTGGATGGTCTCTTCGCCGATCCCCAGCGCCGTGAGGCGGGAGATTACGAGTTCGCGAACCGCATCATCGATGTCGCGGGAGCGGTCGTCGGTGCGCCTCGCGATCAACAGGATGGAGGAACTGGTTGCCGCCGTAAAGGTGGATAGATCGAGCAGAGCCTTCAGCCACTCGCCGGCAGTTTCAGCCGGCGCCACAGAATGCAGCGGTCCGTAAAGCGGAATGCGCGCACCGAGCCGGCCCAGCGACCAAAGCCAAATAGCATTCTCAGGTTCATCTTTGATCTTCGCGACCAGCTCATTGCCAAGCGAAGCGCGGGCGCTGCCCAGCAGATGCTCAAGGCTTGCAACCAGGCGCCACTGCTCGTATTCGAGTTGCCGGTTCACGCGGCGTTTTTCTTTGCGGCCGGCATACGTCCGATAGAGCGCCTGCTGCTCGCTGGCATTGATGCCGCCTGCGATCCGGCGCAACAATGCGAGCATTTCGACCTGACATTGCAGGTCGTCGGCAAAGACAAGCTTATTGAACGCAATTCTGCGCAGATGATTCATGCGCGCATCGTCACCAGGCGCACCGAACCCCGGCCGCAAGCACCAGCCGTACAGGTTGAGCCAGCGCACCTCATGTCGGGGAGACTTTTTGCGTCCCGCTGCAACGTCGACGAGCACATCGCAGAAGCGGCGAATGGCCGGGATTGGCCACGAGTCGCGCTTCGCGCCGAGCGCTGCTTCCATTTGGCTTGCGAGACTGCCGGACTCGTCAGCGGCCGGACCTTCAAAAACACCGCGGATCAGTTCCACTGCGGAATCAACAGTTGCATCGCAAGCCGTAATTGTCGGTGAACGTGTCGGCGCGGGTTGTGGCTTAGCAGTATCGAGTTGTCCGGTTTGTGTCTCTTCGCCACGCAATTCGAATTGCAGCCGCCAGCGATGCTGTGTGTCCCGTGATTCACACCAGAGCTCGAGCGTGCCAACCTCAGTGAAACTGACTCTGAGGCGAACAGTGAGGTACAGCTCGCGCAGCTTCTTGCCATAACGCAATAACGTCACCAGCGGAGCATGAAGATGCAGGTTCTCTTCGTCCAGGGCGACGACTTCACCGTGCGCATCGTGCCGCGTGCGCGAACTGTACAGCGTGAACGACACAGGACGGTTAGCCAGTACCGAGAATTCGTGGTTCAGCAGCGGAAGCGTTGTGCCCTCGTCGACCCCGGCAGGCAAGATGCAGATGCCTCGCGGAGGGCCTTCCGACGGCAGGGCGATGTAGTAGGTGCGTGCGCTGCCTGCCCTGACGCGCAAACCATTGCCGTGCCGTACGCGTCCGTAGTAAGCCGCACCTCGCGCAACCGCGCTGTCAAAACCCTCGTTGCTGAGGAGCCTGGGTCGCCAGCCGCTTTTGGCTGCCGCGAACCAGGCAGAAATCGCCTCGGCAATCCTTTCGCGAATCACTGCCGGTGTGCAGAAGCCGCCGTTGAAGAGCACGGCATCGGGTCGAGCCATTCGGCGGGTCGCAGACGAGCCGTTCATGGCAACAGCCGCTTGCGTTAGAAAAGCGGCAAGGTGCCTGGTAATGGCAGGATCGCTGGCGTAGGGCAGACCAAGTTCGCGGAGCGCTGTTGGCCGGCTAGTTGCCGGCATCTCATCAGGCGCAGTGATGGGCAGGAATCCGGTGGTAAGAATCTGGAGGACTTCTTCGCGTGTCAGGTCAACACTGAGCGTTTGCCCAACCACCGCACGGCCGCTGCCCAGAACCGTGACCGGCACGCGCTCCAGCGATGAATCACTGAGCAGCCGCTCTTTCGCGGAACAGCAGGACCGGCGCATTGCATAACGTTGTCGCAGAGTGAGCTTGACGTCGTTAAGCTTCTCTTCCACGCGCCGGGCGAGGGCGAAATCGAGATTGTCGCCACCGAGCAGAAGGTGCTCGCCTATGGCAGTGCGCTCAAACTGATGCGCGCCATCAACCAGACGGACACGGATCAGGCTGAAGTCGGTCGTGCCGCCGCCGATGTCGCAGATCAGAATCAGATCGCCATCGCGGAGGTCTTCGCCCTTTCCCGTCTGTGCGTCTCGATTTGCCGCGTGTCGATTCTTCGCAATCCAGGCATAAAACGCAGCCAGTGGTTCTTCGAGCAGGGTAAGTTTGTCGAGCCCGGCGCGGCGAGCAGCTTCAACTGTCAGCTCTCGCGCATCCTCATCGAACGAAGCGGGCACGGTGAGGACAATTTCCTGGTGCTCAAAACGCGTTTCCGGATCGGTGCCCATTGCGCCATTCCAGGCGTCGCGCAGATGCATGAGGTAGCGTGCGGAGGCTTCGACAGGAGAGATCATCGGCTGCGGCGGTTCAGCCTGTGCCGGAAGAATGCTGGCGCGGCGATTCACGCCAGGATAGGAAAGCCATGACTTGGCCGAGGACACCTGGCGGGGGGGACGAGCGCTCCCATTTCACGCGCGAGCAGACCGGTGACCATGGGCGGATCCTCATCCCACGTGGCGCTGACGGCTCCGGCAGACAGCTCATCTTCGGTTGGGAAGTAAAGAAAAGAAGGAAGTGCGGGCAATGTGCGGACTTCGCCCTGCGATGCTAACTGCGGGACGGGGAACACCTGAATCTCGGAGTCCGCATCTCGCGCTTTCTCAGTGTCGACGTACGCCACGACAGAGTTTGTCGTGCCCAGATCGACGCCGATCAGATAACGGGAAGGCACCGATGATCTCAGCTCCCCGTCTTTTCGCGGATGTTCAGCTCCAGCTTCCAGCGCTGCTTGCCGTCACGGGATACGCACCAGACCTCGAGTGTGCCGATTTCAGTGACGCGGGTCTCGAGCCGCACCGGTACGACGGATCCCTGCTGCCCATCCAATGTAAGCGTGACTTCCAGCGGGCCAAGTTCCTGGAGATCGTCACCCCAATCCTCCAGCAGGCTGCCGACGTGGTCCTGCTTGCGAATGCTGGAAGTGAGGAAACGAAACTCGGCCGGCTCGCCGACGACGAGGCCAAACTCCCGGTTGGGAATCGTGGCCTCGGTGCCTTCCTCCATGCCGAACGGAACGACGCAGAGCGCTTTGAGCGGAGCTTCCATTCCGGGCACCGCCGGCATCGCGCTTTCAATTCCGATGTAATAGGTGCGTGAAGCGCCACTGCGAATGCGCACCCCGCGTCCGCGTCGCGCCTTACCGTAGTAAGCAGCACCGCGCGCAACGGCGTGTTCCAGATCAGGAGCGTCGAGGATTTGTTGTGCTCCGAGGCCGTCGAAACCCTCTTCTTTTAACCAGCTGTTCAGGACCTGAATCACCCGGTCGCGCAGCACCGCTGCTTTCATCACTCCGCCGTTGAAGAGGATGTGCGTGGGACACCCGAGTCCGCTGCGGCCGCGCCGGATAGTTGCCGCCTCGGGGCTGTTGCGGATTTGCTCCGACAGAAACCGCGCGAGATGTTTGGTGATGGCCGCATCAGCCGCGTACGGCAGGCCCAGTTCCTGAAAGCCGACACGGCGCTGCCGCGCGGGTAACTCGCTGCTCGCGACCTCGGGGAAGAACCCCTTGACCAGCACCTGGTCGAGGTCTTCGCGAGTCAGCTCCGTCTTGATGGTGCCGCCGATGAGCTTTGTCCCCTTGCCCAGCAAAGTGATTGGGGCACTCTGGGTTCTGGGCGATGCGAAGAGCTTTTCCTTCGCCATTCGGCACTGATGCCACAGCCCGTGCAACTGCCAGGTATCGACGCGGTGTCCGGAGGCTTCAAGGCGCTGCTGCAGAAGGCGCGCCAGTGCCAGGTCCATGTTGTCGCCGCCCAGCAGTATGTGGTCGCCAACGGCGACGCGTTTCAGCGTCAGTTCGCCGTTTTCTTCGGAGACGGTGATGAGGCTGAAATCCGTCGTGCCGCCGCCGACGTCGCAGACGAGGACGAGATCGCCGACCTTGATTCGGCTGCGCCAGGCGTCGCCCTGGGTTTCAAGCCATGCGTAAAAAGCTGCCTGAGGTTCTTCAAGCAAAGTGACGTTCTGCAAACCGGCTTGTTCGGCAGCACGCCTGGTGAGCTCGCGTGCTTCTTCGTCGAATGAGGCGGGCACGGTGAGCAGCACGTCCTGTTCCGCAAGGGCGAGTTCCGGTTGGCCCGCTGCGTGGCCGCTGTCCCAGACGGTGCGCAGGTGCTGCAGGAACTGAGAGGATGCTTCGACGGGCGATAGCTTGGGCACTTCTTCTGGGGCTTGCCAGGGAAGGATTGGCGCGGTCCGGTTCACCCCGGCATAAGAAAGCCAGGATTTGGCTGAGGCCACCAACCGGTTTGGGCTCTCTGCGCCGCGTTTGCGTGCGAGTTCGCCAATCACGAGCTTTGGCGCAGGGTCCCATGGCAACGCCGTGCTGTCCCTGGGAAAATCAAATTCGCCCGGGATGTAAAGAAACGACGGAAGCAGCGTGCGTTCCGCCACTTCGCCGGGATTCACCAGCTGCGGAATACCCAAGACCTCGATGGGGCTGTCTTCTTCGGTAATGGCATCGCAGCGTGCCAGTGCGGAATTTGTCGTCCCCAGGTCGATGCCAACGATGTATTTGGCCGCCAACGAACATCTCCTTTTCAAATCTAATGTCTGTCGATCAGATGAGGATCAGCTGCTATGAGAGTTCGACCTCAGCGGGAGCGATCACCATTCGGCCTGGAGCCGGTGGCAATGGTGGCAGATTCACTTCTTTCACTCGCCAGCCTTTGTGTCGTAACAGACCGCGAAGCGGCGGCTGTCCGGCCACGTTGCCAATCAATTTGATAGCTGCGGGATCAAAACCCGCCTGCACCGTGACCGGCTGATCCTCTTCCGCGTCGAAAATCGGCTCCAGCTTTACGTAACGATCGAGCACCTGCCGGCAGGTCTCGTGAATGGTGCGGACGGCGGCTCCAAGCTGAGTGTCAGGATAGGCGGAAATGTTCTCCGCCAGGAAATCAATGAGCCGCCCATCGCGTTGCAGAAGCGCGAGCATTTGCACGGCGCGATCGAACGTTTCCGGGGCTGCGCGTTCAGCTTCCTTGAAACGGGGGACGGAAGACGGGGCCACTGCAGGCGCTTGCGTGACCGGCTCCGGAAACTTGACCAGCTTCTGCGCGATGTCGCTGGGAATCTCGGCGCGGAACAGGATCGAAAGGAAACAGCGAAAGGCAAAAGATATTCGTTCCCAGAATCCGTTCATAACCACTCCGGAAGATCAGAAAATCCGACGGAGCAGGAGAAATGTGCCGCCCTCGGGCGCGGTGTTTGGAGATAAATCCGAACGCCGCTTATGCAGCATGATACCCCGATCCTGCTGCCGTTCGTTCGGGTCCTCTGGGTCCGATGGCCCACACATCATAGGTCTGACATCGATGGGAGCACCCGGGGGGCGGATCGAGCCTTCTATACAGCTGCCTCTCTTCTACAGGTGCTTCTCTTCGACCTTCTCGAGTGGTCTAGTGATCGCCACAAATGGAAATTCTGACCTCGGGTAAAATGTGATTCTCACACAGGTGTGAATAATCGTGGATCGATATTGACGATATGAGTGTCGCCAACGAGCTAAACGAGGTCGTTCTTCCCCAGGGGGTGGTCGGTCCGCTGACGCGCGCCGCGATCTTTCTGGTTTTGTGCATTCGCCCGGAGGAGGATGCGTATACGGCGGTGAGATCGTTCTGTGCGGATCTTGCCGGGCTTGTACGTGCCGTTGAGTTTCGGGACATTGAAGGCGGGCTTACATGCGTAATCGGATTCGGCTCTGACGCCTGGGACAAGTTGTTTGGCTCGCCGCGTCCCGCTGAGCTTCACCCCTTTCAAGAGGTTCGCTCCGGTGGCCGCCACGCCGTCTCCACCCCGGGCGATGTCCTGTTCCACATTCGAGCCAAGCGCATGGACCTCTGTTTTGAACTCGCGACTCAGATCATGGAAAGCATGGGCGATGCGGTTTCAGTTGCTGACGAGGTTCATGGCTTCCGATATTTCGAAGATCGTGATGTCATCGGGTTCGTCGATGGCACGGAAAATCCGCGAGGAGACGCCGCTCGTGAGGCTGCAATTGTGGGGGACGAAGACCCGGTCTTTGAGGGCGGCAGCTACGTGATTGTTCAGAAGTACCTTCATAACATGAAGGCATGGAACGCTCTTCCCGTCGAAGCACAGGAGCGCATCATTGGCCGCAAGAAGCTCTCGGACATTGAGCTTTCGGATGCAGAGAAACCTATTTCAGCGCACAGCGCGTTGACCGTGATTGAAGAGGACGGAAAAGAGGTCAAGATCCTCCGGGACAACATGCCGTTTGGACGACCCGGCCACGGCGAGTTCGGGACATACTTCATTGGTTATAGCCGCACGCCGCGGATCACGGAGACGATGCTGCAAAATATGTTCGTGGGGCGTCCGCCGGGCAATTATGACCGGCTGCTCGATTTCAGCCGCCCTGTCACCGGCGGCCTGTTTTTCGCGCCATCAGCGACGTTTCTCGACAACGTCAGCGGAGACGCGCCGGAGTCGGCGGAGGTCGCCGTATCGATGGCTCCGGACCCGCTGCCCTCGGCCCCATCGATGGTCGATACATCACTCAAAATAGGATCACTTAAGGGAGAGAAAGATGAATAACCTCCATCGGGAGCTGGCACCCATCTCTGATGCTGCGTGGTCGGAAATTGAGGAAGAGACGACGAGGACGCTGAAGCGGTATCTGGCTGGACGGCGGGTTGTGGACTTTCCTTCGCCGGGAGGAATCGCTCTGCCCGGCGTAGCAACCGGCCACCTGCGCCCGATCTCCGCTCCTGCGGAGGGCATCGTCGCGAGCCAGCGCGAGGTCAAGCCTCTGGTGGAGTTGAGGGTGCCATTTGAACTATCGCGTCAGACGATCGATGACGTGGAGCGCGGATCGGACGACTCCGATTGGCAGCCCGCGAAAGACGCGGCGAAAAAACTGGCCTTTGCCGAAGACCGCGCCATCTTTAACGGATACGCTGAAGCAGATATCCAAGGGGTTCGGGAAGGCACCAGCAATCCGATCGACGCGCTACCCGCGGATGTGCGTGATTATCCCGATGCGGTGGCGCATGCATTGAGCCAACTGCGGCTGGTAGGCGTCAATGGACCTTACTCGGTTTTGCTTGGAGCCGACGAATATACCGCACTCGCTGAGACTCGCGATCACGGATATCCCGTGCTCGAACACGTCAAGCGGATTGTTGATGGCAACATTGTCTGGGCGCCGGCGATTGAAGGCGCCGTCGTCCTGACGACACGAGGCGGCGACTTTGAGTTGAGTATCGGGCAGGACGTTTCAATCGGCTACCTCAGTCATACCGATTCTGTTGTGCGGCTGTACCTCCAGGAGACGTTCGTCTTTCGCGTTCTTACCAGCGAAGCATCCGTTGTGTTGTCGCAGTCGCAGAAGTCTTCGTGACACGGGCGCATGCCGGGAGAAGGAAGGGAATCCTGGGTTTTTCCCGCCTGGAGGAACTGGGGCGACCGTAGCGGTAACCCCCCCGCTAAGCTGTAAGCGTTTCATTCTAAAGGGACAGGCTGTAACCGTTTCTAAACCACAAGCCTGAGACTGACTCATTCGAAAGAACTTACGCTGTTCCTTTTAAGGGGTATCTGTAAGCGTTTCATACTTAAAACGCAAGACTGAAATCGATTCATTCGAAAAGGCTTATAGGGAAAGATGACAAAGGCCCGGCTGCAATCCAGCCGGGCCTTTTGTATCCCTATTTCTATCTTAGCGGTTTGGAGAAAATTGTCGGCCAAAAAAGCTCGGCGTGGGGGAGCGGTATAGGGGCTTTCGCCTGCGGCTGCGCAGGGCATCCGGGCTAGGATTGGATTTAGCGGAACGCGATGCGGAGCATGTGGATCGCGCCGTACGCCAAGGCCACTCCTCCACCTTCGATCAGCAGTCCCAACATCAGTCCTTTAAAGAAACCGGACTGACAGCTGCCGGGGTGGGAATCGGGCGGAGTTGCGGTGATCTCAGAGAGCATTGAATTCAGATCACGCGCGGAAGCAAATGTGTTTTCAATACTGGTCATCGGTGGATCGGTCCTCGGCAGAAAGTAACAGTCGTTACGGTACTGCAATGTTCAAGATTTTAAGACCATAGGTAACAAAAATCTAAACAAAAGTAATAAATGCGGTTACAACTTTCTGCCTCTTCCGTAACCCGAACGGGTTATTGATTCCGGAGCCGAATCGGGAGCTATCTCTGCCGCCGCGCAATCTCCGAAGGGGTATACGCTGGCGAGCCGCCGGTTTATTGCTGGCCTGAATTGCTCAAAGCGGCAGCGCTGGCGGCGTTCAGCTTCCGCCAGTCCTCGACTTCTTTTGCGCTGGCCTGATCGGCGGCCTGTTTGAGCTGTTCGTACTTCAATGCCGCTGCACGCGCGTCCGCCGTTTTTCCCATATGCCGATAGATCTGCGATAGCTGATACCAGGCCCGCCGCTGCATCTCTCCATTCAGCGTGGCCGCGCGCTGAAAAGCCAGCACGGCCTCATCGTTCTTTCCCGCTGCAACCAGTGCGCGGCCCAGGTAATAATCAGCACCGGTGGGATGGTTGTAGATCTTGACGACCTGCTGCAGCAAGGGAAGCGCTGCCTGCTCTTGTCCATTGTCGACCTGTGCGCTGCCCAGGTTGTACATGGCGATGGGATTTCCCGGTGTCAGCTTCAGTTGCTCGGTGAAGGCCTTCGCGGCCTGGTCGGCCTGACCCAGTTTGCGATACTCCCAACCCATGCCCTCGTATAAGTCGGCTTCTTTTGGGGCAAGCTTGATAGCCAACTGGTATTCCTGGATGGCGCCCTTGTGGTCATCTGCCTGTGCATCGATCGCTGCATTCAGGCGATGCAGGCGCCACGTTGCAGGATCGAGCTTGTAGAGCGCTGTGTAACTTTGCTTGGCAGCCGCCATATGAGCCTGAACTTGATAGTCGAGGACGTTCTCGTCTCTTGGTGAGAGTTCGGCGGCGCGGTCAAGCGGCTCACAGGCCAGTTCGGGATGCCCGGCATTCAACTCGACTATTCCGAGCCAGGTCAATGCCTGAACATTCTTCGGGTCCTGTTTGAGTTCCTGCCGCAGATCGACGAGGGCATTGTCGGTGTCATTGCCTTGATACTCGGCAATTCCGAGAAAAAGGTGAGCCCCCGGCAAAGAGGGATCAAGTTGCAGCGATTTCCTGATGGAGGCAATCGCGTCAAGCAGCTTGCCTTGCTTCAATTCTGCGAGACCAAGATCGAGATGTGCGGGAGCAAAGGATGGATCCAACTCTGTCGCTTTGCGGAATGCGGCTTCTGCCGCCGCCGCGTTGCCCGCATGCATCAGCTCCGCGCCCTCTCGGAAGAGCGACTGCAGTTGGTCCGAAGCCTGCTGGCACGGCGAGGCTCCAGCAAGAATTAATATCGAAGCAAACAGCCAACAAACCCGATGACTCGCAAGCCGCATAGAACTTAGGCCCAAGCTAGAAGAGCAAACCTGGCATGTCAAATCCAGAGGCTGCATTACGCGGATGGCGCCGCAACTTTGGACAAAAAAAGGGGGGAGCGCGCGCAAGCTGACAGCTACGCTCCCTGGGAGGCCAAATTGGCTAGAAGCTAATTCTGCCCGTCACCTGAATCGCGCGGGGAGAGTTCGCCTGAGAAGTCGGTATGCCGAAGAAAAAGTCGGCCGGATTATCGTCCGGAGATGTGAACAGGTGTCGGTTAAATGCGTTAAGGAACTCGAACTTCAACTCGAAACTCACACTCTCGTGAATCGGCGTGACCTTAATAAAACTGAAGTCTTCGTTCTCCCACGCAGGCATGCGTACGTTGGTAACCCTGGGGGTGTTTCCCAGGTGGTACGGCAGATTTTGCGGTGACGCGTTGACCGCCGCGACCTGGTCGATAAAGGCGGGCTTTGCGCCATTGTGGTAGGCGGCGGCGGAGCTTGTGTCAGATCCGTTGAAGAAGCTGTTTATAGTCGGATCGCTTCCATTGGCCGTATTGAACGGGTTAATTTTCTTCCAGCCACTTCGGTAGACTGCGCTCTTAATGGGCACAGAGGGAACAAGGTCGTATCGAGTCGAGTTCTGCCATCCAGGTATTCCGACTGTGCAGCAGAACGGCATGGGCTGACCGTCCTGATAACGCAGGATGGCCCCGATCTGCCAACCTCCAAGGAGATAGCTCGCCGGTCCATGATTCAGGAAGGGTTTGCCTTTGCCGAAGGGCAGCTCATAGAAGGGACTCGCGACGAAGGTGTTTGTAACGTCCTGAACACTGATCGCTTTCTCTTCGTGCAGATTCTGGGAGTTCTGAACCTGCGGCTGGCCAGGATTGGTATTCGGCAGGGCGCTATCTGTATCGTTGAGGTTCTTGGACCATGTATACGACACTTGCAGGCTCAACCCATCGCGGAACCTCCGCGACAGGGACAGGAGCATGGCGTTGTAACTGGAGTGTCCGGTGGCCTCCAGGCAGCAGCCAGAGTCGATAAAGTCGTACTGCGGGTAGGGACGCAGCGCCTGCTGGATCTGTACTCCATTGCCCCAGAGGTTGAAATATCCAGCGAAGGGAACCAGTACACCGTAGGGATTACCCATTAACTGCTGACCGAGTTCCTTGCCCAGGTTGAGATTGTCGTACAGGATATTGTTGATGTTCTGGTTGTTCGCCTGCAGGTTCTGGCCCACAGCTCCGACGTAGCCGATACTCGCGATCAGGTCCGTCGCGAGTTGCTGCTGCACCTGCATGGTGTAGTTGTAGATAGCAGCGGGGCGCCCGGCTGACTTCTCGATATACGACCCGGGAAGAAAGGCGCCGTTATATTGGCCCGGATCCAGATTGGGAGGAGCCGGGAAGGCCGGGTATCCACTATCGATCACAAAAGAAGGATCGAAGTTGTTCTTTGAAGGGAAAACAGGGCTCGACTTGTACCCGGCATTCATCGAACCGCCGAAGTCGTCATACTGGAGCGGACCATAGAGAATTCCACCGCCGCCGCGTAGCACCGTCTTTCCATTGAGCCATGGCGGGCTGTATGCGAAGCCGATACGTGGGGCCCAGTCTTTGAAATAGGTGTTTGCCCACTTCGTGTTGCAGCCGTTACAGGTCGTCCCGAAAACAAGTGCGCCCGGAACCCCATACTCCGGGTCGAGTGCCGTGGGGCTGAAGTTAGAGGTGAAGTTCTGAGCCTCGTGCCGGGGGACGTCAACGCTATAATTCAGGCCCAGGTTCAGCGTCAGGTTCCTGGTGATCTTCCAGTTGTCCTGCACATATCCGGAGTAGTACCAGGAGATCCAGCGGGACTGATGCGCATACACGTTCTGGCCCCCGTTACAGGCCAGGCCGAGCAGTTCGCTGGCCAATCCATTGCCATTGTTGCCCGACCCCTGATATGCGGAGGTCTGCGCCGCACAAAAGTTGATCGATGGAGAGTTATTGTTGATTGGCGAGTACTGCTGATAGCGGATGTCGGTACCGAACGTCAGGCTATGAGCGCCCTTCTGCCAGGAGACGCTGTCTACCAGCCGCAATCCGTTGTCGATGTTGTCACCATTGTTCGGCATGCCCTCCTGCGCGGTCAATCCATTCGTGACCACCGGGAAGTTGTTACTCACCGCGTTGCCGATCCCCAGCATCCCGAACCAGTTCTTGCCTTCCAGGGCAGGCACAGCGAAGTTGATACTGTTGGAGCGGTTTGAGCCGATGATGAAGTGGTTCAAAAGGGTTGGGGTAATGGCGTAGTCCAGTCCCAGACGCCAGAAGTGAGTTTCAAAGTCCTGCTTCCATGTCTGGTAGTCGATTGGGTAAGGCAGGTATTGACCCGGAGGCGCTCCGGAAATACGGTTGTTGTCACGCGAGCTGTAGGAACTCCATAGCTTCAGTTTCTGAGTGATATTGGCGTCGATGCGAACCGTTAAAGTCGTGTTCTCGATCGGCGCGGTGCTCGAGTAAGAAAAGTTGTTGAAGACTTGACCGTTCGTCGCCGCCGGGAAGTAGCTCAGCAGGTTTTGCGCGACTGGAGAGAATCCTCCCGGAATCTTGTTGCCGGGAAAGGCTGTGCGGCACTCTACTCCGTTCACTGTTCTGGTGGTGGAAGGATCAAAGATCTGGCCCTGATAGACGGGGCTTCCGTCGCAGGGATTCGTGCCCACCACGTTCGACGTGTTAAACAGAGCGGGATTTGAGAAGTCGCCCGCGAGCTCGTCCGCGGTTGGAACGGTTGTGATGTTGGTCGCACCCAGGCTGTACTTCAACTGCTCCCAGGCAAAGAAGAAGAAGACCTTGTTACGCCAATCGAGGACGTGAGGGATCCAAACCGGACCGCTGAAGGTGACTCCGTAGTCATTCTTGTGATCGTCCGGTGTGGCGAAGGTGGCTCTGCAGGCTGCAGTATCATTCGCGCCTACGCACTGCAGAGCTTCATTACCGCCGTTGAACCAGAGATTCGCATCCAGAGCCGTGTTGCGAAGGATTTCGTAACCATAACCATGGAACGAGTTGCCGCCGCTCTTAGTCACAAAGTTTTCGATTCCACCGGTTGTTCGGTTGTAATCGGCTGATGGCAGGGCTTCAGTCACGGTCAACTGCTGCAGCGCGTCCACTGACGGCGCTTCCTCATCGAAGGAGGAGCCGTTCTCGCTGCGTTGCTGGCTGAGGCCGTCGATCAGCACCTCAGCGCCGTAGTCCTGTCCGCCGGCGATCTTACTGAAAAATATTCCGTTCGGACTGTTGGCTGTACCCGGCCCCGTGTTCCCGGGCAGCAGGAAGATGAACGCCTCCGGTGAGCGAAAGGCGCCGACGCCGCCCAGTGCCAAGGGCAGCTTCTGGTACTCCTGGGCGGTGATTGTGCCGGAGATGTCAGAGCTATCCGTCTGCAGCTGCGGAGCATTGGCCTCAATGGTGACACTCTCGGTTGCTGTGCCCACCTTCAATGTGACGTTCACTACCGAAGTCACCTGGAGGTTCACCTGGATTCCGGTGAGCTTTTCAGCCTGGAAGCCCGGCGCGGTCACACCGATGTCAAAGGTGCCGATGGGGACCTGAGGCATACGGTAGGTTCCGGCCGATGTAGAAACTGCCTGTAGCGTGGTTCCTGTTCTTTCGTCGACCGCTTGCACTTTGGCGCCCGCGACCACCGCGCCGGTGGAGTCCGTGATGGTTCCGGCGATGCTGCCGAATACGGTCTGTGCGTTCGACCGGGTTGTGAAAGAAAGGCTGCACAGCAGAATCAGCAACGCATACTCGGTCCCGACCTTAAGAGACTTCATATTACCTCCTGAAAAATGCTCCCCAATCGGCGCTACTCGCGAAGCCTGGCTCGTCTGTAAACAGTTACATCCTTCAATGTGCTCAGTTATGGCTTCTGAAACGAGCCCTTTCAAGTAACGATGGAGAGTAAAGGAGTCAAATACACACGCGCATGAGTCAGAGCAACCAATCCCATGGTTCAGATGAACCAGGCGGTTTGGGCGCGCGCCCAAAAGGCTCGGAAGCTACCTAGGATGGTATTTCGAGGAGCCCCTGCCGGAATGCAACTGCAATAGCTTCGGTTCTGTCGCTGACATCGAGCTTCTCAATGATCTTGTTGACGTGGTTTCGTGCGGTATTTTCGCTGATGTCCAGCGCGCAGCCGATCTGTTTATTGGTAAGTCCCTTTGACAGCAAGTCGAGGATTTCAAGTTCACGGACTGTCAAATGAGCCCGAGATCTGCGAAGAGCAAGCCGCGCTGCGATGTGCGGAGGAAAGTATTGACGGCCAGAAGCGACGGTCCTGATAGCCTCTATCATCTCCCGCTGAGTGGTGCTCTTAAGCAGGTAACCCTGCGCTCCGGCGGATACTGCGCGATAGACGTCCTCGTCGCTCTCGAAGTTGGTGAGCACCAGGACTCGCGGCGGGTCGGAGAAAGAGCGCAACACCTGCAGCGTTTGTATGCCATCCATGCCGGGCATGCGCAGGTCGAGCAGCATCACGTGCGGCCGGTGCCGTTCAATGAGCGCAAAAGCTTCCTGACCATTCCATGCAGCTCCGACTACGTCGAGGTTTTGCTGGGTACCCAGCATGCTGGCGAGACCAGCGCGGACGACGGGATGATCATCAACGATAAGAATACGGATTTTGTCGCTCGCTTCCTGAGTCATCACCGAATCCTCAAAATCAAAGGATTTTGACATAGTAGACCCGCGCCGGCTGAAGGCGCGAAGGGATTGGGGCGATTCCCAGAACGTGAGCGCGCCGGCCGGGACAGAGCATGAGCTGCCTGGACTGCGATTTCTTCGACGCCTTTGCGCATCCCCGCAAAAATGAAGCCGCGAACTGGGAGAGGCCGGCTTAAAACCCAGCCCAATGGCAGTGAAAGGGACTGCGCCTAGCGCGCTATTGTTGGTCCAGATATTGCACCACGGCCAACGCAGTAGCCGGTGTAAGAGTCGTCACCAAGTTTCGCACCGCTACTGCGCAGTCTGATCCGCGCGCGGATGATTGCATTAGCAGTTCGATGCCGGTGCTAAGCGTGTAGTCCTTCCGCCAGGGCGAACAGGTCATAGCTTCGCTCCCTGTTTGTCGGACTCATTTCGCATCGTCCTCTGAGCTACATGCCACCTGCGTTCCATGCCTCATGGTAACCGTGGGTCTGTCTCTTCTCGTTACTAAAGTGGGAGCGCAGAAGTATTGTCCCTGATTTATTCTGGCGCATCGTCACAAAGACAATTGTGTTGGGAAGAAAGGGTCCCTTAATGAAAGTGTGTTGGGGCGCAAGCTTGCGGCTCTCTTCTGCTCGTTTTTTTGCCTTGCTTTTGGGACTCGGTATTCCGGTTTTCCTTGGCGGTTGTGGAGGAGGAGGCGCAAGCTCAAGCGGATCGGGAGGCTCAGGCGGATCGGGAGGAGGGGGCAACACTACCCCAACGCCGACAGTTTCGTCCATCAGCCCAACCAGTGTGTCTGCAGGCTCGAACGCGTTGACTTTGACGGTGTCCGGTTCAGGATTTCTAAGTACAAGTGTGGTCCAGGTGAACAGCATCTCTGAGTCGACCACTTTTGTAAGCAGCACAGAATTAACGGCCACAGTGCCAGCAAGCCAAATGGTCAGCGGCGCAGAATTGACAGTGGTGGTGTCGAACGGCTCGTTAACCAGCGGATCAGGAACGCCGGTCAACCTGGAAGTCGACAATCCTGCACCAGCAATCAGTTCGGTATCGCCCGCGAGTGAACCGACTGGGACAACCTCACCGAACATCACGGTGACCGGCACGGGGTTTGTGCCGACGACGATCATGAATGTGAACGGCGCCGCGCGGACAACGACCTTCAACAGTTCCACTCAGGTAAGCGTGGCGCTAAACGCGGTAGACGTTTCAACGGCCGGCAGTCTCTCTCTTACCGCTGTGAATTCAAAACCCGGCGGTGGAACCTCAGCGACCGCAACGGTGGCGATCGTAGCACCGAATCCGGTGCCGACTGTTTCTACCTTGGATCCGGCGACAGAGCTTGTCGGGACGGAATCAGCGAATGTTGTGGTGGCGGGAACGGGATTCGTCTCTTCCACCGTGATTAATGTGAACGGCAGCGCGCGACCAACCAGCTTCACCAGTTCCACACAAGTGAGCGTAACGCTGACGGCAGCGGATTTGTCGGCCACCGGCAGCTTGTCCGTGACGGCAGTGAACCCGGCGCCCGGAGGCGGAACGTCGGCGGCAGTTACTTTGCCGGTGAATAATCCGCCGATTGGACCGATTCAGCTCAATCCATCGACGGTGGCTGTGGGGTCTGCCTCGCCCACGACCATTACAGCCACAGGCAATACGTTTGTCGCTAACTCCGCCGTCAAGGTCAATGGGAATGGTCGATCTACCACGTACGTCAACTCTACGACTCTGACGTTCGTCGCGACGGTTGCCGATCAGGCCGACTCAGGAACGCTTGCCGTCACTGTAACCAATCCCGCGCCCGGCGGCGGAACTTCTCCCGTGGCCAGCCTCACGGTGGGAACAGGAACAGCAACTCCGGTCATCACGTCGGTAAGTCCAAACTCGATCGTCGTGGGATCGCCGGATACGACGATTACCGTCATTGGAACCGGCTTTACGCCGAGCTCCTTTGTGCAGTGGAATGGCGTTGCATTGACAACTACGTACCATGCCTCTGGCAGCGTTACCTCCCTTGCAGCCGACGTGCCCGCCAAATTCCTTACCGGCGTAGGGAGTGCGAGCATCACTGTGAACGCACCGGCGGCGACCCCCGCTGTCTCCAATGCGCTTACTGTCGAGATTGTCACTGCATCCGCACCAACACTTACATCTATCTCGCCGAATGCCGGGCCCATCAATACGGAGGTTACTCTCACTCTGACGGGCACAGGATTCACTCCGAATTCGACGGTTGCGTATAACGGCACCACCGTGCCTGTCGCCTACGTGAGTTCCACATCGCTGACCGCGACACTGCCGGCGTCGAGGTTACCCGGAAATGGAAGCGTCACGGTCACAACCCCCGCTCCGGGCGGCGGCTCCTCGGCACCTGTCACATTCACCGGGTACATCGCTATCGCAAATAACGGTATGGTATACAACCCAACGAACGGGCTGCTGTATATCTCCGTCCCATCGTCCGCTGGTCCGCCATATGGAAACTCAGTCGTGCCGGTCGATCCAGTCACTGGGGCGCTGGGAGCCCCCGTCTTTGCAGGCAGTGAGCCTGACAAACTGGCTCTAACCTCGGATGGCAAGTACCTGTGGGTTTCCCTGGATGGCGCCTATGCGGTACGCAAAGTCGATCTGACGGCGAATACAGCTGGGCTTCAATTTACTCTGATGAATTCTGCGGGTGTCTCATTTTCGGCTCTTGCGTTGGCCGCCCTTCCCGGTGCAAGCGATTCGGTAGTAGTAAGCGTTGAAGGCAGCTTTTATGGTTCCTATGTCAATATTTACGACAGCGGAACTCCGCGCGCCAACGCTGGCGTTTCGAGTGCCTACGAGAGTTATGGCTACGGCATTCTAGCGGACGCAAGTCCTCACGAAATCTATGTTGCAGGACCGGATGCCTATACTACATATAGCTACGACAGCAGCGGTCTTACTCCAATGGTTTCGAACACATCGACTAACTATGACAGCTATCCATGGGATGGAATACAGATAGCAGGTGGGGTGCTTTACGCCGATAGCGGCAGCGCCTTCGATGCGGAATCAGGCAAGGTATTGGGAACCTTTTATTCCTCCGGGACATTCACGGCACTGGGTTCCACCGCTGTTGACCCGACAATGGGAAAGACGTTCATTTTGGAAGGGAGCCCTGACGTTCACGGTGGAGAAATCCCTGACCAGATTCAGGTATTCAACACGGCGGACTATAGCCTTGCTTCCAACGCGCCGATTCCTTTCTTCGAACCAGTCAGTCCCAACACCACGGGACCGCCGCCCTCGGCCCTTGTTCGCTGGGGCTCAAACGGTCTGGCATTTCGAACGGGCTATGGCGTATTCAGTTTGCGCTCGAACCTGGTTAAGGATCTCTCGAGTGTTTCGACTGACCTTGGTGTGAGACTGTCTTCTTCGGGAAGCAGTGTCACGGGTTCCACCACAACCTTTACTGCGACTGTTACGAATGCGGGACCATCGCCCGCGACGAACGTAGCGCTTACGGCCCAGGTCCCTTCCACGGGCACACTCGCTTCAGCGGTGCCTTCGACAGGAACATGCTCAAATTCCGGCGGCGTGATGTGCAGCCTGGGCTCTCTAGCAAGCGGCGCATCTGCGAATGTCGTCCTTACCGAGAATCAGCTGTCCTCGGGGCCGTCCACTTTGACTGTGCAGGTCACCGGCTCAGAGAAAGACCCGGTGCCCGCTAATAATCAGGCAAGTGCAACGATTACGCGCACGGGCAGTGAATACAGCCTAGCGCCGACTCTATCTTCGGTGAGTCCCGCGGCCATCGCCGCAGGGTCAAGCGACACTACGATCACGGTTACCGGTACCGGGTTCGATAGTGGGTCTTCCGTCCTGCTTAACGGCGAACGAGTCGCGACCACCCTGATCAGCAGCACACAACTGAGTGCCAACGTGCCTGCATCCAGCTTGACTAAGCTCGGCTGGATCGCGGTTAGTGTCGCGACAAGTGCACCGGGTGGCGGAACATCTTCAACATTGCCCCTCAGCGTTTACAGTGTCATGACGCTCGGGGTAAACCATATTTTGTACGATCCGTTTTCGCGAAAACTCATGGCTAGTATCGGTCCAGGTACATCCACCATAACGGGAAACTCCCTTCTGGCCATCGATCCTGAAACCGGTAGTACGGGAAAAGCCGTGCCTATCGGGGACACTCCGACCAGTCTGGCACTTACGCAGGACGGGCAAATCCTATACACACTGTTGACGGGAAGTGCCAGCATTGCGCGCTTCAATATGCTCACGCAACAGCCTGACTTTACGGTAGGGAGCTTCCAGGCGACTGGATACAACGTTGGACTTCGTGATATTGCTGCCCAACCCGGATCGGAAAACACAGTTGCCGTGGATGAGGGTGAGTACATTGGGATCGGGATTTACGACTTCGATCCGGCTTCGAAGACAGCTACGAAACGGGGTAGCTCAACCGGGATATATACAGGTACGTGTCTCGCTTTTCCCAACGCCGACCACCTATTCGCGACTGATTTATACAGCAGCCCTAACTCTCCGAGGGAATACACAGTGACTGCTAACGGCTTGTTGAACGGCTCCTACCCATACTACGTCGGAACCGCGCTCGAATCTTTCAACTGCTATAAAGTGGCCGCGGGCTTTCTATTCTCCTCTGCTGGTGGCGTTGGGACAAGCAACGAAAGCCCCATCCAGATCGGCGTCTTTCCGGGATTGATCAATCTCAGCACCTATGGGTACGGAGTCAGAAAGGTAGAGCCGGACACTTCACTACAGGAGGTATTTTTCATGACGAGTACAACGCCGTTCGCATTTGCCGGAACTGTAGACTCCATCACTGTGTACGATCAAAACACGTTTCTTCCTCTCGGTGTCTTGCCGATAGCTTTTTCGAACGACGGAGGCAACTCCGACCCTGACGCGGACACCAACGCCGTCGATCTGGTCCGGTGGGGGCAGGACGGGCTCGCGGCTCTTACTACGAGCGGCCAAGTCTACCTGCTGCGCGGCCCGGCAGTGGTGCCCCAACTGCTGAATCAAAATACGCCTGCTGTTCTCGCCTCCAGCTCGATGACAACAATTTCGCATGGATCCGGCAACATGCTGTTGACACTTACAGGATCGAATTTTTTGCCTGGCGTAGCCGTAACGTGGAACGGAAGCTATCGGACCACCACGATCGCCGATGCAACTCATGTGACTGTGGCGATCCCGGCGAGCGATCTGGTCAGCACGGGAACCGCATCGTTGGTGGCAACCAATCCCGGAGGGCCACCCTCCAGTACGTTACAGATCGCGATCAATTAGCTGAGCGATATCTGGTCCGGGGACAGACTGTGTACGATCTCGGCGGTTGTGGTCCGAAAAGCACGCCGCAAATGAAGCAGTCATTTCCCGTCCCCTGCGATCCAACGATAGTAAGGATTGTTTTCGTCTACGGCCAGGACGCGCCGCATGGCCTGGGTCCAGGCTTCCCGGTCGCCGTGATACGCTGCAATTCCGGCTGTATAAAAATCCAGCAAACCCTGACGCTGGGTGGCGATTTCCCCCCGCAGGTCGTCAAGATCCGAACCAGTTAAAGGAAGATCGGTTTCGAGTGCGAGCAGATTCGGCAGCGTTCTGGTAATTTCTTTCGGGCGTACCCAGGGAGCGTATTCGATGCGTGGATAGTCGTCGGTTACAGGGCGCGCGTGCGCCGCGTAGCGCTCCAAGCCATCTCGCCCTGTCACCCAAGTCGCAAGCAGAGCTGCCGGCGAGGATATACCGACCGCCTGCAAGGGTGTGCTCACGTCGCTTTGATTGAAGCGGCTGGTGATTTGAACCGAGTCGAGTTCTATGGGTGAGTAGGAGCCGACGAGGAGCATCTCGTGCAGCTCCGTGGTCCAGAGCGTTGCATACGGGAAGACGTCAAGAAAGCTGCGAACCAGTGAGCGCGTGTCTTCATTGTTCTGCGTGGCGAGCGGCAGCCATTGTGCGAAGAGACCATCCGGCTCCATCCTTTTGCTGGCGAGTCTATAAAAGTCAGTCGAGTAGAGATTGACGACGCCTTCGGCGGATGGTGGAGGCGGCTCCAGCGTGATCAGGTCATAACGCTCTGCGCTGCGCAGCAATTCCTGACGCCCGTCTCCGATGCGAATTAGCATGCGCGGGTCGGACCAAGCCTTGTAGTTTTCCGGAAACATCTCGCCGGCGCGCACGACGGCGGGAAGCAATTCCACGCACACTCTCCTTTGCAGCCCCGGATAATGCAGGACGGCTCCCGCCGTGATGCCCGTGCCGAAGCCGATCACCAGTGCGGACTTAGATTCGCCGCGGTGGATGATCAGCGGCAGCATCGCCTGCAGCCGCATGTACCGCAGGGATGGCATGGCATCGCCGGAATTGGATACGCCCTGAATGTAGAGCCTTCGAAAGACGTTGTCGGCCGCTTGCTGCTGCGCTACGGCCACGGTCGCGGCCCGGCTTTCCTGGTAGAAGATCAGGGCGCCGCCTCCGCGTGTGGTGAGGAGGAGTCGTGCCAGCCGATCCGGAGGAGTGAGAAATCCGGCTGGGACGGCGATGATTCCGAGGATGCAAATTGCCCATTGCAGCTTTCGGCTTACGCCTGAGCCAGCCAGCACAGCCAACGCTCCTACACACGCAGCGGCAATCGCCAATATGCTCAAGGTACGCACAAGTCCAACGGCAGGCACCAGCAGAAACCCGGTGAGCAGTGTTCCGGCGATGCCACCGATGATGTTGAATGCCAGAACTCTTCCTACGTCTCGGCCAATGCGCTCAGAGCCCGCGGCCAAACGCAGTGCCGCAGGGAACGCAGCGCCGAGCAGCACGGTCGGGAGGAGAACCACCCCGATCGCTGCGGTCAGGAACTGGGCGCACATGCGCGCGAACTCGCTCCCGGTGGCAGCGAAGGCCAACTTTCCGGCGGCAAACTGAATCTGTAACTGCCATAGATCTAAACGTGCGATTTCGAGAAGGGCTATGACGCCGGCGGCGGAGATGAGCAGGCCGAAGAGTCCCCAGGTATCGCGAATTCTGTGACTGAAGCGCGCGTAGAGAGCGCTGCCGATGACAAGGCCAGCGAGATACGTGGCTAGCACTACGGAAAATGCGAACACCCGGGTGCTGAGAAACTGGGTCATGGCCTGCGACCACACGACTTCATAGCCAAGCGCGATGCCCCCCGCCGCGGTATAGAGAGCGAGCGCGAGGCGCGACCGGCTAGAGGGCGGATCGGATGCGTCCTGTGTGCTGCCCGGTGCGTCGGCGGGGTCGGAACTGGAGTGGCGGCCCAAGGCGAGAGCGATTCCTGCCGCCGCCAGATTGAAAACAGCGGCGGCGAAGGATGTTCCGCGTACGCCCAGCCAGGGCAGGAAAATGAAGGAGCTCAGCAGGGCACCGGCGATCGCGCCAGCGGTGTTGGCGGCGTAAACCCATCCCCCGGTTCGTGCGATCTGGCGGGAGCCGGTGGCCAGCGAGCAGACGGCTACGGGCAGAGTCCCACCCATGAGGAAGGCGGGTGTGCCGACGAGCAGGAAGGGCAGCAGCCAAGCCAGCGCTCCGAGCCGGGACTGGATCGCTACGAACGGCCCGGCGGCGTGCGCCAGCGCGATGGTCGCGCCAACTCCAGCAACCGCCACGCACGCCTCCAGCATGGAGTAGAGCAGGAGAGGACGCTTCAACCTATCGGCGATGCGGCCGAAGAGAGCGCTTCCGGCGGCGAGTCCGGCGAAGAAGGCGCTGACCGCGATGCTGATGGAATAGACCTCGATGCCGACTACCAACGAGAGCTGCCTGATCCAGAGAACCTGATAGATCAGCGCGGCCGTTCCCGAGAAGAAGAGCAGCAGGGCAAAGAGCAGCGATTTTCCGCTCAGTAGTGTGGCCGGGGTTTCCTGAGTTTCAGGAGCGGCGGCGCCGCGTTTTTCCTTTGATCGTTTTGGAAGAGTGGAGGCGAGTTTGACAGCCGGCATAGGGATCAGTTGGAAGCCGCGTCCATTATATGGATCAACGCTAAGGGCCCGGTCATTGCGCCTGGGCTCGGTCACCCATAGGCGACGGAAACACTGTTTTCCAGTCGGCCTTCATGTCCACTACGATCCAGTGCTTCTCCGCTGCCTCGGTAAGACCCTTGTCCAGCCTGCCCATGGAGGAATTCCGGTCATAGGCGTATTCCCGCTCGGCGTCGGTGTGGTGAACCAGAAGTTCAAGATTCGGCCGTGCATTCGATCCTGTCCACTCCAGCATCTGGATGTCGCCGTCGGAATTTCCGAAGGCCGCAATCGGCTTCTTCCCGATAAAACGCTGGATATTTTCCGGCTTGCCGGGTCCGTCATCGATGGAGAAAATCCCCGGCAAGAGTTCGATCGCCGGGCTGTCGCCATTTGTCATGTACTGCGATTTGAACTGCGTCCCGACCACCTGCTCCGGCGGTACACCATACACCTTCTCTGTAAAGGGCCGCATGAAGTCCTGCCCGCCACCGGAGACGATATACGTCTTAAATCCATTTGCCCGCAGATACGCCAGCAGTTCCAGCATCGGCTGGTAGACGCACTGCGTATACGGGCGGTGAAATCTCGGATGCTCGGCCGTCGCCAGCCAGGCCGAGGCTGTCCCCTCAAACTGTTCCTCCGTCATGCCGGTGTGCGTCGCGAGGAACAACTTGATCATCCCTTCGTCGCCACTTGCCGCCAGTGCCTTCATGTCGTGGTGAAGCACGGCGGCAAACGGCTGCGTCGTCTGCCAATCGGGATGCTTCGGCGCCATCTTCACCACTTCCTGCAGCGAGAAGGCCAGCTCCACATACATCGGCTGCTCAGTCCATAGCGTTCCGTCGTTGTCGAAGGTGGCAATCCGCTCCTCAACGGGCACGAAGCCGACGCTACCATCCTTCATTCCAGGAAGGCAGAGGATCGCTTTGGCCGGCGGCGGTCACGGCGGTGGCGAAGACGATCAGGAGATAAACGAGCAGGCTGGCGTTTCGGCGATGAGTTGCGGCCATGTTTTTCGCCCCCTCAGAGTATGTATCTCGTGCTATTTGTGTGGCGGCGGAAAGAGTTTCAAGTAGGTGAGGCCGAAGACGAAGACCTGACCGGAGGTCTTGGCCTGAACCCCGAACTGTTGCTCATAGCGAACATCGAAGGCAAGATGCCATTTGATGTTCGTGTATTTCCACTCCGGCCCGATGCCGAAGGAGCGGTCGAGAACGCCGGCGACCAACGGACTGACTCCGCTACCTGAATCCGCGGAGAGCTTCTGATAAGCGTAGCCGGCCACGCCGGCGTTCATCTGGTACTTAAAGAAGCGGCGGCCGAAGCTGTATTCACCGGTGAACATCGGCCCGGCCTTGACGTCAGAGCCCATTTTGCTCTGGTTAATCTCCCAGGTGGTCAACAAAGACGTATTCCAGAGTTTTCTCTTGTCGATCGCGTAGGTTGTCCCCGCCTGAATCTGGTGCTCCCAGAAGCCGAGACCCTGATTCAGGGCGAGTGAAGGATTGAAGTACCCGGTCGGCGCATAGAAGCCGTAGTTCACGAGGAAATTTGCGTTGCCCTTTTCCCACCCGAGGATGATGGGTGCGAAATAGAGGTCGGAAAGGCCGGCGGATTCACCAGATACGTTGAACTCGTCAGCAGTAAATCGGGTATTCACCACGGGAACGATGAAACTCCAGCCCCAGGTGGCGCCGAGGATCTTCTTGGTCGTAGTCATGGCGAAAACCTCGTTGTTCGCCACGAGGTTAATGTCGGGATTCACGATTGTGTTTCCGTTCGGCCCTTTCAGCGCGTCGATACGGTTCACATAGGGCAGGTAAGTAATGGTGACGCTGGGAGGGGCGGTCGAGCCATTTTCCAGACCGGTGATGCCACCTAGGTAGTGGCCGGCGACCTGGGCATAAAGCGGGAAATGAAAGAGTGCGATCGATGCGATCACGACCAAAAGCAAGATTCTCAGCGCTGAATTGCGGAGCAAAAGTGTCAGAAGGCACCTCCTAGCGGGGTGGGCAATTTCAGAACGGATAACTTACACGGAGAGAACAAAAACGAAACCCGGTGGTGCTGGAAATTCGCACCACCGAGTTTCTGGCTGGGTTCCAGTTGTCGGGCGCTTCAGTCTTTTGCGCCTTGCACGTTCTGTTGTACCTGCTGCATCTGCGCGATTTTCTTCTTTACAGCGTCTTCGATCTGATCGACGGAGAAGCTGGCCGGGATCTGGCTAGGCGGATATTCGACAAATGTTTGCAGAAATAATGCCGCCCTCCTCGTTCCCTCGAACATCAGGTAAGCATTAGCAGCTCGCCAGGCGTCGTATTCATCGCCTGAAATCTGGGCGTGTTCGTATGGATCCATGCGCAGATTGAACAGTCTCGGCAATCGCAGGCACGTAAATGGATTGGCCCAGATGTCCAGCTGACCGGGCTGCCGTTGTTCACAAAAGATGACTTTCCAGGCAGTCTTCGTCGTTGCTCCGGGTTGCAGGACATCAAACCGCATCGCCACCAGGTCGCCATCGTCGTCGAAATAGTAGTACTCGTCGCGGTTGCCGTGGGGTTGCTGACCGGTAAGGTAGGGCAACTGGTTGTAGCCATCCAGATGCACCTTGAAGGTCTTGCCACCGATGCTTGTGCCTTTGAGCAGACGCTCCTTGATGGTGGTGTCACCAGCAGCGGCGAGCAGCGTGGGAAACCAGTCCATCCCGGAGAACAGATCATTCGAGACCGATCCGGCCTGGATCTTGCCCGGCCAGCGGATCATAGCCGGCACGCGGAATGCGCCTTCCCAGTTGGAGTCCTTCTCGCTGCGGAATGGAGTGACAGCGGCATCCGGCCAGCTGAATGCATTCGGCCCGTTGTCGGTGGTGAAAATCACGATGGTGTTGTCGGCAATCTTGAGGCTGTCCAGCAGGCCGAGGAGCTTGCCGACGTTCTGGTCCATCTCCCACATGCCATCGGCATAGAAATAGCCTTTGCCGAGCCCGGCTTTGCCTTCATACTCGGGCCGGACGTGAGTGAATACGTGCATGCGAGTGAAGTTCATCCAGGTAAAGAAGGGCGTACCCGCGTTGGCCTGCCTGGTGATGAAGTCTTCGCACGCTTTTGTGGTTTCGTCGTCGACAGTTTCCATCCGCTTTACGGTCAGCGGGCCGGTGTCTTCGATCTTGCCGTCAGCGTAGGAGTGGATGACGCCGCGAGGGTTATAGGACTTCAGGAAATCGGGGTTGTTACTAGGCCAATAGGGCCGTTCGGGCTCTTCTTCCGCGTTGAGGTGGTAGAGGTTGCCGAAAAACTCGTCGAAGCCGTGGTTGGTGGGCAGGTATTCGTCGCGATCTCCCAGGTGGTTCTTGCCGAACTGACCCGTGGCGTAACCGAGAGGCTTGAGCGCCTGGGCGATGGTGACGTCCCGCGCCTGCAGGCCCACCGGAGCGCCCGGCACTCCCACTTTTGTCAATCCGGTGCGCCATGCGGACTGGCCGGTAATGAAGGTCGCGCGACCGGCGGTGCAGCTATTCTCCGCATAGTAGTCGGTGAAGAGCATGCCCTCCTTGGCGATGCGGTCGATGTTGGGCGTGTGGAAGCCCATCAGTCCCATGCTGTAGGCGCTGATGTCGGTCTGGCCGACGTCGTCGCCGAAGATGACGAGAATATTCGGCTTTTTTGCGTCTGCTGCGTATGTGGCCCGTGGCGACAGGAGCGCTCCTATCGTGAGGGCAAAGAGGATTGCTGCCAGAGTAAACGCAGACTTACTGCGCTTAGCCAGCCGACCGCGTAGATGCATTGGATCCATCTCAGCTCCTTTCTGCATTTGTACTTCGCGGAATCGCCGCAACAGGGGTCGGCGGGGAGTTCCGAACGGCCATCAGCTATGACTGGTTGTTGCTTGCACGAACTCGTCCGACGGACAACGCCTGGCGGGAGGGGGAAGCGTTTCAGAAATCGGTGCCCGCGTAAAAGCAAATCAAAAGGATTTCTCTTTTACGGCTTGGAGCTATAAAGACGCATCAGCGCTAAGCATGGAGCGGGTTGATTATCAGCGCGGTTCCGCGATAAGTCAAGGTGAAGATGGATGTTCCGGTGCGAGAGACTTTGCGGGAATTTAGCGCTATAGTTACTCGAATCGGATATCGGTAGTGAGTGAGTCTCGCGGTTCAGCGGAAAGCAGATATATCTACAAGCGGTGACCAAAGGGCAGAGATATTGATGACTTCGCGCGAGTCGATCCTGCAGTTGCAAAAGCGAATCAGTGAAACGGTTCTGGGGCAGGAGGCGATGATCGAGCGCCTGCTGATCGGGTTGCTGGCGAATGGCAATCTGCTTGTCGAGGGTCTGCCCGGTCTGGCGAAGACGCGTGCGATCAAGAAGCTGAGCAAGTTTCTCGATGCGGGGTTGTCGCGGATTCAGTTCACGCCGGATCTGCTGCCGAGCGACATTACCGGATCTGAGGTCTACTACACGGACGATGGCAAGGGTGAGTTTCAGTTTCAGCCGGGGCCGGTGTTCAACAACCTGATTCTCGCCGATGAGATCAATCGCGCTCCCGCGAAGGTGCAGGCTGCGCTGCTTGAGGCGATGGAAGAGCGCACGGTGACAGTGGGCGGGAAGACGCATGTCCTGCCGAAGCTGTTTCTGGTGATGGCGACTCAGAATCCGATCGAGCAGGAGGGGACGTATCCTTTGCCGGAGGCGCAGATGGACCGCTTCCTGATGCATGTGTATGTGACGTATCCGGAAGAGAAGTCGGAGCGGGACATCATGCTGCTGGTGCGCGGCGAAGAGGCGGATGAGGCAGCTACGGGTGCGGTGCCGGGTGCTTCGGCCTCCGATGCGCGGGTCGCGCAGGAGGTGATCTTCGCGGCGCGCAGCGAGATCCATGCGACGCATGTTGGTCCGGCGGTGGAGCAATACATCGTGGCGCTGATTGAGGCGACGCGGTATCCGGAACGGTACGACAAGGATCTGCGGAAGTGGATTCAGTACGGGGCGAGCCCGCGGGGAACGATCGGGCTCGACAAGTGCTCGCGGGTGTATGCGTGGCTGCGGGGGCGGGATTATGTGCGTCCGGATGATGTGCAGGCGATCGCGCACGATGTGCTGCGGCACCGGATCCTGCGGAGCTATGACGCGCAGGCCGAGGGCGTGAAGGCCGATCAGGTGATCGACAAAGTCGTGGAGCTGGTCGCGGTTGCGTAGAGAGCTGCCATGGGAGCGTATGTCGAACTCGATTCGCTGGCGGCGCTGGAGTTCAGAGCCGGCGGATTCTCGCTGAAGCACAACCAGCCTGTTCACAGCCTGCTCTTCGGACGGCGCGCTTCACATGTGCGCGGACGGGGTCTCGACTTCGAGGAATTGCGCGGATATGTTGCCGGAGACGATGTGCGGAGCATTGACTGGCGGGTGACGGCACGCGCGAAGAAACCTTATGTGCGGGTGTATTCCGAAGAGCGCGACCGGCCGACGATGCTGGTGGTCGATCAACGCATCAACATGTTTTTTGGCAGCCGCAGGTCCATGAAATCGGTGGTTGCGGCAGAGGTGTGTGCGCTGGCTGCGTGGCGTGTTTTCCATCAGGGAGATCGCGTGGGAGCGTTCGTCTTCAACGACGATTCGACCGAGCAGGTGCGCATGCATCGCAGCCGCGCAACCGTGCTTCGCATTCTCGACCGCATATCGCATCAGAATCATCTGCTGCGCGCGGATTCTCCTTCACGGCCCAGGCCTGAGCGCCTGAACGAGGTGCTGGAGTCGACGGCGAGGGTCTGCGAGCATGATGCGCTGATCCTGATTGCTAGCGATTTCGACGGAGCAGATGAAATGACGCGCGATCTGCTGTTGCATCTTTCGCGGTCGAATGATGTGATCTGCTGCCTGGCGTATGATCCGCTGGCGGTGAGGCTGCCTCCGGCGGAGCAGCTTGTGGTCAGCAATGGCGATTTGCAGGTGGAGTTACAGCTTGGGCAGGAGAAGGTGCGCAAGAGTATTCTGGAGGCGGCGGACCGGCGTATGCGCGCGATTCTTTCGTGGCAGCATGAGCTGCGAGTGCCGGTGCTGCCGCTGAGCACGGCTGAGGATGTAGGGCAGCAGGTGAGGCATCTGCTCGGACAGGTGGCGGCGCTGCGGAGACGCGTGTGAGCGGACCGCTCGACAAACTGCACGACTTTTATCAGCCGCTGCCGCCGGCGTGGACTCCGCAGACGATTGGCTGGTATGTGCTATTCGCAGTTGCCGGGCTTGTTGTTCTCTGGTTGGTTGTGCACACTGTGCGGCGATGGTTTCGCAACCGGTATCGGCGGGAGGCGCTGCACGAGCTGGCACTGTTGCCGGCAGAGCAGTTCTCAACGCTTCTAAAGAGGACGGCACTTACGGCGTGGCCACGCGAGAAGGTTGCGTCACTGAGCGGGGATGCGTGGCTGGAATTTCTAAACAGCACTGCGAAGAGCGATGGCTTTAGGCATTCGCCAGGCAATCGTCTCGAAGAGATTGCGCTCCGGCAGGTGATGTTATCGAACGATCACGAGCGGGCGCTGAGAGCGATTGCTGCCGAGTGGATCCGGAGACATCGTGTACAGGCTTGAGTATCCCTGGCTGCTGGCACTGCTGCCCTTGCCACTGCTCGTCTATTGGCTGCTACCGCCTTATAAGGAGGAGCAGGATTCGCTGCGCCTGACATTTTTTCACTACATCAGTTCGACGCTGGGAATCACGCCCGAGCCTGGAGCGGTGATTCCGAAAACGAACTGGGTGCAGAAAATCCTCGCGCCGATCTGTTGGTGTCTGGTGATTCTCGCGCTGACGCGGCCGCAATTCATCGAGCCACCGATCCAGAAGATAGAGCCTGGGCGGGATTTGATGTTAGCGCTGGATATTTCGCAGTCGATGGAGACGCCGGACTTCCGCATTCCCGACGGCAAGCGCATGCGACGCGTAGATGCGGTCAAGCAGGTCGTGAGCGAGTTCATCCGCAAGCGCAAGAACGACCGTATTGAACTGATTGTCTTCGGGCAGGCGGCTTATCCGGTTACGCCGTTCACACTCGATCACGATGCGTGCCTGAAGATACTGAGCCAGACAGATGCCGGTATGGCTGGACCCCAGACAATGATCGGCGACGCGATCGGCCTGGCAATCAAGGAGTTCCAGAACAGTGAGGCGAAACAGCGCGTGCTGATTCTGCTGACCGATGGCAACGACACGGGAAGCAGAATGCCTCCGCGCAAGGCTGCGGAAGTTGCGGCGCAGAATGGGATCACCATTCACGTCGTCGGGCTGGGCGATCCGCACGCGACCGGTGAGGACAAGGTGGACTATGCCGCGCTGAATGACATCGCCAAAGCAACGGGCGGGCAGGTCTTTCATGGCGAAAACGCGGTTGAGTTGCAGAAAGCATATGACACGCTCGACAAGATTACTCCGCAGAACTTCAAGACATTGAGCTATCAGCCAAGGCGCGAACTGTTCATGATTCCGCTTGGTGCTGCGGTTGTAGTACTTACTAGCTATCATCTGCTGATGATGGTTGTGAGCCTGCTGATACGTCTCTTCTCGCACCGTGGCCGCGAATCAACCGAAGATGTCACTTCGGATGTCTTCAAGGTACATGTATGAGCGAGTGGTGGGCGGCAGTGCACTTTCTGCGGCCGCACTGGTTGTGGCTGCTGCTTGCCGTGCCTGCCATCTATCTGTCGTTTCGCATTCGCGACGACGTGCGCGCCCGATGGAAGCGATACATCGACCCTGAACTGCTCGATCATCTTATCGTTGCGCGCAAGCAGCGATGGCGTTTCCGTCCCGTACACATGGCGTGCCTTCTGATTGCTCTGGGAGCGGTCGCGGTTGCAGGCCCAACGTGGAGGCGAGAGCAGCCTCCATTTACTGAGGACAAGGCGCCACTGGTAATCGCACTTGATCTTTCGCAGACGATGGATGCGGTCGACCTGGACCCAACCCGGCTGGAGCGCGCGAAGCTCAAACTGCGCGATCTGCTCACGGTGCGGAACGGTGGCCGCACCGCTCTGTTTGCTTATGCAGGCACGGCGCACATGGTGTTGCCGTTCACAACCGACTTCTCTTTGTTTGATCTCTACCTCAGCTCGCTTTCGACGTCACTTATGCCAGCGCATGGAAAAGACACGGCCAAGGCGCTGCGGGCGATCGAGGATTTTCTGAAGGATGAGCCCGTTCCGGGTACGATCCTTTTTGTAACGGATGGTATCGAGCCACAGGCGCTGCCTGCGCTGCGGCAATTTAGCGCAGAGAACGAAGATCAGACAGACATTCTCGTCATGGGAGTGGGCACATCGAGTGGTGGTCCGGTGCGGACGGCCGGCCACGGCTTCCTTACCGATAACCTCGGACGTCGCGTCTACTCAAGGCTGGACGTGAATGCCTCGCGCTCTTTGAGCCACATCGATATTGCCGCGACAACGCTCACACTGAATGACAACGACATCGACTGGATACAGAGGCGAGTGCAGCATCATCTGCAGGCGGTGCAGCAGCGCAACAGCAAGACGCGGTGGCTTGACGAAGGATACTGGCTAACTATTCCCATTGCCGCCGTTGCGCTCTTCTGGTTTCGCAAGGGGTGGACGGTGCGATGGACATCAGGGGCGCTTGCCGTTGTCTTCGTTCTGCCGCCGTCCGGCGATCAGTCGCGATTTTCGTGGATGGATCTATGGCTGACACGCGATCAGCAGGGGCGGTACTACTTCGAGCGAAGCGAATACCAGAAGGCGGCAGAGAAATTTGAAGATCCACTCTGGAAGGGACTCGCGCTGGCTCGCGCGGGGGACTACGAGAGCGCACTCAATGTTTTCGCGCTGAGCGATTCGGCGGAGGCCTGGTACAACCAGGGCGATGCGCTGGCGCATTTGGGCAGGTATCCAGAGGCAGTGCAGGCCTATCAACAGGCGCTCGTGCGGCGTCATCCGTGGCCTGAAGCAGAAGGGAATCTTGTGCTGGTGGAATCGCTCATTCCGAAGGCAAAAAACAAAGATAAAGAACAGGAGGAAGAAGCGCCGAATCTGCCGCCCGATCAGATGAAGTTTGATGAGAAGGGAGAGCAGGGCAAGAAAACCCAAACGCGGGTCAAACTTGATCCGAAGAAGATGGCCGAGATCTGGATGCGTAACATCCAGACCACGCCCGCCGATTTTCTCCGGCGCCGCTTCGCAATGCAGGCTGCGGAGGAACGTCAGCCGTGAGGGGCGTCTGCCGAGTACTGCTGGTGATCCTTTGCGCAGGTTCCTGTGCGGCGCAGACGCCGGTAGTCCGGGCGCACCTTGAACCGACTAATGGCATTCTCGTAGGTCAGCCGGTGCGCCTGGTGGTGTCAGTAGTTGTACCTAACTACTTTACCGGCAGTCCGGACTTCCCGGAGTTTGAGCTTGATAATGCCATCGTCGTGCTGCCGCAGGATCGCCCACAAAACTCCAACGAGCAGATCGGCGGAGTTACCTACGCGGGGATAACCGAAACATATACGATCTATCCACAGCAGCCGGGTGATTTCCGATTGCCTGCCGCAGAGATTACGGTTTCTTACGCCAGCAAACCTCCCGAAACGACAATCGCACATGTTTCTATCCCTGTGCTTATCTTTCACGCCGATGTGCCGGCGGCAGCGGGAGATCTGGATTACTTTCTGCCGACAACGCAGCTGACGATTCAGCAAAAGTGGTCGTCGCCACTCAAGAACCTTCGCGCGGGAGATTCGATCGAAAGAACTGTCACAGTGACTGCGACAAAAATGCAGGCGATGCTGATTCCTCCTCTGCCGCTGGAGGCTCCCGACGGGATTCGAGTGTATGAGGAAGAGCCGGTTGTGCAGGATCAGAAGACAGACGGCGGTGAATTTGTTTACGGAAGGCGTACGCAGGCGGCGAAGTATTTCATCCGGAAGGAAGGCGACTACACGCTTCCTGCAATAGAGCTGAAGTGGTGGAATCTCTCTACAAACCGCTTAGTCAAAGCCAGCTTGCCGGCTGTTCATTTCACTGCTGCCGCAAACCAAGGCTATGTCACAGAACTTCCGCCGGAGCCGGAGCAGTCACCGGTCGCGCAACCGAAGCACGTCAGTCTGTGGACCAAGTACAAATTGTGGATTCGAGTGGTACTTCCTTGCGGTCTCGGAGTCGTCATTCTGGGCTGGCTTGGCTGGCGCTATCTTCCGCTTCTTTACCGGTGCTTGCAACTGCGGCGGAAACGACGGGAGAATTCCGAGTCAGCCTATTTTCGCAACCTCGAACTCGCATGCAGACGTAATGGCGCTGCGCAGGCGTATGGGTGGTTGCTGAAGTGGCTGAGCCGTGCGTATCCAGACGTCACTCTTCACCAATTCTTACGCAGAGCGGCTGATCCTGCTCTTTCGTCCGAGGCGAATAAACTTGGTGCCTTTCTATTCGCGAAACATAATCAAGACGCTCACTGGTCCGGCAAGAAAATGGCTGCGCTCTTAGAGCACCATCGCAAGACTCAAATTGCCGTCAGCGGAAGAGCCCGGAATCTACTAAAACTGAACCCATAAATATCCAAATTGTGAAGGCAGTTTATTCGACACTGACGATATCAGCATGCTATTCGGCTACCGGCCTCGCGCATCGCAAGGTCCATCAACTGCATTTTCGAGGGTGATTCCGAACGGGTGTGCTAACCCATCATGCGGCTTAACCCTCGGCTCGTGGCCATCCACGACCACACGGTCCAAGGAAACCCGTTTCTCGGGACAATCCATTGTACGAAGCACAATCTCAGCTCAATGCGCGTGCTTCGCCCTGAAGTCGGAAATCGAGCATCACGGGCTCAGCGCGAGGCAGTTCGTACTCGCTTACGAGCCTCTCCCACTTCTCACTACCGTTTAGATGTCTGCAGGTCACGGGGTGATCTGTGGCTGAATTCCTAACGCAGTAGACCGGGGCGCTTTGGATCGAACTGCCAATTCGGTATGAGGAACTGCATGGCCGCGGCGTCGTCGCGTCCTTCGCGGCCGATCTTCACATAGAGTTGGTGAGCCTGCTCGATTTGTTCCATATCGGGTTCGACGCCGAGGCCGGGACGATCCGGGACGGAGATCTTTCCGCCTGCGATCTGCAGCGGCTCGCAGGTGAGGCGCTGGCCGTCCTGCCAGATCCAGTGCGTGTCGATGGCTGCCACCTTGCCGGTCGCGGCCGCAGCTACGTGAGTGAACATGGCCAGTGAGATGTCGAAATGATTGTTCGAGTGCGAACCCCAGGTCAGGCGCCAGTCGCGACAGAACTGCGAGGCGCGAACCGAACCCTGCATGGTCCAGAAGTGCGGATCGGCCAACAGTATGTCGATGGCGTGCAATTGGGCAGCATGGTGGAGCTGACGCCAGTCCGTGGCGACCATATTAGTGGCGGTCGGTATCCCGGTCGCGCGGCGGAACTCGGCCATGATCTCGCGGCCGGAGTAGCCGTGCTCAGCCCCGCAGGGGTCTTCCGCATAGGTCAGCACGTGCTGCCTGCCGCTGCACAGCGCAACAGCTTCGTCGAGCGACCACGCTCCGTTAGGATCGATCGTAATGCGAGCCTGCGGGAATTTTTCCGCGAGTGCGGTCACCACTTCCATCTCACTCACGCCCGAGAGCACCCCTCCCTTCAGCTTGAAATCACGAAAGCCATAGCGGTCCTGAGCGGATTCGGCGAGGCGAAGCACAGCCCCCACTGTGAGCGCTTCCTCATCGCGTAGACGAAACCACGGATTCGAAGCGTGTTCGTCACAGCGATAGGGGAGACTGGTCTTCTTTCGGTCTCCGATGAAGAAGAGGTAACCCAGCACATCGACGCTGCTTCGCTGTTGCCCTTCTCCGAGCAGCGCGGCGACGGGCACTTGCAGAAACTGCCCCAGCAGATCCAACAGCGAAGATTCAATTGCAGCAACTGCATGGATGGTGGTGCGCTGATCGAAGGTCTGCAGGCCGCGACCGGCAGCGTCTCGATCGGCAAATTGCTGCTGCACAGTATTCAGAATGCGATTCCAGTTGCCAATCCTCTCTCCGACGACCAGCGCTTTTGCATCGTCGAGAACGTGGCGGATATTCTCTCCGCCGGGAACTTCTCCGGCGCCAGTTCTGCCGGCGTCGTCTGTTATGAGAACTACATTGCGCGTGAAGAACGGCGCGTGCGCCCCACTGAGATTGAGCAGCATGCTGTCATAGCCGGCGACAGGAATGACCCGCATGCTCGTGATCCTTGGAGAGGCGATACGGGGAGAATCGATATTGGCTGATTCGGATGTCATACGCCGTTTCCCTGGATCAGAGCGGGATTCATCTCCACGCGCTTGATCTCGCCTACGATCGGCAGGTACGCGATGATAGCAAGCAGCGCCGTCGCGCCGACAAAGATAAGCGCATCCTGGAATGAGCCTGTGCGCTTGACGATATATCCGATGATGATCGGCGTCGTCACCCCCGCCATGTTGCCGATCAGGTTGAAGAGGCCGCCATTCAGTCCGATCAGGCCTTTTGGAGACGTATCGGAGATTACCGTCCAGCCCAGGGCTCCAAAGCCCTTACCGAAGAAAGCGAGGGACATAAACAGCATCACGGCCGTCTGTGTGTTGACGTAATTGCAGGCGATCATCGTCATCGACAGCGACATGCCGATCACGATCGGCGTCTTGCGCGCGAAACTCAGCGTTCGCCCGGCACGGAGCAGCCTGTCCGAGACGACTCCTCCCAGGATGCCGCCTGCGCAGCCGCAGAGCGCAGGCAGGGCCGCCAGGAAACCCACCTTCACGATCGACATATGCCGGGCCTCGCTGAGGTAGATGGGAAACCAGGTCAGAAAAAACCATGTCAGTGTCGTGATGCAGTATTGCCCGAGATAAATACCGGCCAACATTCGGCTGTTCAGGAGCCACTTTACGGCCACCCATGTAAGAGTATTACCACCTGCGCGCGCGTTGCCGTCCAGATTGGCCACGCCGCCACCCTGCTCGATGTGGTCAATCTCCACCTGGCTGATGCGGGGATGTGTCTTCACTCCATAGATCACGTTGAACCACACCGCGCTCAGCGCGAGTCCGATCGCGCCTGCAAACCAGAAGCATTGTTTCCAGCCCCACGTGTGCACAATCCAGCCCATGATGGGGGCAAAAAGCACCAGCGCAAAATACTGAGACGAGTTGAAGATGGCCGAGGCGCGACCGCGTTCCGCTGTGGGAAACCACGCCGCCACGATGCGGCCATTGCCAGGAAAAACCGGCGCTTGCGCAAGTCCGGACAACAGCCGTAGTGCAAAGAGCGTATAGAACGCCGCGACGGCGGTCAGGTATCCTGTGAAGCCGGCCAGCAATGCACAGATCGACCAGCAGACAATGCTGACGCCATAGACGTGTTTCGAGCCGAAACGATCAAGCAGTCCGCCGGCCGGCAGCTGCGCCACGACATACGCCCAGCCAAACCCGGAGAAGAGATAGCCCAGGCGGAGAGCGTCAAGGTGGAGATCGCGCGTGAGTGCAACGCCTGCGATAGAGAGCACGACACGGTCTCCGTAACTGAAGGTGCTGGCGACAAATAACATCAGCACGATCAGGTAACGGACATGCGTTGTCTTTGTATCCGGCATGCGGAATGAATCCACGTTCGCGTTGCTCAGGAGCGTCCTGCGATGAGCTTCTTCAGGTCTTCCAATTCGTTCTGGTCGAGATCTGTAAGCGGAGGGCGTACTGGCCCCGCTGGACGGCCCACCGCCTTCATTCCGGCCTTCACAATGGAAACGGCATAGCCCTTGCGGCGATTGCGAATGGCGATGTAAGGCAGAACAAACTCCCGCAGCTTTGCTAATACAGCCGGCTGATCCTTGCGCCGTACTGCGGCGTAGAACTCCTGCGCGAATCGCGGTAGAAAATTGAAAATGGCGGAGGAATAGGTCGTAACCCCCATCTCCAGATACGGCAGAGCAAAGGTTTCAGCCGTGGGCAGGCCGCCAATATATGTCAGGCGATCCCCCAGCCGCGCATAGATACGCGTCATCAGTTCGATATCCCCGAGTCCATCTTTGAAGCCCACCAGATTCGGGCATCGTTCGCATAGCTGCTCAAGCGCCGACTCGTTCAGAACGGCGTTGTCGCGGTTATAGAAGATAACGCCCAGCGTCGTGGAAGCGCATACAGCTTCCGTATGCGCTATCAGTCCCGCGGGTTCTGCATTCACGAGATAGGGAGGAAGCAGAAGCAACCCGTCGGCGCCCGCCTTTTCGGCGGCGCGGGCAAATTGTTTTGCGGTCTGCGTGCCGTATCCGCATCCAGTGAGGACCGGAACTCTTTCGGCAGTCTCGGAGACCGCGGCACCAACGACAGTAGAAAATTCTTCGAGTGTCAGAGAGAAGAACTCGCCGGTGCCACCGGCGGCAAAGAGTGCTGCCGGGCTATGCTGCAGCAGCCAGGAAATGTGCTGACGATATGGCTGCTCATCGAACTCAAGCTGTGCTGTGAAATGAGTAACCGGAAAAGAGAGCAGGCCCACGACGATTCTCTCTGCCAGTTCCTGCGGACTCATACTGCTCATTGCCGATTTCACCTGCCGCTGCCACTGCGATATGCGTGGCGAAATATGCGCTGTACCAAAACTATAGAGGAACTGCGAAAAGAATAATGGGCAGGCGTCCCGCGGAGCGGGATGCAGCAATCGTCCCGTCTGAACCACGATGTCGCCATCAAGGTTCTTCGCGAGGATGGCGTTTCCGCCGACCTATGCAACCGCTTCGAACGCGAGGCCCGCACCGTTGCCGCGCTCAATCATTCCAACATCGTCGCGGGTCTATGACTTCGGAGTTGCCCGCCAGACACGCCCAACCACCTCGCCGCGACGAGGAACAGGCCGGGAAGAAACTGTCGCCGACGAAACAAAACACCTCACCAGGGCATGGATGTCGAGAAATAGCGCTTTCGCAGCCAAAATGCGACATTCACCAGACTGATCAGCGCAGGAACCTCTACCAGCGGGCCAATTACACCCACGAATGCCTCGCCGGAGTTCAGTCCGAAAACAGCTACAGAAACTGCAATCGCCAACTCGAAGTTATTTCCCGCCGCGGTGAAGGAGAGGGTCGCCGTCTGTGAGTAGTCTGCTCCCAGCTTGCGCCCCATCCAGAAGCTCACCAGGAACATGACGACGAAGTATACAACCAGCGGCACGGCGATGCGGAGCACGTCGAGCGGCAATTTCACGATCAGGTCGCCCTTGAGGCTGAACATCACCAGGATGGTGAAGAGCAGAGCAACAAGAGTGAAGGGGCTGATGCGCGGGATGAACTTTGTCCGGTACCACTCTTCCCCTTTTGTTCGAAGAAACATGAAGCGGGTCAGCATTCCGGCGATGAAGGGAATCCCCAGGTAGATGAAGACGCTCTTTGCAATCTGGGCGATGCCGACGTCCACGACCGCCCCTTTGAATCCAAACCACGTGGGCAGAATCGTGATGAATACCCACGCATAAAGGCTGTAAAAGACCACCTGAAACACGCTATTGAGAGCGACCAGACCTGCAGCATAGTCAGTGTCCCCTGCTGCGAGTTCATTCCAGACGAGAACCATGGCGATGCACCGCGCAATGCCAATGAGAATCAGCCCGCGCATGTAGGCCGGCTCGCCACGCAGGAAAGCAATGGCCAGCAGAAACATCAGGACTGGTCCGATAATCCAGTTCTGAAGCAGAGAAAGCATGAGTACACGACGGTTGTGGAAGACCTCGCCGAGTTTTTCGTAGCGAACTTTCGCCAGAGGAGGATACATCATGATGATGAGCCCGATGGCGATTGGAATATTCGTTGTGCCGGATTGAAAACTATTCACGAAGGCGGCAGATCCGGGAATGAAGTGCCCGATGCTCACTCCAATTGCCATCGCAAGGAAAATCCATAGAGTCAGATAGCGGTCGAGAAAGGACAGTTTCTTACGCGCCAGCGGTGCGCATACCTGCCCTTGGGTGTAGGGGACACTGGACATATTCACCTCGAAGCAAAAACAGGCGATGGTTCGACGGGAGTTGGCAGGGGGGCTCCCTGTAAGGTCACGAACTTCTCTGGAGTGCAGCACGCCTTGCTGAGCTTAGCGCGGTCGGCCTGCATGGTTTTCTCTTCCTTGAACCATCGAAGAATTTGCCGCAAAACCTTCGCCGCACCTTCATTGGGCGGCATGACGATTCGGTAGTGCATCCATTTGCCATCACGGCGAGGCGTCACGATGCCGGCGTTGCGCAGATACGCCAGGTGCCTGGAAATCTTGGGTTGGGGCTGATCAAGGATCTCGACGAAATAGCAGACGCAAATCTCCTGATCGCCCATCAGATTCAGGAGCCGCAGCCGGGTATTGTCTCCCAGCGCCTGGAAAAATCGCTCCATGTTGAAGGTTTTCTGGTTCACTGCCATTTCATGATTATATTCGTATTGACGGATGTGTCCACCGCATAATATATTCACTTTAGCAAATATGTCGGAGGCGCTATGGCAGAAGAAGTGCTTGAAACGGTGCGGTCCAAGTACGCTGCGGTCGCTGAAAGCGACCTTTCCACGAGACATGCGGGTGTGAAAGCGGTCGCGGAAGCCTTTGGCTATAGCGCGGAAGAACTGACCTCGATCCCGGCTGAGGCCAACATGGGCCTTTCCTGCGGCAATCCAACCGCAATCGCGTCCATTCGCCCTGGCGAAGTGGTTGTCGACTTGGGTTCGGGTGGCGGGCTGGATGTCTTTCTGGCTTCAAAGTTGGTCGGACCAAAGGGCAAAGCAATCGGCATCGACATGACGCCGGAGATGATTGACCGCGCCCGTGCCAACGCTGAGAACGGCGGATACGAGAACGTCGAATTCTATCTTGCGACGATCGACCGACTTCCCCTTCCCGATGCTTCCGTCGATTGTGTCATCAGCAATTGCGTGATCAATCTTGCTCCCGACAAGCCGGCGGTATTCCGAGAAATCGCGCGGGTTCTCAAGCTCGGCGGACGTCTTGCCGCCAGCGACATTGCCCTCAAGCATGAACTGCCGCCCGCTGTCGCCCAAAGTATGGCCGCGTATGTGGGCTGCATTGCCGGGGCGATCAAGATAGACGAGTATCGCGAGGGCCTGCTTCATGCCGGATTCGAGCACGTCGAGATTGTGGATAGCGGGGCCGATTTAAATGTCTATGCCAAGGTCGAAAATCGGGCCGGGTGTTGCTCTCCGTCCATGCCCCCGGCCAATGGCTTGCCGGCGCTTGCAGATAGCTGCTGCTCACCCAACACGTCTACGCCAGCCAGCCTTCATGAGGACCTGACCAAGCTGCTCTCTGAATACGATGTCAACGAGGCGGCCGCGAGCGTCAAGGTATACGCGGTCAAGCCGGCTTCGCCCAAACAGGATTGCCGTGCCCCAGCCTGCTGCTCATGAAGGCACGGCACAAACATTGATGCCATGGCAATTGCGTTTAACGGGCCGGTAGAGGGCAGCCAAATATGATCGAAGGATTTGAACAATGCCAAAACGCTACAACGTCCTCTTCCTCTGCACTGGAAATTCAGCACGCTCCATCATGGCCGAAGCGATTATGAATCGTAAGGGTCTTCCAAATTTCAACGCATACAGCGCCGGCAGTCATCCCACGGGATTCGTGCGTCCCGAAGCTCTCAAGCAGATTGAAGCCGCTCACTTCAGTACGGTGGGCTTACGCAGCAAATCCTGGGACGAGTTCTCCGGGCCTGGCGCTCCTCCGTTCGATTTTGTTTTCACGGTCTGCGACACCGCAGCCAAGGAAGTGTGCCCCTACTGGCCTGGACAACCCATGACTGCTCATTGGGGGGTATCTGACCCTGCCGCGGTCGAGGGAACGCCGGAAGCAATCGACCGGGCATTCCGCGATGCTTTTTCGACTCTTGATCGGAGAATCAGTCTCTTTCTGTGTCTACCCCTTGCAAGCCTGGACAAGCTGATCCTTCAAAAAGAAATCGATGAGATAGGGCGCAAGTAGATCTCATTAGTGCGGCCGGGATGCAGGCATGAAGAATCTATCGAGGCATCGGAATGCGAAAAGAAACCAGATTTAGTCAAGGCTGCCGAGTGGAAGCGTCGTCGCGCTTTCTCGGCCATTCGGCGGAACTCGTCAGCAGAGGCCGCCGGACATTATGGTCCTACATGGTTGCTCCGAGCCGCATCAGCATCTCCAGCATTACCGACGACCTTGCGGATCAGTTGTGGGGCTGCGACATTCAACATGTTCCAGGTGCTTCACAGTCAACAATTTCCCGGCAGATCTCCTACATAAAGAATGGCTCGTGCACGGTGAGCGAATGGATCCCATTGTCCGGCCTTGCGCGGGTTAGACCGCAGGCCAAAGGAGCTTGATTCGAGTGCGCACTTTCATTTTGCCTGTGTCCACAATGCGGGCCGTTCGCAAATGTCGGCCGCATTCTTTAATCGGTTTGCTGATCCTGAACTGGCGCGTGCGATTTCGGCGGGCACACACCCTGCCGAGCATGTCCATCCTGTGGTTGTGGATGCGATGAAGGAGGTTGGAATCGACCTCAGCGACGCGAAGCCGCAACAGCTTACGGTCGAGTTGGCTCAGAATGCCGAGATGCTGATTACGATGGGTTGCGGCGACGAGTGCCCCTATGTGCCAGGTCTACGCCGCGATGACTGGCCGCTGCCAGACCCAAAGGACCAGAACATCGAGACCGTCCGGCGGACCCGCGACGACATTAAGAGACGCATCCTGGATCTGCTCGAACAAGAGCAATTAAGCGCGAGCTCGGTCCATGCTTAGCCGCTAGCAGCACATCCATTCTTACCTGCGTTCATCCAGCAAGATCTGGATCCGCCCCTCTCTCGAATAGATTTCAGTGGCACTGATAGTCACTCTGAACTGAGCTTCAGCGCCCTCGTGAGCACTCCCTTTTTCCACGGGCTCAGGTCGGCACCGGTACGTCGAGCAAACGAACTTAAAAAGGTCTCATAGAGCGCTCTTTGTGGTGCGCAGGGAATCTCTCCTGCTCAGTATCCATGCTCTCGTTCTGGCTTCCGCCAGAACAGTCGGCTTTCTCAATTGGCCCGGGAGTGCTGCTTTGCGTCATGGACCGTGGCCTCCATACCACGTGCCACGATCGCGCTCTCAGGCTTATGTCGTGATTGCCGGCAAACCGCCGGTTTCGAGTGGCCTGCAGAACAGCAAGCGTTTCCGTGCTGAAATCGCATGGACTTGAGACCCCACGCGCAGCGATGAAGCCGGGACACTTCGATCGAGCGTGGCCACCTTGCCGACGTAGAATTCCTCCGGGGGACTAATCCCTCTGGAGGTCACACTTGTCAGACGCCGAAGACCACCTCACCCGCCGCAGCTTCCTCGCCCGAGCCGGAGCGTTCGCGGCTACATCTCTTGCCGCATCCGCTGCGCCCTCCTGGGCCGCGCCCGACGCATCGGCGTCCTCGCTGGGTGAGTGGATCGAAGACGACTACGGCCTTCCTGCTTATCATTACACCGGTCCGATGCGCTTCCCCAATAGCCCGCAGCGCGACGGCGCCGCCATGATCCCCGACGATCCGTTCTTCCTTACCGGCAATTACCGGCTCACGCTTTTCACACACGCCAGTGGGCTCTGCCAGATCCTCACCGGCGAGCGTGCCTGGGGCCGCATGAACCAGGGCGACGACCGCTGGGGCGGAGCAAATTTCGCTACCATCGAAATCTCCGGCCAGCGTCACGATCTCATCGGGCTCGACGCACCTGCCGCCGTTGCCGCCACCAAACGCTTCGGCGTCGGCTTCGCACGCTACGACTATGCCCTCGCCCCATCGCTGTCCGTCACACGCTTGCTCTCCGTTGCACCATCCACAGCGATCGGCGAAGGCACATCTGCTTTCCTAACGCAAATTACCCTGCGCAACAGCGGGTCCGCTCCGCTTCAACTCCAGTACTCCGAGTTCACCCGGGCAAAGTACCAACAGCTCTTTGCCGCATGGGACGATTCCCAGCAGGGCGCCACCTGGCCTATCCAGGCCGGGGCCTCTCCGGTCAACGGAACGGTCACGGCATCCTTCACAGCGCGCGGCAAACGCAGGCTCACATTCCCGCCACCCGGCGAAATGTCCCGCTACGAGCAATTCCCGCCCACGATCTTCGTCCAGGCCATCAGCAGCGACCTTACTGCCGTCTCTCACACCGACTCCGCCGATCAACGCAACATCGGCGTCACGGCTGCATTCACCCTTCACCCCGGAGAAGCCTGTAAGCTTGCCTTCGTCACCGGCTACACCCGCGACGTCGCCTCCATCGACTCGTTCTGTGCCTCCCTCGCCGCGCCCGCATCCGCAAAGCCGCTTGGTTCCACCTTCGGCAACGCATGGCTTCACGTCCTGCCCAGATTCTCCCGAGAATCCGACCCCGTCCTCCGTCGCGAAATGCTCTGGAACGCCGCTGCGCTCGAATCCATGACCACCTGGCGCGAGTACTACGATGAGACGGTGGTCCCGCAGGGCACCATGTACGACTACATCTGGGGAAACATGGCGTCCAGTCGTGACCTCGCCCAGCAGGCGCTGCCCTTCTGCCACACCAATCCCGCAGTCGCCCGCTCCACCCTGCGATTCATCATGAAACGCATGCTCCCGGACGGCACCGTCCAGCTCAACGATGAGGGCTTTGGGTGGTGCCCCAGTGGGGCGCAGCAAACCAGCGACCAGCAGCTTTACTTCTTTCTGCTCCTTGCCGAATACCTCCGCGCCACGCACGATGCACGCATTCTCACCGAAACCGTCGGTTACTACCCACTTGAAAACTCCGGTCATGACACTGGCCTCGCCCACGTCCGGCAGGCATTCCTCTTCCTGCGCGACCGCGTTCGTACCGCGTCGCACGGCATCATCTGCCGCTGGAACTCCGACTGGAACGATATGTTCGGCTGGTGGCCCAGCACCATCCCTTACAACATCGAGTTCGTCGTGGGCGAAAGCCACATGAATTCCGCCATGGCGCTCGTCATCCTTGGCGACCTTGCCTCTGCCATTGACGCGCTCCAGCTGCCCGAGGCTCCCGAGCTGACCGCCGCTATGCGCGAGTACCGCTCCGAGTTGTACGCTGCCTGGAGTCGCGACCTCGACGATCGCACCTTCCCGCGTCGCGCATGGATGGATGCAAAGACCCCTCTGGGCGAGAACGATATGTGGCTTGAGCCGCAGGGCTACACCCTGCTTATCCCCGAATTCAGCATCGAACGCAAGCGGCGCCTCTTCATTCAGCTCCAGAACCGCCTTCTCACAGGAGAAGCGCTTGGCCCGCGCCAGGTTGAAAAACCTACAACGCGCTCGGGAACTCCCCAGGGCTCGCGCGAAAACGGAGGATTCTGGTACGCCCTTAACGGCCCGGTGATCCTCGGCGTCGCTACCTTCGACCCCGCCACCGCGCATGACCTGCTCCGCCGCATGACCTTCAGCAGCTACGCCGCTCACTTCCCCGATTATTGGACCGGCCGCTGGTCCGCGTCCGACAGCCTCGACTCCTCGCTGCTGCCCACCAACGGACTCTCCACCGCCATCCCCTGGTGCGCCCACGCCCACGCCTGGCCGCTCTACTGCTATCTTCGACTTACTGAAGTCAGCACCAGCGACTCGGCTGGACGGTTGAGTACATCATGAGCTGGTCGAAAGACTGCAGGCGAAGCTTTTAGTCGCGGGCCAACCGCGCCTGATACCGTCGCGCCTTCATCCGGTTGCCGCAAATCTTCATATCGCACCATCGTCGAGTGTGGTTCTTGCTGGTATCGAGAAAGAGCCATCGGCAAGTGTCGCTGGCGCAACAGCGAAGGCGCTCAGCCCGCTCCGACAGCAAGAGCATCTCTCCCTCTTGCGCCAACAGCCATAATGGAGCGGAAAGTCCTTCCCGCTCCGGCAAACTCCACACCAGACGCTTCCCATCGTCGCCCAGCCGCTGTGCGGCATTCGCGCGATGGAAATACTCCTGCAGCGACTCGACGCGATGCTTTGGCAGATCTTCCTCGGCCAGCAACGCATAGGCCACGTCGGCCAATGCCTCCCGCAATTCCTTGACTTGATCGAGAACTCGCCGGCGCTCTGCCTCCGCCCCCGGTGCCTGCCTCAGCCTGCGAACCTGCGCTGCCGTCAGCAGCCCGGACTGCTGAACGAAGTGCAGCAGGTCGTCGTAGCTTAGCAGCAACTCATCGGGTCCGCGCTCGCGGAAGCGGTTATCGAGCGTATTCACCAGGTCGAGGGCGGTGTTTCCAGCCACAAGCTGAAACTCCTTTAATAAAGACTCGCGAAACATCACAGCATCTAACCCCCAAAACTTATTTTACAGGTGAAGAAACTATGGGTATAGTTTTAACCATCTATAATGAATATGACGGTTACATCGATCGCAGGTCCAGTCACCCGAAGACGCATCGAGATTCGCATCATCCTGGCGTTCCTGGCCATTTATGTCATCTGGGGATCGACTTTCCTGGCCATCCGCACTGCCGTGCTGCTGGCGCCGCCATGGTTTTCGGCTGGGGTCAGGTTTTTGACTGCCGGCGTTATTCTCTACCTCTTTGCTCGCCTACGAGGTGCTGGGAGTCCATCGCTGCGCGAGTGGCGCAGCCTCGCCATTCTTGGCTTCCTGATGTTTTTTGTCACTTACGGAGCGCTCTTCTGGGGAGAGCAGTACGTCCCCTCGGGCGTCACCTCCGTTCTCGAATCTACCCTGCCACTCCTCACCGTTCTGCTCGAAGTCTTTGTCCTCCGCCAGCAAAGGTTTCGCTGGCGAGTCATGTTCGCCGTCACGGTCGGATTCGCCGGAGTCGCGCTCATGCTGCTTCGCAACGGCGGTCCGGAGTTCGCCATTCTCCCCTGCTTCATCATCCTCGGTGGCTCCGCGGCCTGGTCGCTTGGCTCTGTGCTCACCAAGTCTCTGCCGCTGCCGCGATCTCGCACTGTTGCCGCCGCAGCGGAGATGATGCTCGGTGGCGGCCTGCTGCTGATTCTCTCCGCAGCGGCCGGCGAATTGCACCCTTTTCCCGCACTTCCGGCCAAAGCCGTTTTTTCGCTGGCTTATCTCATCACCGCGGGATCGATCATCGGGTTCACGGCGTTTGTCTGGCTATTGGGCCGTATGCCTGCCAGTAAGGTCGCAAGCCATGCCTATGTGAATCCGATCGTGGCCCTCGCCCTCGGTCATTTCCTCGCATCGGAGCAGGTCACGCTCCGAACTCTGTTCGGGGCGGCCCTGGTCATCGGCAGCATCTTTTTCACCATGCGGGAAGAATGAGCGCGCAACAATTAACTGAAGTCAACGCCGGCAACGGCATCGAGGACGCTGCCAAATCCGGGCCGTCCGGAAGAATGGCGCCAGAGTGGGTGGCGGACCCTTGAATCAGTTCAACCAACAACAGGATGAACGGGACCGTGAAAAGCCGAGATGTGTTCGTGGAGCAGTTTTCCAGCGCGCCGCCCTTCGCCTTTCTCCAACGCATCAATAATCCGCCAGTGAGCCTCCTGCGCACGGGCGAGGTCAAATTTGCCTGTGGAGAGCCAAAGCTGAATGCGCACTTCGAAAGCGAGCGAATCCCATGTTCTGAGGAGGATCCGGTTCGAGGCTCCGGCTACGATCAGGCGATGAAAGTTGACGTCATGGAGAGTGTAGGTTTCGATATCCTTCTTGCGCGCTGCAGTCCGGATAGCGGCTGCCTCATCACGAAGGGTCTCAACAGATCCCTTGAAGTGCGGTGCCGCCAACCGGGCTGCTAATTCTTCCAGTGATGCGCGCACCACATACGCTTCGCGGATGTCCTTCGGAGTCACCTCGCGAACGCGGCTTCCCTTGTATGGCTCCGTCGTGACGAGGTCCATCGCTTCCAGCTCTCGTAGAGCCTCACGAACTGGACCCTGACTCGTATTGAGATCGTGGGCGATCTTGAGTTCGACCAGCCGGGCGCCGGGCGCCAGCTCCCCCTGCATGATTCGCCGGAGGAGTTCCTGCTTGACGCGCTCTGCCATCGAATCACGCCGCAGGGCGTGTGTGTTTTCAGCCATCCTGCGGAAATTATAAATAATCTGCAACCGGGATTAATTATGAATTATCTATAATCAAGGGAATTGAAAACGATGACCTTTCAAGTTCCAGACAACAATCGCGACATTTCTTTCGCCTATCTGCTGTTACGGTCTACTCTTGGCGTCAATATTTTGATTCACGGCGTGGTGCGGATTCTCAGCGGGCCAGAACACTTCGCAGTTATGTTGGGTCAGGCTTTTCACGCCACGCCTCTGCCGGAATGGCTTGTCGTGTGGTTCGGATACTCTTTGCCATGGATCGAAGCGATCATTGGTACCTTCATCCTGTTCGGCCTGCTTACGCGTTTCTTCCTTGCTGCCGGAGCAATACTGATCCTGGTTCTGACCGTCGGGGCTGGATTGCAACAGAATTGGGAGATCACTGGTTTGCAGCTGATCTATGCGGCTGTCTATGCAATCCTGCTCGCGTTCTCCGGTGCCAATCACTATTCCATCGACAATTTGTATGAGCGCATTACAACGGCATCGTTCTTGTCTGGTTGTTCTTGCGATAACAGGCCGTCACACAGGACAGTCACGACATCCACATCCATGGTGCCGATTACGCAAGGCAGGAAAATGCAAAACTCCGGCTCTAGTTAAGTTTCAACATCGAAGGGGCTATCAATGACCCAATCTATCAATCTATTTCACTTTCTCAGGGAGAAAACAGGAGCAGTCCTATGAACAAAGAAGAAGTGCTTTCTGCAGCGGCCGCCGGAACGTTCAAAGTCGGCGGCAATCTCACAGTTAATCGTCTGGGCTATGGCGCGATGCGCATCACTGGGCCCGGAGTCTGGGGCCCTCCTGCAGATAAGCAAGCTGCGCTTGCAACGTTGCGGAAAGCGATCGATCTTGGCGTAAACCTGATAGACACCGCCGATTCCTATGGACCGGCTGTCTCAGAACAACTCATTGCTGAAGCGCTCTTTCCTTACCCTGCCGGTCTGGTCATTGCGACCAAGGGCGGATGGGAACGGCCCGGTCCCGGCCTATGGACACACAACGCCAGTCCAAAACATCTCGCCGAAGCCGCCGAAGGAAGCCTGAAGCGCCTGCGTCTTGAACGCATCGACGTTTACCAACTTCATATGCCCGATAACAACGTCTCGTTCGAGGCCTCGGTGGAAGCGCTCGCAACGCTGCGCGAGCAGGGAAAAATCCGACATGTTGCCCTGTCGAACGTAACCCGTGAGCACATCGAACGCGCCCGCAGGATCGTGCCGATTGTCTCGGTACAGAACCGCTACAGCTTCGCCGACCGCGAATCAGATTACATCGTTGATTATTGTGAAGAAAATGATATCGCCTTCCTCCCCTGGGCACCCATCGGCCAGGCAAGAGAGGCACATGATGTGATTAAGCAGGTCGCAGACCAGCTTGATGCCTCCGCGTTCCAGGTTGCATTGGCATGGCTCCTCAAGCGGTCGAGGGTTATCTTGCCGATCCCAGGAACCGCTTCGATCAAGCATCTCGAGGAGAACATTGCCTCCGCATCGCTTGAACTTCCGCCATCAACATATAAGAAATTAGCCGCAGTGCGCCCTTCGTACGCAAGCCTGCGCGATTGAAATGAATTGGAGTTGAGAGGAAATATGAGAGTTCCATCTACGGCAACACTGCTAGCTTTACTGGCATTCGCTCCCGCATTTCTTCCATTAGCGCAGGCACAGCAGATCGTCACAGGGCAGGCCGCCTTCGCTGACTGGAATCAGGAACAGCCCGGCGTCCACCGCAAGATTACTCTCGCCGATCTGCCTGAGCCCAAGCCCCAGGAAGCTGTCAACAATACTCCTCATTTGATTCCCCGCCCAAAGGACGCCTGGCCGATTGCTCCTGCCGGCTTCAAGGTGACGCTTTACGCTGGAGGCGATGCCGCTCCCATGCAACGTGCTGACAATAAGGAGCACATGCAGTTGAGTGGGGGCACATTTACGATGCCTCGCCTGCTCACGACAGCGCCCAACGGCGATCTCTTTCTCGCTGACTCCGGCGCCGGCACCATCTTCATCCTTCGCGGCGTGGGCCCCGACGGCAAAGCCGCTCAGATCGAAAAGTTCGCCACCGGCTTAGATCACCCCTTCGGCATCGCCTTTTATCCGGCTGATAACCCGAAGTACATCTACGTCGGCAACGCCACCACCATTCAGCGAATCCCCTATCACACAGGGGATCTGCACGCGACAGGCGCGCCTGAAACGGTTGTTCCAGATATCCCCGGATATGCCCAATTGATGGGCGGCGGCCATTGGACCCGCGACGTCGTCTTTACCCAAGACGGCCGGCACATGTTAGTTTCCGTAGGCTCAGGATCAAATATCGATGATCCTGACACGCATCCCAAAGAGTTCCACCGCGCCGACGTCCTCGAGTACACTCCCGAAGGCAAGTTCATCGAGGTTTACGCTTCCGGGATCCGCAACTGCGTCGGCGAGGCCATCAACCCCACCACCGGACAGCTTTGGTGCTCTACCAACGAGCGCGACAACCTCGGCAATCACCTGGTTCCCGACTACGTCACGTCGATCAAGGAAGGCGGTTTCTACGGCTGGCCCTGGTACTACATGGGCGGTCATCAGGACCCGCGCCTCCCGGAGCCCTGTGCCGACGGCACCGGCCCCAATCCACAGGCGGCCGCGCTCACCGCGGGTGAGGCCAAGACCTGCAATCGCGTCGATCTCGCCTCGAAGGTGATCGCCCCCGACGTCCTCGTTCAGCCCCACATGGCCTCGCTTGAGATGACTTTCTACCCACCTGCCGGCGAGTTCCCCAGTCAATATGACGGTGACGCCTTTGCCGCCGAACACGGCTCCTGGAACCGAGCCAACCGCGCCGGCTACGAAGTCATCAGCATCCCCATGCACAACGGTCACGCCGATGGCAGCTACGAAGACTTCCTCACCGGCTTCGTCACCAAAGACGGCCAGGTATGGGGCCGTCCGGTAGGTATCGCGGTCGCCAAAGATGGCAGCTTGTTCGTCACGGATGACGGTTCCCGCTCCGTCTGGCATGTCACCTACATCGGCCAACAGAACCTCTCAGCAAGCAACCGCAAATGACGAGCTTGCGAGAAATGGGAAACACGAGAACCAGTACCGTCTTCTCAATCAGCAAAGATTGTGGAAAGAAGAAAGACCTTGAAGGGATTCCATGCTCATGAGTGTTCTCTCTATCTATGGGAAGATCGGCAGCTTCTGGGAAGACAACTGTTGAACTCTTTCTGGAAACGCTTGCTGAACTTCCACAGATTCCGAAGCCTACCGTTGAAACATAGAGGTGCTGCCAACTGGATTGAGCGGGACTAGATACTCGAATATGGCTCGGAGTGGTCTCGGGTCTCGACTAGCCTCCGTCTGAGAAGACTCGTGGCTGCGCGAGACAGAGTGCGCAGCGATGTGAGGATGAACCTGTCGCGGCGCTTCTCACTAATCGCTATTGGCGCTGCAGGCAACTAGGAATCAAGCGGCTCCATGTCAACCGCGACCTTGAGCGTGTGGTCTCCGCCCCCGAGAATCAAGCCGCGCAGAGGGCTCACGTCGCCGTAATCCCGACCCCAGGCGAGCACCACGTGGCCGTTCGAGGGGACAATGTTGTTCGTGGGATCCATATCCAGCCAACCGATTCCCGGACAATAAGCGGATACCCAGGCGTGAGATGCATCGGCTCCCACCAGCCTCGGTTGCCCAGGAGGCGGATAGGTTCGAAGGTATCCGCTTACGTAACGAGCTGCGATATTCACTGAGCGAAGGCAGGCTATTTGCAAGTGCGCGAAATCCTGGCACACGCCCCGGCGCTTTCGGAAGACCTCTTCGGTGGGCGTGCGGACGTTGGTCACTTTTGAATCGAATCGAAAGTCCTTGTGGATGCGTGCGGTCAGATCCAGAAGCGCTTCGGGCATGGGCCGGCCGGGCGTAAACGACTGCAGCGCATAGGAGGCGAACTCCGGCCGTACCCGGATGCGCGGTGACTCAAAGCCAAACTGGTAGGCCTCGAGCCCGGCAGGGCTTTGATCGTTGGGCAGCGAGCTGACTGCCTCTTCCCAAGCGAGCGACTGTTGCGGCCAGGGCGTCGCATTCCCATTCATTGTCACTTCGCTGTGCGCCTCTACCACTAATTCCTTGTGCGGCTCCTGCACGGTAAAAAAGCAAAGAAGGTTCCCAAAGTAGTCCTCTCGCTCGGTGCGCGTTGCCGGCTGCGGTTGGATGCGCAGTTCACTCCGCGCCAATTGATGCTTCGGCAAAGAGCGCGGTGTCAGGCATGCCACGTGGTTTCCGACGGAGACAGGATATTTGTATTTGTACGTGGTTCGGTGAGTGATTCTATAAATCATTGGCCTATGGTGATCGGCAAGGTGCGAGCGTGGCTAAAATATCTGCTCGATAAGTTATTCGACCACGAAGGCAGCAAACGCTCCAGTTCTCTGAGGAACCGCTCAAGGCGGGACAGCCCCCCGGATCCATTTGCCGGGGTCTCTGCACCTGGTAATGGATACCTCAACTCTCGCAGATCGAAACTACGTAACACCGTCAGGGCGTCCCCCATTGCCTGCAAGTCATCCGGCAGGTGCCGGGGAAGCTTTCGATAGAGTTCTGCAAGGTGGCTCAGTTGGAAGTCGAGGGACCGGGGATTCGTTTCATCCGCCATGAGCACATCCAGCACGGCTAACGGCTGTAGAGTCGTGTAGTACCGTGTACGGTAGGTCATGGAGCTGTCCGCGACCTCGAGCAGGCACTCCAAAAGGGACCAGTCCTCCTCCAAGAGCGGCGTAGTGATCTCGCGCAGTTGTCGGGTCAGATAGATCGCGCGCTCCAAACGCCGGCCGATGCTCAGAAACAACCATCCCAATCCGCGGTTGATGTTTTCGCGCTCCATCCCGGAAAATGCGGAAAGCAATTCCAGGCAAGCGGTCAGCATCGTCGGATACTCAAGAAACTGTGTGCCACGCTCGACGTGAATTGAATCTCGCAACTGGCCGATGAGGAACATCATGTCGGCAGATAAGCGCTCTCGCACATGGCCGCCAACCCGAGATACCTCGGCCAGTGTGCAGACTAGGCTGTCGGACCGCTTCGCATCCGTCAAAATTGAGATCATTTCCTGCTCGAGTTCAATGGAAGTCGGCCGCCTGTCTTTGGCCTTTGGCAACTTGCTGTGTCGCGACTCCAGGCAACCGTGCAAACGAAGCAGGCATGCCAGCTCCGCATTTTCCGCGCGCCGTACGCGAGGAATCATTGTGCGCAGGATCCGGGCGATGTTCTCGGCTCGCTCGGCATAACGGCCCAACCAGAAGACATTGTCGGCCACGCTGCTGGGCACAACACGCGGGATGCGGCGCAACTCCACCGGTTCATTGCGCGGATGCAGCATGCTGAACGTATCTACCGGGCCATCCCAGAGAACCCATGCGTCCTTGCTGTGGCCTCCTCGCTGCATCGAAACCACCGATCCGTCAGCCTCGGCGACGCGCACCAAACCTCCCGGAATCGCGATCCACCCGCTGCCGGTATTCAGCACGTAGGTGCGGAGCACCACGCTGCGCGAGTTCAGACATCCGTTGTCCCACACCGGCGCTGTGGATAATGCGATCTGCTCCTGCGCCACATACTCATGGGGCCGGGCTCGCAATTGATCGGCGAACTTGCCTTTTTCTGTTTGCGGCAGTTCGGCCCCGAACACCGGCTCCATTCCACGGGAGGGGAACGCCGGTTTCACCACTACGGAGTCAAGGTGGTCGAGCACCCAATCGAGCGCGTACGTCTGCCCGCACCACCAGGTCGCCACGGAAGGAAGTTTGAGCTTCTCGCCAAGAAGGTGCGTGGAGAGGCCGGGCAGAAAGGGCATGATCGCCGCGGTCTCAATCAAGCCGCTTCCCAATGCGTTTGCAATCTTCACGTTTCCGGCAACTATTGCGTCGACAAGGCCGGGCACGCCCAGAAGCGATTCACCCCGCAGTTCGACAGGATCGCAAAAGCTGTCGTCCACGCGGCGCATGATGACATCGACCTGCTCCAGCCCGTCGACGGTCTTCAGATATACGTGGCGATCACGCACTGTCAGGTCCGCTCCCTCGACCAGGGTAAAGCCGAGGTATTTCGCAAGATAGGAGTGTTCGAAGTAGGTCTCGTTATACGGTCCCGGGGTCAACAGCACGATTCGCGGATTGTCGCGCTCTGTCAGGCTGGTGAGTGCTTGGCGTTGCGCGCGAAAGAATGGCGCGAGGCGCAGCACGTTTGAGGTACGGAAGAGATCCGGAAGAACATCAGAGACGATGGTGCGGTTCTCCAGTGCATAGCCGCTGCCTGAAGGCGCCTGCGTGCGATCCGCAAGCACCCACCACTGGCCGTCCCGCGATCGCGCAAGATCGACGGCCAGCATGTGCAGATAACTGTGCGCGGGAACAGGCACGCCCACCAGCGGCCGAAGGAATGCGGGGTTGGCGTAGAGAAGCGCAGCGGGAAAGCGGCCTTGCGCCACCAACTGCTGCGACCCGTAGAGATCCTCCAGAACCAGGCTCAGCAACTGGGCGCGCTGAATGATGCCGGCTTCGATGTAGCGCCACTCGTCCGCGGGAATCAACAGCGGGACTATATCGATTCTCCAGGGCCGATTGGCGCCCAGCGGATCGCTGTAAATGTTGTAGGTGATCCCGTTTTCGCGAATGCGGCGCTCGGCGCGGCCCCAACGCCGCTCCAGTTCTTCTGGGCCGATTGCCCGAAGGGACTCCATCAGGTGATTCCAGTGCAGCCGAGGAGTCACCCCGTCGGCCGACAATTCGTCATAGGCGGCTCCGAAGCGGAGCGGATTTTGATAGAGATCCACTGTCATGAGAAAAGCCCCCGCTTTTCGGTGTGGACCTTTTGTCCGGGCGACGGCAACCGCAGGTCCAGAGTCATCGGGAAGATCGGGTTGGACTCTTCCTCCGGCATCGTTATCCTGGCGGGAGGATAGTTCGACTTCTCAAAGCGTTTCTGACGGCGGTCTTCGGCTTCCGTTGCGCTGACGGGCCGCGTTGTGTATGCCTGACCGTCTGATGGCCGCGAACGGTAGGTACATTGAGCGATGGAACGCTCTTTCCAGCGGTCGATAATGTCGAAGACAAGGGGCGTGTGCACGGGAATTGTAGGGTGTAACCCCGCCGACAGCCTCCGGGCGCGATACCGTACGCCGGCTACCGCCTCTCCGGGTTTGTTGGGTTCTCCTGTCGGATATAGCGGCACCATCCGCCCATTGCATGTAACCACGTAGCGCGACTCCGTCGTGAAGCCGGACACCTTCACCTGCATCCGCTCGAGCGATGAGTCCACAGTGCGAACTGTGCGGCCGGAAGTCGTTTCTTCCGCCAGGACATTCCAGGGCTCAAGGGCCTGCCGCAGCTCGATTTCAACTCCCTCTGCTCCGATCGACCCGATTTTCGGAAAGCGAAACTCCTGGTGCGAAGCAAACCATTTGTCCTCGAAGTTGTAGCCGAACTGGCGCAGCTGGTCGAGCACATCGGAAAAGTCACGGCAGACAAAATGCGGCAGCATGAATCGGTCATGGAGCGCGGTGCCCCAACGGACTAGGCTGCCTTCGAGTGGCCGCTTCCAGAACATGGAAACCAACGCGCGAACGAGTAGCATCTCAACCAGCCCCATTCTGACATGGGGAGCCATTTCGAAGGCACGCAATTCGAGCAGGCCCAGGCGCAATCCCAGACCTTCTGGCGGATAAAGCTTGTCGATGCAGAACTCGGCGCGGTGTGAGTTTCCCGTCATATCGACGAGTAGATTGCGGAACAATCCATCCACAATGAACGGCGGACAATCGGTTGCGGGCAGTTGACGGAATGCGATCTCCAATTCGTACAAGGCGTCCATGCGCGCCTCGTCCACGCGCGGATACTGGCTTGTTGGCCCTACATACATACCGGAAAACAGGTAAGACAGCGACGGATGTTTCTGCCAGAACGTCACCATGCTGCGCAGGAGATCCGGGCGGCGCAGGAAGGGGCTGTCCAGGACGCTCGCTCCGCCGATCACGATGTGGCTACCGCCACCAGTAGCGATATGACTGCCGTCATAGGCGAATTTTTCGGCGGTCAAGCGGTTACGGCGTGCCTCCTCGAAGAGTACTGTGTTTATCTTTTCGAGTTCGTTCCAATTGCTCGCGGGCGGAAGGTTCACTTCGAGAACACCGGGATCGGGAGTGACGCTGAACGATCGCAGCCGAGGATCGGAGGGCGGAGCGTAGCCTTCCAGCCATACCGGCTTCTGCAGATGCTGGCAGGTGTCCTCGACGGCAGCGAGCAGGTCGAGGTAGTCCGCGAGCTGGGATGCATACGGTAGAAACACATGCAGACGGCCTTCTCGCGCCTGTACGCACAGCGATGGCCGGATCAGTTCCGTCGCCGTTTCAGCAGTGCTTGAAAGCGCGGGCAATGGATCCGCCCCTGGCTTCTTCTCAAAGAGATCGATGCGTCGCGCAGGGCGCGGAGGGAGCTTGACCCGGTCTGCGAAGGGCGCGGCCTCGTGCTCGTACTCAATCTCATCTGGCGCCACCCACGGCATCGATTCAGTTGGGATGCGAAAACCCATGGGCGAATCACCCGGCGTGAGCAACAGAGACTCCGGCCGAGGGAACCACAACTGGCTCGACCAGCTTATGCGTCCCCCCGGTTGCCGTCGGCGAATGGGCAAAATGTATCCGGTCGGCTCCGGCGATTCGGCTTCGGGATTGTAAGCAGGCAACACGTTTTCGACGCTTACCTGAAGACGGCGCGTGAGCGCTTCCATGAACTCAAGAGCATCGGCGGTGCTGAAGCCGTGGTCCTGATCTTCACGGGCGATGAGATCGATATTCTCCCAGACCGGGATGCCGTCGCTGCGCCAGAAGCAACTCAATGCCCAGCGCGGCAAGGGCTCGCCCGGATACCATTTGCCTTGCCCGTAATGAAGCATCGCGCCTGGTGCTGCTGTCTTTTCGCGGAGGCATTGGATGAGAGCCAGACCGCGGGTTCGTTTCATGGGTCCGAGAGCATCGATGTTCCATTGCGGGCTCTCGGGCTCGTCGATGCCGACGAAGGTGGGCTCGCCGCCCATGGTCAGGCGTGCATCCTGCGCCTCCAGGTCTGCGTCCACGCAGTGGGCAACATGTTGAACCTCGAGCCAGTCTTCCTCACTGAATGGCCTGGACGGACGCGGTGCGTCGTTCAGGCGGCGAATGGACATGGAGTAGTCGAAGTCCACATTGGCCGGCTCAGTGGTGCCCTCAATCGGCGCGGCATTGGAAACGCTCGGGGTGCAGACCAGCGGGATGTGGCCCTCGCCAGCGAACAGGCCAGAGGTCGGATCCATCCCGATCCAGCCAGCGCCCGGCAGGAACGCCTCCGCCCAGGCATGAAAATCCGCGGAGTCGGTTTGCAGGGCGCCCGGGTCTTCCGGCGCGTTCTCGTCCGCTGCCATCTGAATCAGGTATCCCGAGACGAAGCGTGCTGCAATGCCCAGATGCCGAAGAATCTGCACCAGCAACCATGCGGAGTCGCGGCAGGACCCTATGCGCTGCTCCAGAGTCTGCTCGGACGTCTGAACACCCGGATCCAGCCGCGTAATGTATCCCACATGATCTCGAACCTTTCGATTCAAATCGACCAGAAAACCGATCGTCCCGCGCTCCTCGGTCGAAAGGCTCTCAAGAAACGCTTGAAGGAAATGTCCGGCTGGCTCGACCGAGAGATAGGGCTCAAGGTCTTTTGCCAACTCCTGCGGGTATTTGAAGGGGTAGGCTTCGACTCCTGGCTCCAAGAAGAAATCGAACGGATTGAAAGGAGACAGTTCCGCGACGAGGTCGACATTAACTACGAACTCATCCGTCTTGCCCGAAAAAAAGACCCGTGCCAGATGATTGTGGTGGACGTCGAGTTGCCAATTGAGGAGATGTTCGGCGGGAGTGACATTTAGCGAATAGCTGAGAATCGGCGTTCGACAATGCGGGGCAGGTCGCAACCGTATAACTTGTGGACCGAGCGAGACCACCTTGTCGTACCGGTACTGTGTTCGGTGATTCAGAGCAATCTGTATGCTCATCCAGCCTCATGCGGCTCACGCTTGGAGTTCCTTGCTCCTCATCATTCTTCGCTACAACCCGTCAATGCGCCATGGTCTCGCGGAAGCCGTTCTTGTAAACCTACCTTAACGCAGGTGCGAACGCTGCAATTTTCTGGTCATTCCGCGAAGCTTCCGGCACGAGGGGGCGAAATGCAGTTCATCTGGCAACTGACGCACTTTCCGAACAGGGATTTACTAAGCGCCAGTCCGGCTGCGGCGCTGGCGGAACGCAGGAAATTGCGTCGGTTCATGATCCCATCCTCTAAATATGAAGAAGCTAAGCGCAAACTCCGCCAGTTACTCAAGAATCCGGCGCCCGCACCAGCTAGGCTGTTATTGGAGAATCTGACGGAACAAAGGCCACGTCAGATGGAGTTCTGTCCCTGCCTGAGGTTCCAGAGTGCAGCGACCAGCGTGTCGATGTCCTCGAAAGTGTTGTAGAGCGCCAGAGACGCACGGACAGTGCTCTCCAGACCAAAACGCCGAAGAATAGGCTGCGCACAGTGATGACCTGAGCGAACAGCTATGCCGTATCGGTTCAGGTACTGGCCGATTTCCTCAGTGCGAAAACCATCGAGCACGAACGACAGCACGCCGGCCTTTTCTCTCGCTGTCCCGATAATGCGCAGTCCCGGAATGCGTTGCAGCGCTTCTGTTGCGTAGATGAGGAGCCCATGTTCGTGTCGCGAGATGTTGGCCATTCCCGCGCGATCCAGGTAGTCGATGGCGGCTCCGAGTCCCACCGCGTCGGCGATGTTGCCCGTTCCAGCTTCGAAGCGCTGCGGAGGCAGTTGGTAAAGAGTCTTTTCGAAGGTGACGTCCTGGATCATGTTTCCACCACCTTGCCACGGCGGCATGTGCTCCAGAACCTCTGACTTTCCGTAAACAACTCCGATGCCTGTTGGTGCGAAGACTTTGTGTCCTGAGAAGACAAAGAAATCGCAGTCAAGGGACTGAACATCCACGCGCATATGTGAAACCGACTGTGCTCCATCAAGCAGAACCTTTGCCCCGTGCCGATGAGCCGCCTCGATCATTTCGGCCGCTGGAGGAACGACGCCGAGCGCGTTCGACACTTGCGGCAGTGCAACAAGGCGGGTCTTTGGTCCAAGCAGCTTCTCGTATTCGTCGAGAAGAACCTGGCCGCTGTTATCCACCGGCGCAACGCGCAATCTGGCACTCTTCTCGGCGCAAAGCATCTGCCAGGGAACGATGTTGGCATGATGTTCAAGCCAGGTGATGACGATTTCGTCGTCCTTCTGAATGTTGCGGCGACCCCAACTCTGTGCCACCAGATTGATACCTTCTGTCGCCCCACGAACGAAGATAATCTCGCGGGTCGACGAAGCGTTCAGGAAGCGGCGAACCTTTTCCCGTGCGGACTCGTAGGCGTCGGTGGCGCGAGCCGCCAATTCGTGCGCCGCGCGATGCACGTTAGAGTTCTCGTGCTCGTAGAAATATTTCAGCCGATCAATCACACTTTGCGGCTTCTGCGTCGTGGCGGCATTATCGAGCCAGACGAGAGGTCTGCCATTGACCCGCTCACGGAGTATCGGGAAATCGCGCTTTAGGGCTTGCGCGTCGAAGGAGTAGGAAGACAGATTCAGATCGCGGGGCACATCCGGCTCAATGCCAAGCGGCTCCGCCTTTCGCTCTGGATCCGGGAGGGAAATTGTCCGCAAATCGTTAAGGAAACCAAGCGAAGGAGGAGCGTTCGATTGCCCCAGGTCCAGCTCAGGTAGAGTCGATGGCAAATCGGTCTGAAGAAGCGCGGGAACTGGACCGGGAACTGTCGGAGGGTAGGAAAAGAGCGGTCGAGCTTCCTCAAGAAACGAAAATGCGGGAACTGCAGAGGAGTCTGCAATTCCGAGCGGGCTCGCCGCGGTGGGTGAAGGAGGCTGAGCGATGGCTGCTCCGTATTGCAAAGTCTCATCATCGAGACTTAACGGAAGGCTACTCAGGAAGACTCTCTCAGTCGCGAATTCCGTGATCGGCTTTGCTGGTGCATATGCGCCTTCTGGAGTAGTACTCTTTTCGCCGAAGATCGGACGGGCCTCCTGGAGAAAGGAGAATCCTGGAACTCCGGGTGAGGTCGCGGAAAGCTCTGCTGCGGTTCCCAATGCTCCGGGAACCGGAGCCGGACTTGCCTGGAGTGGAGCCGACACAGGAGACACGGAAGCGGGACCGGCGCCTGCCGGAGCACTCTGAAAATGCGGGTCAGATGGGAGCGAAATCTCGGGAGCAGCGGCTGGGGCGGTAGCAGGGACGGAAGCGAATGAGCTGTTGTTCGCGGGAAAGTCGCCCTGCAATCCTTGAATCGCACTGTTGCCGCCATCTGGCAGAGCGGCGAAAAAATCGTTCGCCATGCGCGCGAGAGTAGCTGGATCGGGCAGACCCGCCGGTTTCATCTCTGGCCGATTCAGCGGGTCTACTGGCTCTGGAGTTTGTTGCGGTAGAAGTACAAGGCGGTCGATGTCACTTGTACTCATGATATTGTCCAACTTCAACGTCATCGAGCACAGCGATCGCATCATCTGTCAGAACTGATGCCGAGCAGTAAAGGGAGATCAGATAGGAAGCCAGACCTCTGTCGCTGATTCCCATAAAACGCACGGACAAGCCGGGACTTTGTTCCCCAGCTAATCCAGGCTGAAAAAGTCCGATCACGCCCTGCTTTCTTTCGCCGACGCGGAGTAGCAGTACTTTGGATTTGGGCACTTTGCCGGCGACTCGAACTTTGTCGGAGGGGATCAACGGAATTCCGCGCCATGTGAGAAATGGATTACCGAACAGGGTGACGGTCGGAGGCGGCACTCCCCTATGGGTGCATTCGCGCCCGAAAGCGGCGATGCTGCGAGGATGCGCAAGAAAGAAGGAAGGCTCCTTCCACACCTTGGTCAATAACTCGTCCAGATCGTCGGGTGTAGGCGCGCCCTTGCGGGTCGAAATCCTCTGTGAATCCGGCACGTTGTTCAGCAACCCATAGTCCGCGTTGTTGAACAGTTCATTTTCCTGCCGCTCCTTCACGCTCTCAATGATCACGCGGAGTTGTTCACGGACCTGATCGTAAGGGTTGCTGAACAGATCGCTGACGCGAGTCTGTACATTCAATACAGAGTTGATGCTGCTTAACCGGTATTCGCGCGGCGTCTCTTCGTAGTCCGCGTAGGTTCCCGGAATTTCCGATTCGTCAACGTGACCGCACAGGACTTCGATCACCTTGTCCTCAACCACGCGGTTGCGGCGAAAGATCCCAGCCTCCAGGGGCTTCCAGTCCAGTAGCCGAACCAGCCAGCGTGGAGTGATCGCACCATAAATCGGAGCAGTTTTGGTTACGTTGGCGAGTTGAGATGCGGCTTGTCCGCCGAGAGATCCGCGTGCAACTGTTTCAGCCACTTGCAGGCTCCTTTGCCTTTACGACAATTCGAAATCGGACAAATTGTAGTTGAAACAGTATGAGAAAGCATCAACCCGATTCCGGAGCCCTGCGGAAACCCCACATCGGATGGCTGGAACGAATTGCATGGACTCGATACGAACGCTCGCTCACCGCGTATATCTATCGAACATTTCGCTCATCGGACCAAGGGGTCGGGTTCAATATTTGCGAACTTTGCGATCGACGCGATCAGACCAGGCGTGAATTCCGCCACGCAAATTGCTAACTTTCTGGAATCCATGCTGCTGAAGAAACTCAACGGCTTTCACTCCGCGAGGGCCCATTTTGCAGAGTGCAACGATCTCCTGTCGAGCGTTCAATTCGGTGAACCGTTTAGGTAACTCGGCCAGGGGGATGAGATGGCCCCCAATATTTGAAATCTCATACTCGTATTCATCGCGCACGTCGAGAAGGAAAAGGCTGTCTCCTTTATCGAGGCGCTGCTTTAGCTCTTCGGCTTGAATCTCGGGAACGCTCACTCTGCTCTCTCCTAGTAGTCCATAAAACACAAAACCCACCGCCAGTGAATCTTCTGGCGGTGGGTCATTTACCGGTGGCTTGAATTCAGATCCTGTTCAGGTCTGCAAGCTCCTCATGCCAGAAGATACACGCCTGTTCTGCATACAGTTGCAACAACAAGCAGCGCTCTTCTGGACACCAAAACTCATTGAAAAAGCCTAGCATAAAGATGTGTCGCCGTCAGCGATGGATTCGAGAAATCAGCGTGTCGCGCTTATTTCCCACGGGGAGATGTCGCGATGGAACGTGTCATTGGGTGTTCCCTATAGCAGGCACTGCGATTGCCGCGGCGTTGATAGAATTCTCAGCTCACAGTAACGATGCTGGTCGACGCTTGTGGGCTTTCAAATAGCGGCCCACGAAACCCGAATTGCGGGCCGAGCGTGCATGAGGAACAGGAACAGCGGAAAGTACGGAGGGTTTGGCCATCGCTGTATCTTATTGATTCTATGGTGGGCGCAGCAGGATTCGAACCTACGACTTCCACCGTGTGAAGGTGGCACTCTACCGCTGAGTTATGCGCCCTGGGAAGGGAAGAACAACACTCAGATTAACATCCTCCAAGCGGGCTGCCAAACCGCTCGCCGGGCCATCTATTCACTATCCGAGCCGTCGGCGCCACAAGCCTGAGCTACCAGGCGGGGCAACAATCCCAGCGAGCGGATGGCGGGCGAAGGGCAGGTAGCAACAGCTACAATCGATGAACGGAACCCATGGCGTACCCGGAATCAGATCCAGACGACGAACAGCCATCCTCCGGGCCTGATTCCCGTCAAACTACGCAGAAGGCTCCGGATGACGTCCCCGATTCGTCATCCGAAGACGATCCTCCCGCCGATTCCGCCTCGCAACTTGAGGGCAGGAACGGGGTTGAAGAGGATATGGCGACCGTAGCCTTAGATTCCGCGCTTTTGAAGGGAGTCCAGATCGAACCTGACCGGAGCCGGGCAGCAATTGGCCGGGAAGCGGTCGACTGGAGCACGATGAGCGACGCGGAGATCATGCTCCGCGTGCGTGAGGGAGATGACTCCGGCTTCAATCTTCTGATTCAGAAGTACCACAAGCCGATTGTCCACTTCATGTTCCGTATGGTGCACAACCAGGCGGTCGCAGAAGAACTGGCGCAGGAGGTGTTTCTGCGTGTATATCGCTCGCGGCAGACTTATCGCGCGGAGGCGCGGTTCACGACCTGGCTTTACCGCATCGCTACGAACCTGGGCGTGAATCACGCCCGGGACACGAAGCACGAGCGGGCGGCGCAGAACGTGTATCTCGATCAACCGGATCCCGAGACGGGGACAACTCCGGATGTGGCGGACATGACGGCTTCGGTCGAGCAGGAAATGGTGCGGGACGAGCGCATGCGCGCTATCCGCCAACATGTAATGGCGCTCCCCGAGCGGCAAAGAACCGCGGTACTGATGCATAAGTACCAGGGACTGGACTATAAGCAGATTGGGGAAGTCCTCAAGCTGAGCGAGTCGGCAACCAAGTCGTTGCTGTTTCGCGCGTATCAGACCCTGCGGGAGCGCCTGAAGGATTTTGTGTAAGAAGTGGGACTTGCAGCACAAAGAAGGTAACAAGTTATGATCTGCCGGATTACAAAAGAGAACCTCGAGAACCTGCTCCTGGATCGCGAGTCGGTTCCCGTTGAGGTGCGGAAGCATGTGGACGATTGCCCCGACTGCAAAAAGGAACTGACCGCTCTGGAAGCGACGATGCAGGCGCTGGACGGGTGGGAGGCGCCTGAGCCCTCACCGTTCTTCGAGACGCGCATGGCGGCGCGATTGCGCAGTGAGCGCGAGGCGGCCCCGGCCGGCTTCTTCGAGAAGCTGCGCGCGCGGCTGATGTACGGCACGAACATGCATCTGCGTCCGGTGGCGGTGGGAGCCCTGGCTCTGCTTCTGCTGATCGGCGGGGGAACGTATGCCGGCTTTATGAATAACACGAGCCAGCCGGTGAGCCCGTCCGCGACGGTTCGCGATCTGCAGTCTCTCGACGACAATTCGCAGGTTTTTCAGCAATTGAATACGCTCGATCAGCAGGACGACGATTCTGATTCATCGAACAGCACGCTGTAGCTTCGGACGCGGTTCGGCGGCAATACTGGATTCGCTGGCTGATTAGCCAGACCCTTGGTTTGAGAGTGATGAAAATGCGCGCACGGCAAAATACGGTGAGCCCTATGGGCCGGCTGGCCAACAGGGGTCTGCCTGTGGCCTACGTATTTGCGCCCGCGCTGTTCGTTCTGTGTGTCTCGATCTCAACCTGGGCGTTCGGGCAGCGGGGCGGCGGCCAGCATTCTCCTCCGGCGCCCACGCCGCAGGTGCATGCGCCAGCGCCCCAACAGCATTATCAGCAGCCAGCGCCGCAGTCTCATTCGCTTCCTGAGGTCAGGGCCTACACGCCTCCCCGCGCCAATAATCAGCAGGCGCATCCTGGACAGCAGCACCTGCCGGATTGGCTCAACAGCCACCAGAATATGACTCCGCAGCAGCGGGAGGACGCTCTGCGGCGCGAGCCGGGTTTTCGCAACCTGCCCGAAGACCAGCAGCAGCGTCTGGTGAATCGCCTGCACGCGCTTGACGAGAAGACTCCGGAACAGCGCCAGCGGCTTCTGCAAAGGAACGAGATGTTCGAGCGGTTGTCGCCAGAACGCCGTCAGGAAGTCCGCGGCGCCGGACAGGCGCTGGGGCAGATGTCGCCTGAGCGGCAGCAGGCAGTGCGCCACGCTTTTCACCAGCTCCGGCAGATGCTTCCCGATGAGCGGCAGCGCATGCTCAACTCGGGCGGATATGCATCGCAATTTTCGCCGCAGGAGCGAACGGTGCTGGGAAACCTGCTCTCGATTGAGCCCTATCAGCGTCCGGGGACGATTCCGCAGCCGTACTTTGGAAGATAAGTACGGTGCAGCTGGAGCGCAATTCGGTCGCTTTATTGCTTCAGCATATTTCTGGCGATAAAGAGCACGTTTGCCGGGCGCTCGGCGAGGCGGCGCATGAAATATGGGTACCACTCCCTGCCGAAGGGAACGTAAACGCGCACGTTGAAGCCCTCGGCCACTAGCGCCCGCTGCAGGTCGCGACGCACGCCGTAGAGCATCTGGAATTCGAAGGATTTCGGATCGATCCGGTGCTCTTCGACAAACTGCTTTGTGGCCGACACCATCGCTTCGTCGTGGGTAGCGATACCGTGATACAGGCCGCTGGTGAGAAGCTGGTGGGTCAGCTTCACGAAGCTGGCGTCCACGTCGGCCTTGTCGGGAAAGGCAATGTTTGGCGGTTCTTTGTATGCGCCCTTGCAGAGGCGGATGCGGATGCCTTCTCCGGTCAGGTCGGCGACGTCTTGCTCGCTACGCAGCAGGTATGCCTGGATGACGATTCCCACATGACCGCGATTGACGGGAATTGAGTGCAGGCCGCGTACCAGGTCGATGGTAGCCTGCGTGTACTCGCTGCCCTCCATGTCGACGCGCACGAAGGTCTTCGCAGCGACCGCGTGGTCCACCAGGCCGGATACGATGTCGCGCGCCAGGTCGTGGCCGAGATCCATGCCCATCTGCGTAAGTTTCACACTGACGTTGGCGTTCAGGTTGCGGCTCTCAATTGCATCCAGAAGACGGTGATAAATGTCGGCGGATTGCTTCGCCTCTTCGGGGGTGGCGACGTTTTCGCCAAGACTGTCCAGCGTGGAGGCGATTCCCTGAGCCTGAAGCGATTTAGCGGCTCTCAGTGCGTCTTCGATCTCCATGCCGGCGACGAAACGTGAGGACATGCGGCGGCCCAGGTTGGAGCGCTCGGCAAAGCGGCGTAGATTCTGATTGCGAGAAAAGGCAATAAAAGCGGAGCGCAGAATGGGCATGAGTCTTGTACAGAGTCGAACCTCCCATTCTCGCATATTCAAGACGGCCGACTGGAGCGCCGATGAAGTCAGAGGACTTCTGCAGAGGATGGCTGCGTCGGTCGACGCAAGTGGGGAAACTGCATTTGGGGTTGCCTGCATCTTATTAATAAGTCGAAAAGTAAGACTGAAAAATGAACGTTGCGTTCACGAATGCGTAACCCCGGACGCTTCCAATGAATCTGAACCTTGGTGCAATTACTGAACCCGGCGCGCGCGGCCGGCCAATCGGAGAAAACCTCACATGCTGGATCATTGCGCGAATCCCCAATGCGCGAAGCCGCTCCGTTACCTGCGGGAAGGGCGTATTTTTGTCTTTGACTCTCTCTCCTCGATGCCGGACGGTGGCGTTAAGCGTGCGCACCTGCTGGAACACTACTGGCTGTGCGGCGACTGTTCAAGAAAGTTGTTTCTCGAAAAGACCCAGCAGGGAATTAGGCTGTGTATAAAACCTGATCACGCTGACTCCTTTGTGCACGTCAGCCAAGCGCGAGCGTCCTGAAGGGGCTGGGAAACGATCCCGCTTCCAGGAATCGACCGCGTTACCTGCAGAGATCTCCAACGCGGTTGACCGCTGGTCACGCTCCTACGGCGCCATTTCCCGGCAGAGACCAGGGCGTTCGCTCCTGTATTCTCTCGATGCGAGACAAAATTTGTCGCATCTACTATGGTTAAAAGGGGTTACCCTAGAGACTGGAGCGCAGCCCACCATGACAAAAGCGGAATTGGTTGAGGAAGTGACGCAGCTCGGCGACCTGACACGCCGCGACGGTGAAGTGATCGTCGATACAATCTTCGACGCTGTAATCGGCGCCCTTAAATCAGGGGATAAGATCGAAATTCGAGGGTTTGGAAGTTTCCGGATCCGGCAGCGGAAGCCCCGGATTGGGCGAAATCCCAAGACCGGCGCAAAGGTGGAAGTTCCGGCGAAGCGTGTGCCTTACTTCAAGCCGAGCAAAGAGCTGCGCGATCTGGTCAATCCTCACGAAGCGGCAGGGAAGCCGACTCCCGCACCACCCGAGCACTGAAATAGTCAGCGCGCCTTCTCGGGCTGAATTCCAATAACTGAAAGCATTCGACCGGTGAACCCGCCTTCTGCGCGATAGGAGAAATAGCGGCCGGTGTTGCAACTGGTGCATTCCTGCACCGCGGAGATCGCGTCAGGATTCAGGCCGGCGTCGAGCAACTGACGCCGGTTCGCTTCCACCAGGTCGAGGTGAAACGACAACGGATACTTCTCCTTTAGCGGGTCATCGTTGAGAACCTCGTGGAAGAGTTCCCCCGCGTAGGAGAACTGCGACTCGAACTCATTCCGCACCTCCTCTCCTACCGCATAGCAACAGCGGCCGATGCCGGGACCGATCGCAGCAAGGAGATCTTCCGGTCTACTTCCGTATTCGAGGCGCATCTGGCCGACGCCCCGCTCGACAATCCGCTTCAGGGTGCCTCGCCAGCCAGCGTGAAATGCGGCTATAACCCGGCGCTTTCGGTCCGCCACCAGGACCGGAATGCAGTCCGCGGTTTGAATCGCCAGCAGGAGCCCCGGCTCGCTGGTCATCATGCCATCGGCTTTGGCAAAACCGGAATCCGCGGCTTGTCGCGGAGCATTTACCGGCAGCGCAATGCCAGAATGGATCTGACGTAAGGTGACCATCGGGAATTGCGGGTCTCCCGTAACCGCTTCAAGGAAACGTTCCCGGTTGGCAATAACGTTTGCCCTGTCGTCAGACGCCGTGAAGCCGAGGTTAAGCTCACCGCTTGCCTGGAGCCTGCTGTACGCGGTGCTTCGGCCTCCCAGGCGCGTGCTGAATCCGTGACAAAGCCACGTTACCGGCGACAGCGAAGAAGCGCGCACGATCTCGACTTTGGTCCGAGATTTTCCCTGCTCATGTCTAGAGCCGACGCCATCCGGTCGCGGATTGAGCGCGTCAGTCCCGATCGCAGGGCTTTGAACTGGCATACGCGTCCATTCTAAAGGTTCCCGGAGAGGAGCCACGCGCGGCGGGAGAGCAAATGGGCCCGCTTTCCGGCGGGCCCGCTCAAGAGGCATTAGGGAGGGGAAACTACTTGGGATCGTTTGAAGAGAGTCTGCGGGCGCAGACGTAAAACACAGTGAGATGAACTACAAAAGGTAGGTCCGTAAGCCTGAAGTTGCCTCTAGTGATGCCTACAAGTTAGCAAGCGATTGGCCAAAGTCGTGATCAGTGCTCATTGCCTCGCTATTTTCAGCAGATTTGCCCTGAATGCTCTGCTTATCTGGTCTTTTTGAGATTTCCGGGCGATTTTGAGCCAGGAGTAGGTTAGTTCAGGATCGAGATAGGTGGCATCCTGATACCACTATATGGCAGTAGGCTTCCTATTTTGATCCGGATTTTCCTCTTCAATTTGTTTGATCTTGTTCAAAAGAGCCTTGTAGCTTACCCGAAGACGGCGTGCTGCCTCGCGCCGGTTCCAGCGGGTTTCGACTAACATTTCCTGGATAGCCTGCCGCTCCGCCTGCCACGCCGCCTGACGGCCGATTTCCAGCAGAGACGGTTCCGTGCTCAGCGGGAATTCGATCGGAGGCGCAACGGGAGATTCCTCGCCAACGGCCGTATTCACATGTTCCACCGCGTGCAGCGAGAGTTCCCGCACGATCTGAGTGGAATCACCGACGATTACGTAACGCTTGCACAGGTTCTCCAATTCACGAATGTTGCCGGGCCAAGGATAACGGATAAGGGCCTGCATTGTTTCGTCACTGAAGGGAGATACCTTGCGCGCATACACACCGGAATATTTCTCAATAAAGTAGCGAATGAAGACAGCTATTTCGTTGCGCCGCTCACGAAGCGGTGGAATGTGCACTGTCACCACGTTGATGCGATAGAAGAGGTCCTCGCGGAATAATCCTTCGCTGACGCGTTGCTCAAGCAGCTTATTAGTCGCGCAAAGAACCCGCACATCGACGGCAGTGTCACATTTCGCGCCCAGGCGAGCGAACTCCCCGTCCTGGAGGACGTGCAGCAGCTTTGCCTGCAGCGAAGGATGCATCTCACCGATTTCGTCAAGAAACAGCGTCCCGCTGTCGGCCAGCTCAAATTTGCCGGGTTTGGTGCGCTGCGCTCCGGTGAAGGCCCCAGCTTCGTATCCGAAGAGCTCGCTTTCCAGCAGATCGTTGGGGATGGCGGCGCAATTCACCTTGACGAAGGGCTTCTCATGCCGGTGCGAGAGAGAAAAGATCATGCGCGCGGCAATTTCCTTGCCCACTCCGCTTTCTCCCCGGATAAGGACAGTGGCATTGGTCGTCGCTACCTTCTCTATGGTGTCGCGAATGGCCATCATGCGCGGCGAGGAGGTGAACGCCTCCGGAAGCCCCTGGGTATCCGCCGGGGGAGGCTGGACCGCGACGTTCTCCGCTTCCCCTGATGCCTCTGAGCCATTGCCGACCAGGGAGAGAAGTACGGGGGACAATTGTGCTGCGGCTTCTCGCTCCTCGATTGGCAGGGTCAGTAGCGCGGCTGCTCCGAGCCTCGCGGCTTCAAAAGCCATTTCTGCGACGGGCGGCGCAACCACCACCATGGGAATCGCGCGGAAGGCGCCGCGCAATGAGGACATCAGCCGACTGTTCGACTCGAACTCGAGGATGATCAGATCCGGCTTGTGCGTCCTGATCGTCTCGAAAATATCTTTCCCCGGCCGCAGTTCAGCGACGTCACGGCGGGCGCGCAGATATCCGCGCAGAGCACTGCGGGCCTTTCCATCCTGCACGGCCAGCAGTGCCCGAAGTTGTTTCTGTTCGGGCATATTTGTGCTTGATTGTAATCCGAAAATGGACGAATTGCTCCGCAATTTCCTACGGAACGGATGAGAACGATACCGCAATCCCTTTGGTTCTATCTCAGGCCGAGCAGATAGGATCCATGGGGAGGCACGCTCACCCGGAGCGAGGACTGGGTGCCCAGTTCCTCTCTCTGCCAGAGATCGCGCACGCGATAGGAGGTCCTGTCGAGCCCGAGCGCTTTCCAGGACTGCATGATCGTCGCTGGTGAATCTCCCAGGTTGAAGACGGCCACCAGGTGTACGTTGTCCAGCAGGGCCGTCCAGATGACCGTGCCGGCTGTGTCAATTACGGGGCGATTGCCGGTCGAGCGCTGATCGACCGCAATGACCTCGGGATTGGTCACCATGGATTCGATTTGGGGGTCCATCATGGTCAGGTTCGACCCGAGGATCAGCGGCGAGCGGGCGATTGACCATAAGGTCAGCAGGGTCCGGGTGTCACCCAGCGTGAAGCGGCTTTGACGGGCAGTTCCCCAGCCGGGTCGGGGGCCCAGGTACCCGATTGGCAGCATGTCGGCGTCGGGCCAGTGGCCGGGCTCGACGTGCGGCGACCATTGCCGGATCACGCTGAATTGATTTTTCAGGCTCTGGGGGAACGCGCCTGCATCCGGCTTTTTCGACCAGACATCCCACATGTCGTCGGAGATGCGCCACATCTGGGCGTACTGGCGCACGTCGGCAGCCTGGTCGAGCGGTGTGGGTCCGGGTGAGAGGCTCAGCACGATGGGCCGACCGGACTTTCTGAGGGCGGCGCTAACCATGTGGATTTCATGCGCATCGTAGGGTTGCGAGATGCAGTCCACCTTCAGGAAGTCGACGCCCCAGCCGGCGTAAAGCCGGGCCATCGAATCGTAATAGGCCTGACCGGCGGGGTTGTCCTTCACTCCGAAATTGTCGGTGTTCCAGCGACAGAGATCGGTCTGGTCGGCAGCTTCGGATGCATGGAATGACGATCCGCCAATGGGCAGATCCTTTTCGACGGCTTGCTTGGGGATTCCGCGGATGATGTGAATGCCGAATTTGAGGCCGAGCGAATGGGCGTAGTCGGCAAGAGGTTTGAGGCCCTGATCGTTTGCACTTGAGGGAAAGCGATTGGGCGCGGGCAGGTAAAGGCCACCCGGCGAGATGACATAGCCCTGGTCGGCGTCTTTCTTGTCGGCGTTTTCAGGATGGGCTAGATACCATCCTTCGTCGACGACTACGTATTGCCATCCGAACGGGTGCAGGTGCTGGTGGAACCAGTTGACGTTGGCTTTGAACTCCGATTCGGTGACAGTTAGACCATAGGAGTCCCAGCTGTTCCAGCCCATCGGCGGAGTTGGAGCGAGCAGGGCGCCCTGCTGCGAACTTGCGATCAGAGAAGATCCCGCGAGGACAAAGATCAGGGCTAACCAGCGTTTCATTTCTCACCTAGCGAAAGACGCACAAGGCTGATCCTAGACCTTTACTTCCCACCCCTTCTCGTATTCCCGGGACCACATCTTCATTGCCTCGGGGTCCCTCAGGATGTGGCCGTTATTTGTGTCCAGGTTCAGCTCGCGGTTTACGATCCACGCGATGTTCGAAAGCTGCAGGATTGTCACGCTGACGTTGGCGATGACGATGGGGGAGTGAAGCGGCTCGCCGGTGCGAATGCCGTTGATGAGGTTCTCGAAGTGCAGGTCGGTCATCGAGTCGCGGCTCAGCAGGTCGCTGGATGAATTTTCTTTTCCGGTCGTGAACTCATCGATTTTCTTGCCGTTCCAGTCGTAGACCTCGTACCCCTCGCGATCGACCAGCACGGCTCCTTTGGTGCCGTGAATCACCGATCCGCGGTCGCGGCCGTATATCTTCATGCCTTGGCAGCTACGGCCTTCCCACGAAAGCATCTTGTCGGGATACACAAAATTTGTCACCAGTGTGTCGTAGAACTGCCAGTCGTCCTTCCACTGGTAACGGCCGCCATTCGCGGTCACCTGGTTCGGATAGTCGACATCGAGGGCCCAGCGGCAGACGTCTACTTCATGCGTGCCGTTGTTCAGAGCTTCGCCGGTGCCGTATCGACGGAGCCAGTGCCAGTTATAGGGATGGATGTTGTCCTTGTAAGCGCTGCGCGGCACGGGACCCTGCCAAAGCTCCCAGTTGAGCCACTCGGGAACTGCGACCTCCTTGCCGGTGCCCATCGACTTGCGCGTGTTTACGTACCACGCCTTCGCGTAGTAGGCGCGGCCGATCAGCCCGTCGTGGATCTGCTGGACGATCTTGATGGTGTGCGGAGAAGAGCGTTGCTGGTCGCCAACCTGAACGAGTTTGCCGTATTTTTTCTGCGCCTCGACCAGCAGTTCGCCCTCGCGTGGATTGTGACTGGAGGGCTTCTCGACATAAACATGCTTTCCGGCTTGCAGGCCGTAAATTGCCATTGGAGCGTGCCAGTGATCGGGCATCGCGATGGTGATTACGTCGACGTCTTTCGATGCGAGCACCTTGCGGAAGTCGGTAGCAGTGGCTGGCGCATAGCCTAGTTCCTTCTGCGCTTCGGCGGAAAACCTATCGAGTATGTGCTGGTCTACGTCGCAGACATGAGAGACATGCGCCGACTTACTGTTGTTCTTGAGCCCGGAAAGATGCGCGTAGCCGCGCCCATTGAGTCCGAAAATGGCGAAGTTCAGCCGTTCATTTGACCCGACAATTTGCGCATAGCTCTTCGCCGTCGACCGCAGAGCGGCACCCGCTGCTCCAACCGCAACGCCATTAATAAATGTCCGTCGAGAAATCATGGTTACTCCTTCGTTGCCTGACAAAAGATCACAGCCACCGGAGTGTAGCCGGTCGCGTCAATTTGGATATGGAATTGTTCTATGGGTTCCAGCAATGCGTCGAGATCAGAGCCAACCTGCACGGAACCCTTATACACGGGTTTTCGTTGGGAGTTCAAACGAATGGCCTCTTTCCCGCCAGGCGGTACGCGTAACTTAGTCTCGACAGGCGAAGCTTTGCAGCAAAGAAAAAGCGCCCGCACATCGCAGGCGCTTTCTCCGCTTCTCACCGTGATCACCGCTTCGCCGGATCTCCGATCTCCGTGTCAATATTGAGTTCGGCGAAGGCCCTCTGCGTTTTGGCGGCATCGTATTTGCCGTCACGCGTGAGGCGGGATAGCGTGGCCGCGGCAATCGACTCAGCGTCCACCTCGAAGTGGCGGCGGAGATGCTCGCGATTGTCGCTGCGTCCGAAGCCATCGGTGCCCAAGGTCACCAGGCGGTTGAGCAGCCAGGGCGAAAGCTGATCCGGGATGGACTTCATATAGTCACTGGCGGCGATGATCGGTCCCCTGCTGCCGTTGAGAGCCTGGACGATGAAGGGTGTCTTCTCAGGCTCCGCCGGGTGCAGCCGGTTCCAGCGTTCGACGGCGAGAGCCTCGCGGCGCAGCTCGGTGTAGCTGGTCACGCTCCAGACGTCGGCTTGCACGCCGTACTTATGGGAAAGAATTTCCTGCGCCCGCACGACCTCGTTCAGAATGGGGCCACTGCCGAACAACTGCACAGTCGCCTTGCCCTTGGGCGCAGGCTTGAGCTTGTAAATGCCGCGCACGATGCCTTCGGCCGAGCCGTCGGGCATTGCCGGCATCGCGTAGTCTTCGTTGTACATGGTGATGTAGTAGAAGACCTGCTCGTTTTCCTGGTACATCCTGCGGATGCCGTCCTGCAGAATTGCGGCCAGTTCGTAGACGTATGCGGGATCGTAGCTCAGGCAGGTGGGCACGGTGCTCGAAAGGACATGGCTGTGGCCGTCCTGATGCTGCAGGCCCTCGCCGAGCATAGTCGTGCGGCCGGCAGTGCCGCCCATCAGGAAGCCCTTGCCGCGCGAGTCAGCGAAGGCCCAGATCATGTCGCCTACTCGCTGGAAGCCGAACATCGAGTAGTACATGTAGAAGGGAATTGTCGGGATACGGTAGTTCGAATACGCTGTGCCCGCCGCGGTGAACGAAGCCATCGAGCCGGCCTCGGTGATGCCCTCCTCAAGGATCTGGCCGTCCTGTTCCTCGCGGTAGTAGAGCAGCATGTCAACATCGTGCGGCTTGTACTTCTGCCCTTCTGGCGCGTAGATGCCGACCTGGCGGATTGCCGATTCGAGGCCGAAGGTGCGGCCTTCATCCGGAACAATGGGCACGATCAGCTTGCCGATCTCCGGGTCCTTGAGCAGATGACGCAGGATGCTCACGAAGCCCATGGTGGTCGAGACTTCGCGGCCTTTGGAGCCTGCGGTCCACTCCGCGAAGTAGTCGAGCTCCGGCGCCTTGAAGTTGAGCTCGGGAACGTCGCGGCGGGGCATGTAACCGCCCAGCGAGGCGCGGCGCTCCTGCATGTACACGATCTCGGGGCTGTCCTGCGGCGGCCGATAGGGCTTGCTCTCCCCCGCCAGATCTTCGGGAATGGGAATGTTGAATTGCTTAATGAAAGCCGAAAGGCCATCGTCTGTGAGCTTCTTTTCCTGGTGGGAGGCGTTGCGTGACTGGGTGGTTCCCAGGCCGTAACCTTTGACGGTCTTGGCGAGGATTACTGTCGGGCCACCCTTGTGCTCCGTGGCTCGTTTGTAGGCGTTGAAGATCTTCGCGCGATCGTGACCGCCGCGGTGGAGTGTCCAGATCTGCTCGTCGGTCATGTCGCTGACCAGCTCCAGCAGCTCGGGATATTTGCCGAAGAATTCCTTGCGAATGTAGGCGCCGCCCTTGGCCTTGAAGGCCTGGTAGTCGCCGTCGACGCATTCCTCCATCCGCTTCAGGAGCAGGCCGGTATGGTCGCGCTCGAAGAGCTTGTCCCAGTCCGAGCCCCAGATGACCTTGATCACGTTCCATCCGGCGCCGCGGAAGACGCCCTCCAGTTCGTCGATGATGCGCTTGTTGCCGCGCACAGGGCCGTCCAGGCGCTGCAGGTTGCAGTTGACGACGAAGACCAAGTTATCGAGCTTTTCGCGTGAGGCCACACCGATTGCGCCGAGGGTGTCGACTTCGTCTGTCTCGCCGTCGCCGATAAATGCCCAGATTTTGCGCGGAGTTTTCTCGATCAGGTTCCGGTTTTCCAGGTACCGCATGAAGCGCGCCTGGTAGATCGCGTTCAGCGGTCCGATGCCCATCGAGACGGTCGGGAAGCGCCAGAAATCCGGCATAAGCCAGGGATGCGGGTAGGAAGACAGGCCCGGCTCGCCGCGCAGCTCATGGCGAAAATTCAGCAGCCGCTGATCGTCGAACCGCCCCAGTAGATAAGCCCGCGCATAGATACCTGGCGACGCATGCCCCTGGAAATAAACAAAGTCGCCCGGCTGGTCGCCATGGGTCGCGTGAAAGAAGTGGTTGAATCCCACTTCAAGCAACGTGGCCAGCGAAGAGTAAGTCGCAAGATGGCCGCCGATCCCCGGGTCCTTCTTGTTCTGGCTGTGCACCATGGCCATGGCGTTCCACCGGATCAGGCTCTCCACACGCCGCTCGAGATCGCGGTCGCCGGGATAGGGCACCTCTTCGTATTTGGGAATGGTGTTGAGGTAGGGAGTGGTCAGCTCGCTGGCGGTCGTGATTCCAGCTTCCCGTGCGCGCTGACGCAACGCCTCGAGGAGCTCCGCGCTGCGCTCCGGGCCCTCGGCAACGACAACGTCATCAAAGGCTTCGATCCACTCATGGACCTCGTCGACAAAACCGGACTGTACGGGGATTTCTGCTTTTGTGCTCATGGGAATAGTCAGAATATTGCGAACTTGTCAGTATACAGCTCCGAAGGGGCGGGCTTGCCGGACAACTGATATACTCCTGTGTTTATGCGGGTATTTGTGATTCTTCCTGCCGCAGGTCTGGGTACCCGGATGGCGGCGGGCCATACATCTTCAGCGGCGCCCAAGCAGTTCCTTGAGCTGGCGGGTGTCCCGATACTCATCCATACGCTGCGTGCCTTTGCCGAGGTGCCGCAGGTCTCGACCATGTGCGTAGCGGTACGTGCGAACGAGATGGACCGGCTTTCTGCCCAGGTGAGGGAATACGGGTTCGCCGGCAGAGTCAATGTCGTAGAGGGTGGAGACAGCAGGCAGGAGAGCGTGGCCAACGCGCTCGGTGCCATCGACTGCGATCCGAACGACATCATTCTTGTTCATGATGCCGTACGTCCACTGATCGACGCCGCCACGATCGAGCGCACGATTCGCGCCGTCGAGAAGCACGACGCCGCGATTGTGGGGCTGCCGGCGGTGGACACAATCAAGCAGGTCGAGCGGACCGCCGATGGGGCCATCATAACGTCTACGATTCCGCGGGAGTATATCGTGCAGGCGCAGACACCCCAGGGCTTCCGCTGCCACCTTCTGAGGCGCGCCTTCGCTGAGGCCGCAGCCGATGAGTTCGTCGGCACGGATGAGGCCAGCCTGGTGGAGCGCTCGGGCGGACAGGTGGCGGTTGTGCTTGGGTCGCCTGCGAATTTCAAGATTACTCAGCCGGGAGACCTCGAGCTGGCAGAGTTCTACCTGCAGCGCCAGCCGGCGCACCGGTGAGTTCGACAGACTCACGCGGCGCGGCGACCACGATAAGGTGAGACGGACAGTAAGAGATGAAGATCAGAATCGGATACGGCTGGGATTCACACGCATTCAAGCCAGGAGTGCCGCTGAAGATCGGTGGCCTGGCGATCGAACACCCTGAAGGCCTGGCCGGGCACTCAGACGGCGATGTGCTGCTGCATGCCATCACGGACGCGCTGCTCGGCGCGGTCTCGGCGGGTGACATCGGCAGTTTCTTTCCTCCGGGAGATCAGCGCTGGAAGGATGCCGATTCGTCGATCTTTCTTAACCTGGCGCTCGAAGAGATTCAGAATGCGGGGTACAGGATCGTGAACGTGGACACTACCCTCGTGCTAGCAGCGCCGAAGATCGGACCCATCGCTGCGGAAATGCGAGAGCGCGTCGCTGATCTGTTGAGCGTTAAGCCTGCCGACGTCGGCATCAAGGCCAAAACCCCCGAAGGCCTCAATGCCGATCACGTGGCGCAAGCCCACGCTGTCGTCCTGTTGGAGAAAGTCGAGGACGCCGACGAGTTGGGCGCCATGACCGCCAGCATTGAAAGCGAGCAGCAGATGGACGACGTGGTTCAGGACCTGGTAGGCCAGGCACACGGACTCGAACCGCGCCCGACTATCAAGCCGGTTTTTGATACGGACGACATCACCTAAGAACGGTCCTGACAAGTACGGATCAAAGGATGGAGCTTCGATGAAAGTTCGGATCGTTGTGTCTCTGCTGGCGGTGTGCGCGGCTGTTGCTTTTGGTCAGGCTCCGGACTGGCAGACACCCGCGGAGAAATCAGGCTATCGCACCACGCCTGACTATGCGGAAACGATGGCATATCTCGACCGTGTTGCGGCTGCCGCGCCCGGAAAGGTGAAGGTCGAGCCGTTCGGCCAGACCGGTGAGGGCAGGGAGCTGGACATTGTTATCGCGTCGAAGGATGGGGTGTTCGATCCGGTCGCTATTCATGCCTCGCATCGTCCCATCGTCCTGGTCCAAAACTCGATCCACGCCGGCGAGATGGATGGCAAGGATTCGTGCCTGGCCCTGCTGCGGGACATGGTCATCACAAACACCCAGGCGGCGCTGCTCGACAACGCGGTCTTTGTTTTCATCCCGATGTACAACGCGGACGGGCACGAGCGCCGCTCGCCTTACAACCGAATCAACCAGAACGGCCCGGACGAAATGGGCTGGCGCGGCAACGGGACCAATCTGAATCTCAACCGCGACTACCTGAAAGCTGACACGCCCGAAACCCGCGCTTTCATGACGATGTTCCACCAGTGGCTGCCAGACTTCTTCGTAGACGATCACGTCACCGACGGCGCCGATTACCAGTACGACGTCACCTTTACTATCGACGACGGTCCCAACGTATACGGACCGACAGCGCACTGGATTGACGATGTGGTCACTCCCACCCTGGTCAAGCAGGTCGACGCGGTACCTGGCCACCTCGCCTCACCCACCTACATCACGCTCAACGATGACTCCGATCCAGCTAAGGGGCTCGGCTTCAACGACGACCCGCCGCGCTTCTCGACGGGCTACATGATCCTCGAAAACCGTCCCGGCATGCTCGTCGAACTGCACATGCTCAAGGACTACAAGACGCGGGTCACCGGCAACTACGAGATCCTCCGCGCATTGATGCAAGTCGTCAACCGCGACGCCGATAAGCTCATCAAGCTGAATGCAGATGCTGATGCCGATGCGGCTCGGCTCGGCGCGCATCCGCTCGGCAACCAGCAGTTTCCTCTGCGGCTCTCGTGGAGCGGCGAAACCACTCCCTTTCTGTTCCGCGGATATCGCTACACACGGCAACTCAGCGAGATTTCGGGCACCATGTGGATCAAGTATTCGCACGAGCCGTGGGACGTGTCGCTGCCGCTGGCTACTGGCTTTAAAGTAACGGCTTCGACGATACCGCCTGCGGCCTACATCATTCCGCGTCAGTGGACGCACGTGATCGATGTGCTTGGCGCACATCAGGTCGAGATGCAGCGCACGTCTGCGCCCTGGACTGGCCAGGTGGAGACATATCACTGCAGCGGCATGGAGTGGAACCGCGCGCCCTTCGAAGGGCGCCACCCCATCTTTCCCGGCGAGGGAGCCATCGAGCCCGGCAAGTTCGGCCACTGCGATCTCGTAACTGACACGGTCACATATCCCGCGGGGTCGGCGGTCGTTCGGTTGAACCAGCGACTGTCAAAGGTCGCGCTTCAGTGGCTGGAACCTGAAGGGCCGGATTCCGCAATGGCGTGGGGCTTCTTCGACAGCATCTTCGAGCAGAAGGAATATGGCGAGTCCTACGTGCTCGAAAAGCTGGCACGCGAAATGATGGACAAGGACCCGAAGCTTAAGGAAGAGTTCGAGCGCAAGATTCAGAACGATCCCCAGTTCGCCGCCAATCCCTATGCCCGCCTTGAATTTTTTTATAACCACTCGCCGTGGTACGCGGCGAACCGTGTCGGCGAGTATCCAGTGGGCCGGCTGACTAAGTTGGACGGAGTTCCTCTGGCGAAGTAGCGGAAGGCGAAGCGTGAGAGGTAACGGGTACGGTAAGGAATTTGACCGTAGCATCGGAAAACGTATACTCATTCTGACCCGAATTCCAGCACAGCAATTCCGGCTCTGGAGAAATGGAAGATGTCCATGCGGAACTTCGCCATTCACTCACTCGCCCTTGCCATCCTCGTCGCAAGCGCAGCTGCGCATAGTCAAAATCCTCCTGCCGTTCTCAAGATCGACACCAGCCACGCCGTCTCGAAGGTCAGTCCTGAGCTCTATGGCCTCATGACCGAGGAGATCAACTATTCCTACGACGGTGGCCTCTATGCCGAACTGATCCGCAACCGCACTTTCCGCGCGGACTGGGGAGGAGTGCAGCACTGGTACCTCGTGCAGGAAGGCATTTCTCATGCATCCATGGAGGCCGACAAGACCACAGGCCCCAGCGCAGCCTTGACCAACAGCATCAAGCTGACGGTCGATAAAGCCGATGTATCCAACCGCGCCGGCATCGAGAACGAAGGCTACTGGGGAATCCTGGTCAAGCCCAACACCGAGTATAAGGGCTCCTTCTACGCGAAGTCCGACGGCAGCGCCGTGGTAACCGTCCAGCTAATCAATGACGACACCGGCAAGGTCGCCGCCCAGGCTGAAGTCCCGGCAATCACCAGCGACTGGAAGAAGTATGACTTCACACTCAAGACGGGCAATGTCACTGCCGGCATCGGTAACCATCTGCTTCTCACGCTCGAGAAGCCCGGAAACGTCTGGTTCAGCCTCGTCTCACTCTTCCCGCCGACCTACCATGATCGCCCCAATGGATTCCGCGTCGACCTGATGGAGAAGCTCGCGGCCATGCACCCGAATTTTCTGCGTTTCCCCGGCGGCAATTATCTTGAAGGCGACCATATCTCCGAACGCTTTGAGTGGAAGAAGACCATCGGCCCCCTGGTCGACCGTCCAACACATCCCAGTCCCTGGGGATACCAGTCCTCCGACGGCATGGGTCTGCTCGAATTTCTTGACTGGTGCGAAGACCTGCACATGCAGCCGCTGCTTGCCGTCTATGCCGGCTATTCGCTGAAGGGAGAGCATGTGAATCCGGGCCCCGACCTCGAGCCCTATGTGCAGGATGCCCTCGATGAGATCGAATACGTGAGCGGCGGAACCGATACGAAGTGGGGCGCCGAGCGTGCGAAGGACGGGCATCCCGCACCCTTCGCGCTCAAGTATGTTGAGATCGGCAACGAGGACTGGTTCGACAAATCGGGTAGCTACGATGATCGCTATGCGCAGTTCTATAAGGCCATCAAGGCGAAGTACCCTAGCCTGCAATTGATCGCGACGACACCGGTGAAGAGCATCCGCTCCGACGTTATCGACGACCACTTCTACCGCCGCAAGGAAGAGTTCTTTGACGACACCGCGCACTATGACAAGACCGACCGAAGCGGTCCGAAGATCTTCGTTGGTGAATGGGCCACGCGCGAGGGCTCGCCGACTCCCAACTTCGGGGCTGCCCTTGGCGACGCTGCATGGATGACCGGCCTGGAGCGCAACAGCGATATCGTCGTCATGGCCAGCTACGCGCCGCTGCTTGTTAACGTCAATCCCGGCGGGATGCAGTGGTCGAGCGACCTCATCGGCTACGACGCAGGATCAAGCTACGGTTCGCCCAGCTACTACGCCCAGGTCATGTTCGGCAGCTACCTTGGAGACGAAACCGTCGCCACAACGCTCAACGGAGCCGGTCCGCGCTTCTTTTACTCCGCAACGCGCGACGCGAAGAAAGGCAAGCTCTATCTGAAGCTGGTCAACGCCTCGTCCATTCCGCAGGACGTCGACATCCAGCTCGCGGGCGCTGGAAAGATTGCCAATAGGGGTACGCTGGTCAGCCTGCGTGCCCTGACCAACGAGGCGACGAACACGATCCTCGAACCGACGAAGATTGTGCCGGCAAAAACACAGCTTAAGAACGTATCCGGTGATTTTCATCACACCGTGCCCGGTTATTCGATAGAGGTATTGGATATCGATCTGCGATAAGCATCAACGAAGGGGCTTCGACAACTCGGAGCCTCTTCCTCAATGGCTTTCAATTCCCTGGTGGTCCTGGATGCTTGACTCATCTCCTGAGTCTCCCTAGCATCGAAGGTTGACCCCGCACATCGATATGTCCTCTGCAAGTTCCCCTCGTGTCCGTTTTGCGCCTTCTCCCACTGGCTATCTCCATGTTGGCGGAGCGCGGACCGCATTGTTCAACTGGCTCTTCGCCCGCCACTTCGGTGGAACCCTCATTCTCCGCATCGAAGATACAGACTTCGAGCGCTCTTCCGAAGAAATGGTTGATGGGATTCTTGTCGGCATGCGCTGGCTCGGTCTGGACTGGGACGAGGGACCGTTCTTTCAGTCGCAGCGTCTTGATCTCTACCGCGAGACCGCGGGGAAACTCCTCGCGAGCGGCCACGCTTACCCATGTTTCTGCACTAAGGGGGAACTGGAGCAGCGCCGGGCGGAAGCTATCGCTGCCGGACGGCCGCCGATGTATGACCGCCGGTGCCGCAGCATTGATGCAGCCGTTGCCGCGCAGCGTAAGGCCGCTGGAGAAGCCTGTGCCGTGCGCTTTGCTGTGCCCGACGGAGGCTCGACCGGTTTCGACGATGCCGTTTTCGGGCGCGTGGAGTTCGCAAATGCCGAGATCGAGGACTTTGTGCTTTTGCGCTCGGATGGTGTCCCGACGTATCACCTGAGCGTCGTCGCCGATGACATCGACATGAAGCTTACGCACATTATCCGCGGCGCCGACCACATATCGAACACGCCCAAGCAGGTGCTGCAATACCAGGCGCTGGGCGCTACGCTGCCTACGTTTGCACACCTACCGCTCATTCTCGGCCCGGACAAGACGCGCCTGTCGAAGCGCCACGGAGCTACGTCAGTCATTTCGTACAAAGAGATGGGCATTGTCCCGGAAGCGTTTCGCAACTTCCTCGCTCTTCTTGGCTGGACCCCAGGCCCCGCGCACAAGGATCGCGAAATCTTCAGCTCGGACGAGGTCATCCAGCTCTTTTCCCTCGACGGCATTTCGAAATCGAACGCCGTCTTCGACAACGACAAGCTCGCCTGGTTCAACACCGAATACATTCGCGCATACGACGCGGAAAAGCTGCTCCCGCTGATCGAAGAAGAGTGGGCAAAGGCGGGATTCGCTCCAACCCGATCACGAGAGGAAATACTCGCGGCGATTGATCTGCTTAAACCCCGAGCTCGTAACCTTAAGGACTTTGCGACGGTTTTCCGCGCTTATTTCAGCGACGATTTCGAATACGATCCCGCTGCGGTTACAAAATTCCTGAGCGATGGCGCAGTCCGCGCGTTTCTAGTTCAGCTGTCACAGCGCTACGCCGCTGCAACAGAGTTCACCGAAGCCTCGGCGGAAGCTATCCTACGCGCCTTTGCCGACGAGAACGGGATCAAAGCCGGTCCACTGATTAACGGCTCGCGCGTTGCGCTCACCGGCCAAGCCGTGGCTCCCAGCCTATTCGCGGTGATGGTTGCGTTAGGGAAGGATCGCGTTGTGACACGCCTCGCTGCCGCAGAACCGATCAGGATTGACTAGGGCCCGGTCGCGGATCTTCTTTCATCAACGCGCAATCACGTCTACTGCCACCGGAGCCTTGCGTGGCGGATAACAGGAGGTTGCATCGCACGCCTGGTAGCGCAGCGCCGCCTGTATCAGGTGCTCGCCAGGCTGTGCTTTCAGGTGCGCGCGCAGGATAAAATCTCCGGTGTAAACGCTCAACTTTTCGCCGGGATCTGCTGCCAAAGTGAAGTCAGCGCCCGGGGGGAAATCCACCTGCTTCACTGTCAGACCCGGCAGCTCGACCACAATCAGCTGGGTGGGAATGAAGCTTTTTTCATGAGGCGTGTGCGAGTTGATGTGCAGTCCCGGATTCACCGCGAAGTGCAGCTCGACCACACTGTCCTGGTTCGCAGGGACCGAGACCTGCTCCGGATAGAGAAACTTCACCCATTGCTTCGAATCGCTCTGTGAGTTCGTTTGCCAGGGCAGTTTCTGCGCCCCGGAAAATGCCGCCGCCAGTGCCAGAATCGAGCACCAGACAATCACTTTGCGCATTCAGGACTGGCCCTTCTGTGCCTGCTCCCCGCTACCGAGAGCTTTTTTAATGTTAGCTTCTATCTCCTCACGATCCACCAGCCCGATGGTCGCGGCCACGACTTTGCCATTGCGGTCGACGTAGAAGGTGGTCGGCAGCGCATCGACGCCGCCGTAGGGCTCGGCAACCTTTTTCTCATCAAACAGCACGGGATAGTTGATTCCCAGCTTCATTGCCGAATCGGTGATTTCCTTCTTTTCCTTGAGCAGCGCTTTCTGGTCATCCTGATCGAGGTCATCTTCGGAGATGCCCAGCACCTCCAGCCCCTGGCTTGCGTATTGATCGCGCAGCTTTTCCAGCCACGGAATCTCAATCTTGCACGGCGCGCACCACGTTGCCCAGAAATCGACGACGACGGCTTTGCCCTTGTAATCGGAGAGGGAAACCTTCTTGCCGGTGGTGTCCTTCAAGGTAAAGGCGGGTGCCTGCTTGTTGGCCAGAGGATTTTTGAACGGAGTATCATCTGCCCCCGCAGGTGCAGGAGATGGCGCAGCCTGCACTAACATGGACTGTATCGCCTTCAGTTTCGCCTCTTCCTGCTTCCGTTTGCGGTAATTTTCCACGCCTGCCCAGGTGATCAACCCAAGTGCGACGAGGACGACCAAAATCACCAGATAATTCCGCTTCACCTATAGCCGCCTTTCGCTGTTTCCATTCTAGTAGACTCTGCGCCTCTGATAGCATCAACTGTTTGACGGGACACACTCCATCGCAGCTTGTGCGCATCGAGGCTCGTGCCTTGCAGGCTCTTGCCGACCGCCTTGAAAGCCCATGTCCACGGCCTTCGACCGTGCTGTTGGCTGCATCCTTCAGTGTGGCCAGGCGCGCGGGCGGGTGGTTGTGACGGGAATGGGCAAAAGCGGCATCATTGCGCAGAAGATCGCCGCGACTCTATCCTCTACGGGCAGTCCCGCGCTCTTCCTGCATCCAGCAGAGGCGGTGCACGGCGATCTCGGCATGCTTGCCCGGGGAGATGTGGTTGTCGCTCTCTCTGCAAGCGGCGAAACCGAGGAAATTCTGCGCCTTCTGGCGACCATCAAGCGCATTGGGGACGCGCTCATCAGTTTTTGCTGCGACGTGCACTCCACGCTGGCACAGGCCAGCGACATCTGCCTTGATGT